>JAZQGI010000030.1:0-18556 GCA_045539955.1 Acutalibacteraceae bacterium | reverse complement strand
CTCCAAATGAGTTATTGGATTATAATAAGATGAAGTTTTAACTAAAAATTGCAATAATGGAAATTTTGTGATATACTTCATAGGTTGACTTTACTTTAAGGGTGAGAAAATGAAAGAATTTTATTTAAAACCAAAGATTTTTGAAAGCCTTAAGGGCTACACTTCCAAACAATTTGCGAACGATATTATCGCAGGTGTGATTGTGGCTATTATCGCCTTGCCGCTGTCAATTGCGCTTGCGCTCGCCTCGGGTGTTGAACCCGCTTGTGGCGTGTATACTGCGATTTTTGCGGGGTTTGCAGTGGCGCTTTTGGGCGGAAGTACTGTGCAGATTGCGGGGCCCACGGCGGCTTTTGCTACAGTCGTTGCGGGGATTGTTGCCACCGACGGTATGAACGGGCTTATTATATCCACCTTACTTGCAGGAATTATGCTTATAATTATGGGTGTGTGCAAGCTCGGTGTACTTATTAAGTTTATACCAAAAACTATTACTATAGGCTTTACCTCGGGTATTGCGGTTACAATTCTTGTGGGGCAAATTAAGGACTTTTTAGGGCTTACATACCAAAACGGAATAAGACCGATTGAAACGCTTGAAAAAATCGAGGCTAACATAGGCGCAATTGGAACTTTCAGTTGGCAGTCGCTTTTAGTGGGTGTGGTTTCCCTTGCGATTTTGATTTTTTACCCACGCCTTGAAAAGAAAATACCACCCTCACTCATAGCCGTAATTGTAGGCGCTTTAATGGTTAAATTCTTACCTGTGCTTGATGGTGGGGTGTTTACTATCGGTGAACTTTATACAATTCCGTCAGGTTTTCCCAAGCCCTCGGTATCAGGACTTGAAATAACGGGGGATGCCGTTTTATCGGCACTTCCAAATGCTGTGACAATCGCGGTTTTGGCGGGTATTGAGTCATTGCTTTCTTGCGTTGTGGCTGACGGAATGGTTGGCGAAAAGCACAATTCCAATGCCGAACTTTGCGCGCAAGGTGTTGGTAATATTTTGTCGGTTTTGTTTGGTGGCATACCCGCCACAGGCGCTATTGCCAGAACTGCCGCAAACATTAAAAACGGCGGCAGAACGGGTATTGCAGGAATGGTGCATTCGGTAGTTTTACTACTCGTTTTATTGGTGTTAATGCCTTTGGCAGCGCTTATTCCAATGCCAACAATCGCTGCAATACTTTTTGTTGTAGCTTATAATATGAGCGAATGGCGCAAGTTTTTAAATGTTATCAAAACAGATACCAAGTGTGATATTTTAATATTGCTTGTAACCTTTTTACTGACAGTTATATTCGACCTTGTGGTTGCTATTGCGGTTGGTATGGTTTTGGCAATTTTATTGAGAAGAATAAAGACAAAATAAAAATGTACAAATAAAAAATGACGGCGAAAAGCCGTCATTTTTTTATAACACAAAAGAGATGTTTCGTTGTGTTCTCTTATTTATTCACAAATTTAACAGCGGTGCCATAAACAATAACTTCGGCGGCGCCTTGCATAACAGCCGCAGAGGCGTAGCGAATGTTTATAATACCGTCAGCACCGAGCGCTTCGGCTTCGGCTACCATTCGTTTGGTGGCAAGGGCTCTCGCTTCGTTCATCATTTCGTTATATGCCTTGAGCTCACCGCCAACCAAGGTTTTAAAGCTTTGAGCGATATCGTGCCCCATATGTTTTGACTGAATTGTACTGCCTTTAACAAGGCTTAAGGTTTCTATTTCTTTTCCGCTGATAAAATCAGTATTTACTAATATCATCTTCTTCACCTTTCTTGATTTCATTTATTCTTTCTATGCAAACCTTGACCGTTATCGCTGAGAATATGAGTGGAAATATGCCTAAAACAAATCTCCAAAAGTTTGGAATCAGCCAAATTAAAAAGCCAAAGTAAACAACATAATAAAGTATCATTATAGCAGTAACTAAGATTGGTGCTGCCATTTTTCTTTTGTGAGATTTCATTTTCATCACCTTAAAATAATTATAGCATAAATTTTAGTTGTAATCAATATTTGGGAAGTTAATGGTTGTATCTTTATTCGTGCCTACATGTTCGAACCATTGTAAAATTATTTATCAAATAAAGATTTGATTTGTTCGTTAACTCTTGCATCCATTTTAGGAATAAGCTTTAAATCTTCCTCTTTTACGGCGATATCGCCTATTGGAGCATGCTCGCCCCACAGGTCAAAAAAGACATCCCAAGTCCCGTTAATTGATTCTTCCAACCAAATAACGCCCTGCATACCCTTATGTATGCCATATTTTGCATATTTTTCTTTTTCAACAATAAGTTCAACGCAATCAAGATACTTCATATTATTTCCCTCCATATGGTGTTGCTAATTGTATATGTCCATCAGGTCGTGCCATCCAACCGGTTATGAAAGATACTATCCCTTCTTGATCTTTTCTAGGAATTTCTACTCTTATACTTATTCTTTGACCGTATTCATCCAAAGAACCGATTTCATAATCACCCGAAATATACTTTTCTAACCCTTGTTTATTAATTTCGCTCTGCAACCACTTTCCATCATCTAATGTATATCCCCAGCCTTCAAATAATTTTTTCTTAGCATACGTATATCGACCTTCAATGTTAAATAAGTAGATATCAAATTTACTATAAGCACTGTCAGACGTACATTTGGTTAGTACATCGTTGTATTGGATATCTTCCAAAACACAATGACAAAACGGATGGTGTGGCTATTTAGGCATTTTATCCTTTAAAAACCAACAACCATCAAGCTTTAAACATTCAGGGCAATGATTATCGCTTAAATTACGATGTATCCATTTGTTCCATTTCGGTGCATTAGGTGTTTTATCACCCCACACCCCCGCAGAAAACAATTCACTTAAAAAGCTCATTTTTATAATACTCCTTAATTTTTCATTTTTCAAGAATATTATACATAAAACAAAACCGGCATTCACCGACATGTTTTGAAATTTGAGATAAATTTCGCGAACAGAATAAAAAGAAACGACAAGCTTCTGTCAAAACTTGTTGATTTTGAAAAAGGTTGCACAATTTCGATGTCATTTGATTTTTTGACCTATATGTTAGAACCCCTACATATTAAATCACACCATAGGTGTGAATGTAATCAATGCGAAGCATTGTATGTAATTGCAACGATAAGTTGCGTATGTAATCAAGCCGAAGAAATACACCTTGCGGTGATAACATACACGCTAAAGCGTGATTACATTCCGCTAATGCGGATTACATACCAATCCTTCGGATTGGATAAAAATAAGACAGTCCAAAGACTGTCTTATTTTTTGGCCCGCCTGAGAGGATTTGAACCCCCGTTCTTCAGAATCGGAATCTGCTGCGTTATCCAGCTGCGCCACAGGCGGAAATATTTTATATTATTTTTACAGACACATTGTAGGGACAGGCCTCTGGACTGTCCGTCAGCACACATCTGATTAAACGGACAGCCGAGGACGTCTGTCCCTACGAAATGTCAATATGGATTATTTATTTTTCATAACCTTGCGGGTTATTTTTTTGCCAGTTCCAAGTGTCGCGGCACATTTCGTCAATGCCGAATTTTGCTTCCCAACCGAGAACATTCTTTGCTTTATCAGCGTTGGCGTAAACTTCGTCGGGGTCACCCGGACGGCGAGGGTCAATTACATAAGGCACATCAATTCCGTTTGCCTTAATGAACGCATCGCGGAGCTGTAGCACGCTTGTGCCGTTGCCTGTGCCGAGGTTAAAGGCTTCACAGCCCTTATTTTCGAGCGCCCAGTCGACTGCTTTAACATGGCCGTTTGCAAGGTCAACAACATGGATATAATCACGTACACCTGTACCGTCAACAGTTTTATAATCATCGCCGAAAACGTGAAGCTTTTCGAGTTTTCCGACAGCTACCTGTGAAATGTAGGGCATAAGATTATTCGGAATACCTTTTGGGTCTTCGCCTATTGTTCCGCTTTCGTGAGCGCCGATGGGGTTAAAGTAGCGAAGTAATGCAATGCACCAATCTTTGTCAGCAACATAAAGGTCGCGCAGCATTTCTTCAATAAAGTATTTTGTTCTGCCGTAGGGGTTGATAGCGCCTAAAGGCATACCCTCCACAAGAGGCATTTCGGTTGCAACACCGTAAACAGTTGCGGAAGAAGAGAAAACAATCTTTTTAACGCCGAATTCGTTCATAACTTCAAGCAAAACGAGGGTGCTTATAAGGTTGTTATCATAGTACATAATCGGTTCTCTTACCGATTCGCCCACAGCCTTAAGCCCTGCGAAGTGGATAACCGCTTCGATGTCGTTTTCCTTAAATATTTTACGCAAAGCTTCTTTGTTTCTGACATCTTCCTCATAAAACTTTATAGCCTTGCCGGTGATTTTTTCTACTCTTTTTAAAGATTCGCTGCTGCTGTTATCGAGATTATCAACAACAATGATATCATAACCCGCATTCTGCATTTCAACGCAGGTATGACTTCCTATGTAGCCTGCACCGCCTGTAACTAAAATTGCCATAAAAAATACTCCTTTTTATGTTATTTGCCATAGTTCATTTTATATTATATGAAATATTTTGTCAAGGAATATGTATTTTCGAAAAGTAAAATATCACCCTTTAAAATTTCCAATATTTTTATTTCAAAAAACTATAAAATCCTTGACTTTCGTTTTTGTGAAAGTTATAATTAAATTGCATAATTTTGTTGTACTCTAAAAAGGTAATTTTATACAATTTTATCAAAATTTGTGCATTTTCCGCTGTGAGCGGCTTCATTATAATAAAAAGAAAAGGGGTACTTCACAATGGCGAAAAAACAACCACAATTGGATGCAAACGGCTACCGTAAGTTTGGCATCCGCGACAGCGTGGCTTACGCTGCAGGTGACTTGGGCTGTAATATGAGTTTTGCGCTCAAGAGCACAATGGCAATTTTCTGGACACAGTTTATGAAAATGGATTTATGGTATGCGTTACTGCTTATCATAGTTCAGGTATGGGACGCTATAAACGACCCGCTTATCGGATCTATTATCGATGCGGACAGGCGCAAGTATAAGCGCAATAAGTTCTTGGCTTACATATGGGCTGGCTCCATCGGTCTTATCGTGGGTGGTGCTTGCTGCTTCCTGCCTTTCCCAAATGCTCCTACTTGGGCTAAATTTATAATCTTTATTGCAGGTTATGTTGTTTGGGATGCTTTCTACACAGTAGCAAATGTTCCCTACGGCTCACTTCTTTCTCTCATTTCTAACGATGTTAAGGACCGTGCTTCGCTTTCGGCTTGGCGTTCTGTAGGTTCTATTTTTGGAAATATGCTGCCGATGGTAATTCTTCCTTTCATTATTTATGATAAGGATAACAACCTTATTGGTGAACGCGTATTCATCGCCGCTCTTATAATGGGTATTTTAGGCTTCTTCTGCTTCCAGTTTATGATTAAAAACACCACAATCCGTGTTGAAACAAATATCGAGCTTAATGAAGAAGCTCCGAAGTTTAATGTATTAAAGGCCTTTGGAAACTTTATTAAAAACCGCCCCGCAGTTGGAGCTACAATTGCTGCTATGGGTATGTTTATCGGTATGCAGGGTGCGGCTACAGCAGTTACAGTTGTATTCCAGTCTTATTTCAAGAATGTTCAGATTTCGGGTATTGTTCAGCTCTTCGCTATGATTCCGATAGTTGTATTCACACCTTTAGCTCGCAAAGCCGTTGCTCGTTTCGGTAAAAAAGAGCTTGCAACATTTGGCTCTATCTGTTCTATGGCTGCAGGACTTGGCTTATTTATTGTAATGCCTAACAATACAGGACTTGACCTTGTTCTTTACATTCTATTCCAGCTTATTTTCTCACTCGGCCTTGGTATCTACTCAACAGTTTCCTGGGCTATGATGGGTGACGCTATTGACTATAACGAATGGAAAACAGGCACCAGAGAAGAGGGTACAGTTTATTCACTTCACTCCTTCTTCCGCAAGTTAGCGCAAGGCATTGGTCCTTCACTTGTACTTGTTGTGATGGTAGCGCTCGGTTATGTCGGCGCTGATGAAGGTAATCAGGTATGGGAAGTAGCAGTCAATATGCGCTATTTAGTTGCCGCTACTTATATGTTCTCGGCAATTCTCCAATTCATTGGTCTTGGTCTTGTTTACAACCTTGACAAGAAGACACTTGCTAAGATGAATGAAGAACTCGGACGCAATACTGAAGAAACTCAGATACAAGCGTAAGTTTTTAAAGATGCCCGACTGCTAAAGCGGTCGGACATCATTTTATCTAAAATTAAAAGTTAATTCATATATTGTGACTGGTTTTGGTTTAAAATAGTTACAGTATATTTTTGGAGGAAATACAATGAGAAATGTTGTAAACTTTAATGCTAAATGGTCATTTACCAAAATGGCTGACGGTGTGCCGAGTGAAATAAATCCCAAGTGGGATTTTGTAAATATTCCGCACTGCTGGAATGCTATTGACGGTCAGGACGGCGGAAACGATTACTATCGTGGAACGGCATATTATGCAAAAAGTTTTTTAAAAGCAGATTTGCCCGAAAACGATTTATATTATCTTGAAATTGAGGGTGCAAACTCTTCGGCTGATGTATATCTCAACGGCAAAAAGCTTGCCCATCACGACGGAGGTTATTCAACCTGGCGTGTAAATCTGACTGATGATTTACAGTCATCTAACCTTTTGGTTATAGCAGTTGACAACTCAGCCAATGAAACCGTATATCCGCAGATGGCAGACTTCACCTTCTACGGCGGTTTGTATAGAGATATTAATATTATTTGTGTTAATAATTCTCATTTCGACCTTGATTATTACGGTGGTCCCGGACTTAAGGTAACACCTGAAATATGCGGTAGTGACGCAAAGGTAAAGATGGAAGCCTTTGTTTCAAACGGCAAATTAGGTCAGACCTTGCGTTACACAATTTTTTCGGCTTGCGGTTGCGAAGTTGCTAAAGCAGAAATCGCAGATACCGATACCGTTTTGGAAATTAAGGATGTTCATTTGTGGAACGGTCGCAAAGACCCGTATCTCTATACCGCAAAAATTGAACTTGTTGAAGACGGTGTGATCTTGGATACAGTTTCTACCCGTTTTGGCTGTCGCACTTTTGAAATCGACGCCCAGCGCGGATTTATCCTTAACGGCGAAGAATACCCCTTGCGCGGTGTATCCCGTCACCAAGACAGATGGGGACTCGGAAACGCATTGTTACCTGAGCATCACAAGGAAGATATTGACCTTATTTGTGAAGTGGGTTGCACAACAATCCGCTTGGCGCACTATCAGCACGCGCAGTATTTCTATGATTTGTGCGATGAAAAGGGTCTTGTAATCTGGGCTGAAATTCCTTATATTTCAAAGCATATGCCTACAGGTCGCGAAAACACAATTTCACAGATGAAAGAGCTTATTACTCAGAACTACAACCACCCGTCAATAGTGGTTTGGGGACTTTCTAATGAAATTTCTATCGGCGGCAGTGATGATGATTTGCTTGAAAACCATAGAATACTCAACGATTTGTGTCACGAGATGGATAAAACCCGTCTTACCACTATTGCGGCGGTTTCTATGTGTAAAATGGATGACCCGTATCTTCAGATACCCGATGTTGTAAGCTATAACCACTACTTTGGTTGGTATGGCGGCGATACCGATATGAATGGTCCGTGGTTTGATAAATTCCACGAAATGCATCCGAACATTCCGATCGGTTGCTCAGAGTATGGCTGCGAGGCGCTCAACTGGCACACCTCTGATCCTAAGCAAGGTGATTACACTGAAGAATATCAGGCATATTACCACGAAGAGCTTATTAAACAACTTTATACCCGTAAATATATGTGGGCAACACACGTTTGGAATATGTTCGATTTCGGCGCAGATGCCCGTAACGAAGGCGGCGAGGACGGACAGAACCATAAGGGACTTGTGACCTTTGACCGTAAGTATAAGAAAGACTCTTTCTATGCTTACAAGGCATGGCTCTCGGACGAACCGTTTGTTCACCTTTGCGGCAAGCGTTATATCGACCGTGTTGAAGATGTTACAAAGGTAACTGTATATTCGAATCTTCCAGAGGTTGAGCTTTTTGCTAACGGCGAATCTTTGGGTAAGAAGACAGCAGAAGACCACTTCTTCTATTTCGATGTTAAGAATGTAGGTGAAACTGAGCTTACAGCTGTTGCAGGCGACTGTAAGGATAAGAGCGTTATTCGCAAGGTAGAGGTATTTAACGAGGAATACCGCCTTAAAGAGAAGGGTGCAATTCTTAACTGGTTTGATATTGAAGCTCCCGAGGGTTATTTTTCTCTTAACGATAAGGTCGGCGATATTTTAGCTACTGTTCGTGGAAAGCTATTATTTGCAGGTCTTATGGGTAAAGTTTTGGGCGGCAAAAAGGACGGCAAACCTGCAGAAGCTATGGGATTTGAAATCAATGCTGATATGATGGGTATGATGAACGGCTTTACAGTACTTCGTCTGGTAACCCTTATGGGAAGTATGATGGAGGGCAAGCTCTCTAAGGAAATGTTGCTTGATTTGAATGCACAGCTTAACAAGATTAAAAAGCCTAAGAAATAAGGTGAGAAATTATGCAAATGACATTTCGTTGGTATGGAGAGGGAAATGATAAAATTTCCCTTTCTGATATAAAGCAAATCCCCGGTGTTACGGGAATTGTATGGGCGCTTCACGATAAAATGCCGGGTGAAATCTGGCACACGCATGAGATTGCCGAGGTTAAGCGCCAACTTGACGAATATGGCTTTAATATGGATGTTGTAGAGTCGGTAAATGTTCACGATGATATTAAAATCGGTCTTGATTCAAGGGATAAGTATATTGAAAATTATAAGCAGACTATTCGTAATTTAGCTCCTTTCGGAGTTAAGGTAATCTGTTATAATTTTATGCCGATTTTTGACTGGACACGCTCAGATTTGTTCCACCCTGTAGGTGACGGCTCAACCGCGCTTTTTTACGAAAAGGGTATGATTCAGGACGATTACAATGCAATGGCAAAGTATATTCTTGATTTCACCGAAAAGTATAATATGTCTTTTCCCGGTTGGGAACCTGAGAGAATGGCAAAGCTTGATGAGCTTTTCAAGGCTTACGAGGGTGTTGACCACGAGAAATTGTGGGCAAATTTAAAATATTTCCTTGAAGCACTTATGCCCGTTTGCGAGGAAACAGGTATTAAGATGGCGATCCATATGGATGATCCGCCATGGGATATTTTCGGTCTGCCGCGACTTTTGGTGGATGAAAAAAGTATTGACCGTTTTCTTAAGATGGTTGACCATCCCTGCAACTGTTTAACACTTTGTTCGGGAAGTCTTAATGCTAACCCCCAAAATAATGTGGCACAAATTGTCAGAAAATATTGCGATAGAATTGCTTTTGCGCATATTCGTAATGTAAAGCATTTCGAAAACGGAGATTTTTCAGAGGCGAGCCACCGTGACTGCGACGGCGATACAAGAATACTCGATGTTTTAAAGGCTTATCACGACTGTGGTTTTGAGGGTTATATCCGTCCCGACCACGGCAGACACTTATGGGGCGAAACACCGGGTAATGTGCGCCCGGGTTACGGACTTTATGACCGCGCTCTCGGCATTATGTATATGCTCGGTGTCTGGGATATGTTAGAAAAGTTAAAAGGAGAAGCGAAATGATTAAACTTCCTCTAAATCTCGATTATAGCGGCAAGGTTGTAGTGGTAACAGGTGCAGGCGGGCTTATTTGCGGTGCTATGGCACGCGCTTTTGCACAGTGCGGCGCAAAGGTTGCAGCACTCGACCTTAATGAAGAAGCTGTTAAAAAATTAGCTGACGAATTAAAGGCGGAAGGCTTTGTTTGTGAAGGCTATAAAGCAAACGTTCTTGAAAAAGAATCGCTCGAAGAAGTGCATAATGCAGTACTTCGTGATCTTGGCAAATGCGATGTTTTGGTTAATGGGGCAGGAGGGAACAACCCAAGAGCCACTACCGATAATGAATATCACCACGAAGCAGTAACTGGCGGAAAATCTTTCTTTGATTTAGAGGCTTCGGGTGTTGACTTTGTGTTTAAACTCAATTTCCAAGGCACACTTTTACCCACACAGGTTTTCGCTAAGGATATGGCAGATGCTAAGAGCGGATGTATACTCAATGTTTCTTCTATGAATGCATATACTCCGCTTACCAAAATCCCTGCTTACTCAGCAGCTAAAGCTGGTATTTCAAACTTTACCCAGTGGCTTGCAACTCATTTTGCAGGAACTGGTATTCGTTGCAATGCTATCGCCCCTGGATTTTTGGTATCAGCGCAGAATAAAGCACTTTTATTTAATGAGGACGGAACCCCAACTGCTCGTTCGGCAAAGATATTAAACGGTACACCTACAAACCGTTTTGTTGATGCGGAAGAATTATTGGGCGCTACCTTGTTCCTCTGTGACGAGGGCTGCGCTTCGGCGATTACCGGTGTTGTACTTCCTATTGACTGCGGTTTCGCGGCCTATTCGGGAGTATAAAGAAAGGGTTGCATTTTATAAAAATATATTGGTAATCCGTTATAGGTAAGTGGTGCAGAGCACTACATACTGCAGGGTGGTAAAGGCGATGGAATGTATTTTATAAATGTAAGAAACGGTTTAGGGTTTAAAACTGGAAACTGTAACGCCGATCACAGAAATATCACCCGATAGAGAAGCTTTTAAGAATATTTTCTGCAAATAGTAAAATCCCTCAGACATATCGTCTGAGGGATTTTTGGTGCGGGTAACAGGACAAAGCTTTGCTTCGCAAATCTTCCGTGCTTGACGACCCAATGCTTCGCATTCGGTACCCGTCTGCACACCACACACCTAAAAAACAGTTCCCCGAACTGTTTTTTACGGCGTGTGCCTTCATAATGTTCAAGTCCTCATAAAACAATAAAAATCGAGTGTCCATTTCTAACATTCAAGTTAGTTATGAACACTCGATATGGTGCGGGTGGCGATACAGGATTTTTCTTAGAAATGCAGTAAACTCAAGGGTTTAGCGCAGTCAGTAAACAGTACAATATCCTGTTTTATCATCTCGTAACCAGTCCGAAAGGACGGAAACTATGAAAAAATTAATATGTACATTGTCTATATTTTGTATCTTATTGTTATCAGTTTGTAGTATTCAAGATAATACAAAGGAGACAACATTAGAACAAGAAAACACACTAATGTCATCAAGCAGTATGATATCTTCTGATAGCACCTCACAAACTGCTGAGGATAATATAAACAAAGCAACGGTACAAACCGATGTGGTATCAAATACAGAAATTAAAACTACCGATACGGTAAGTTCTGAAATTTCGGTAACAACTACATACGAGGACAAGCCGGAAGAAAATACAGAAAAAGTGGCCGAGGTATCCTCAACACCTATTAAAGAAAAGCCGTCTGTAAGTACAGCACAAACCCAAAATACAGAAACTACTTCGGCTATAACTGAACTTGAAACAGAACCAAAGGCTACCGAAAAAGATACAGAAAAAATTGCTCAAAAGATAGTAGAATACATAAACGTATACCGTAACAATGAAGGTGTTCAATCGGCTGATATTTTGGTGGGACTCACTAAGTATGCTGAATACCGAAGCAAACAGCTAGTAACAAATTTTGCACACGATACTTTTGATGAGCGTGCGGCAGCAACGGCTCACCAATATGGCGAATATATAGAACCTTCCCTTTATGGTATGACCGGCGAGCCGTATTATACCGCCAATGCCCGTGAGGCGATTGCCAAAACCGATTATAACGGAACGGCAGAACAGGTTGCAGCGCACCTTGCCAAACTTACCTACAACAGCAAAAGTCATTGGTCCTATGTCGGCGGAGAAGAATATAATTATATCGCCGTAGGTGTTACGTATAATCAAGGGCATTGGTATTGCTGTATAGCAATAAAAAGGGAGAATACATATGAAAATTAAAACTAAAAATATGTGTCTCGGGGTATGTGGTTTCAAAACCACGCTCTCCACGAATTATACACCGTCAAAAACTAACAAACTGACATATACCAAACTCCAGTGTTTATGCGGGTTTGACGGCATTTTTTCGCCAATAAAAATGCAACGATATGACAGGCTTTCATTGGGAGGTGTGGATTAATGTTATTCACACGAGCAGAAATGGAGATTTTGCGTCTCTGCGCGTGGTGCAAGGAATTGCCCACGCGTAAGTCGGAAAATCTCCCTGCAGAAACAATTGACGAGTTGGTGTGGTGCGGCTTGTTAAGGGCATCAAGGAATAAACTAAGCTATCGGTTAACCCCATGCGGATACGAGACATTACAGAAGGCTGGATTTGAGCATTCGATAGATAACGCCTACAGAACGGAGGAGCATATTGTTAGCCGTAGACACCAAGGAGCAGAGATAGCGTTGTTCTTTAACCGATTTGGTGCTGATGTTTTCGTAGATGCCCCTCGTGCAGAAATACGCAAAGATTTTTATGTTTCTGCTTATTCTATAAGATCCGCAAGTAATGGTGCATTACTAAACAATACACAGATGATAGGTTTCTATTACAGCGATGAAACGATGTTTGTTCCGTATTATGTTACGAAAGATGATTTGGGAATCTATACTAATGTTGAGCAGCGTAATTTTAATGAGCAAACCCTAAAGTGCGGTAGAAAACCGTTTGTAGTTTATACCGGTGCTAATTCGCTTATTGAAATTGCCGAGACCGTAATGACCGAAAGGTGCAGAAACAAGAAACAGACTTGCAATACTTATGAGGAAGCTTTCGAAAAGTTTGAATGCCCGGTTGCTATTATTCCAATGAACGAAGAAGGTATACGAACTATGGAAGTTTTAAAGTTGAAAGACTACCGTACACAAATCGCCAAAGCAGTTTTGGGTGAAGATTATCTCTCGCCAAGTAATGAACATACAGATGCAATAAACAAACGGACAGGTGAAAATTATATCGTTGGCATTGACTGTAATATTCCAAGAATGAAAAAAGCAATGGCACTCGATACAGGCACACCAAACATCATTTCCTTTGATTATCAGGTAGATACGATTGAAAAATACTGCTGGGGTGATGTTCATACGATTTCCATTGATGAGGTTGAACGGGTGTTCAGATTATCCAGAAAACATGAAATAAACAAAAGAGAGCCGTTTAAAACTAAAGCGGGAAAGTATGTAAACGTGTATGTAAATCGCCCGTAAGCCCGCTTAAATCCCAGACATGAAAAAATGGCATATCAAGACATGCCAAAATCGCAGTTCTAGATATGCCGTTTTTGCACACAAGAAAGATTGATAATATAAATTGTTACTTATTTTTATAATTATCAATTTCAATCAAAACGCGATAAAGGCTTTCTTGCTCGACTTTTGTTTTGGTTGATAAAAATTCATAACATTTTAATGGAATACTATCTTCATATTTAACTTCTGTTAGTTTTTCGAATAATCGTGAAAGAGGAACGTTTAGTGCAAAAGCAAATTTTTCAATGCTTTCTAAAGTGGCATTTTTTTCGCCACGCTCCACTTGTCCAATATAAGTATAATGTAGATTTGAAAGTTCGGCTAATTTTTCTTGACTTAAGCCCTGTTGTACTCTAAAGTTGCGAATGCGTTTTCCTATGTATTTTGATATATCGCTCATTTTTATCACTCCTATCAATAGTCTATAGATATTAATTAGTTTTATCTATAGACTATTGGTATTTGTTTATAAGCAATATATACTATAAATATTATAAATGTTAAAATATACACTACAGGTGTATAGGGGAGCATTTAACAGTCAAAAAATATTTTTTAATCATACTTTTCGGGTAAAATATTATAAAAACTATCCGGAGGTAAATACGATGAAAGGAAGAATTTTAACACAAAGTCAAATAGTGTCATTTGCCGTATATCTAAAGAGCGAAGAAAAGAGCGGAAATACCGTAGAAAAATATGTCCGTGATGTAAGGGCATTTTTTGCTTACGGTGGCGAAGCGGAAATAACAAAGGAAACGGTTATCGCCTATAAAAACAAGTTGATATCCGACGATTACGCTGTACGCAGCATCAATTCTATGTTGGCGTCCATTAACGCTTTATTTTCTTTTCTTGGATGGGCAGATTTGAAGGTGAAGTCCATTAAACTCCAACGCCAGATCTACTGTCCAGAAGAAAAGGAACTAACCAAAGCGGAATATATGCGACTTGTAAATACCGCTAAGTCAAAAGGCAATGAGCGCTTAAATTTGCTGATCCAAACAATATGCGGAACGGGTATCCGTGTAAGCGAATTGCAATATATCACAGTTGAGTCGGTAAAACGAGGCGAAGCGGTTGTTTCGCTCAAAGGTAAAACACGCTCGGTGTTCATTATCCGAGAACTGCAAAAGAAATTGCTCCGCTATGCAGCAGAGCAAAAAATTAAAACAGGAGCTATTTTTATCACCCGAAGCGGTAAGCCAATGAGCCGAACCAACATTTGGCGTGAAATGAAAAGCCTTTGCAAACAAGCGGGTGTTAATTCTGGGAAGGTTTTTCCACATAATCTGCGCCACTTATTCGCTCGAACGTTCTACAGCATTGAAAAAGACATTGCTAAACTCGCAGATATTCTCGGTCACAGTAGCATCAACACCACGCGAATTTATATTATCGCTACCGGAAACGAACACCGTCAGCGTATGGAAAATATGAGGCTTATAATTTAAAAACCACTATCAAAAATAGCGGTTATCACATAATCGGCATTATGTTGTACATACAGAATGTAGAAAGACAATTATAGCATTATATTACCAAGTATTATAACACTTATTGGGCGTTATCGCAAGTATTTTATCAAGAAAAGTTTGATTTGAAATTAAATTGTCGAAAATTTGACAACACAAATAAGCCTTTTTATAACAATTACGGAAAAGGCTTTTTTAATTATGCAATTTTTTAGCAGGATTTATCACAATCGATTAATTGTTATAGTATCATCTAAAAACAATACAACATAATGCCGATTATGTTGCAATCCTATGATGGAATATGGAGCATGTGGCTATAAAAGAAATAAGCGATTATATTGTATCTGAAAAGGAGTTTTTAAAATGAAGAAATCCATAATTCGTATTAGTTCTATTCTTTTAGTCATTGTCATGTTATTGTCGATTTCAGTAACGGTATTTGCGAATGATGGCAAAAATAAAATGAATAGATTCAATGTAGTCTTTGTGACTGACACAAGTGGATCTATGTCTAATACCGATCCAGACAATTATCGATTTGAATCAATCGAATTATTTGTGCGATTATTAGCCAATGGTGGAAATAATGTTGGTAGTATTGTGTTTAGTAATGGTGTTGTTTCAAAGCATGATATGATCAATGTAAATGGCAAGGCAGAGAAAGATTCTATATCTTCTCAAATAAGAAAAGAAGCTCCAAATGGATGGACAGATATCGGTTCCGGATTGATGACCGCTGTTGATATGTTGAAATCTAAAGGCGATCCGTCTTTACCATCTATAATTATACTGTTGACAGATGGAAACACAGAAATGGGTACATCTGAAAAAACGCAAGAATCTATCGCAAAAAAAGAAGAAGCGCTGGAACAGGCACGAAATAACGGTATTCAAATATATTCGATCTCACTAAACAAAAACAAAACTGCAAATAGCAACGAGTTAAAACAAATTGCAACTGCTACGGGTGGACAATTCCAGGAAGTTACAAATGCAAGTGATTTGCAATCAGTATTTGACTTATTCTATCAAATGATATATTCAACGCAGAGTGTTAAATTGGTAGATGAGACAGTTCCTTCTTCTGGTACTATTTCAAGAGATTTTGATGTTGCTGACTTAGGTGTTGAAGAAGTAAACGTTGTTATTTTCGGTGATGTTAAAAATTGTAAGTTAAAAAAACCTAGCGGAACAGAATTATCACAAAAAGAAATAGACGATATTTTATTTAAATCAAAAACATTTTCAATAATTAAAATACCTTCCCCCGAAAAAGGCGTTTGGAATTTAACTGTAGAAGCAGCACCTAATTCAACTATTAAGATATTTAAGATTTATAACTCGAACTTAAAAGTTGACGCATCAATTATAAATCAAAAAGATTCTTACATATTGAATGAGCCGATTAATTTTATATGTAAGATTAAAGAGAATGATACCTTAGTTACTGACTTGAGTAGATACTCTGGCTACAAGGCGGTTTTGTCTGTAAAAGATTATAGTGGCAAAGAAATTCACAAAGAAGAAACGAATTCTGTGTCATCAAACGGATTTTCTTTGAATTTCACTCCGAAAGATTACGGAACATATTATGCAACGATATCTGTAGAAACTAAAGAACTCTTTGCTGAAGCTCCAACATTTACACTAAATGTAGGTAACACGCCTCCAGTTCCGGTATCTGACGTTGTAAAAAGACATATAAACAGATGGCCGTTTTTGATAAAAACCAATTCTACCATAAACCTATCGGAAACAGCAACAGACGCTGAAGATAAAGCACTACAATATCGAGTTAAATCTTCAACTTGGCTAGAAGAGGATTATACATTAAATGGTGATAAATTAACAATTGATAAATTTTCTGTTTCTAAAGGATCCTTCACTATTGAAGCATATGATTCAAAGGGTGCTTTTTGTACGTATGAAATTAAAGTTACTTCTACTAATATTGGTTTATGGGCTGTAATTCTGATATTAGGCGGTGGTTTATTAGTACTTATTGCTTTGGCTATTATAACTTATAGAAGTTTAGGAATCCCCTTTATGGGTTCCTTTACTGTAGAAAATATAAGCTCCGGTCAAACTGCAACAACTCAGAAGAGCCGTGGCAGATTAAAACTAAGCGCTTTTCAAATAGGACAAACCGGAATTGATAAAAATTCATATTTCCAGGCAACAGGAAAGAATTATGTTTATTTCAAAACTTCCAAACCTGTATATGCAGACAATATGTTTAAAAAGACCAAAAAAGTTAAAATTGAAACAAGTATGGAAGTAAAAATATCTTCAAATCAAGAATATGAGAATGGTATTATAGTAAGATTTGAAAGTATGTTAAACAATTATGATATGTATTAATTAACCAAAAGCGATAAAAAATGAGGGGAGTGATATTATTTGTACGCTCGATTGTTAATTGATGCCGGTGGCGGAATTATCGCTCGCGAACAACAGGCTGAACATGACAACTGCGCAACGATTGCCATAGGTTTAGGTGGTACCGGTATTTCTTGCCTTAGAACTTTGAAAAAGGAAATATACACACACATTAAACCTGACTGCAATGAGTCTTCTGTACCTAAATATGAACATATAAAATTTTTAGCAGTTGATACTGACAAATCAAGTATTGGCGATCAAGACTGTATAGATGCCATCAATAGTAACTTAGAATACTTTGATATCAGTTGCCCAGATATTGATGGTTTATTGACACAAGCACATATGTTACAACGAGATCCTTCTCTTCAATGGCTTAAGACTGCTAATACTCAAGACAATGGCAGTGGAATTAATGTTTTGTCTGCTCCGTCATCTCCCGGCGCTATTAGGCAAATAGGACGTCTTTTATTGCTAAAAAGCTGTAAAGCTTTTGTTGCAAAACTTACAAATATGATTACTGAAGCCCGCAAAGGATTAATGAGTAATTCGGAACTGAACATCCATATATTTACCGGTTTGTGCGGTGGTACCGGCGCAGGTACTTTTTTGGATGTTTGCTATATCATTCAACACGTTCTTTCTCAAATGGGATTGGCAAATCAGGCAATTACATGTGGTTATTTCTTTATGCCTGATGTTAATATTGCTTCTGGTAATGCACCTGATTATATTCCTATTAACGGTTTTGCATCTATGAAAGAACTTGACTATGCTATGAATTATAGCAATAACGGCGATCAGTGGGATCAGCAGTATGACGGTTTTAGAGTTACTACCCAAAATCCACCTGTAAAATTGGCTCACTTAATTACTGCTACTAATGGAGATGGTGCAATAAGAACAAACGGTTATGATTATGCTATGTGTGTTACTGCTAACTATGTTCTTGAACACATTATCAAACCCTTTGTTGCTGATGATTATGACGATGATGATAATTATTACACTTCCTTAATTAAATGTCGAGCTGGAATTTTTTTAAGTAGGATTGGTATGTTAGATAAGCAACATGGTGCTTGTTACAATTATTTAATACTCGGTGGAGCAACGGCATATCTTCCCTATAACGAAATCACTACATATTTAACTTCCAAAATTTTTGAAGGCTTTGCCGGCCTGGATAAGCAAATTCCTTTTGATAACGATATTGAGGCGTTCGTTCAAAAATGCGGCATTAGATATGAAGATATAATAAGAGCCCTTAATGACAAAGCACCTCAAATTCCTAATTTTGCAGTAGATGCAAGAGAGTTGTATGAACAGGTTGAAGGCTTAACTCCAGATACTATACCCCAAATTTTATCTCAAATGAGAGATAAATTACCTGCTGTAAATGGC
>JAZQGI010000029.1:0-98610 GCA_045539955.1 Acutalibacteraceae bacterium | reverse complement strand
GGTATGCAGTTCCTGGGTCAAATCTTACCGTGGCATACGAAAAGTATTTTTATCATACGGATCCCTCGCTTTTCTTGGGGTATTATAGCATATAAATACACCCCTTGCAATACGGTTGTTAAAATCGGTTGATTTCTTGATGCTTTTAATATATAATTTAATTGAAAACCTCTCATAAGCCTTTAATTTTATCGAAAGAACGGGATTATATGAAAAAGTTAACAGCCTTACTTTTGACATTGTTTTGTATATTGGGGTTAATTGGTTGTACTGCAAAAGAAGATAATAATGCGCCTACATATGTGGTTGATATTTGGGAGGAAACCGAAGAAGATCAGCCTTCTTTTGCTACCGCATTAGAAAAATTTTATGAGAACGAAACAACCGAATACTATTTCAGCTCTATAAAAAGCCAATGCATAATGGTGCGTGATAACAATGGCAGAACCGTAGATATTGTAACCGCATTAAATGAAGGCCTTGCAACTATTGCGGACTTGGATTATTACAAAATTAAATATTATACAAAGCAAAAAGATTCTGGTGATTTTAAGTTATCAAGCGAATAAGCCGTCCTCATTTCACCGAAATAATAATTTCACAATAAAAATTATAGCAAAAAATTATGAATCAACCGTTCAGCTTGGGATAAAAACAAGACAGTCCGAAGACTGTCTTGTTTTTGGCTGGGGCACAAGGATTCGAACCTTGAAATGACGGAGTCAGAGTCCGTTGCCTTACCGTTTGGCGATGCCCCAATATTTAATTAACAAGAATATTATACCCTTTTTTCAAGTTATGTCAAGGATAAATTTTAAAAATTTGTTGAAAATTCCAAATTTATATGTTAATATACATACATTCGGGGGTGTAGCTCAGCTGGGAGAGCGTTTGACTGGCAGTCAAAAGGTCATGGGTTCGAGCCCCACCATCTCCACCAAAAAACCGCCGACTTTAAGTGGGCGGTTTTTAAGTAATAGATAATAGTGAAAAGCGAAGAAGTATAAAAAAAGAATAGTACAAACGGCCCGAACCCGAGAGGGTGAATATAATCGCCGTCATTCGTGTGTAATCACGCGAAGTGTGTATTTTAATAAAAGATAAAAGGAAAAAGAAAATGACAAAAATACTTTTCGTCTGCCACGGTAATATTTGCCGAAGTCCTATGGCGGAGTTTTTAATGAAAGAATTAGTCCGCGAAAAAGGGCTTGAAAATGAGTTTTATATCGAATCTGCGGCAACCTCGCGCGAAGAAATCGGTAACGGGGTTTATCCACCTGTCAAAAAAATTTTACAGGCGCGCGGTATTGATTGCTCTAAAAAACGTGCTCGGCAAATGACGGGTGCTGATTATGATAGCTTTGATTATATAATATGTATGGATTCTTATAATTTGAGTAATATTGCGCGAATTGTGGAAGACAAGGAGAAAAAGGTTTGTCGATTACTTGATTACACAAATAATCCGCATGATGTTGCAGACCCGTGGTACACAGGTGATTTTACCACAACCGAAAAAGAGGTAGAGCAAGGCTGTGGTGCATTGCTTAAACATATTTTCGAAAAATAACCGTAAGGAGAGATATATGTTCAGCGTTATTTTTGATATGGACGGCACACTGCTTGACACACAGAAAATTTGTATTCCTGCGTGGGATTATGCAGGCGAAAAACAGGGGCTTTGCAATGCAGGTAGTCTTATGCCGTTGGTTTGCGGAATGAATATTAATGGCTCAAATGCGGTTTTGCGCAAGCATTTTCCCGAAATTGATCTTGAAAAATTTCGTGCAGATGCGCGCGAATATATAACAAACAACCTTGAAGTAAGGTTTAAGAACGGCGCAAAAGAGCTTCTTTATTATTTAAAAGCTCGCGGCATCAAAATTGGGCTTGCGACGGGAACCTCTCGCCCGTCTACCGAGCATCATTTAAAAGAGGTCGGAATAATTGATGCTTTTGATGCGATTGTTTGCGGCACAGAAGTGGAAAATGGCAAGCCTGCGCCCGATATTTTTCTTGAAACAGCGAGAAAAATGGGTGTAAATCCGCAAGACTGCTTTGTGTTTGAAGATTCCCCAAACGGAATAATTGCGGGGAATAAAGCGGGGATGAAGTGTATCGGTGTTGCGGATGTCGTGCCATTCGGCGACAAGACAAAATCACTTATGTACTGTGAGCTTCAAAATATTGCACAAGCGATAGAAATTTTCGAAAAATTAGGATAAAATAAAGGGCTGTCCTCAACGGACAGCCCTTTTAGCATATATTATTTATCGCGTTTTTTGAAGCCTCTGCGGTTATTATTGCGTCTGGGTTCTTCGTCAGCGCCGTCTTCAACAACTGCGCCGTTTACTTCAACCAAAGCATCTCTGCGAGAGAGGTTAATTCTGCCTTGGTCGTCGATTTCGGTCACCTTTACGATTACCTGATCGCCTACAGCCACAACATCCTCAACCTTTTCAACACGCTTAACATCAAGCTTTGAAATGTGAACAAGACCTTCTTTACCTGGTGCGATTTCAACGAATGCGCCAAAGGTCATAAGTCTTGTTACCTTACCGCTGTAGATAGCGCCGATTTCGGGATCGTTAGCGATAAGCTCGATAATAGAAATTGCTTGCTTAGCTTTTTCAATATCAAGACCTGAAACAAAAACTCTGCCGTCTTCTTCGATGTTGATGGTGCAATCGCACTGTTCCTGGATAGACTGAATAACCTTGCCCTGTTTACCGATAACATCACCGATTTTTTCAGGGTTGATAGCGGTGGTGAGCATTTTAGGAGCATAGGGTGAAAGCTCTGCGCGGTATTCGGGGATACATTTAAGCATTACTTCGTCAAGAATGTGCATTCTTGCCTTGTTTGTCTTCTGGAAAGCTTCCTTAATGATAGCGGGGGTAAGACCGTGAACCTTTAAGTCCATTTGTATTGCGGTGATACCTTTGTGAGTACCTGCTACCTTAAAGTCCATATCGCCGTAGAAGTCTTCAAGACCTTGAATGTCAACCATTGTCATAAAGTCGCCGTATACACCGTCGTCACCTGTGATAAGACCGCAGGAGATACCTGCAACGGGAGCTTTTATCGGAACACCTGCAGCCATAAGAGCCAAGGTAGAACCACAAATTGAACCTTGTGAAGTAGAACCGTTTGAAGAAAGCACTTCGGATACTACACGGATAGCGTAGGGGAATTCGTCAACACTCGGAATAACAGGAACTAAAGCCTTTTCAGCTAAAGCGCCGTGACCGATTTCGCGTCTGCCAGGGCCACGAGAGGGCTTGGTTTCGCCAACTGAATAGGACGGGAAGTTGTAGTGGTGGATATATCTTTTTGAAACCTCTTCGTCAAGACCGTCAAGCTTCTGTGCTTCGCTAACGGGCGCCAAGGTTGCGATTGAAAGAACCTGTGTCTGACCACGAGTGAACATACCGCTGCCGTGTACACGGGGGAGCAAGTCAACCTTTGCATCAAGCGGACGAATTTCGTCAATGCCACGGCCGTCAACACGCTTCTTTTCGTCTTTGAGCCAAGCGCGAACAACATGCTTCTGAACAAGATACATAATCTCGTCTAATTTTGCTTCGTTGCCTTCGAAACGCTCGTCGAACTTCTCGTGAACAGCGTTATAGATAGGAAGTAAAGCGGCATCGCGAACGAGTTTATCGTCAGTATCAAGCGCTTTTTTAACATCTTCAATGCAGAATTCTTCGATTTCTGCCATAATTTCGGGGTCTGGGTCGTTAGACTGAAACTCGAACTTTTCTTTACCGATTTCAGCAACGATACCGTTTATGAATTTAACAACTTCCTTGTTAACCTCGTGACCTGCCATAATGCAGTCAAACATTAAGTCATCAGGAATTTCGTTACCGCCGGCTTCAATCATAGCAACTAAATCTGCGGTAGAAGAAACAGTTAAATTAAGGTCGGTTTTTTCGCGCTGTTCAAGGGTGGGGTTGATAACGATTTCGCCATCAACAAGACCTACATTTACACTTGAAATAGGACCAGCCCAAGGGATGTCCGAAATAGCGATAGCAGCGGATACACCGATAGCAGCAGCTATTTCAGGTGAGCAGTCAGGGTCAACCGACATAACGGTTGCTACAACTGAGCAGTCATTACGCATGTCCTTAGGGAACAAAGGACGAATCGGGCGGTCGATACAGCGTGAAGCCAAAACAGCCTTGTCTGATGCCTTGCCCTCTCTTCTTGTGAAAGAGCCGGGGATACGACCTACAGAGTACATTTTTTCTTCATAGTCAACAGAAAGCGGGAAAAAGTCAACGCCTTCACGTGGTTTTGCTGAAGCGGTGACGGTGCAAAGCACGCGAGTGTCGCCGTAGCAAGACATAATTGCGGCGTTTGCAAGACCAGCCATCATACCTGTTTCAAGTCTTAAAGGACGGCCTGCAAGGGTGGTTTCATAAACCTTGTAGTTTTCAAACATTTTAAAATCTCCTTTTTTATAAATTTGAGATTTTCGGTTAGCAATAAATCCAATGTCTATAACCTGTTTTATATAGGCACTCGATTTACCGCTAAAGCGCGAAAACCTCATAATTTTTTTGTTTTTAAAAAGTTCACAAGGCAGACTGCATAATAACAGTCTGCCTCATTTTGCGTAAATTACTTACGAAGACCGAGTCTTTTAACGATAGAACGGTATCTTTCGATATCGTTCTTCATAAGGTAAGCGAGAAGGTTTCTTCTGTGACCTACCATCTTAAGAAGACCGCGGTAAGAATGCTTATCCTTCGGATGAGCTTTAAGGTGAGCATTAAGTTCATTGATTCTTGTGGTAAGAAGAGCAATTTGAACTTCAGGAGAACCTGTGTCGCCTTCGTGGGTGGCATATTCAGCCATAACCTGATTCTTAACGTCTTTTGTCATCATCTTTCACTCCTTTATTAGACTCCTTGCGTAAACCAAGCCAAAGGTCATAGTGAGTCCCAAAGGGCAGACACCTAAAGCATAGTATACGTAAGCCAAAGTATTATAGCATAAAGTTTTCGAAATGTAAAGAGTTTTTTAAAATTAAATAAATTCAAATCAAAAACCGCGATTTATATTGAGATTAGGTGCAGGGTGTGGGAAAATTTTTAAAATTCAGCAATAGAGAGGTACTTTTCATAATCACTTTGCCAAATTGTATCTTCCTTATCTGGTTTTAAGCCCTTGCTTTCAAGAATATCAGACAAATGTCGACTGACTTTAGCCGCTCCACTTATATCGAGATGGCCTGCGTCGTAATAGTCCTTTGACGCGTCGATATTAAGCTGATCAAGCAACAGCGAATAATCTATAATCTCAACCTGATTATTTTTTGCCCAAAAATGAAGAGATTTCATATATCCTGATATTTTTTCGACATCAAAGGGAGCAATCATAATCACAAGCTCAGCATTGTTTTTATTAACAAGCTCTAAAATATCCTTAAGAATATTAAGATTTTGTTCTGGTATATTTGTAGCTTCTGTCTTTTCATAATCGGGAATTTGATTTTGTGCGTTGAAATAGCCGTTTAGTGCAACAAAGCCTTTAAAAGTATCTATATGAGGTTTAAAAACAGAGTCCATATTGCTTGCAGAAGAATCTTTCCAACGGCTGTGGTACTTCAAAATGTTAAAATAATATGGCTCGCGCTTGCCTGCTTCGGTCAAAGAATGAATCATTTGAAGTTTGTTTAAAGAAAAGCGCAAAGGGTCTATTGCATCGTAAAGCACGCCCTCAGAAAAAGAAGTTCCAGTTACCATTAACCCTTCTAAAATTACAGTTTTCGGCGACTGTGTTTTAAACGCTTCTTTTATATAGTGGTAGGATGCCTGTAAAGGCTGTTGCTGTGTCGCCAGGGTAAAGCCTTTTATACCGCTTTTGTTCCATATTTCAAGGGGATTAACGGTGCAGTACGCATGGCTGGAGCCTACACAGATATATTCAACGGTGTCTTCTGGCAAACTGTAAAATTCGTTCATTTTAGCCATATAGTTCCAGCTGCCTGTAAATGTTTTGCGTTCGTATATAGTGGAAACAAGAGAAAAAAGCATAAAAGCAATTAGTAAAAAGGCTATCGCTCTTATAAATTTTGAAAAATTTTTATTATTCATACCGTTGCCCCTTAAAAATTCATATAGATAAACGCGGAATCAGAATATCCAGGTCCGTAAACACCCAGTATTAAAACGATAAGGAATAAAGAAAGGTAGAGGGTCCAACGTACAGGAATTGGACAAGCGGAAACTTTTTGTCTGATTGAAATCCCTTTTTCTCTGTAAAAGCCTATTATCAATAGCGCAAGAGAGCCTAAAACAAGTATGGCAACATCTGAAAGATCGAGAATTGCAAGCAGTTCGGCATTGGTGTCAAAACGTAACATAGAAGATAGCATTTCAAAAATTGCAGAAGTATTTATTGCCCGGAAAAACACCCAAGAAATGTTGACGAGCATAAAAGTTATTAACCGTTGGAACCAAATGTAAGCATTACAATTTCGGTTTATATGTAAAAAACTGCAAAGCTTCTTTTTGAAGGGCAATGTAACAGCTCCGATTATCTGGTAAAAGGCTTGCAGAAGTCCCCAAATTATATAATGTATGCCCACACCGTGCCATAATCCGCTCACAAAGAAAACAATTATCAAATTTAAATATTTTCTTACAATGCCTTTTCTATTGCCGCCAAGCGGTATGTAAACATAATCTCTAAGCCACGAAGAAAGAGAAATATGCCATCTTTTCCAGAAATCCTGAATAGATATACTCAAATAGGGTTGATTAAAATTGTCCACAACCTGTATACCGAATGTTTTTGCAGCGCCGCGGCAGATATCAACGCAACCTGAAAAATCCGTATAAATTTGCAAGGTATAACAAAGAGATGCAATTATTACTGCTACACCTGAGTAACTGCTGTGATTATCGAACACCTCGTTTACAAGTAATGCCGCCCTGTCGGCGATAACCAGTTTCTTAAAAAATCCCCAGAGCATAATCTGGGCGCCGCTTGTGATATTTTCGTAAAATTCATCGCGCTTTCTTTCGGAGAAAAGAGTACGGCTCAGTTGGTCATATCGGGAAATAGGGCCTTGAAGCATAAGAGGGAAAAAGGTGGAAAATGAAGCGAATTTAAAGAAATTTCGTTCAGGCTTATATTTCTCTCGGTAAATATCAATTAAATATCCGCACAGCTGCAAGGTGTAAAAGGATATTCCCAACGGCACTAAAATAGATATAGAAAGTGAGGGGAAGCCTTTCATATTTTTTGCCATTTCAAGTAAGCGCGGAACAAATTTTACAAAAAACAAAAGACCGATATTGCATATCAACACGATTGCCAAAATCAGTTTTTTTATTTTTTTGGAGGGCGCTCTGTGTATTAAAAGAGCCCCGAAATAAACACACACGATACTGCCCAACAGAAAAAACGAATATCTGTAATCAAAGCGGGTATAAAAATACACACTTCCTAAAAGTATAATGTAAGGCGAAAATTTTGCGGGAAGCAAATAATAAAAGGCAATCAAAATTAAAACAAACAGTACAAAGGAAATTGATAATATTGACAATTTTAAACCCCCTTAAAACCTATAATAAAATTTTATCACAGGCAGGTGATAATGTCAAATAATGTCTAAAAAGCAAGTTGATCTTAATACGCACCGAACATAATAAAAATATAATTTAAGCGCCTTGTAAAGAAATTAAATCTCTACAAAGCGCTTTTAATTGGATATAAAATCTTTTTTATTTTTTCATTGAGACATCGGTTGGGGGATTATCTCTGTACACGGCCTGAACCGTCTCCGCCTGCGAGCTTTTCAACCTCAGCAACGCCTACACGGTTGTAGTCGCCCTCGATAGAATGCTTGAGAGCCGAAGCTGCAACTGCAAATTCGATAGCATCCTTTGAAGATTTGCCAGAAAGCAATGAGTATATAAGTCCGCCGCCAAAGCTGTCGCCACCGCCTACGCGGTCAACAATGTGGAGGTGGTAAGACTTTGAGAAGTAATAATCTTCGCCGTCATAGAGCATACCTGCCCAGTCGTTATCACTTGCACTAATAGAGGTGCGAAGTGTAATTGCAACCTTTTCGAAGCCGAACTTGTCTGCGAGCTGTTTAGCAACGCTCTTATAACCATCGTGGTTTAATTTGCCGCCGTAAATGTCGGTGCCTTCAGCCTCAATGCCGAAAACATCCTTTGCATCTTCTTCGTTAGAGATGCACACATCAACGTATTTGCAAAGCTCGGTCATAGCTTCTCGTGCCTCGTCGCGTGTCCAAAGCTTGCCGCGGTAGTTTAAGTCACAAGAAATCTTAACGCCTTTTTCCTTGGCTTTCTGGCATGCTTCTTTGCAAATTTCAACAACATTCGGTCCTAAAGCGGGAGTGATACCTGTGAAGTGGAACCAGTCAGCGCCCTCGAAGATGCTGTCCCAATCGAAATCAGCTGTAGTAGCCTGTTGAATAGCGGAATATTTACGGTCGTAAATACAAACCGAACCGCGCTGTGAAGCGCCTTTTTCGAGATAGTAGATACCTACACGCTCGCCGCCGCGAACAACCTTTGAAGTATCAACACCGAAAGCGCGAAGACTGTCAATAGCAGCCTGACCGATAGCGTGTTTTGGTAACTTTGTTACATAAATACTGTCCATACCGTAGTTTGCAAGGCTCACTGCGACATTGGCTTCACCGCCGCCGAAGGTTGCTTGCATCTGATCGTTCTGGAAGAAACGGTAGTAGCCGTTGGGGGCTAATCTTAACATAATTTCGCCGAAAGTAACTATTCTTGCCATAATATTATTCTCCTAACTTTTCTAATGCTTCTTTAACGAAGAAGCTTCCGCCGATAGCTTCAATTTTATCGAAAGCTAAAAATTCGTCGATATTGCTTCTGTCAACACCGCCTGTGGGGATAAATTTAACCTGCGGGAACGGAGCAGAAAGTGCCTTTAAAGCTGAAAGGCCGCCATATACATTTGCCGGGAAGAATTTAACTGTTGTGATGCCAAGCTCTAAAGCCTGCATAATTTCGGTTGGGGTTACGCAACCGGGATAATAGGGGATATTTCTTTCTTTGCAGATTTTTGCAACATCAACCGAAAGACCGGGAGATACGATAAACTGAGCGCCTGCAGCGAGAGCGTCTTCACACTGTTGCGCATTGATAACTGTACCTGCGCCTACTGACATATCGGGATAGTTTTTGCAAGCGTATTCAATCGCTTCCTTAGCACAAGCGGTGCGGAAGGTGATTTCTGCACAGTTAATGCCGTTTTTCTTGAGAGCAGTCAAAATCTTGTCTGTTTCGGACAATTCTTTGATTACTACAACTGGGACAAATTTTTCCATTACAATTTCTCCTTTTCAGAAAATGTTTGATTTCAAGGATATTATACTATTTTCAATATAAAAATGCAATGTGATTTTGCAAAAAAATATAAAGTTTGCAAAAAATATATTGTTTTAAAGCCCAAAAAGTGTTAAAATGTATAAAACATATTAAAAATCCAGTAATAACTAATTGAAAAGTTTCGCATAAAATGATGATGTAATATATGTGTTATGCTTTGGGGGTTAAACTTTGGTTTATTCAAATGTACTTGAGGCGGTGGGTAATACACCGCTTATAAGACTGACTCGTATTGTTGGGCCTGACAGTGCAGATGTTCTGGTAAAATACGAGGGCGTTAATATCGGCGGTTCGATAAAGACAAGAACCGCACTTAATATGGTAAATACTGCGGAAAAACAGGGTATTATAAATAAGGATACAGTAATTGTTGAGCCCACAAGCGGAAATCAGGGTATCGGTCTTGCGCTTATCGGCGCGGTTAAGGGGTATAAGGTTAAGATTATTATGCCCGACTCGGTAAGCGAAGAGAGAAGAAAGCTTATCAAGGCTTATGGCGCGGAGCTTATATTAGTTCACGACGACGGCGATATCGGGGCTTGCATTGAAGAATGTTTGCAAACAGCACTTAATATGCAGAAAGAAGATAAAAATGTCTGGGTTCCCCAGCAGTTTGAAAACCCTGCCAATCCTCAGGTTCACCGTAATACAACCGCTCTGGAAATAATTGAACAGGCGGGTTGTAAAATTGACGGTTTTTGCTCGGGTGTCGGCACAGGAGGAACGCTTACGGGTATAGGTGAGGTTTTAAAAGAGCATAATCCCGATATTACTATCTGGGCGGTTGAGCCTGAAAATGCTGCTATACTTTCGGGAGGCAGTATAGGAACACATTTGCAGATGGGCATAGGAGACGGAATTATTCCTGAAAACCTGAATCTTGAAATATACAGTAAAACTGCTATTGTAACTGATGAAGAAGCCATCAGAACTTCCAAAAGACTTATTGGAGAAGAGGGCATCCTTTGCGGTATTTCGAGCGGTACAAATGTGGCTGCGGCACTCCGAATGGCAAAAGAATTAGGAAAAGGTAAAACGGTTGTGACTGTGCTTCCCGATACAGGAGAAAGATATTTCAGCACAGAGCTGTTTGAATTTTAAAAAAAGGAGTTTTTTGAATGTCTAATATCTGGCACGATATTTCACCTAAAAGAATAACCCCCGAAGAATTTATTTGTGTTATAGAAATTCCAAAGGGAAGCAAGAAAAAGTATGAGCTTGATAAGGAAACGGGCTTTTTAATGCTTGACCGTATACTTTACACATCAACTCATTACCCAGCCAACTACGGTTTTATTCCCCGCACCTATGGGGACGACGGCGACCCGCTTGATGTTCTGCTTTTGTGTGCGCAGACACTTGAGCCTTTGACACTTGTAAAAGCAAAGCCAATTGGTGTTATTTCAATGGTTGATAACGGTCAGGGCGATGAAAAGATTATTGCTGTTCCGTCAAATGACCCAACATATAATCATTACACTGATATCAGTCAGCTTCCTGCTCACATTTTTGATGAAATGAGTCACTTCTTTACGGTTTATAAAAACCTCGAAAACAAGCAAACTGCTGTAAATGAGGTTATGGCACGCGACAAGGCAATTGAAATCATCAAGAAAGCCATTGCTGATTATGTAGAAGAATTTTGCAAATAAATAAAAACTTTAAGCGCCTTGCAAAGAGGTAAACTCTGCAAGGCGCTATTTATATACATTTATATATTATCCGCAAAATTTCGTTGTAATTCGTTTAAAGCAGTTTTTGGGCGAATAATCCCATTCTGTAATTCTTTCCTCGGGAAGAAAATATTTAATTTCGGGCGAATAAGATGAGTCAAAACTGTCAATAATAATAAGCTTAATCTTCATTTTGTCTCTAAGAATACTTTTTATATAAACGCTTGCCTGTTGACCGACCTTGACATTTTCTTTCGGTTCGGCAAGCCCTGCAAGGTTAGGGGTTATTTCGACAAATACCCCATAGTCCTCAACACTTCTTATAACTCCTGTTACTGTTTGGCCTGCCGAAAACTCACAGGCGTTTTCTTCCCAGGTGCCCAAAAGTTCTTTGTGCGAGAGTGTGATTTTTCCGTCTTCCCCTACCGATTTAATAATAGCTTTTATATCGTCGCCCACTTGAAAACGGTCTTTCGGGTGGGAAATGCGCGAAACTGAAATGGCATCGATCGGCAACAGAGCGATGTTTCCGCAACCGATATCGCAAAAAGCACCAAAGGATTCAAGATGGGTGATTTTTGCATCTATAATATCGCCGTTTTGAAGCGAATTTAACATATATTCACGGCAAAGCTCTTGAGCACGACGTCGCGAGAGGATTGCATATGTTTTGCCGTTGCCGTCGGTCTTAAATGCGGTCACTACAAAGCAGACCGTTCTACCTACGCGTGAAATAAGCGCTATGTCACGGGTGGAGCCGTCTTCGATGCCTACTGCACCCTCGCTTCGAGGTATAATTCCGCGTACACAACCAAGGTCAACTATAAGGTTGTGCTCCGTGTCACACATAATTACGGGTGCTTCAAGCACAGTTTCTCTAACCTGCGCATCAGCCAATGCAGAAAGACTGCTCATACATCTTTTGTTTTCGGGTAGCTTGTAAATTTTTCCTTCGGGATAAAAACCGTTCATTATTCTGTCACCTTTCATTTTAACGTTCAATAGAATTATATTCCACAGCGGGCGAAAAAATGATAGAAGTTTGTCAAGATTTTAAAAATATTTTTCACTTGTGAAATACCATATTTGTGTTTTGGTTTACCACGTAACACAATATGTTGTAAATGCTGTATTTATGCGAAAAAATGTTGAATTTTTTTCGAAAAAATGCTTGATTTTTCGGATTTAATATGTTATGATACCAGAGTACGCTGTGAAAGTATGGCGTAAAACATGCGTTGATGCAGGAGGTGGCCCGACTTGATCGGGGAAATTTCTGCGGAGTATGTCCGATTTTAAACCGGGCGAAAGAATTAGGAGTACATAAGGAAACTTGCGACCTTGTGTACAGCGGCAAAGCGATTTGCCGTCCGGAATTGACTGTGACCCCAGCAATCCGGTTTTATATTGTGCGGTGATGAAAAACACGGCACGGTGTAAGTTTTGCCCGCCAACTATTAAAGGAGGCGAATTTCACATGGCAGTGAAAGAAAAAATTCGAATTCGAATCAAGGGTTACGACCACGCGCTTGTAGACCAGTCTGCAGAAAAAATTGTAGAAACCGCTAAACGTACAGGTGCAAGAGTATCAGGTCCAGTACCGCTACCCACCGAAAAGGAAATCGTAACTATCATCCGCGCTGTACACAAATATAAAGACAGCCGCGAACAGTTCGAAATGAGAACACACAAAAGGCTCATTGACGTAATCAGACCTTCCAACAAAACTGTTGAAGCTCTCACAGGTCTTGAGCTCCCCGCCGGTGTTGAAATCGAAATCAAGCTTTAATATATATTAAGGTAGACGGTTTCGCACTTACGGTCATGTTGGGGAAACCCAACCAATAACCAAAGGAGGAAAAAACAATGCAAAAAGGTCTCGTTGGCAAGAAGCTTGGTATGACACAGCTTTTTGATGCAAACGGAAATGTTGTTCCGGTTACTGTTATTGAAGCAGGTCCCTGTGTAGTAGCACAGAAGAAAACAATCGAGAACGACGGTTACGAAGCAGTACAAATCGGTTATGGCGATTTAAAGGCTTCAAAAGTAAACAAACCTATGAAAGGTCACTTCGCAAAGGGTGATGTAGCTCCTAAGAAGGTTCTTCGTGAATTCCGCTTTGAAGATACATCGGCTATGAATGTTGGCGATATCATCAAGGCTGACATCTTTGCTGAAGGCGACACAGTTGACGTAAGAGGTACTTCTAAGGGTAAAGGCTATGCCGGCGTTGTAAAGCGTTGGAACTTTGGCCGTCTTAAAGAATCTCACGGTACAGGTCCTGTACATCGTCACGGCGGCTCTTTGGGTGTTATTGACCCTGCAAGAGTTTTCAAAGGAAAGAAGATGGCAGGTCACTTAGGTAATGAACGTGTAACTGTTCAGAACCTCAGTGTAGTAAAAGTTGACGCAGAAAAGAATATCATCGCTGTTAAGGGTGCCGTTCCCGGTCCTAAGGGCGGAATCGTAGTTCTTTTCGACAGCGTTAAAGCTTAAGGGAAGGAGAGTTAAAAATTATGCCTAATGTTGCAATATTAAATATGGCTGGCGAAAATGTTGGTGAAATTACATTAAGCGATGCTATATTCGGTATCAACCCCAACGCAGTTGTTATGCATGCAGCAGTTGTAAACTACCTTGCTAACAAGCGTCAGGGCACACAGTCCACTCTCACCCGCACAGAAGTTTCCGGCGGCGGTAAAAAGCCTTGGAGACAAAAAGGAACAGGTCACGCAAGACAGGGTTCCACACGCGCTCCCCAGTGGAGACACGGCGGCGTAGTTCACGCACCGAAGCCGAGAGATTATTCTTACTCTCTCAACAAGAAGGTTCGCAAGCTTGCTCTCAAGTCTGCTTTGTCGGATAAGGTTCTTTCAAACAGCCTTATCGTTCTTGACGAATTAAAGTGCGAAACTTACAAGACAAAGGTAGTTGCTGATTGTCTCGCAGCTATCGGCGCAGGTAAGAAAACACTTATCGTTCTTGAAAATAATGACGCATACGCAGTAAAGAGCATTGCAAACATCAAGGGTGCTAAGTCTGCACAAATCAACACTATCAACACTTATGACATTATTAATGCTGATACATTAGTAATCGTTAAGGGTGCAGTAGCAAAGCTTGAGGAGGTATATGCATAATGAAAATCGCACAGGATATCATTATTGCTCCGGTTATTACCGAAAAGAGCATGGCAGGTATTGCCGATAAGAAATACACCTTCAAGGTAGCAAAAGACGCAAACAAGATTCAGATTGCTGAAGCAGTTGAAAAACTCTTCAAAGTAGATGTTGCTAAGGTTAATACCATCAGTGTACGCGGTAAAGAAAAGCGTATGGGCCGTTACAGCGGCTATACAGCTTCTTGGAAGAAGGCCATTGTTACACTCAAAGCAGATTCTAAGCCAATCGAATTCTTCGACGGTCTTGTATAATTTTCGAGTTTTGCTTGGAAATCGCTATTCTTAAGTTAATATCGGTTTTTTCGGCGACATGTGCGGCGAAAAAACACCTTGCAAGCGAAAAATGCGTTACGCATTTTTTAAGAACGCAGGGAAGATATTAGAAGGGACAGAGCGCAGTCAAAATCGTGGATTTTGCGAGCGGAGTCCCGTCTAAAGAGCGTAGCGACATTTCCGGTGATGTATGAAGTCGTAATCAGACGGCTTCGCTAAGCCAAAATAGGAGAGTGAAATTAAAATGGCTATCAAACATTATAAGCCGACTACTAACGGTCGCCGTAATATGACAACCATGGATTACTCCGAATTGTCTAAGGTAGCACCTGAAAGAAGTTTGCTTACAGCGTTAAAGAAAAATGCCGGTAGAAACAGCTACGGCAGAATTACTGTTCGCCACAGAGGCGGCGGTAACAAGAGAAAGTACAGAATTATTGATTTCAAGAGAAACCGTTTCGGTATCCCCGCAACTGTTATGACTCTTGAATACGACCCCAACCGTTCCGCATTTATCGCCCTTATTCAGTATGAAGACGGCGTTAAGAGCTACATCATCGCTCCACAGGAATTAAAGGTTGGCGATGTTATCGTAAGCGGTCCTGATGCCGACATTAAACCCGGTAACGCATTACCTCTTACAAACATCCCTGTTGGTACTTTCATCCACAACATTGAACTTTACCCCGGCAAGGGCGCTCAGCTCGCTCGTTCGGCTGGTAATATGGCACAGCTTATGGCTAAGGAAAACGGTATGGCACTTCTTCGTTTGCCTTCAGGCGAACTCCGTAACGTTCCTGCAAACTGTATGGCAACTGTCGGTGTTGTTTCAAACCCCGAACATGCAAACGTTAACTACGGTAAAGCAGGCCGTAAGCGTCATATGGGTTGGAGACCTACTGTTCGCGGTTCTGTAATGAACCCCTGCGATCACCCTCACGGTGGTGGTGAAGGTAAGTCACCTATCGGCCGTCCAGGCCCTGTAACCCCTTGGGGCAAACCCACCTTGGGTTACAAAACCCGTAAGAAAAATAAGCAAAGCAATAAATATATTGTTAAGCGTCGTAAGTAGTCCACGAAAGGAGACCTGATTATGGGAAGAAGCATTAAAAAAGGCCCTTATGTGCAACCTGTGTTGCTCAAAAGGGTGTTAGAAATGAATGAAGCCGGCGAAAAGCGTGTTCTCAAAACCTGGAGCCGTTCATCAACCATATTCCCCGATTTCGTCGGACACACCTTTGCAGTACATGACGGACGTAAACACGTTCCTGTATATGTAACAGAGGATATGGTTGGACACAAGCTCGGTGAATTTGCACCGACAAGAACATTCAAAGGCCACGCAGGCTCTAAGACCAGCGGCAAGTAAAGGAGAGTTAGACTATGGAAGCAAGAGCAATACTTAAATATGCTCGCATTTCACCCCGTAAGGTGAAAATTGTTATGGATTTAATCCGTAATCAAGATGCTGACAAGGCTATGGCTATCCTCAAATTTACTCCTAAGTCTGCTTGCGAGTATTTGGAAAAGCTTTTAGCGTCAGCTATAGCAAATGCAGAAAACAATCACAATATGGATGTTTCCCGTCTTTATGTTGCTGAGTGTTTTGTTTGCCCCGGACCGACTCTTAAGAGAATTCGTCCGAAGGATCACGGCAGAGCTCACCGCATTTTGAAGAGAACAAGCCATATGACTATCGTTCTTAAAGAACGCGAAATCTAAAGAGGAGGTTTAAGTTATGGGTCAGAAAGTTAATCCGCACGGACTCCGTGTTGGCGTTATTAAAAACTGGGACTCACGTTGGTTTGCCAAGGACAGCGTTTTCGGTGATACTTTGGTTGAGGACTATAACCTCCGTAAATACCTTAAGAAGACACTTTACAGTGCAGGTATTTCTAAAATCGAAATCGAACGTGACGAAAAGCGTGTAAGATTACACATTCACTGTGCTAAGCCCGGTATGGTTATCGGCCGTAACGGCAGCGAAATTGAAAAATTACGCGAAACCTGTCAGGCAAAGCTCGGCAAAACGGTTGTAGTTAATATCGTTGAGATTAAAACTCCCGATGCTGATGCACAGTTAGTTGCTGAAAACATCGCAACACAGTTAGAAAAACGTATCTCTTTCCGCCGCGCTATGAAGCTCGCTATCGGCAGAGCAATGCGTCTTGGCGTTAAGGGTATCAAAACTCAGGTTTCAGGTCGTCTTGGCGGTGCTGAAATCGCAAGAAGCGAACAGTATCACGAAGGTACTATCCCGCTCCAGACTTTAAGAGCAGATATCGACTACGGTTTTGCTGAAGCTGATACAACCTATGGTAAGATCGGCGTTAAGGTTTGGATTTATAAGGGTGAAGTTCTTAGTGATAACCGTCGCACTAAGAAGGAAGGAGGCACCCGCTAATGTTAATGCCTAAGCGTGTAAAATACCGTAGAGTACACCGCGGTCGTTTGACTGGTAAAGCTCTCAGAGGTAACACTGTAACACACGGTGATTTTGGTCTTCAGGCAACTGAACCGGCGTGGATTACCTCTAACCAGATAGAAGCTGCCCGTATTGCTATGACTCGTTATATCAAGCGTGGCGGTAAAGTATGGATTAAAATTTTCCCCGATAAGCCAATCACTGAAAAGCCTGCTGAAACTCGAATGGGTTCAGGTAAGGGTTCACCGGAATATTGGGTAGCGGTTGTTAAGCCGGGCCGTGTAATGTTCGAAATCGGCGGTGTTAGCGAGGAATTAGCTCGTGAAGCTATGCGTCTCGCTGCTAACAAACTTCCTATTAAGTGTAAGTTTGTAACCAAACAGGAAATGGGTGGTGAGCAGTAATGAATGCAAAGGAAATAAGAGAATTAAATTTATCCGAACTTAACAAAAAGTTAGTTGACCTTAAGGACGAATTGTATAAGCTTCGTTTCCAACTCGCCATTAATCAGCTCGAAAACCCCATGCGTATAACAGCTGTCAAAAAAGATATCGCTCGCGTTAAGACAATTATCCGCGAAACCGAAATCAAAGACAGCCAGAACGCTTAATTTAAGGGAGGTAAAGCGAGATGAGCGAAAGAAACCTTCGTAAAACAAGAGTTGGTAAGGTTGTAAGCGACAAGATGGATAAAACCGTTGTAGTTGCTATCGAAGACAACGTTAAGCACCCACTCTATAAGAAGATTATCAAAAACACAATCAGACTTAAGGCACATGATGAAAACAATACTTGTGGCGTAGGCGACAGAGTATTGGTTATGGAAACCAGACCCCTCTCTAAAGATAAGAGATGGCGTGTGGTAGAAATCATCGAAAAGGCGAAGTAGTCTTATAAGGAGGAAACCACTGTGATACAACAACAGAGTTACCTCAAGGTTGCCGACAATACAGGTGCAAAAGAAATTATGTGCATCCGTGTTCTTGGAGGCTCCAGAAGGAGGTATGCCAACATTGGCGATGTTATCGTTGCTTCTGTTAAAAAAGCAGCACCCGGCGGTACTGTTAAGAAGGGCGATGTAGTAAAGGCAGTTGTAGTTCGTTCTGCAAAAGGTCTTCGCCGTAATGATGGCACATACATCAGATTTGACGAAAATGCGGCTGTTATCATCCGTGAGGACAAAAACCCCCGCGGCACCCGTATTTTTGGACCGGTAGCCCGTGAGCTTCGTGAGAAGGATTACACAAAGATTCTTTCTCTTGCTCCGGAAGTACTTTAATGGGAGGTAAGAAAAATGAGTAAGCTTCACATTAAAACTGGCGATACCGTAGTACTCCTCACAGGAGATAAAAAGGACCGCAATAAAACCGGTAAGGTTCTTGAGGTTAGCCCTAAAGAGGGTAAAGTAATCGTAGAAGGCATCAATATGGTTAAAAAGCATGCTAAACCGCGCAAGGCTGGTGATCCTTCGGGCATCATCGAAACCGAAAGCGCAATCTATGCTTGCAAAGTACAGGTTGTATGCCCTAAATGTAATAAGCCCACCCGCGTAGGCTACAAGGTTTACGAGGACGGCAAAAAAGACCGCATGTGCAAAAAATGCGGCGAGACTTTTTAGAGTAGGAGGAATATGTAATGTCAAATTTAGCTAATGAATATAAAGCATCAGTAGCTCCTGCATTGATGAAGAAGTTCGGCTATAAGAGCGTTATGCAGATTCCGAAGCTCGATAAAGTCGTAATCAATGTAGGCGCAGGCGAAGCCAAGGATAACTCAAAGGTAATCGATGCTATAATCAATGATTTAGGAAAAATTACCGGTCAGAAGGCTGTTCCCTGCCGTGCAAAGAAATCCGTAGCGAACTTTAAGCTTCGTGAAGGTATGCCTATCGGCGCAAAGGTTACTCTTCGTGGTGAACGTATGTATGAGTTTGTTGAAAGACTCTTCAACGCAGCACTTCCGAGAGTACGCGACTTCAGAGGTATTAATCCCGACGCTTTCGACGGCCGCGGCAACTATGCTATGGGCGTTAAAGAACAGTTGATTTTCCCTGAAATCGAATATGATAAAATTGACAAAGTACGTGGTATGGATATTATTTTCGTTACCACCGCTAAAACAGATGAAGAGGCTCGTGAGTTATTAACTCTTATGGGCGCTCCGTTTGCGAAGTAAGGAGAAGGAAATATGGCTAAAACTGCTATGAAAATGAAACAGGCTCGTCCTGCAAAATTTTCTACAAGAGAGTATAACAGATGCAAAATCTGTGGTCGCCCCCACGCTTATCTTCGCAAGTACGGCATCTGCCGTATATGCTTCAGAGAACTCGCTTATAAAGGTGAGATCCCCGGAGTGAAGAAAGCAAGCTGGTAAGGCATAAAAGCTAAAGGAGGTTGACGGCATGCAAATTACCGATACAATCGCTGATATGCTTACGAGAATTCGTAACGCTTCTTCAGCAAAACACGATTCGGTAGCTATTCCTGCGTCGAATGTAAAGAAAGCAATTGCTCAGATTTTGCTTGACGAGGGATATATACAAGGCTTCACCGTTGAAGAAGACGGTAAGCAGGGCGTAATTCATATCACTTTGAAATACGGCCAGAACAAATCGCAAATCATCAGCGGCATTCGCAGAGTGTCGAAGCCCGGTTTGCGTATCTACACAAACGTAGAGGATATGCCAAGAGTTATGAAGGGTCTTGGTATAGCAATCCTTTCCACCTCTAAGGGAATAATGACAGACAAAGCAGCTCGCAAAGCCAATGTTGGCGGCGAAGTTCTCGCTTTTGTTTGGTAAGGAGGTGCGAAGGAATGTCAAGAATAGGAAAGAAGCCTATCACAATTCCTGCAGGTGTTGATGTTAAAATCAACGGTTCAGAGGTTACTGTTAAAGGACCTAAGGGTGAGCTTAAAAACACCTTCAACGAAGCTATAAGCATCGTTATGGAAGGTAGCGAAATCGTTGTAAGCCGCCCCACCGATAATAAAGAACACCGTTCTTTACACGGTCTTACCCGTACACTTATCGCCAATATGGTTGAAGGTGTTACTAACGGTTACAAAAAGGAACTCGAAGTAAACGGCGTAGGTTACCGTGCACAAAAGCAGGGCAAAAACCTAGTTATGAACTTAGGTTATTCACATCAGGTTATTATGCCTGAAATCGATGGTATTACTGTCGATGTACCCAACAATAACTCGATTATTATTAGCGGTCCCGATAAGCAAAAGGTTGGCCAATTTGCAGCAGAAGTTCGTGAAAAACGTCCACCCGAACCCTACAAGGGCAAAGGTATCAAGTATGTTGACGAACACATTCGCCGCAAAGAAGGTAAAGCCGCTAAGGGTGGTAAGAAGTAAAGAAGGAGTGTATGAAAAATGGTTAGTAGACCTAATAGCAATAAGGCAAGACTTAAGCGTCATGCTCGTGTCCGTGCTAAAATCAGCGGTACAGCAGCTTGTCCCCGCCTTGATGTATTCCGCTCCAACAGCAATATCTATGCCCAGCTTATCGATGACGTAAACGGCGTTACACTCGCTGCAGCCGGCTCTAACGAAAAAGATTTCGGTTTGAACGGCGGCAACAAGGAAGGCGCTCGCAAAGTTGGACAGTTAATTGCTGCTCGTGCCGCTGAAAAGGGCATCACCGAGGTTGTTTTTGACCGCGGCGGATATATTTTCCACGGCCGTGTAAAAGAGCTTGCCGAAGGTGCCCGCGAGGGCGGCCTTAAGTTCTAATAAGGAGGAATACTTTTGGCTACAAATATTGACGCATCAACATTAGATTTAAAAGAGCGTGTAGTTGCTATCAACCGTGTATCTAAAACCGTTAAGGGCGGACGTATTATGAAATTCTCCGCTTTGGTTGTAGTAGGTGACGGTAACGGTATCGTTGGCTTCGGTCTCGGTAAAGCAGGCGAAGTTCCGGACGCTATCCGTAAAGGCATTGAAGACGCTAAGAAGAACTTGATTAAAGTTTCATTAAAGGGTACAACAATCCCACACGAAATCATCGGCGAATTCGGCGCAGGCCGCGTTCTTATGAAGCCCGCTGCTCCCGGTACCGGTGTTATTGCTGGCGGTGCAGTTCGTGCGGTTGTTGAAATGGTAGGTATTACCGATATCCGTACAAAAGCTTTACGTTCAAATAATCCTTGCAACGTAGTGCGCGCTACCATTCAGGGTCTCGCAGCACTTCGCAGCGCTGAACAGGTCGCAGCAATCCGCGGCAAGTCAGTTAAGGAAATCGTAGGTTAAGGAGGAGCAGCATTATGGCAACAAAGAAGGCTGCATGCCTCAAAATAAAGCTCGTTAAGAGCACAATCGGTTCTAAAAAGGACCAAATTGCTACTGTTGAAGCTTTGGGCTTGCATAAGGTTGGCGATGAAGTAATTCAACCCGACAATGCAGCTACCCGTGGCAAAATCAACAAGGTATCACACTTAGTTGAAGCAACAGAAGCTAAAGCGTAAGTTCGCTAAAAGGTCGCCTTTTACGACCAAGCGGTTTTAACCCCGCAATTAAGCAAGGAGGTGCGAACAATGAAAATGCATGAATTAGCTCCTGCGTTTGGCTCAACAAAAGAGTCTAAGCGTATAGGCAGAGGTCACGGTTCAGGCCAAGGCAAAACTGCAGGCAAAGGCCATAAAGGTCAAAAAGCCCGTGCAGGCCGTGGTATCCGAGCAGGTTTTGAAGGCGGTCAGATGCCTTTGCAAAGACGTGTTCCGAAGCGTGGTTTCAATAATATTTTTGCTGAAGAATGGATAGCTATCAACCTTTCCGCTCTTGAAAAGTTCGAGGACGGTAGCGTTGTTGACGCTGCGGCTTTAGCACAAAAGGGAATAATCAAGAAAGCAAACCTTCCTGTTAAGGTTTTGGCTAACGGAAAGCTTACTAAAAAGCTCGAAGTTAAGCTTAACGCTTATTCCGCATCTGCTGCCCAGAAAATTGAGGCTTTAGGCGGAAAGGCTGAGGTGATTTAATGTTACAAACATTAAAAAACGCTTGGGTTATTAAAGAAATCCGTAATAAGATTCTTTATACCGTGCTCATTCTCTTGATTTTCCGTGTAGGTTCGGTAATTCCCGTTCCTTTCATTGACGTTGCCGCTTTAAAAGCAAGCGGTGCTACCAATGAATTTTTCAGTTACCTGTCAATCTTGACAGGCGGCGGACTTGAATACGGTGCAATCTTCGCATTGTCGGTTACCCCGTACATCAACTCGTCGATTATTGTTCAGCTTTTAACTGTCGTTTTCAAAAGACTTCAGGAATGGTCCAAGGAAGGCGAAGAGGGACAGAAGAAGTTGGCACAGCTCACCCGTTGGGCAACCGTTGTGTTGGCTATGATTCAGGGTACAGCATACTTCATTTATCTTAAAAATAGCAGATACTTGAATGTTTACACCACAGGCGCAATCTGGTTTGCAGGATTTGTTATTGTGCTTGCGTTTACCGCGGGTTCGGCGCTTGTTATGTGGCTTGGTGAAAGAATAGACGAAAAGGGTGTCGGCAACGGCATTTCTATGATACTTTTTGCAGGTATTCTTTCCCGTGCGCCTCAGGCATTCAATGCTTTACTTGCATATTGGAAGTTGGGCAGTCAGGTTGCTGTTATTTCGATTGTTGTGATTTTCTTAGCAATCGTAATGTTCGTAGTGTGGATGACACACGCAGAACGCAGAATACCCATTCAGTACGCAAAGCGTGTTGTTGGTAATAAGATGTATGGCGGCCAGAATACACATATTCCGATTAAGGTTAATATGTCTGGTGTTATGCCTATCATTTTCGCAAGCTCTATTTTGATGCTTCCGACAATGGTTCTTTCGTTTATGAAGAATACAACATCTTCGCTTTACAAAGTGCTTTCGCTCTTCAGCGTTCAGGGTATTTTCTACGCAATTGTTTACTTCTTGTTGATTATCGGTTTTGCATACTTCTATTCAACAATTCAGTTCAACCCTGTTGAAATGGCAAATAATTTGCGTAAAAACGGCGGCGCCATCCCCGGTATTCGTCCGGGTCAGCCGACATCAGATTTTATTTCTAAGATTTTATCAAGAATAACACTCTTAGGCGCTTTGTTCTTAAGTGTTATCGCAATCCTTCCGATTATTATCGGTAATGTTGGAAAAATCAACGTATCACTTGGCGGTACATCATTGTTGATTATGGTTGGTGTTGCGCTTGATACAGTACGCAGCCTTGAATCTCAGATGATGATGCGTCATTACAAGGGATTCCTTGATTAAGGTGATTTGAAATGAAATTGATTCTTTTAGGCGCTCCGGGTGCCGGCAAAGGCACCCAGGCGGAAATCATTTCCGAAAAATATAACATTCCTACCATTTCTACCGGCAACATTATCCGTGCTGCACTTAAAAACGGTACTGAAATGGGACTTAAGGCAAAAGCCTTTATCGATGCAGGAAACCTTGTTCCCGATGATGTTGTAATCGGCATCATCAAGGAACGCTTGGCAGAGAGTGATTGCCAGAACGGCTTCATTCTTGACGGTTTCCCCCGCACAATTCCTCAGGCAGAAGCACTTGACAGATTAGGCTTTGATATCGATGTTGCACTTTCAATTGAGGTTGCAGACAGCGAAATCGTTAAGCGTATGTCTGGAAGACGCGTTTGTGAAAAGTGCGGTGCGAGTTATCACATCGAATTCAAGAAACCTGAAAGAGACGGCGTATGTAATTTCTGTGAGGGCGCGCTCGTAATACGTAAGGATGACGAACCGGAAACTGTTCTTAATAGACTTAATGTTTATCACGAGCAGACCGAGCCGCTTAAAGATTACTACAAGTCTTGTGGAAAGCTTGTAACTGTTGATGGACAGGATGAGGTTGCCGATACAACCCGTCTTGTGCTCGAAGCATTGAGGAATATATAATGATAGTGCTCAAAACAAGCCGAGAACTCGGCATAATGAAAGAAGCCTGCTCTATTGCGGCGGGAGCACTACAAACAGTAGGCAATGCGGTTGAAGCGGGTGTTACTACAGCTGAGCTTGATGCTCTGGCAGAAAAGTATATCCGTTCACGCGGAGGCGAGCCTAATTTTAAAAATTATCACGGCTTCCCCGCTACCGCTTGTATATCTATTAACAACGAGGTTATTCACGGCATTCCGTCTAAAACGCGTAAGATTTGCGCCGGCGACATTGTAAGTGTTGATTTAGGCGCAAAGTTCCAAGGTTATCACGGCGACAATGCTGCCACTTTTGCTTGCGGAGATGTATCCAGCGAAGCAAAGCGGCTGATGAGCGTGACACGCGATGCTCTTTATGAGGGTATCAAGGTGGCGCGCGCAGGCAGCAGAATCGGTGATATATCGAGCGCGATTCAGCGGACTGTTGAGGCGGCAGGGTTTTCTGTTGTACGGCAGTATGTCGGACACGGAATAGGAACCCAGCTGCACGAAGCCCCTGAGGTGCCAAACTTTGGCGCTGCGGGACGTGGAATCCGCCTTTTGCCCGGAATGACTTTAGCAATTGAACCGATGGTAAATATCGGCTCTTACGATGTTAAGGTATTACCGGACGGATGGACTGTTGAAACCAAGGACGGTTCTCTTTCAGCTCACTTTGAGCATACAATAGCCATCACATCTGACGGACCGAAAATTATGACTTTAGTTTGAGGTTTTAGTATGATAGGAAAAATTGTGTGTTCCAAAGCGGGACGGGATAAGGGATACTTTATGGTTGTGGTAAAAACAGAGGGCGATTTTGTCTTTGTGTGTGACGGTAAGGAGCGACCGCTCGAAAAACCTAAGCGCAAGGCAAGTAAGCATTTGCAATTTACCAATACCGTTCTCGAAAGCGACAGTTTTAAAACAAATAAACATTTAAAAAAGGCTATTGCGGTGTATAGAGATACCGCAAAATTTAAGGAGGAACCGTAATGTCTAAGCAAGACATGATAGAGCTTGAAGGCACCGTTGTTGAAGCAATGCCTAATGCAATATTTAAAGTTGAAATCCAAGGCGGACATCAGATTTTAGCCCACATTTCAGGCAAACTTCGTATGAATTTCATCAGAATTTTGCCAGGTGATAAGGTTACAGTTGAAATGTCCCCGTATGACCTGTCTAAAGGACGCATTACTTGGCGTTCAAAATAACAGTCAAAATTTGAAGGAGGTATAATCCAAATGAAAGTCAGACCTTCTGTTAAAAAGATTTGCGAAAAATGCAAGATTATTAAGCGCAAAGGCAAGATTATGGTAATTTGCGAAAACCCCAAGCACAAACAGCGTCAGGGTTAATTTGTGTTTAAACGTTTGGCGATTTTTCGCTGACAAGAAAAAAATGGAGGTGCTTTGATAAATGGCACGTATTGCTGGTGTTGACCTTCCGAATAATAAGCGAGTTGAAATCGGACTCACTTACATTTTCGGCATCGGTCTTACTACATCTAAAAAAATCCTTGCTGACCTTGATATCAACCCTGATATCAGATGTAAGGACTTAACTGAAGATGATATTTCAAAGTTGCGTGAATATATCGACCACAACCTTCAGGTAGAAGGTGACCGTCGTCGTGCTATCGCATTTGATATCAAAAGACTTATCGAAATTGGTAGCTACCGTGGTTTGCGTCATCGCAAGGGCTTACCTGTAAGAGGTCAGCGCTCAAAGACTAACGCTCGTACACGTAAGGGTCCTAAGAAGACCATCGCTAACAAGAAGAAATAAGTAGGAGGAAGAAATAATGGCTACTGCTAAAAAGACGACATCTACCCGTCGTCGTCGCGAAAAGAAAAATATTGAACGTGGTGCCGCTCATATCCAATCTACCTTCAACAATACTATCGTAACCATCACCGATACACAGGGTAATGCTCTTTCATGGGCTTCTGCTGGTGAATTAGGTTTCCGCGGTTCAAGAAAATCTACTCCTTTCGCAGCACAGTCTGCTGCTGAAACTGCAGCTAAGGCTGCTATGGAGCACGGTCTTAAAACCGTTGAAGTATATGTTAAGGGCCCAGGTGCTGGACGTGAAGCTGCTATCCGCGCATTGCAGACAGCAGGTCTTGAGGTAAGTATGATTAAAGACGTTACCCCGATTCCGCACAATGGTTGCCGTCCTCCCAAGAGAAGACGCGTTTAATCAAAACAATCATTGCAGTTTTACTGCAGAAAATTATGGAGGTGTAATAGATGGCAAGATATACCGGTGCAGTTTGCAGACTTTGCCGCCGCGAAGGTAAGAAATTATTCTTAAAGGGCGAACGCTGCTATTCTGAAAAATGTTCTGTTGGTTTGAGACAGTACGCTCCAGGTCAGCACGGACAAGGTAGAAAGAAGTCATCTGAATACGGCTTGCAGCTTCGTGCTAAGCAGACCGCAAGACGTTTCTATGGTGTTCAGGAAAATCAATTCCATCATTATTTCGAGATTGCTGAAAGAAAACAAGGCATTACAGGTGACAACCTGCTTAGAATTCTTGAAAGCCGTCTTGACAATGTAGTTTACAGAGTAGGTTTTGCATCATCACGTGCAGAAGCAAGACAGCTTGTTGGCCACGGTCACTTCGAAGTTAACGGTGCTCGTGTTGACATTGCTTCTTATCTTCTTAAAGCAGGCGATGTTGTAACAATTTGCGAAAAGAGCCGCGGCAGCGAAAAGATCAAAGCCGTTCTTGAAGCTAACAGCGCAAGACCTGTTCCGCAGTGGATTGATGTTAACCGTGACGCATTTAGTGCAAAGGTTATCGCTCTTCCCAACAGAGATCAGATTGATGCTCCTGTTGAAGAACAGCTCATTGTCGAATTCTATTCGAAATAATAATTAGAATTCTCGCAGCGCTTTCCGTACAAAGCGCTGGGATATTAAAAATCTATAGTACGGAGAAACGGAGCTTTTAAATGATAGAAATTGAAAAGCCCAGAATTGATACCGTTGAAAGTACTCCTGACGGAAAATACGGTAAATTCGTTATGGAACCGTTAGAACGCGGTTATGCTACTACACTTGGAAACAGTATGAGAAGAGTTCTTCTCTCTATTCTCCCTGGTGTTGCAGTAACAGGCGTTAAAATTGACGGTGTAGTGCATGAATTTTCTACAATACCAGGCGTTAAGGAAGATGTTACTGAGATCATTCTTAACATAAAGGGTCTTATTGCAAAGCTTCATGCTGACACAGCGAAGAAAATTTATATTGAGGCTGAAGGTCCCTGTGTGGTTACTGCCGCTTCAATTAAAGCCGATTCAGAGGTAGAGATTCTGAATCCCGATATGCATATTGCAACCCTTGGCGAAGACGCTAAGCTCAATATGGAAATGACAATCGATAAAGGCAGAGGTTATGTTTCGGCTGACCAGAATAAGTCAAGCCAAAACGCAATCGATATGATTCCTGTCGACTCAATTTATACACCTGTGCTTAAAGCAAACTTCGGTGTTGATAATACCCGTGTTGGTAATGTTACCGATAAGGGCAAGCTCACCTTAGAAGTTTGGACCGACGGCTCTTTGAGAGCTGACGAAGCGGTTTCAATGTCTGCAAAGATTTTGATGGAGCATCTTGAATTGTTCCTTGACCTTGCAGAAGGCGTTAGTGAAACTGAAAGCATTATGGCTGAAAAGAGTGACAACGAAAAGGAAAAGGTTCTCGATTTAACAATTGATGAACTTGATTTGTCTGTGCGTAGCTTTAACTGCCTTAAGCGTGCAGGAATTAACACGGTTGAAGATCTTATCTACAAGACCGAAGAGGAAATGATGAAGGTAAGAAACTTGGGCCGTAAGTCCTTGGAAGAAGTTATTGCTAAATTGAATTCATTTGGCTTTACACTCAAAAAGGAAGACGAATAAAACACTTTGATTAAGGAGTGAATTGAAATGCCAGGTACCCGTAAACTCGGAAGAACCAGCGATCACAGAATGGCTATGCTTCGCGCAATGGTAACATTTTTGCTCGAAAACGGCAAAATTGAAACTACCGTAACTCGCGCTAAGGAAGTCAGAGCAATGGCAGAGAAATACATTACACTCGCTAAAGAAGATACACTTCACAATAAGCGTCAGGCTTTTGCATTCATTACTAAGGAAGACGTTGTTCGCAAATTGTTCAACGAAATCGCTCCTAAGTATAAGGATGTAAACGGCGGTTACTGCAGAATTATTAAAACTGCTCCCCGTCGCGGTGATGCTGCTGAAATGGCTATCATCGAGTTAATCTAATTTCTCTGATTTTAGTACTCACATTGTCAATGACAGTAAAGTACTGTCAAGGCGCCGATGATGTGTGTACTAAAACGATAAAAAATAAGCCTACCGAATATTCGGTAGGCTTAATTTTTTATAATATAATGCGTATATGTTATTGCTGTTAAGCAAGCTGTGACTGTCGCTAAATGAAAAAGAAGATGTCAAATTGACATCTTCTTTTATTTGGCGATTATTATAACGTTGTCGCTCATGCCGCGACGGGCACGCCCTTGACCCTTTTAGATTTTACTATTTTTATAATTTTTATAGCAAAAATCAAAAATTTCTTTTTTCACAGAGCCAAAGGTTTTACTTTTGTGGTAAATCAGGTAAGAATTTCGGGTGAATTCATAGTCCGAAACATTGATTTTGCGAAGTCCGCCGTTTTCTAATTGTCGTGTAAGAAGTGCTTCTGGCAAAACTGTTACGCCTAAGTTCTGTACAGCGGCGGATATAAGCGCTTGGTTACTTATTGATTCCATAACAGGAGTAACTACTATATTTTCAAGGGCAAATATATGGTCTAAAAATTCGCGAGAAACACTTTCATCTTCACGTAGCAATAAATCGCATTTACAAAGCTCTTTAAGGGTTACGGTGCTGGGCATCTGAAATTTTTTGCCACAGACAGCTATGAGCGTGTTGCAGTCAATAAGCTTCGATTTTATATTAGGATCTGACGGTTTGCCTTGAATAAAGGCAAAATCAAGCGAACCGTTTAAGATTTTACTTTCGATTACAGAGGTTTGATTGATAGAAACTTGTGTGTCGATTTGAGGGAATTTTTCTTTTATAAGTCTTAAAAGGCGCGGTATCTTTTGCTTACCGATGGTGAGTGATGAACCGATTTTTAAAAGCGGTTTTTTGGATGAGTTTTGCGCCATTTCTTCAAATTCATCGAATGCAGCGACCACTTCTTGCGCTTTTATCAGCAGGTTTTTACCCTCCTCTGTGAGAAAAATGCGCTTGTTTATACGTTCAAATAATTTTACATTATAATTTTTCTCGATTTCGGAAATAGTATTACTAACAGCGGGTTGCGCAATAAAAAGCTCGTCTGCCGCCTTTGTCATACTCTGGTGTTTGCAAACACAAAGAAAAACCTTTAAATGTCTTATAGTCATACTTTTTCTCCATAACTAAATGATTATGTATTTTATAATATTATACTATTTTACATATCTATTGTCAATGAGTATAATGAATCTGTAAATAATAAGTAGACACAAAAAGGAGAAAAATTATGGGAATAACAGGAATTTTAGGGCTGCTCGGCGGCCTTGCTCTCTTCCTTTACGGAATGCAGATGATGAGTAACGGCCTTGAGGATGCGGCAGGAAACAGAATGAAGAAGATTTTAGAGAAATTGACTGCCAACCGATTTTTAGGAGTAATTGTCGGTGCGGGCATTACCGCAGTAATACAATCGTCTTCAGCGACTACGGTAATGGTTGTAGGATTTGTAAATTCGGGTATGATGACCTTGCGCCAAGCGGTATGGATTATAATGGGCGCAAATATCGGCACAACAATAACAGGTCAGCTTATAGCTTTGGACGTTGGGGCAATAGCTCCGCTTTTGGCGTTTGTCGGCGTTGCGATGATAGTATTCTTGAAAGCGCCTAAGGTGCATCACATCGGTAAAATTTTAGCGGGACTTGGCGTTTTGTTTATAGGTATGGGAATGATGAGCGATGCAATGGTACCTCTTCGCGAATCACAGGTGTTTATTGACCTTATGACTAAGTTTACTAATCCCATTTTGGGAATTTTGGCAGGCGCGGTATTTACTGCCGTTATACAGTCTTCTTCGGCATCTGTCGGTATTTTGCAGGCTTTGGCTATGGCAGGTCTTATCGACTTTAAAGCGGCAGTATTTGTGCTCTTCGGTCAAAATATCGGTACTTGCATAACTGCGGTTTTGGCATCTATAGGTGCAAACCGCTCAGCAAAGCGTACTACAGTTATTCACTTAGCTTTTAATCTTATCGGTACGGCAGTATTTACAATAGCTTGTCTTTTACTTCCGATTGCCGATTGGGTGTCTGCAATAACCCCCGACAATATGTCACAGCAGATTGCAAATATGCACACAATTTTCAATATTACAACAACTATACTTTTATTGCCCTTTGGCACATATCTTGCCAAGCTTGCTGAAAAGATATTACCTGACATCAAGAGTGAAAACGTCACAACACTTGGTAGCCTCACTGAAGAATTCCGCCGTGGCAGTATTAAGCTTGGTTCAGTTGCGGTTCATACCGATTTGCTTAAGCAGGAAATCGGCAGAATGATTTCATTGGCTACTGAAAATACCAATAAAGCATATAAGGCAGTGCTTCATAGCGACACCTCGTCTCTTGCGGAAATTACTGCAACAGAAGAAACGATGGATAAACTGAATAAGGAAGTTTCGCAGTATATTTCAAAAATTCTTGTTCACAATAACAGCGGTCAGAACGTTGCGGATATTGAACAGTATTTCTTGATTTCAGGTAATACCGAGCGTATTGGTGACCACGCACTCAATATTGCGGGTTATACCGAGGTTATAAAGGAAAAAAGCATTGAATTTTCGTTGGGTGCGCGCGAGGAGATAGCAAAAATGCAGGAAATCATTGCAACAGCCCTTAATAAAGCGATTAATATCGAAGAAGATAGAAATTCTTGGTTGGAGAGTGTCAATGCAATAGAACAGCAGATTGACGATATGACAAGAGATTACCGTGAAAAGCATCTTGAACGTATGCGTAAGGGCAAATGCTCTGAAGAAGCCTGCATTCTTTACTCAGAACTTCTCACCGACTTTGAGCGTATAGGCGACCATATTTTGAATATTGCAGAAGCTTTTGCCAAAATTAAAACAGCAGCATAAAAATAACCCCACGATACTTTCGTGGGGTTAACTTTATAATTGGGATTATTTTAAGAATTCTGTAATATCTCCCGTGCATTGTTCAAAGTTTACGCCATAGATAGAATAATTAGGCTCGGCAAGGGTTACAGCAATACAGTGCTTTGTGTAATCACAAGCAAATTTCACCGAATCTTGCAAGGATTTTCCGTTCATAAGACCGCCGTAAACTGCAGAAGAATAGATATCGCCTGTTCCGTGGAAATCCTTAGGTTCGCGTTCGGTATAATATTCGTAAACCTCGTTTCCGCCTAATAGACAGAATACGCCGACTTGTGTAGCGCTTTTCTTGACGCCTGTTAAAACGACATCGCGGGCGCCGTTTTTGTGAAGCTCTTTGCAAATTTCTAAAAGATAGTCGTAATCATATTCGTCTTTGTACTCTTTTTCGAGCATAAATGTAGCTTCTGTAATGTTAGGGGTTATAACGTCTGCCATAGCGCAGAGGGTTTTGGTGGCTTTAACATATTCAGTGTCAAAGCCTGCATAAAGCTTGCCGTTGTCGCCCATTGCAGGGTCAATCATAACAACGCCGTCTTTTTTTACGAAGTTTTTAATAATATCCTTAACACTTTCTATCAGGTCAACTCCACCCAAGTAGCCTGTGCAAATACCGTCGAAAACGATATTCTCATTTTTCCAAGCGGTTGTAATCGGGTCTATCTCTTCACAAAGGTTTTTAAAAGTCCAATGCTTGAATTGTGTATGTGTTGAAAGAAGCGCGGTAGGAAGCGCGCAAGTTTCAATTCCGAAAGCCGAAATTATCGGAATGGCTACCGTTAGCGAGCATTTGCCGACACACGAAAAGTCCTGAATTGTGAGTATTTTTTTCATAAAATCGCCTTCTTAAAAAATTCTTTTTATATAATAGCACAAATGTATATTTAATGCAATAAAAATTTATCATTGTTGCAAGACGGATTTTGTGGTATATTGTTTCTAAGGGGAGATGTTATGAAAATAAAAACACGCGAGCTTTCGTATAGTGAAGTGTTGAAATTAACACCGAAAAAGAACAAAAAGCCTTTAAAACCGCTTTTTCTTTTGGCATTGGTTATAAGAGTTTTATCGTTTTTTGAGCTATTGGGTGTGAAGTTTTCTTATAAAAAAATCGGAATGGACAAGCTTTTAAAAAAAGAGCCTTGTCTTATTTTGATGAATCATTCAAGCTTTATTGATCTTAAAATTGCATCGGCGCTATTATTCCCGCGGAAATATAATATTGTTACGACTTCGGACGGTTTTGTGGGTAAAAATCTGCTTATGCGACTTGTAGGGTGTATACCCACTCAAAAGTTCATTAGCGACAGTCTTCTTGTTAAGGATATCTTTCATTGCGTAAGGAAAAACAAGACCTCTGTTCTTATGTACCCCGAAGCGAGCTACAGCTTTGATGGCACAGCAACCCCCTTGCCCGAAAGTCTTGGAAAGCTTGTTAAAAAACTCGGCATCCCTGTTGTTATGATAAAAACTTTTGGCGCATTTTCTCACGATCCACTTTATAATAATCTGCAAAAAAGAAAGGTGAAAATATCCGCGCAGATGAGATATTTGCTCTCACCTGAGGAAATAAGCAAAAAATCCTTCGAAGAAATAAACAATATTTTGAAAGAACAATTTTCTTTTGATAATTTCCGTTGGCAACAGAAAAATGGGGTTAAAATCACCGAAAATTTCCGTGCAGATAATCTCAATCGTGTTTTATATAAGTGCCCTAATTGTCTTGCCGAGGGAGAAACTGCGGGCAAGGGCACACAGCTTACCTGTAATCACTGTGGCAAGATTTATGAACTCACAGTTGACGGTTTTATGAAAGCCCAAAGCGGCGAAACTGAGTTTTCGCATATACCCGATTGGTACTCGTGGCAGAGGGATTGTGTGAAAAGAGAGATTATATCGGGTGAATATAAGCTGTGCGAAAAAGTTGATATTTATATGCTGATTGATACCAAATGTATTTATAGGGTAGGCGACGGTGTTTTAACTCATACTAAAGACGGTTTTTCGTTGGTCGGCTGTGACGGGCAGTTAAAATATACCCAAGCGCCCGAATTGTCGTATAGTCTTTATTCTGATTTTTACTGGTATGAAATCGGCGATGTAATTTCAATAGGGACTCCTAAGGTGCTTTATTACTGTGTCCCAAAAACCAACAGAGACATTGTTGCAAAGACTCGTATTGCGGCAGAAGAAATTTACAAAACACTTCAAAAACAATAAAAAAGAAGATGCAATTGCATCTTCTTTTTGCTTTAATTCCGAATTAAATTATATTCCAAGTGATGCTGCACCGATAATGCCTGCATCATTGCCAAGCTCGGCAATTTTAATTTGCGAGAAGTTTGTTTGGGTTGCGGCACCGTATTCGCATCTTCTAACAGTTTGAATGAGCGGTTTTAAAAGATAGTCACCCTCGCCACAGACACCGCCGCCTATACAAAGCACTTGAGGTTGAAATATATTAACAATATTTGTAATGCCGCAAGCAAGATATTTTATATACATATTAACAACCTTTTTGCCTGCCTTGTCACCTTTTCTTGCAGCTTCAAACGCAGTGCTGCCGTCCACGTTTTCGAGATTATCGTCCACGAGCTCCCACATAATTGAATCTACATACTCAATCATTTTTTCTTTAGTCATATTTATAAGACCTGTAGCTGAGCTATAAGTTTCAAAACAGCCGAGTCTTCCGCAGGTACAGGGTCTTCCGCCGAATTCAATAACGGTGTGTCCAAGTTCCGCGCCCGAATAGTTAAAACCTGAATAGAGCTTACCGCCTATTACAATACCGCCGCCGACGCCTGTGCCGAGGGTTATCATAACAAGGTCGGAATAACCTTTACCCGCGCCCGCTTTTACTTCTGCTAAGGCTGCGGCGTTGGCATCATTTTCCAAGAAAACCTTTTTAACAGGAAAGCGTTTTTTAAGTTCGTCAGCTATTGGGAAATTATTCATTTTTATGTTGTTTGCATACCGTATAATGCCGAGTTTTGGGTCGACTGAACCGGGGGCCGCTATGCCGACATATTCAATATCGTCAAGAGATAAGTTGTTTTCTTCCGTTAAAGAACGGCAAAGAGTTGCCATATCGTCAACAATTTCACACGCTGCCCGCTGTGCACGGGTGGGAACTTTGTCTTTTGCAATAATGTTTAAGTCTTTATCAACCAAGCCTACTTTAATGTTTGTGCCACCAAGGTCAACGCCTAAATAATACATAAAATCACCTAAGATAATTATTTTCTTTAATTATATCAAAATGCCATATAAAAGTAAAGAAATTACTTTAAATTTGTTGGAAAAATTGCGGTATAATGTTGAAATATTTTTGCGTGGGTGCTATAATGTAAAAAAAGGTTTACAAGGAGGTAAATTTATGAAATATATTGTAAACGGAAAAATAATTTTACCTGACGGGATATTTGAAAATCAGGTTTTAAGTTACGATCAAAAAATTGTCGGCATAACCGATATAAAAAGTATTCCCGCTGACGCTGAAATTATCGACGCTAAGGGCGGATATGTGGCTCCAGGACTTGTGGATATCCATATTCACGGTTATTTGGGCGAAGATACTTCTGACGGTAAGGCAGAGGGTATCAGAAAAATGGCTAACGGAATTATGAAAAACGGCGTTACCTCTTGGTGCCCTACTACTATGACCGTTAGTATGGACGAAATAAACACAGCTTTAGATGTTGTTCGTTCTTTGAAAGCTGAAAGCAAAGACTGGGATGGCGCCGAAATTTTGGGCGTTAACCTTGAAGGTCCTTTTATCAACCCTAAGAAAAAGGGCGCTCAGGCAGAAGACCATATCAAAGCGCCTGACGCTAAATTTGTAATAGATAATGCTGATATTATTTCAGTTGCTACAATGGCACCTGAAATGGAGGGCGGTTGTGAAGCAATTACCGAAATCCGCGAAAAGTGTGATGTAAAGGTTTCGGTTGGCCATACCGACGCTTCTTTTGAAGAAACCTTGGCTGGTATTGATGCAGGTGCTACACATATCACCCACCTTTTCAATGCCCAAACAGCTCTTCATCACCGCAACCCAGGTGTTGTGGGAGCGGCACTTTTGAAAGATGTTTCAACCGAGCTTATTTGTGATACTTTCCATGTACATAAAGGTCTTTTCGAGCTTATTGCAAAGATCAAGGGTGACAAGCTGGTTCTTATAACAGATTGCACCCGTGCGGGCGGTATGCCTGACGGCGAGTATACTTTAGGTGGACAAAAAATTATCGTAAACGGCATTGAATGTCTTTTGGAAGACGGCACAATTGCAGGAAGCGTGTTAAAGCTTAATAATGCAGTTAAGAATGTTCGTGATAATACCGATATGCCTTTGTGGAAAGTAGTTGCGGCGGCAAGTCTTAATCCAGCAAAAGCTATTGGTGTAGACGACCGCAAGGGTTCACTTGAAGCAGGTAAGGATGCGGATATTATCATCACAGACGATGATTTCAATATTGTAAAAACCATTATAGGAGGCAAGGTTAAATATGAATCTTAAATTCCCCGCAAAATTAGACAAAGGCTTTCAGCCAATGGTGCTCGTTTATAATGATTTTATTGAGCGCGCTAAAGCCGCAAACGGCGAAAAGCTCGTAATCGGTATCGAGCGTAATAACGGTTTCGTTTCAACCTTTGAGATGACAGTTTTCCCCGACGGCACAGGACACGATGAAGAAAATCTCGGTATGGTTGAGCGTATCGTTAAAACTTTATTGTGGGTTAAGGGTGGTTATAAGGTTATTATTGCCGGCTCTAAGCTCATTTATGAAGGTATAGCAAAAGCATATGCAAAAGATGGTGCGCGCGCATTTGATAATGATTTTATGGCGGGCGTATATGAAAAGGAATTTGAATGTGTTTGGAAACCTATTGAAGAAGCTCCCACAACACAGGAGTCTGCAACACCCATAGGCCGTCATCTTGACGGTTGTCGTATCGGTTTTGATGCAGGCGGTTCTGACCGTAAGGTTAGTGCAGTTATCAATGGCGAAAGCGTTTACTCGGAAGAAGTTGTTTGGTTCCCGAAAATCAATTCCGATCCACAGTATCAGTATGACGGAATTATGTCTGCTATGAAATCTGCAGCAGAGCATTTGCCCCGCGTTGATGCTATCGGCGTTTCTTCTGCTGGCGTTTATGTTGATAATCGTATAATGGTTGCATCACTTTTCTTAAAGGTTTCTAAGGAAGATTTCGAAAAGAAAGTTAAGAATATGTATATCGATATCGCTAAAGAATTTGGCGAAGATGTACCGCTTGAGGTCGCAAACGACGGTGACGTTACAGCTTTGGCTGGCGCCATGGACTTGGAAGATAATGCCGTTCTCGGTATCGCAATGGGCACCAGTGAAGCCGGCGGTTATGTTGACGGCGCAGGAAATATCACAGGTTGGCTTAATGAATTGGCATTTGTACCTGTTGATTATTCTAAGGATGCTATGGTTGACGAATGGTCGGGTGATATTGGTTGCGGCGTTAAGTACTTCTCACAAGACGGTGTAATTAAACTTGCTCCTGCTGCTGGTATTGAGCTTGACGAGAGCCTTTCTCCTGCTGAAAAGTTAAAGGTTGTACAAGGTCTTATGGAAGAAAATGACCCACGTGCTGCCGCTATTTATGACACTATCGGTGTTTACTTCGGCTACGCTATCGCTTACTACAGCCTCTTCTATGATATTAAGCACGTTCTCATTATGGGACGTGTAACTTCGGGAGAAGGCGGTGTAATTATTCTTGACCGCGCTAACCAAGTGCTTAAGAATGAATTCCCAGAACTCGCACAAAAATGCGAATTACATATTCCTGATGAAAAATCAAGAAGAGTTGGTCAGTCAGTTGCGGCTGCAAGCTTGCCTGAAATTAAGAAATAACAATTCAATTTGAGAAAGAGGCTTCAAAAGAAGCCTCTTTTTTAAATTTTTGGTATTTTTTCAAATTTTATGTTGACATTACACGCGCCATTTGATATAATAATTGAGCGCTTTAAAACAACATATATTTGCGAGTGTGCTGGAATAGGCAGACAGGCACGTTTGAGGGGCGTGTGTCAACGACGTATGGGTTCAAGTCCCATCACTCGCACCAAAATCCCAAAGCAGACCTTTAGGTTTGTTTTGGGATTTTTTATTAGTTCTTTTGTGATAGGAATTGAACACTAAGAGGGCTACGAGTGTTTTCTAATGAGTAATAATCTTGAAAAATCATTTTGCAACTTGCAGTTGACAAATTTCAAGTTGTCGGTTGGTTGTATGTAATCCACAAAAGCTATATACTTGATACATAGGATAACAGTGAGCTAACAAATTTTTTCGAGTGGAGGTTTAACAGATGATTTTGGCTGATAAAATAATGTGTCTGAGAAAAAAGAAAGGTTGGTCCCAAGAGGAATTGGCTGAAAGGATGAATGTCTCCCGTCAAGCAGTATCTAAATGGGAAAGTGCACAAACCGTTCCTGATTTGGAAAAAATCTTACAATTAGGCGATTTGTTTGGGGTTACAACAGATTATTTATTAAAGGATAATATTGAAAATGAAGAATTTATAGAAAATAGTTGTGATTTGGGAGTGAAACGAAGCCCCTATAAAAAAATAAAAGAAACTATCGTACTAGCGTACTGGCCTTTAGTGGCTATCTTTTATTTTGTTTTTAGCCTTAAAACAAATGCTTGGAAAACATCTTGGCTTATGTTTGTTATTGGAGGAATTATATTTGTGGTCATTATGGCAATTTGCGATATTTTTAGGTATAAATGGCAAAATAAGTAATATCAAAGTACAAATTTATTTTGTTAAAAGGGTTATTGTATATCGTTTATGAGCTACTGTCAACAAAAAAGACTAATCCGCACGGATTAGTCTTTTAAAATGAAGTAAATTTCTTTGAAATTTATGAAGTACGCTTTGCGAATATTAGTAAGCCTTACCCCAATAAAGCATATGCTTGGCGGGTTTGCCGCAGCAAACACATTTGCCGCTAAGGGTTTCCTGTTCAAAGGGGATACAGCGTGAGGTGACACCTGCGGTTTCTTTAAGTTTGTCTTCACACTCTCTATCACCGCACCACATAGCTCTGATAAAGCCGGGTTTGTTTTCGGCGATATCTATCATTTCGTCCATATCGTGAGCGTCATAGGTCATATTTGTGCGACGCTCAAGCGCTTTGTTGTAAAGACCGTCTTGCACAGCCTTTAAAAGCTCAGGAATCTTGGTTTCAAGCTCTGAAAGGTTTACAACAGTCTTTTCGCCATTGTCGCGGCGGACTGCCACGCAAACGCCGTTTTCAATGTCTTTGGGACCAAGTTCGATACGAAGCGGAACACCTTTCATTTCGTATTCGGCAAACTTCCAACCCGGTGACTGTTCGCTATCGTCAATCTTGGCACGGCATACAGCGTTAAGACGGGCATAAACTTCGTTAGCCTTTTCAAGAACACCCTCTTTATGAGTTGCAATCGGCACTACAACTGCCTGAATAGGAGCAATCATAGGCGGAAGCACAAGACCGCTGTCGTCACCGTGAGTCATAATAACCGCGCCTATAAGACGGGTCGTGGTGCCCCACGAAGTCTGGAACGGATACTGCGGTTGGTTATTTTTATCAGTAAATGTAATATCAAACGCACGGGCAAAGCCGTCGCCGAAGAAATGTGAAGTACCGCTCTGCAAAGCCTTACCGTCGTGCATCAATGCCTCGATAGTGTAGGTGTCCTCAGCGCCTGCAAAACGTTCTTTCGCGGTTTTAACACCTTTTACAACAGGCATTGCAAGATACTCTTCAGCAAACTTTGCGTAAACATTGAGCTGTTGGATGGTTTCTTGCTCTGCTTCCTCGCGTGTAGCGTGGAGAGTATGTCCCTCTTGCCACAAAAATTCGCGAGAACGAAGGAACGGACGGGTGGTCTTTTCCCAACGAACAACACTGCACCACTGATTATAAAGCTTAGGTAAATCGCGGTAGGAATGAACAATATTTTTAAAATGGTCGCAGAAAAGGGTTTCGGAAGTAGGTCTTACACAAAGGCGTTCTTCCAAAGGCTCTTCACCGCCGTGGGTTACCCAAGCAACCTCGGGAGCGAAGCCTTCAACATGGTCCTTTTCCTTTTGTAAAAGGCTTTCGGGGATAAACATTGGCATATAAACATTTTCGTGGCCTTTTTCTTTGAAAAGCGCGTCCATATTTTTCTGAATATTTTCCCAAATAGCGTAGCCGTATGGACGGATAATCATACAGCCTTTAACCGAAGAATAGTCAATAAGCTCTGCCTTGATACAAACATCGGTATACCATTTGGCGAAGTCTTCTTCCATAGAAGTAATAGATTTTACTAATTTTTCCTTAGCCATATTAACAGTGCGTAAAACGCACATACCTGCCTTTCATTATTTACAATAATTAACATAAAATAATTATATGATAAACGACATAATTTTGCAACCTTTTTTATATAATATAAAAAAAGTATTGACAAATCGGGCTGAAAACCATATTATTTTATATAGAACCTGTCATTTTTCGACAGATTACTTAGGAGGATTTTTTATGATATTAGATAAGATTAAAACCATTTTAGCAGAACAACTTGATGTTGATGCTGATACATTAACTACTGAAACCGATATTGCAAAGGATTTAAACGCAGACAGTCTGGATGTTGTTGAAATTTTAATGTCTATTGAGGATGAGTTCAGTGTTGAAATTCCTGACGAAGAAATTGAAAACATCAAGACAATCGGCGATTTAGTAGAATATATTGAAAATAACAACTAAGATAAATAAAAAGCCTTGCAAAGAAATTTAATCTTTGCAAGGTGTTTTTTATTATGACAAATTAAAGTGTTTCAACTTTAATTAAATTTGTGTTTCCGGATTTGCCGTTGGTCATACCGCCTGTTATGATGATTTTATCATCTTTTTTCAATTTCAAAAGCTCTTTTGTAAGGCGGGAAGCGCTGTAGAACAAAACATCGGTGGAGTTAAAGTTTTCGCATATAACAGGAGTTACACCCCACGAAAGCGAAAGTCGGCGCCAAGCCTTTTCACTGGTTGTAATACCGATAATCGGCACAGCAGGGCGGAAACGGGACACCATTCTGGCTGTAATGCCCGAAATTGAGCAAACGGCAATGGCCTTTGCATCGATATCAATCGCCATACCGCAGGTTGCGTGGGAAATAGCATCAACTGTGTTTTTGATTTTAAACTCTCTTGTCAAAAAACGCTTGTTGTAATGAATATTTTCTTCGGTATTCTGGGCTATTCGAGCCATTGTCTTAACTGCGAGTACGGGGTATTTTCCTGCGGCAGTTTCGCCCGAAAGCATAATGGCGCTTGTGCCGTCATAAACGGCATTTGCCACATCCGAAATTTCGGCTCTTGTCGGACGGGGATTAACTATCATAGATTCAAGCATTTCGGTAGCGGTTATAACCCTTTTACCGAGCAGTCTGCATTTAGTAATAAGCTGTTTTTGAATAGCGGGGAGTTCTTCAAAAGGAATTTCTACGCCCATATCACCGCGGGCTACCATTATACCGTCGCAAACTTCACAGATTTCTTCAATATTATCCACGCCTGAGCGATTTTCAATTTTGGCAATAATACTGATTTCTTCAGCGTTATGTTCCTTTAAAAAGGCTTTTACATCAAGCAAATCCTGTTTACAGGAAACAAATGAGCAGGCAAGAAAATCGATATCGTTTTCAATGCCGAATAAAATGTCTTGTTTGTCTTGCTCGCTTAAATAAACCTGTTTTAAGGTTTTGTTTGGGAAGCTCATACTTTTGCGGTCGGAAAGCTCTCCGCCAACAATTACTTTGCAGGTAACATGGGTATCTGTAAGAGATACAACTTCAAAAATCAAAAGACCGTTATTAAGAAGTATTCTGTCGCCGATTTCCAAATCGTGCGGCAGATTTTTATAATTCACGGAAACCTTAGTGTTGTCACCCTCGATTTCGTCTGAAGTAAATGTAAAGCTGTCGCCGTCTTTGAGGGTAATCTTGCCGTCACGGAAAGTTTTAATGCGGTATTCAGGACCCTTTGTGTCAAGCATAATTGCTATCGGTAAATTTAAATCCTCGCGAACCTTTTTTACCATATCAATGCGCTTTTTATGGTCGGCGTGGGTGTTGTGGGAAAAATTTAGTCTTGCAACGTTCATACCTGCAAGACACATTTCGCTGATGGTCTTCTCGTCGTGGCAGGCAGGACCTATAGTGCAAACAATTTTTGTCTTTCTTATCATTTTTATCACCCTTATGGAAATATTGTTTAAATATGTTTTTGTCAGCATAATTATAGCACAAATAATACTAAATATCAACTCCCGCACTTGAAAAGTATGGAAAAATATAGTAAAATTATAGCATATTCTTTAAGGAGCAGATTAATGGATATAAAACGAAAAATTTCGGACTTAGCAAAGGGCATTTTAAATGCAGTAATAAGTTTTTTTACACAAGAGGATAAAGCCACAAGAACAGAGCTTAAAGGGCTTGATTTGGCCGATATTTTTATATCATTAGCACCTGCGGCAGTATTTGGCTGTCTGCTTTTCGGCTTTCGCGCCGTTTTGATTTTGCTTATTTGTATGTTAATTCCTGTTGCCTTTGATTTTTTGTGGAATTTAATTTTCAAAAAAGCAAAAAACGGCGTTAATTGGGGCACCGCACTTTCCGGGCTTATATTAGGGCTTGCTGTGAGCAGTCAGCTTAATATATTTCTTGTTATAGCCATTAGTGTGTTATTGGCGGTTTTAAGTGAGTTTGTGTTTAAAAATCGCTCGGCAGATTTGATTTTTCCGTCATTGTTAGTAAGAGTGGTTTTGGGTGTGATCTTTTTTGGAGCATTTAAGGTCTATTGTTTCCCGTTTATGAGCATTAAAGCACAAATGTTACCTCTCGATTATATTTTTAGTGCGACATCCTTTATTTATCCTGCAAAATACCTATTTTTTGGGCTTCATAGCGGTAATATCGGTGAAACATCGGTGCTTTTGCTTCTTGTAGGCGGAATTTATTTAATGCTTCGTAAGATTATAAACCCCATAATCCCCACCTGTTTTATAGCAAGTGTGGCTATACTTTCCTTGATTTTTGGCAGAAGCTTGTCAATATCTCTTTTAGGCGGAAGCCTTTTCTTTGCCGCATTTGTATTAACGCTTGATTATAGTTTCAAAACCACCCCAAGATATAAAAAAATTCTTTACGGTGTGTTGTGTGGGGTTTTAACATTCTTTATAAGAGAAATTTTACATACCGAAGGCGCGCTTTATGCCGTGCTTATAATTCATATTGCATTTTTATATATTAATCGAAAAAATATAAAATGCGTCATAAATTGGTTTAGGAAAATCGATTTTAAGGGTATTTTTCTTAAGATTAAAGGTCTTTTTAAAAAAACAGTATAAATCCGTTTGTTTGCGGAAAATTATTTTTAAAAACAAGGAAAAGGTGAATTTTTTGAGAACAAACGGAATTTTAATGCCGATATTTTCTCTCGCTTCACGCGGAGGGATAGGCACTTTTGGTAAAGAAGCCTACCGTTTTGTCGACTTTTTGCAAAAAGCAAAGCAGACGTGGTGGCAGATTTTACCCCTTAACCCGACTAATTACGGCGATTCGCCCTATCAATCCTTTTCTTCTTATGCAGGCAATCCTTATTTTATCGATCCAGAGCTTTTAATAGAGGATGGACTCCTTACTGAAAAGGAGTTTTCAGCCTTTGATTTTGGCAGGGATGATAAACGGATTGATTACGGCAGACTTTATGAAAACCGTTACAAAATGCTAAGGCTTGCGTTTTCGCGTTTTAAGGAAGATAAGACTTACAACGAATTTTGCAAAGAAAATTCGTTTTGGCTTGATGATTATGCGCTTTTTATGTCTATAAAAAACGCAAACAGCGATAAGTCTTGGGAGCTTTGGGACGAGCCTTTGCGTTTGCGGGAAGAAACAGCACTGAAGAGTGCCAAAAAAGAGCAAGCGGAAAATATAAAATTTTATTACTTTGTGCAGTATATGTTTTCAAAGCAGTGGAAAACACTCAAGGCTTATGCTAACGGCAAGGGAATAAAGATAATAGGCGATATTCCAATATATGTAGCTTATGATTCAGCAGATGTATGGGCAGATACAAAGCAATTTCAATTAGATGAGGCGTTAAAGCCCAAAGCAGTTGCGGGCTGTCCGCCCGATATATTTTCTGAGGACGGTCAGCTGTGGGGTAATCCGCTTTATGACTGGAAATATATGAAAAGCGATTCTTATGGTTGGTGGAAGCGCCGAATGAAATATGTGCTGTCTCTTTATGATTGCGTGCGTATAGACCATTTTCGCGGGTTTGAGTCGTATTATTCAGTGCCGTACGGCGATAAGGACGCTAAGCGTGGCAAATGGGTAAAGGGTCCTGATGTTGCGCTTTTTAAGGCGCTTGAGAGTGAACTTGGAAAGGATTTGCCGATTATTGCCGAAGATTTAGGGTTTCTAACCCCTGCTGTTTTAAAGATGCTTAAAAAATCGGGATACCCTGGTATGAAGGTTTTGCAGTTCGCTTTCAGCACCGAAAAGGAAAGCGAGTATTTACCGCACAATTTCCAAAACAACTGTGTTGTATATACGGGCACACACGATAATGATACAATTATCGGTTGGGTGCAGAATAATACAGAAGAGGAAGTCGCCTTTGCTGAAGAGTATTTAAATGCCAAAAGAGGCGAAGGTTTTAATTGGGCAATGATGAGAGCGGCAATGATGTCGGTTGCAGATACCTGTATTTTGATGATGCAGGATTTAATTGGTCTTGGTAGCGAGGGCAGAATAAACACCCCCGCAACCGTGGGCACGAACTGGACTTGGCGAATAGACCCAAGCTGTATAAATGACTGGTTGGCGAAGATTGTCGCACAAAATACCGAGGTTTACGGTAGAAGCCCAAAATAACAAAAGAAAAAGCCTTGAGCAATAGCTCAAGGCTTTAAATTTAGTTTAGAATATAAATTTCAGCAGTTCTTACACCGAATTTTTCACATTCACTTTCGGTATTAAAGAAAAGGTCAATGCCTGTGGGGTGTTTTTTAATGAAACCGCCTGTATCTGCAGCAACTGCATAACCGTATATATACTTGCCGTCGGTTGTTTTAATGAACATTTTTGTTCCGTAAGGGATAACCTTAGGATTAACTGCAATGTAACCCGGCTGGGGTTTAACACCTGTGGAGCAGCGGTTACCTGTATGTGTATATGCGGTAGCGCGAACAGTCATTTTTGATTTATAGCTAACGGGAATGCCGTTTTCGTCAAGTTCAATTTCCGTTTGGGGTGAAAGGGTTGATATATAACCCGATGAACTTGTATTTGCGGAAATTTTCTTTGTAACCTTTGTACCTACGGTAACCTTTTTGTTAATAGGTTGGGAAAGTACAACAGTTTGGGTTGAGGTTTCAACAGAAACTCCGTTTACGAATTTTTCAGTCGAGATAACTTCGTTAACACCGTCTTTGCCTTCGGCAGTAACCTTTTCAACGCCCTTCTTAAGCTTATCAGAGTAAACCTTTTCAGTGCTGAAAGGAACGGTTTCTTGATTACGGCTTTCAACATAATTAATATCGGTATAATCGATATAACAAGTTTTAGTGATTTGGGTGTCCAAAGCGGGCTCAACAAAATCAAATTCGTCAGGAGTAAAGCCTGCGATGTTTAAGGCTTCCTGCACGGTTCCGCCACAAAAATCAATAGTGACGGTTTTGTCCCCCTGAGTAATGTGCACAGGGAAAACATAAGAAATTTTAACCGTTGTAACATTGTCTGAGGTTTTAGTTTCTAAAATCTCATAACTATTTGATTTTAACGTGATATTTTCCATAACCATCGCTATATTGTTATTAAGTGAGCGAACGGTATAGGTTTCGTGTCCGTCGAAAATTTTAATTGTGTGGATTGAGCAGTTTAGTAAAGTAGCACTTGCGATGGCGAGAGCGGTTAAAAAAGCCGCGATACCGAGTCGCACTTGTCTGCTGTTTTTCAAAGCGGACAATTTACTCTTTATTTTTTCTATCATCCAATAACTCCTTTAATTTGGGCTGAATTAAAATTGTATTTTCAGCTTTATTTTCAAAGTAAGCGGCATATCCAAATCATAGATTCGGTATTGAAACAGTGTCATTTGGCGCCATTTCAAATTGCGATAGCCATTATAACTGATATTTTTTGTAATGTCAAAGCAAAAAAGGTATTCGTTTTTGTGCATTTCGCCCAAAAAATCCCTAAAAGTTAAAAAAGGTTACAAGTTTGTAACACTTTTTAATGCAATTCATTGACATTTTTTGTCAAAACCCTTGTGCAATCCTACAAAATCACTTATTACAAGGTTGATAAATCGCGATAAAATCTCGAATAATACTATTTATTGGGGGTGATTTTGGGGAAGTGCGAAATACAATCAAAATGTTGTGCCTTAAAAACTTTACAAAATTTAGCGGTTATGATATATTATACATATATATAATATGTATAATCTCAGAAAATATGACTTTGGGGTGCTTATGGAAAAGTTTAAAGCAACAGTTATGGATACTTCTTCGGTTAACCGTGCGCTCAAACGTATTTCTCACGAAATTTTAGAGAGAAACAGCGGTAGTGATAATATATGTATAGTGGGTGTAAAACGGCGCGGTGTACCGTTAGCGCAGATTATAGCAGAAAACATATATAATATAGAAGGCAAAAAAATACCCACTGCCGTTCTTGATATAACCTTTTACCGTGATGATGTGGAGGATGCAGCTCTTGATCCTGTAATCCGCCCTTGTGATATTCCCTTTTCGGTAGCAGGAAAAAATGTTATATTGGTAGATGATGTGCTTTATACAGGCAGGACTGCAAGGGCTGCTATGGAGGCTGTAATGAGCTTTGGCAGAGCGGCAACTATTCAGTTTGCGGTGCTTATTGACCGTGGACATAGAGAGTTACCCATAAGAGGAGATTATGTTGGTAAAAATATTCCCACATCTAAAAACGAGTTTATATCTGTTAAAATACCGCCCTATGATGATGTGTGTGCAGTAGAGATTTATGAAAAAAATTAATGACATATAAATTTTGACAATAGTTATTAAAGGACGCTTTTTAAAGGCGTCCTTTTAAAATTGCTTTCTTAATTTTTCTAAAGCGGATTTTTCTATGCGTGACACATAACTGCGCGAAATACCTAATTTTTTTGCAATTTCGCGTTGTGTAAGCTCAGGGTTTTCGCCTATACCGTACCGTAGCTCAATTATTTGTAGTTCCCGCTTATCGAGGGTTTGCCCTAAAATTCCTTTAAGCTTCTGGAGCTTGAATTTTGTGTCTAATTCTTCAACTATATCGCTTTTATCTGCGATAACGTCAATAAGGGTAAGCGCGTTACCCTCCTTATCAGTGTCGATGGGGTCGCTTATGTATACATCTTGTGATGATTTTTTCTGGTTTCTGAAGAACATTAAAATTTCATTTTCAATACACCTTGAAGCGTATGTGGCAAGACGGATATTTTTGTCTGTTTTAAAGGTGGAAACTGCTTTTATAAGACCTATTGTGCCAATGGATATTAGGTCGTCTTGATTTGAGCTTGCGGCATAATATTTTTTTACGATGTGCGCCACCAGACGCAGATTGTGCTCTATAAGCTTATTTCTTGCCTGAAGGTCACCATTACGGCTTTTTTCTAAAAGCTCGGATTCACGTTTGGCTGAAAGCGGAGCAGGAAATGAGCCCGCCCCTGTGACGTGCAGGGCAAAATAGTAAAGATTTGTGAATATTTGCAATAACAGATTAAACATATAATTTCCCCTTTTAATACATTACGAGATATTATATGAAAATCACAGCTTGTCGCATAACGCCAGAAATTACTTATTTACTTTTGGCGTAATGCGTGGTAAAATATTTTACAGAACAAATGTTTGTGAGGTGTGGAAATTGAGTGAGCGAATAATACTTCATTGTGACCTTAATAACTTTTTTGCATCTGTTTCGCTGCTTTTCAATCCCACACTTATGGATATGCCTGTGGCGGTCTGCGGAGATACTGAAAACCGTCACGGAATTGTGCTTGCAAAAAATGAAATTGCAAAGAGATTTAATGTCAAAACCGCCGAGCCGATTTTTGAAGCCAAGCGCAAATGTGCTGAGCTTGTAATATTGCCCCCTATTTATGATAGTTATGAAGAATATTCGAAAAAAGCACAGGAAATATATGCCCGTTATACTGATATGATTGAGCCGTTTGGTATTGATGAGTGTTGGCTTGATGTTACAGGCAGCACCCTGCTCTTCGGTAGCGGAGAAGAGATTGCCGATAAAATAAGACAAGATATAAAGCGTGAGCTTGGACTTACTATATCAGTGGGTGTTAGCTTTAACAAGGTTTTTGCAAAATTAGGCTCCGACCTTAAAAAGCCTGATGCGGTAACGGTTATTACAAAGGAAAACTTTAAGGATAAGCTTTGGGGCTTGCCGATAAGTGATTTGTTGTTTGTGGGAAAAAATACCGCAAGCAAGCTTAATTCAATAGGAATCAGAACTATTGGAGATATAACCCTTTGTGACGACCAGACGCTTAAAAGACTTCTGGGTAAAAACGGGATTGATATTAAAAGATATGCTTTGGGCGAGGATAACTCTCCTGTAGTGCCTGTGACCTCCGAAAGCAAGCCTAAAAGTGTGGGTAAATCCATCACTTGTGGTAAGGATTTTACTGAAAATTCACAGGTGTGGAGGGTGTTTTTGGAGTTTACTGAGAGTATAAGTGATACTCTGCGCAGATATGATTTATATGCAAGCGGAGTACAGGTGCATATCCGCACTTCATCGCTTGCCGTGCGCGAATTCAGCCGAACCTTTAAATCCACCACAAACTCTGCTCTTACTTTAGCGAAACGCGGATATGAGCTTTTTTGTGAAAATTATAATTTTGCAGAGCCATTGCGTTCGGTTGGGATAAGAGCGATAGGGCTTAAATTTCAGAAAGCTGCTGTTCAACAGGATATTTTCGGCGAGTCAGAAAGCGAAGACCAAAACGAAAAGGTCGAGGATTCAATTTATAAGGTGCGCAAGAAATTCGGTGACTCTTCAATAAAAAGGGGAAGAATAGTATAGACAAAGGCTAAAAAATGTCGTATAATGTTTGTAAATCAAAAACGGAGGATTTTAATGCGTTATACAAATGAATTTGATAATAATCAGGAAAATATAGATATATACAGCTCTTATCAGGATATTTCTTCCAGAAGTAAGCCTGCTGCTCATTCAAAAAGGTGCAAAAAACGCAAAGGCAAATCAAAAGCGGTAAAAGCACTTATAATCGTACTTGTGTGTGCACTTGTTGCGGTAGGCGCGTTATTGGCATATGCTTTTTCTATTATCAGTAATGTTGATACAGAGCCTTTAGATGCCCAAAAGCCCGAAGAGCTTAATATCACCACGAGTGAATATGACGGCGTAAAAAATATTGCGCTTTTTGGCATAGATACCCGTTCTGATAATACTTCAGGCAGGTCGGATGCGGTTTTGGTTTTGAGTGTTGATAAAAAGCACGATAAAATCAAGCTCACCTCTATCGCGCGCGACAGTTATGTTTCTATCGACGGTCACGGTAAGGACAAGCTCACCCATGCTTACGCATACGGCAAATCAACCTTAGCGGTTAAAACGCTTAATAAAAACTTCGGCTTGGAAATTACCGATTATGTTACAGTAAACTTTTTTGAATTTTCACGTATAATCGATTATATCGGCGGAGTGGAAATTGAAGTTGATCAAAAGGAAATGGCGCATTTAAACAGCTACGTCATTCCTGAGCTTAGAGTCACAGGTCTTGAATGTGATAAAATCACAGGCACGGGGAAACAGCTTTTAACAGGAACTCAGGCGTTGTGTTATGCGCGTATCCGTAAAATCGACGGCGATATCGAGCGTGGAAACCGTCAAAAAGAAGTGTTAACGGCTATGTTCGCTAAGGTTAAGGATATGAACGTGGCAAAATTGCCAAAGGTTGCTGAAATGGTGCTTTCAGAGTGTCAGACTTCCTTGTCGTCTAACGATATTATGGGGCTTGGTCTTTGGGCAATATCATCAAATCCTGAAATAGAAAATATAAGTATCCCAAATGAAAATATTTCCTCTAAGGGCAAAACTATCGGCGGTGTTTGGTATTATGTATATGATTTGGACCAAGCAAAAGCTGAAATGAAGAAATTTATATTGGAAAACGAATAAACGAAAAAGCTACTTGAATTATTTTTCAAGTAGCTTTTTTAATCTTTTTAAGGCAGACATGCCTTTGTGGATAATCTTTCTTGGTAAGTAGCTTGCGAGGATATAAAATACATATATTTTATATCCTATATGTTTTTGGCAGTCAAAATATTTACCGTTACGGTGAAAACCTTTAAGAAGACCTATAATGTTTTCGTTGGGTATATCGGTTTCGTTTAAAAACATACTGTCGCCGCGCAAAACGGGGGCGCCGTTTTTAAATTTCACAATTCGGTGTAAAGTAAGGCTGTTTTCGGCGTTGTTGCGATAGAGCAGAACGTCGCCTACCTTAAGGTTTTGCGTGGCAGGGATAATAACAGCCGTGTCTTTATCAGAGCGGAAGAGAGGCTTCATACTGTTGCCTGCAGTTTGCCCTGTTATTTCTCCGTTTTGCTCTAACAGACTTTTGGCAATATCGAAGTTATCAATCATCGCTAAGCACTTCCGCAGTTTTGAGTTTTTCTATAAAGGTATCAAGCCAAGTTGAAAGCTCGTTTTGGGACTTGATTTCAAAATCCGCATTTATTTTTGCAAGAATTTCTTCCTTTGTGATGTCTGTTTTCAAAAGGTTCAGGATATATTCACCTGTGTCGTTAGTTTTAATGATGCTTTGCTCACCGCAACCGCAATCGATTGGTACTGCAACCTTTTGCCCTGCAACCTCATTTATAACAAAATTATATTTTAATTTCATATCAATTCTCCTTAAAAATTTCATTGTATGCGATTTGCGCCGCTTCTATATCCATATTGCATTTGATGTTCCAAATTGTGCATTTTTCTAAAAGACGGTTTAGAAGCACCAAAGTATTCGATGCGGCAATCGGGTCTTTTGGTATAAAAATTTGGCTGAAAACATTTTTCAAGGCTTTTTCGGCGGTTATTTTTTCGCAACTGTTTTTCTCGCTTCGCTCAATAAAGCAAATATGTTTTAAGGGGACTTTTTTATTTGTTCCAAGCCCTTCTTTCCCATTCCAAGGTGTGCCGTAGCCATAAGGGATATCGTCGATAAACCTGATTATCGGTTTATCACCGTTTATAATTTGCATTTTATCCTGTAAAAGCTTTTGCCAGAGCAGTGTGTGGGTAGATTTTCCGGTTCCGCTAAGTGCTGTAAATGCCACGCCTACACCGCCCACATCTATTAGCGAAGCGTGCAAAAACATTGCATTGTGAAAGGGTAGCTGTTCTAAAAGCTTGTTGTGAAAAGCGGCGGACTCTAACTGAAATTCGCTTGCGTCGAATTTAACGGTTTCACGCAAAGTGTCTATATCGTTTGCAGATATTTCTATTCCGAAATCTGCAGGGCTATTAGTAACGTAGTTTCTTAAATAATGCTGCATTTTGGCTGACGGATTTTTGAATTCGACATTAAAATCTGCAATACGGCATATCACTTCACGCTCACCTCTTCCATATTTTATATAATACTATAATTCGCCTTTTAAGTCAATTTATATCTTTGTTTGCGGACGAATACATTATCTCTTACCTAAAACAAAAACTCCCTTAAGGGAGTTTTTGTTTTAATACCACGGAGTCCATCCGTCCATAGTTTCTTTATTTTCGTCCTCGCTTGAAGTATCAGACGAGCTGTTATCTGAGCTGTCATTTGAATTGTCAGAAGATACATCAGAAGAAGTGGTGCTCGAAGTGTCTTCAGGAGTACTTGAGGATACATTTGAATTGGTCTTATCACTTTCGGTGGAAGTGTTATCAGAAGGTGTGCCGTTCTCGGTTTTAAGGTCTTTTTCTACCAAGATATAAACACCCATTTGACTTATTTTTACAGAAACGGTTTTTGAGTCTTCTGAGATTTTAGAAGACACTTCACTTACACCGCCGTCGGATAAAAGATAATATACTGCAACATTTTCTTTGCTATAATCCTCGGGGATAGTAAAGCTCAACTTCACAAGACCGTTTGGCAGCACAGTGTCACCGTCTTTTTTAGCCGAAAGCTCAAAGGCTGTGAATTTATTTGCGATGCCGTCAAGATAATGGCGGGCGCGGTAATAAGCTCTATCCAAAACGCCAAGCTTTTTAATTTTAACCTTGGTATCGCTATCGAATGCGCCTGTTTCTGCTAAAACCTTTGCGTTAGCGGCTTCGGCGATTACCGAAAGCTCACTTTCGGGAGTTTCGCTGTAGCCTAATTCTGTATCATCAATGGTTGGCAAAACGGCTTCGACACCGTTATCACCGCCCATAACACCGATATCATCGCCCTGCACACCCTCGCCTTCAACAATACTGTCGCTTTGGATGGGGGTGGAGGTGCTGCTGTGGTTGGGCTTATCTTCAAACAGATAGGTCGGGAAGGTTGTGATAACTGCAACTACGAGAAGAGCTAGAACTAAGGTTATAGCTACGATAACTACTGTTCTTTTTTTCATATTTTTATACCTATTTATTATGAGAAAATGTCATCGTCGCCAGGAGTACCGCTCCCTCCACCGCCTACGGGACCTATGTCAGGACTTGCCGCATTACCTTCATCACAAAGGAACTTGAGAATCTCAACTTCGGGTTCTGTAAATAATTTTTTCATTTTTATATACCTCGAGAAATATTATTAAAACGCATCGGTTGTTGTTGATTTAACATTATCGGAAAGGGTTACTTCTTCGCCGTTAATGGAATAGGAAACGGCGGTGTAATTTGTTTCAGAAAGATAACCAGTTAAGCGTATTGCATACTCCAAAACGCTCTCGTTAGCGTCTTGACCTTTCCACATATAATTTTTTTGTTTGAATTTATAAACATTAACTTTTTTATCTTCGCCGTTTTTATCTTTTACAGTGTAGAAAACATAATTAAATTCTCCATTGGGATTATTCTTGTCATAATTATCATAAATAGCTTTAAGAATTTGCTGAACAGTATAGCCTTTTTTAATATAATGTTCCTTTAATGCGAGCCAATCACCCTCAAATACCATTGTGCCGTGTTCGACATCTGTTGCATTTTTGTTGGAATAACTACCGAATCTCAAATGTTTTTCATTTTGCCTATAGGAAACACCAAAGGTTGTGATTCCGTTTTCGGGGATTTTGTATTCTTTATATTTGTAATCGCCTTCTGGAACATTAAAGCCGCCGTTGGTTTCTTTAGCGACAAATGCGAAACCTGTGTTGGTTTCTTTATACACACTTCCGTAGGGTATAAAGTAGTTGTCTTTAGCAGTCAAGGTTGCGTTGCTTACTGGTGTCGGGTTAACAGTTTTGCTTACTTCGAACACGCCAGGCTCGGTTGAAATGTTGAACAAGGTTTTGCCGCTGTCAGCATATTTGCCTTCTACAGTGATATTTTGAGTAGCATTTTCATCTGTAGTAGCACGAGCCATAACAATAATTTTTGCAGAATCTACAGAGGCACTGTCTTTTACAGTTAAGTCAACAATTCTGATTTTGTTATCTGTTATAGTGTAGTTTGTATCTTTAACAAGTTCGTTCTTTAAGCCTGTGGCTTGAACGGATTTGAAAATCAAATCGCTGCCAGCTGTGATGGTAATATCCATACCCTTAATCGAAGTGAAATTGTCAAGTCTAACGGTAAAATATGTATCGGTGTTTATATCTACCGGACTGCCCTCGTTAGTTATAAGTGTAACCTTTGGTGTGGTGTCTGCTGCAAAGGTGTTAAGCGCAAGCACGCCGCACAGCATAGCAACACTTAAAATAATGGCTAATATTTTTTTCATTTTAAAAGCCTCCTAAAATGATTTTTTCTTAATAACGCATATAATTATCGCGCATTTTACCATTGTTAATAATATTATATAAAAAAATCAAATCAAAGTCAATGGGAATTTGCGTGATTTTTGTTGTTATTTTGTCTTAACTTTTTACGGCTTTTTTGTGAAAAATATTCTAATTGTTATGCGTCGAGAGGTTATATTTCTAATTTTTCGACTGCTATAATATGTAACCGTTCAATATGCCGTTTGCTATAATTCATTATAAGGCTGATTTCTTCGAGTGTTTTTCCGCAGATGTATTTCTGTGTTAATAGCTCTTTTAAAATATCGCTATCCACCGCAGAGATTTTTTGTTCGATTTCTTCGCGCGTTTTTAGGCATTCTGAAATCTGGGCTTTATATTTAAGACTTTCTTGCGGATGGTTTGAAATCATTTCTTTAAGACGGGTTATTTTAGCTTGCTGTAAAAGGTAGGATTTAAGGAAAGCTTTTTTATTTTTTAACATTTTTTATTTTAGTTCCTCTCTGCCTACTTATAAGCGCTGCGAACTGCCCATAACTTAATTTTTTTTCGTGCTTTTTATTATATGCCTCGTTTTCGCGGATTATTTGAAACAAAGGATTATCTTCTAAAAGCTTTTTCCGTTTCAGTTCCCTTTGCCAAAGCTTTTCGCCGCGCTTTTTACAGGAGTCGCTGCAGTAATCTGTTTGATTTTCTTTAAGCCTTGCGCCACAGCAACGGCAGAATTCGGACTTACTCTTTTCGTAGTTGGTGGTTTTGCATTTTGGGCAGACACAAATAGTTTCAAACGGCGGAGTGGTAAGCCCGTGTTTTTCCTGTAGTTTTACGGGATTTTCGAATTCATATTTACATTCAAGACAAATATACATATTTTTCTCCTTTTATATAGTAGGGTTAACCCTTTACTATATAAAAAGAAAAAAACCGCCGATTTGTAAACAAAAAGCGGGACACTTTTAAAGTGTCCCGCAAAGTTTTTTGGTTTATTACAGTCTGTATTTGGTTTTATACATATCATAATCTTCAAGGAAAGTGCTGTTAGAAGAGGATTTGAGCTTGTTAAGATATTTATGCGCATCAAGCATATCGCTCGGTAACTGCATAGTGTAAACTGCGAGGTTTGAGCAGTGGTCGGAAACACGCTCAAAGTTTGTAAGAAGGTCGGTAAAAACAAAACCAAGCTCAATAGTGCATTCATTGTTTTGCAGTCTGGCAATATGAAGAGATTTGAGCTGTTTTTTAAGGTCGTCAACAACCTGTTCGAGCGGTTCAACATGGGAGGCAGCGTCAGGATCGTCATTTACAAATGAATCAACTGACATATTTATAATTTCCTTTACCGCATTTGCAATAATTCCAAGCTCTTTTTTGCCTTCATCTGAGAAATCAATGTTTTTGGTGTGCATTTCTTCTGCTAATTTGCAGATGTTTAGTGCGTGGTCACCTATACGCTCAAAGTCGCCGATGCTGTGAAGCAGACGGGCTGTCTGGTGCGATTCGTTTTCGGAAAGCTTGTTATTGGAAAGCCTTACTAAATATGTGCCGAGCTTGTCCTCGTATTTATCGCTTAATGTTTCTTCGGCGCGGATTTCATCAACAACATACTGTTGGTAATTGAAAATCAAATCTATTGATTTTTTAAGTGAATTACGGCAAAGCTCTGCCATTTCGTTTGCAAGACGACGGCATTCTGAGATGGCTAAAGGTGAGTTGTTGAAAATACGCTCGTCCAAGAAAACAGTATGAGTTTTTTCTTCCCTGTCGGGCACAACAAGTTCGCAGAACTTTACAAGAAGCTTCTTTATAGGGAGAAGAATAATGGTGTTAATTGTGTTAAATAATGTATGAACAATAGCAACGCCTACCATTGCGATTTCTGCGGTTAAGATGCTTACATTGAAAGCTTTAAGTAAGTACATAATAATCATACAAATTATTGAGCCGAAAACATTTACAGAAGAATGCATAACAACAACGCGTTTTGCATTTTTGTTAGTGCCGATACTTCCGATTAAAGCGGTGACACAGGTACCTATATTAGCGCCGAGCACCAAAGGTATTGCCATTTCCCAAGTAATACCGCCCGAAAGCGCTAAGGCCTGAACAATACCGATTGTTGCAGCGGAAGACTGGATAACACCTGTAAATACAGTAGAAATAAGGAGAGCGGCAATTGGACTTTTAAGGGTTGCCAAGAAAGAATCAAAGCCAGGCAGCGTGCGGACACTTAACATTGAATCACTCATAAGGTCCATACCGCAGATAAGAATGGAAAAACCAATAAATATATTACCAAGGTCCTTTTTCTTATCGCTTTTTGAAAACATCTGCATTGCAATGCCGATAAATGCAAGTATGGGAGCGAAAACACTGGGGTTCAGAATTTCGATATACCATTTACCCTCAAGCCCTGCAAGACTTAAAAGCCAAGCAGTAAGGGTTGTACCGACATTCGAGCCCATTATCATACCAAATGTATTGCCGAACTCGACAAGTCCTGAGTTTACAAGACCTACGAGCATAACCGTCATCGCAGACGAAGACTGAATTGCAACAGTAATGCCTGCGCCAAGGAAAAAGCCCAAAAAGTCATTGGAAGTCACTTTTTTCATTGTACGTTCAAGGCCGCCGCCTGCCATTGTTTCAAGACCGCCCGACATTACATTCATACCGAATAGGAAGAATGTAAGTCCGCAAAGAAGCGGCACTAACATCTGAGTTATAATATTCATACACTTATCTCCTGTTTTCTCAAGTGACGAGGATCTTTAAAATTCTAATGCTTTTTCAATATAATCCTTTACTTCTGATATAGGCATACGGACAGATTCCATAGTATCGCGGTTACGAACGGTTACGCAGTTGTCTTCTGCAGATTCGAAATCATAGCAAATTGAGAATGGTGTACCGATTTCGTCTTGACGGCGATAGCGTTTACCGATAGAGCCCGCATCGTCAAAGTCAACATTAAAGTGTTTTGAAAGTTGGGTATATACTTCGGTTGCTTGTTCGCTTAATTTCTTTGAAAGCGGGAGAACGGCCGCTTTGAAGGGAGCCAAAGCGGGATGTAAGCGTAAAACAACACGGGTATTTCCGTTTTCTTCGGTTTCCTCGTCATAAGCGTTGCAAAGAAAAGCTAAAAGCACACGGTCTGCACCCAAAGAGGGTTCGATAACATACGGTACATATTTTTCGTTGGTTTCAGGGTCAAAATATTCCATATTTTCACCTGAGTGGTTTGCGTGTTGGGTCAGGTCGTAGTCTGTACGGTCTGCAACACCCCATAATTCACCCCAACCGAATGGGAATAAGAATTCAAAGTCGGTTGTAGCTTTTGAGTAGAAGCAAAGCTCGTCTTTATCGTGGTCACGAAGGCGAAGACTGTCTTTATCCATACCGAGATTTAAAAGCCAATCACGGCAGTAGCCACGCCAGAAGTTAAACCATTCAAGGTCTGTGCCCGGCTTGCAGAAGAACTCAAGCTCCATCTGTTCAAATTCGCGGGTACGGAAAATGAAGTTGCCTGGGGTAATTTCATTTCGGAAAGACTTACCGATTTGTGCCACACCAAATGGAACCTTTTTTCTTGAGGTGCGGGCAATGTTTTTAAAGTTTACAAAAATACCCTGTGCGGTTTCGGGACGAAGATAAAGAGTTGAAGTGCTGTCCTCGGTAACACCCTGAAACGTTTTAAACATAAGGTTAAATTTGCGGATATCTGTGAAATCATGTGAACCGCAATCTGGGCAGGCAATACCGTGTTCTTTAATGTATTCTGACATTTCGCTGTCGCTCATAGCGGCAGGGTTATCTGAAAGACCGTTCTCGGCTACATAATCTTCAATAAGCTTATCTGCTCTGTGGCGGGTTTTGCAGTTTTTACAGTCCATAAGCGGATCGGAAAAACCACCCAAGTGACCTGATGCTACCCATGTTTCAGGGTTCATAATGATTGCGCTGTCAAGCCCTACATTATAAGGACATTCCTGAACAAATTTTTTCCACCAGGCTTTTTTTATATTATTTTTAAGTTCAACACCCAAAGGACCGTAATCCCAGCTGTTTGCAAGACCGCCGTAAATTTCGCTTCCTGCATATACAAAGCCGCGTCCCTTTGCCAATGTTACAATAGTTTCCATTTGTTTTTGTGAGTTTTCCAAGATAATTTCTCCTTTTTAACTGTTTGAAAGTCAAATTTCTACAAATAATATAATATTGGAAAATTGGCAAAAAGTCAATACTTGACATATTTTAATATATAGTTTATACTTTTAAAATAGAATAAAAGAGGAGGTGTAGTTATGGATAAGAGATATATAAAACTTCACAATGTTGATTTTGATGATTTGATCAAGACTGTTGAAGAATGCAAGGGTGATGTTTATCTCGAAACCATAGACGGTGATGTTTTGAATCTCAAATCAAAGCTTTGTCAGATGATTGGCCTTAGCACAATTCTAAGCAATACCGAGGTTGCAGAGGCAACACTGCGTTGCGCAAAACCCGAAGATGAAACCTTGCTCTTTAGATTTAATCTTTATGGCGAAGTGCCTGAAAAGGAGTAAAAAATGGCAGAAAAATTTTTAGAATATAAGGGTAAGCCGTTAGTTAGAAGCGGCAGCGAGATTTATTACGGCGATATGAGTGAAAGTCACGTTGTAAAGTTTAATATACTTTCAAACGGTGAGGATGGCGAGCCGAATAAAATACACATTCAGCTTCTAAAAAGCGATACGGAACTCAGTGATAAAGACCGTATTGTAAAGGAAAGCACAAAAAACACAATGTTCGAAGCGCTCGACGTTGGTTTCGTATGGCTTGAAAGAACATTAAAGGCTTAAAAATTTTAAAACAAATAGAAAAACACCTTGTAAAGCTTTTACAAGGTGTTTTTGTTTATAAAATTTTTGCTATTTAAACATAGTATTGAAGATTTCTTGCAAATATACAGCGGGAGTAGTTCCACTTCTGGAGGGGACGAAGAAAATACAGAAGCATAAAACCGCAATTGCTAAAAGCAATATTGCTGAGATTACAATCAGGCTGATATTAAATGTTGAATTTGTTTGGGGTTTGGGGTCATCAATGTAGTATTCATCGTAATAGCCGTCATCATCTTCCGCTTCGCTTTCCGAATCAGAATTAGATTTGATGTCATTTTTAGTTTCTGTATAAAGCTCAGTGTTTTCGGTGTAGTAATATTCGTCGGTTTCATCTTCGGGCTCAGTATCGGTGTCGGTAATGAGCCCCTCTGATTCATAGTATTCTTCGGTTAGATCTTCTTCTAAGGAGCCGTCTTCCTGTGTGATGAGCATATCGCCCAAGTTGTCTGTAGGTTCCGCTATCGTTTCCTCTTCTGTTTCGGGAAGAACTTCGGTTATTATTTCTTCGGTATCTTGGACGTCCTCTGGTTCGCTCGCGTGGGCTTCTCCAGATGCGAGCTCTTCAATATAGGGGTGAATAAGATCTTTCATAATGGTTTTGCGAACCGACTTATTATCGGTAATCATAATAAGGGTTTGCGGACCGCTTTCAATTATGCAGCCGCCGAATATTCCGTCTGCCGTTACTAAGGGAATAGAGCTTTTTGTAATTTCTATATCTACAGAGGAGTTAATATTATATGAATTTAAGTCTATTTTTTCGACACTTTTTCCAATTGCCGCCGAAACAGTTTTAATTATATTAGAACCGTCAAATAAAGGAGCGGTAAGTATAATTACACGGCTTCTTGAAAAGGCGCGCGAAAGAGATGCTAAAAGGGTCTTTTTATCGGCGCATTTGTCATTTAAAAGACGCATTCTGCAACAACCGCAAAGATTAAATTCCAACTCGAAGTCGGCGTTGGTGTTGTAATAAATTATATCAGTTTTAAAATTTTGAAACATAAGGTTACTCCTGTGTTGGTATTTTAAATTTGATTATTTTGTATTATTTATAACTAAGCTGAGCAACTGAAAAACGGCTTGCTCTCGCACAAAATTACGGCTTTCGGGTTGAATGTTTAATTTTTTTACCTTAGCGTCGTGGCCGTTGCAATATGCGATAAATACTGTCCCCGGCGTATGCCCTTCCTGTGAGTCGGGACCAGCAACGCCCGTTACTGAAATGCCGATATCTGCGCCCGAAAGCGCACGTATATTTTTTGCCATTTCATTGGCTGTTTCCTGACTTACGGCGCCGAATTTTCGGAGTGTGTCGGCATTTACTTTTAGGAATTTATTTTTTATATCATTTGAATAAGAGGTTATTCCCAATTCAAACACCTGTGAAGCACCCGAAACAGCGGTTATATAAGAAGTTACCATACCGCCCGTACAGGATTCTGCAACAGCGATTTTTAATTGCTTTTTTGAAAGTAAAGAGACAAGCTCTTGCGCCTTTTGTAAAATTTGCAAATTCAAGCTTTACAAATCCTTTCAGTCTATATATGTGTAAGTGGTTTCACTTATAGCTTCTTCAATTAAAGCATCGATTAAGAGTCCGCTCTCTGCTTTTTCACAGGATTCAAGCGTTGGACGGGTTTTTGGGTGCTTAGGAGTGAAGACAGTGCAACAGTCTTCATAGGGTAAAATTGAAGTTTCAAAGGTATCAATATTACGGGAAATTGCCACAATTTCTTCCTTATCCATACCGATAAGCGGACGAAGAACAGGCATTGTTGTTACAAAGTCAGTGGTGACAAGCGCGGGTAAGGTCTGGCTTGCTACCTGACCTAAGCTTTCGCCTGTGATGAGGGCTAAACTTCCCGAATCTTTGGCGATTTTCTGTGCTATTCGCATCATCATTCTTCGCATTATAAGTGTGAAATAATCTTCGGGGCAATTTTTTGCAATTTCGTCCTGAATTTTTGTAAAGGGTACAATTGCAAGATTTATACATCCGCTGTAGCGCGCAACCTTTGAAAGCAATGTTTTAACCTTCATTTCTGCGCGTGGACTTGTATATGGCGGACTTGCAAAATGTATCGCATTAAGGCGAAGGCCGCGTTTTGCCATAGTCCAAGCCGCCACAGGACTGTCGATACCGCCTGAAATCAGGATAGAGGCAGTACCCGCAGTTCCCACCGGAAGACCGCCCGCGCCCTGTATCTGTTCGGCGCGCACATAAGCGTTAGTATCGCGTATTTCAACATAAACTGTTATATCGGGGTTGTGAACATCTACCTTTAAGTGATGATATTTGGATAAAAGCAAACCGCCAACCTCACGGCAGATTTCGGGAGAAGTCAGGGGGAAGCGTTTGTCAGCACGCTTGGCCTCAACTTTAAATGTCTTGATTTTTTTAAGCGGTTCTTTAAGATATTCTGCGGATTTTTGCAAAATATCCGCCATATCTTTTTCGCATACACATGCACGGCTAAAGCCTGCTATACCGAAAATGAGTTTAACACGCTCAAGCGCCTCTTCAAAATCAAAGGCATCGTCTTTGGGCTCAATATAAATCGCGGATTGAGCTTTTTTTATTGTGATTTCGCCAAGACTTTTAAGTCTGCGGCGAATATTTTTTATTAAAATATCTTCAAAGTTGCAACGGTTAAGCCCTTTAAGAGCAAGCTCGCCGTTTTTTATAAGTATAATTTCTTTCATTTTATGCCTTTCTTAAGCTGTTTGTAGCATTTTTAAGTTCGGTTATAAATGTGTCAACATCTTGTTTTGTGTTAAATCGGGAAAAGCTCAATCTCAAAGCTGAATTGATAGCACGCGTATCCTTTCCCATTTCCTTTAAAACGTAGCTCGTATTTCCCTTTGAGCAAGCGCTTCCGCTGGATACGAAAATATTACGGCTTTCAAGAAAATGCAAAAGCGTTTCTGAGCGATATCCGTTTACAGATATGTTCATAACATAGGGTAGACCGCCTTTGGCGGAATTTATTGTTGCAAGGTTGTTTTCTAACAATAATCTCTCTGTATAAGCATAAATTTCTTGTTGCTGTTTTAGTTGATTTTGAAGATTTGGCAGATCCTCAATAGCGCCTTTCAGCGCGCAAATCAGCGGAACACATTCTGTGCCTGAACGCATACCGTTTTCCTGCCCACCGCCTAATAAAAACGGAGCGATGTGCGTTTTTTGCGAACAATATAAAAACCCGATTCCCTTTGGCGCGTGAATTTTATGACCGCTAACTGAAAGCAAGTCAACACCCAAGGTTTTGACATTAAGCGGCATTTTGCCAAAGGCTTGTACGGCATCGCAATGGAAAAAGGCGTTGGGCGCTTTTTTACGGGTTATTTCTACTGCTTGTTTTATTGGCTGTATAGCCCCCGTTTCGTTGTTTACAAGCATAATACTTACAAGAACGGTTTTATCATTAAGTGCGTTTTCAAGGTCGCAAAGTTTTATCACGCCATCTTTATCGGGCTTTAATAAAATTATCTCAAAACCAAAATTTTTAAGGCTTTCGACTGCCTTTAAAACAGATGGGTGCTCAATAGAGGTTGTGATAATTCTGTTGCCACGGTTTTTTCGGTGTAAAGCTGACATTATTGCGGTGTTGTTAGCTTCAGTACCGCAGGAGGTGAAAATAATTTCTTTGCTCGCGGCCCCGATTGCCTTTGCGGCACATTCTCTTGCGCCGTCAACTGCCATTTCAGCATTCATACCGAGTATATGCAAGGAAGATGGGTTGCCCCAGTTCTCACAAACGGCATTGTTCATATATTTAATAGCCTTTTCACAAGGCTTTGTTGTTGCGCTGTTATCAAGATAAACTATACCGATTCACCCCATTCTGCATACATAGTTATTATACTATATGAGTTTATAAATTTCAACAAGTATCATAAATATTTTCAAAAATGAGTATCAATAAATAAAAGAAGTAAGGGTTTTGTTTATGAATACTGTTTTTTTATGGTTTGAAAGCTTGGTGTCAGGGGCTTTCCCTTTGGCATTTTTATCGGTTTCGGGCGTAATTTTCACCTTTAAAACATATGCAGTTCAGTTTAGAAAATTTCTGGCAGCAATAGGCTTTGTGCTGTTTTCGGGCAAGAAAAATGACAACGGAATTTCCTCTTTCGGCGCAGTGTGCAATTCTTTGGCGGCAACTGTTGGCACGGGCAATATTGCGGGGGTTGCGGCGGCGATTTCAATAGGAGGCGCAGGCGCTGTTTTCTGGATGTGGATAAGCGCGTTTTTGAGTATGGTTGTAAAGGCGCTTGAAATTACACTTGCAGTGCAGTATCGAAAAAAAGAAAACGGCGCCTTTTCGGGCGGACCGATAAATTATATAAAAGCAATTTCGGGCGGAAAATTTTCCTATCTTGCAGTAATTTTTGCCTTTGTGGGAGTATTTTCCGCCTTTGCAACGGGGAATATCACTCAGATAAACGCCTGCACCTCTGCCTTGGGCGGCGGTTTTTATATAAAACTTACCGTAGGTGCGGTGTTCTGCATTGTTACTGCTGTTATCATAACCGGAGGCGCTAAAAAAATCACAGATTTTACATCTGCAGTTTTGCCCGTGATGGCGGTTTTGTATATTATTTTATGTATGGGAATTATAATAAAAAATATTGCCGTTTTGGATGATGTGCTTTTAGCAATTATTCGCGGCGCATTTTCACCGTCCTCTGTCACGGGAGGGGCGGTAGGCTCGGTGATAAGCTGTATGCTTACAGGTGCGCAAAAGGGAATTTTTTCTAATGAAGCAGGGATTGGAACCGCAGGTATAGCACATGCTTCGGCAGTAGATGCTAATCCGCAGACACAGGGGCTTTTCGGGATATTTGAGGTATTTGTCGATACATTGCTTATTTGCACTCTGACAGCATTGACAATTCTTTCAAGCGGGGTTATTATAGATTATAATAGAGTTGCTTCAAGTGAACTTGTGGTGCAAAGTCTCGGTACGGTTTACGGAGAATTTTCAAGCATAGCGCTATGTGTAATGCTTTGCCTGTTCGGTATTTCAAGCGTTATCGGTTGGTCGGCATACGGTATATATTTCGCCCGCTTCCTTTGGAGTGAAAAGGGTGAAAGAATTTTTACATTAGTTTATCCGCCTATGTGTATCGCGGGAGCGGTTATGAAGGTTGGTTTTGCGTGGCGATTGGCAGAATTTTTTAACGGAATAATGCTTTGCATAAATCTTTTTGCAGTGCTAAAATTATCAGACAAAGCGGTTTTAATATTAAAAGGAGAAAAAAATGAAACAAAGGATAGAAAAATTGCAATCCTCTCTAAAAAACGGTGAAGCAATACTTGTTTTTTCGGGGTCTAACCGTTTTTATTTTACAAATTTTCCTTCTTCGGCGGGTTTTATTGCCGTAACCCGCAAAAAAGCGGTTTTGCTTATAGATTTTCGTTATTTTGAAAAGGCAAAGCAAGTTGTAAATTCTATGGATGTGGAGCTTTGCGTCGATACTTATCAACAAATTTATGAGATTTTGAAGACGCAGAAAATAAAAAAGGTTTTTCTTGAAACTGATGAGGTTAATCTGTCGCTTTTCGCACGGCTTGAGAAAGCGTTGGACGGTATAGAAATTTCGCGAGACCGTAAAATGCAGGATTTCATTAACGGTCTTCGTGAAGTGAAATCAAGGCGGGAACTTTCGCTTATAAAATCTGCGCAAGAGCTTACAGATAAGGCTTTTTCTTATATTTTAGAGAGAATTTGTGTGGGGAGAACCGAAAAAGAAATCGCACTCGATTTGGAATTTTTTATGAGAAAAAACGGTGCCGAGGGTGTAGCTTTTGATTTTATTGCTGTTTCAGGCAAAAATTCGTCCTTGCCGCACGGTGTTCCCAGTGACAAAAAGCTTTGCAAAGGCGATTTTTTAACAATGGATTTCGGCGCTAAGGTAGGCGGTTATTGTTCGGATATGACGCGTACTGTTGCACTTTCAGCGGTTAGCGAAAGGCAAAAAATTGTTTATGATACAGTTCTCAATGCTCAACAACTCGCTTTAGACGGTATAAAAGCGGGTGCCGTTTGCAAGGAGATTGACGCTCTTGCCCGTGAATATATACAAAAAAGCGGTTTCGAAGGTTGCTTTGGTCACGGTCTTGGGCACAGCGTGGGAATTGATATCCACGAAAATCCATCTTTCAACACGAGGGACACGGCGATTTTGAAAAGCGGTATGGTCTTGACAGTTGAACCCGGAATTTATCTTGAAAATGAGTTTGGAGTCAGGATTGAAGATATGGTTGCTGTTACACAAAACGGACACGAAAATCTTACAAAAAGCCCAAAGGAACTTATTATTATATAAAAAAACAAGTGGTGAAAACCACTCGTTTTTATTTTATTCAGATTTTAATTTTTGTCTGTTTTCTATTGCTTCCTTTAAAAGTGTGAAAACAAGAGCCGAGAGCGGAACGCCCATAAGCGCACCTAATATACCGCCAATGCTGCCGCCTAAAAGCACTGAGCTTATTACGATAATTGCGGGCAGTCCCACCGCTTTGCCAACAACACGTGGATAAATAAGGTTACCTTCAATTTGTTGGAGAATAAGAATAAATACAACAAATAAAATGGCTTTTATCGGGCTTGTAATTATAATTAAAAGGAAGCCGATAGCAACACCGGTGAACGCTCCCACCACAGGCACTAACGACGTCACTGCGATTAAAATTGAAATAATCGGCGCGTTGGGGAAACGGAAAATAAGCATACCAATGTAGCAAAGCGTACCTAAAATTACCGATTCGGTCAGCTGACCGCCGATAAATCTTGAAAACGATTCAGATGCGTGGTCGGCGATATGGTAAATAGTTTTGGTTGTTTTTTGGGGTATAAATGCGTCAATAGTACGCTTTACGAAGCCGCCGATACGTTCTTTTTGCGCTAAGATATAAACCGAAATTACAAGGCTGAATACGGTGTCATAAACACCGCCCAAAACCGATGAGGTGATGTTGACAGCACCGTTGACAATCTTGTTTGAGTAATCAGAGAAGAATTCCTGTAACGCTTTTGTCAAAGCCTCGAAATCGAGATTTAATGTGGGCACTTTGCTTTCAGGAATGTTGAAGTTGCCTGCAACCGAAACTGCCCATTCGCGAGCATTTGTTAGGAACGATGGTAGTTTTTTCACAAGATAAAGCACAGTTTCTATTATATCGGGTATAATAACCAAAACCAAAAGCGCAATTATGCCGAATGCCAAAATATAAGTAAGCGCAAGGCATAACGGACGTTTTGTTTTTCTTACAGGCTTGTACTTGGATTTATCCATAAACGCGAAAACCTTAGTTTCAAGCGCGCGAAGCAGAATATTTAATATAAATGCAATACACAAAGCCGCGATGATAGGACTTAAAAGTGAATATATTCTTGTTACAAAGGTAACAACACTTTCCATATTAAAAACACCGCAAACTATAATTGCTGATAAAAATACCAAAAGCAGTATTTTTTTTATGTTTTTCCAGTTGAGTTCCATATTTATTCTCCTGTTTGTTTATAGGCAAAAAATTAATTTTTAAAAATGTTAAGCTTTGAAAATTTTTGGCTTTTAAGGGTTAAATATAGCGGAAGACCTAAGCCGTAGCAGGCTATTATCTGCCCTGCGCCTACTTCTAATGCCGCTATCAGAAATCCGTAAGCGGAAAAACCCTCGGGTAAAAAGAAAATTGCAATTTCTATACCGATAACTACTGCGTTAATGACTACAGGCGGCAGTATCGCTAAAAGCGGCAGTTTTTTGAATTTGATGTTTTTTAATAAATAGGTAAGAATTGCGGCGATGAGGGTGGCTAAGGTGCCGAATACCATATCGAGAAGATTAAACGAACCTATATTTGCTATAAAACAGCCGATTGTAAGGCCTGGAATTGCCGCGGGTGTAAATATTGGAAGTATTGTCAGCGCTTCGGAAAACCGTATCTGGACAGGACCGTATGAAAGACCGAAAAAGTTGCCGAAAAATGTGAGTGCGGCATATATTGCAGCTATCATTGAGGCAGTTGTAATAAAGTTTAAGTCAATTTTCGGTTTGCGCATAATTATACTTCCTGTCAGTTAATATTCATATTATATACTCATTTGTAAAATAATGCAAATATTTTATAAATCATATTTATATAAAAAGAGGCATCTGTAAAACAGATACCTCTTTAATTTGGTGTGTTTGAACTTATTTTAAGGGCGGGAATAACAACCGTATAATTGGCTTTTTTATAAAATTATTTTGCTTTTTTCATAGTCAACGAAGTTATAACCGCAAATCCCGAAACCATAATTAAAAATAGCCAAAGTCCGACGGCTGAATGGTCGCTTGTTGCTGGCGACTTCTTGTCGACCGTTTCTTTCTTATCAGAAGTGTGTGTTTCTTTTTCTATGTTATTGTTTTGGGTATTTTCTAAAGTATTATCTGTAGGTTTATTAATAGCAGTATCTGTATAAACAATAGTATAGGTTGAAAATTTGTCAGAACTAAAAGCTATTTTATTTTCAGTTTTATCAAAAGTGCAGGGTATGGTTTCAGCAACACCGTTGTGAACACGAACTACGCTATATTTGCGTTCTATACCATCTTCTTTATTTATTAGATTTTCAGGCATATCAATGCTAAGCTCGATTGATTTTTCAAGTTCAGATACTTGGGAGGGATCCTCTTCAAAGCCTTTAAAGAGATTTATATCCAAATACATACCAACGTTGCTATTGTCTGTAAGCTTTTCATTAATAGCATTCTTTTCGGCTTGGGAAACGGTTTGTTTTAATTCGGCGCTAAGGGTAACCTCGATAGGATTACCCTCACTCAAAGCCTTTAATTCATCGCCGTTCAGCACAGTGTTAGCCAAATCTTCGTTTTGAGTTTTTATTTCAATATTCGGTGTTTCTTCACCTATTTTTTGAATTTCGGAAAGGTTAGTTTCAGGGTCTAAGCAGAAAAGCATAATCGCATAACGAACTCGCTCATTGCCATCCTCGAGGTAACATTCATAAACCTCACAAGCGTAAGGATTTTCTTCGGTAAATCCCAATTTGGTTGCAGTTATTGTATTGGTAGTATTATCAACACGTGCCGGCGGATACGGCCCCTCTTCTCGATAGTACCATTTATATTCAACATCACCCAGTGTAGAGGTGGAAGGAATACTAATTGTAACACTTGAGTTAGGCTTCGTAACATAATAATATGTTCCGGCATAGGTTCCTGGGTTTTGACCATTTATCTGAATACTATCGGTAATAGTATCATTAGAATCTAATGTAAAATAAATATAATCAGTTGCGTTGCCATCGCTAATTTCACAAGTATAGCTTTGCTGGCCTGCTTTTTTGGTTACAGTTATAGAATTAGATGTATCCGCTATTTCAAAAAATTGGTCTAATTCACTATCGGGCTGAATATAACCGTTAATGCCGCTCCAGTTATATGTGAAAACAGCATTTTGAATAGTCGAGTTGGCGTTTATTGTAAGTGTAACCTCTTCGCCAACCTGTAAATTATCTATATAATAATTTTCATCTTCTTCATTAAAAACTATGGGTTTATTTGACTGACCGGTAGAAGATAAGGAATCTTCTTTTAACCAAATCTCTCTACATCTGTACCCAACACCGTTAACAGTTACAGTACACCTGTATCTCAGTGTACCATCATAGGCAACATTATATATACTTTCGTTTGCGCCATCAATTTCTTCGAACATAAGTCCGGGAATACCTTCGGGAGCAGGGCAAGATTTTTCCCATTTATAAGAAATCTCACCTTGAGCGATAGATTGACCGTTAACCGTTACATCGGCAATTTGGATTTCTAATGTTTTACCTAACGCAATTTCAATCTCACCGCCATAATGAGTTTCTCCATTGACGGTTAAAAGATAATCTATAGACTGATTTTCTTCTGCGCAAGTGCAAACGGAAAATGCCCCCAGCATTAAAACGATAGCAATTACAATACTTAAAATTTTTGTCATTTTCATAACCGCACCTCCATATTTTTAATTATATCAATAGCTTTCACAAAAAGCAAGGCATATGTTTTTAAGTTTATTCTATGCTACACATAGAGGTTTATTATTAACTGTGTGAAGCGCAATAAAAATAGCCAAGCGTCCTTAAGGACACTTGGCGTATGGAAACGGGATTATGGTGCCGCTGGCCGGACTTGAACCGGCACGATATCGCTACCGAGGGATTTTAAGTCCCTTGTGTCTGCCTATTCCACCACAGCGGCATATCATATATCATATATTATCCAACCTTTTTTGTCAAGAACTTTTTAAATAAAAAATGTAAAAACTCTTGACTATTCCTAAAATTTATGGTATCATAAATTTCGTTCAAGCGCGGGTGTAGTTCAACGGCTAGAATCCCAGCCTTCCAAGCTGGTTGTGTGGGTTCGATTCCCATCACCCGCTCCACAATACTCTCAGGCGTCCCGTCTGAGAGATTTGCTTTTAAATTACTGTAGTTTAATATAAAAAGGGGTAATCGAACCTGCGGTTCGCCCTCTTGCGGTGCCCGTTGTTGCGGCACTGCCGTTTGCAACTGCCGACCGCGGCGCTTCCTTTTGCTCGCTTTATCGTCCGCTGGACGCGCTCGCAACGTCACCCATCACCCGCTCCAAAAAACCGACTTGGGTTACAAGTCGGGTTTTTAATAGTTTTTTATTTATCTTCGAAAATATTTATATATATGTTTCTAAAAACAAATATTAGCAGCGCCAAAAATAAGAACGTTCCAGCTACAAGGAAAAATGGGAGATAAAATCTGCCGGCGATAAGTGTTATCAAAGCGATTATTACGCAACAAAGGCTCATATATTTGAGCAGTTTTTTATTTTCAGGATTGGCGGCGTCATCTTTTTCTATGTTTTTAAGTACTTTTCGCAAGTAAAAAAGAGTCATGCCTGTAAAGGGCGCACAGGGGTAGCAGGTGACCATTACAGTTGTGGCAAGGCTCTCAAGTCTGCCTGCGTATTCCACATACCAAGTAACAAGAAACGGCAATAAAAAAGCCACTAAAACCAGAGCAACCAAAAAAATATCAGTCAAAAAGATGGAAAATTTAATTGTATTTGTCTTTTTCATATTAACACCTTCCAAATTTATTATACATTAAGCAAACCCATTTGTAAATGATAAAAAAGGATTTGAAAGTTTTGTGGGATTTTTTGAAGAAACGACCGATGTTGTTAAGCGCTGTGTTTGCTTGTGTCATTTCGGTAATTGCAATGTATGCCGAAATGGCACTTTTTGTTATCTGCCTTATAATTTTGAGTGGTATTTTTGTAATGGTTTATAAAAATACCGACGGCGAGATAATTTTTGCTGCAATTTGTATTTTGGCAGTGTCAGTAAGCGCGTTTGTTACCACTGCTAAAATTGACAATACAAAGGATTACGACAGGGTGAATTGCAATGGTGAATTCATTGTCATAGAGGAGCCTGTTGACCATGGCGAATATCACTCGGTAACAATTGAAACAGTAAGCAGTGATGTGCTTAATAGTGGAGATAAGCTTTCTGTCGTTTATTATGACGGGGTACTGGAATTTCCCCAAAGGATAAAGGCAAGTATTTCGGTTTCTTCGCTTAGCGATTATAGATTTAAAAATCAATATTATTCCGACAAGATATTTTTGAATGGCTATATAAAGGAATTTTTTGACACCGGTGAAGAGGATGAGGTTTTAGCGTTTGTCGACAGTGTCAGAAAGTATATAAAATTAAAAATCTTTGACTACTATGATTACACACAGGCGGCAACAATGCTGGCTCTGGTTACAGGTGATAGGGATTATTTCACAGATAGTTTTTATGGCAATGTCAAATCGGCAGGTGTAGCGCATGTAATGGTGGTTTCGGGCATGCATCTGTCGGTTATGGTGGCATTGTTTTTGTTTTTAAGTGATAAATTTTTCCGCAACCGTTATCTTAAAGCAATTACGATTTTCATAGTAACAGTAGTCCTCACTGCAATATGCGGTTTTACAATGTCAATTTTAAGAGCGGGCATTACATATCTTCTTTTGGCTGTATCTCTTATTATTAATCGGGAAAGCACGCCTGAAAACACACTCGGGTGCGCGGTTACGGTGATTTTATTTTCCAATCCTTTTGCGATTTTTAATATAGCATTTGAATTGTCGGTGTTGTCCACCTTTGCAATTCTTGTGGTGGCGCTTCCTGTTACGGATTATGTATCGCAAAAAGGGATAATTAAAAGTAAAGTACTGTTGTCGCTGTTTTCGGCGGTGATGATAAGCCTCAGCGCACTTGTTTTCACTTCACCTGTTACGGTGTATTTCTTCGGGTATATTTCCAATGTTTCGGTTGTGACCAATTTGCTTATAGGCACTTCCACAAGCGTTGCGATGGTTTTGTGTGTACTTGGCTTTTTGTTTCCCTTTTTGGAAAATTTACTGTTTGGCTTCGGTGAAATTATTGTTACATATATAAATTATGTGATAAATTTCTTTGGCAGCTTACCGTTTGCAACAACAGAGCTGCCGCAATATACAGCTTATATTTTTTGGGCGGTAATAATTATTGTGATATGGATTTTACTTGCTTGTAAAAAACATAAAAGTATGTTAAAATTAAAAGAAATCAGAGAGAAAAAATTAAGAGAAAGGAGTAAAAAGGTCAAATGGCAATAATTTATGAGCCGGCGCTTAAAACACAGCTTAAAAACGGCAATTGCAAAGTTTATATTTTATTTGGCAATGATGGATATCTGAAAAAGATGTATGCTTCAAAAATCGCGGGCTCTTGCGCCGAAGAGGACGATATTTTCAATTTTCAGAAATTTTCGGGCGGGTGCGATTTACAGGAAGTTTATGATGCGGTTTTGCAGTTCCCTGTTATGAGTGATAAAAAGGTTGTCATTTTAAGTGATTATGACTTTGAAAAATGCGCTAAATCGGATTTTGAAAAGCTTTGCACCATTATAACCGATACTCCTGAGAGCTGTGTTTTTGTTTTACTTTACGATGTTTTGGAAATTTCTCCAAAGAAGAATGCAAAACTCACAAAGCTTATAACTTGCGCTGAAAAAAACAACGGTGTGGCGGCACAGCTTGACCACAGAACCGTAGCGGATCTTATGAAAATGCTTACAAACGGAGCGCTTAAGCGTGGTTGCAAGTTAGATAATACCGTGGCAAAATATTTGGTAGAAACTGCGGGCGAGGATATAAATACTCTTAAAAACGAGCTTGATAAGCTTTGCTTTTATGTGGGGAAAGGCGAAATTACCAAACAAACGGTGGATTTAGTCTGCGTCAAAACAGTTGAAGCGAGTGTTTATGCACTTTCAAAGCAGATAATCGAATGTAATATGACCGCGGCATTAAAAACTCTGGATGAACTTTTTTATCTTAAAATTGAGCCGATAATCATTTTAAGCACAGTATCTGGATTTTATGTAGATATGTACCGCACCTTTGTCGGAAAAGAGAGGGCTATGACTACTCCTGAAATTGCAAAGGAATTTGATTATAAAAACCGCGAATTTGCAATCAGGAACGCGGTTAATGATATAAAGAAATTTGATTTTAATAAATTCGCACTCAGCTTTGATGCTTTGCGCAATGCCGATAAGAATTTAAAAAGTTTTTCAAAGGATCCGCGGACTGTGCTTGAGCAGATGGTAGTAAAGCTCGGCTTTATAGCGCTTAAGGGTGAGAGCCTTGATTAAACTTAATATGCCGATTATCGTTGAGGGTAAGTATGATAAAATAACCCTTGAAAACGTGGTGGATACGCTTATTATTACTACGAACGGGTTTGGAATTTTCAAGGACGAGCAAAAATGTGAACTGATACGTATGTTTGCAAAACGTCAAGGTGTTATCGTCCTTACGGACAGTGATTCGGCGGGGAATCTGATACGTAATCATATAAAAAGCATTGTGTCTGACGGTAAGGTTATAAATATTTATGTGCCGCAGTTAAAGGGCAAAGAGAAGCGCAAGTCCTCTGCTTCTAAAGAGGGTTATTTAGGGGTTGAGGGGCTTTCAAAATCAGTTCTCACAGATGCACTTTTAAAAAGCGGTGTAACTGATTTTAAGACCGATAAAAAGATAAATAAAATAACTAAAACCGATATGTTTTTAAGCGGACTTTCGGGAACCTTGAATGCGGCAGAAAACAGAAAACAGCTCTTAAAATTTTTAAATTTGCCCGTTAATTTATCGGCAAATGCTACATTGGACGTACTTAATACGGTTTTAGAAAGAGAAGAATTTGAAAAGGCGGTGGAAGAATGCCTAAATCCTGGGGGCAAAAGTTAAAAATACTTTATGTACTTGATATTTTGCGAAAATACAGCGATGAAGAAAATCCGCTCACTGCAAAAGAGATTTGCTCGCATTTGGCAGAAGAGGGGATTGAGGCAGAACGCAAATCGGTTTATGCCGATATAGAAGCACTTATCGATTGCGGCTATGATATAATCCGTTCTTATTCGCCCAAAGGCTTTTTTCTTGGTAGCCGTGAGTTTGAAGAGGCTGAAATTTATCTTTTAAGCGACGCAGTACGAAGCGCAAAATTTATAAGTCCCAAGAAAACGCGTGAGCTTGTGAAAAAGCTTGGCTCAATGTTAAGCTTGTCGCAGCGCAGAAAAAGAGAAAAAGATATTTACTGGAGCCCATTGCAAAAATGTGCGAATGAGGAAATTTTTTATAATATAGATACAATTTCCAAAGCGATTGCCAACAATAAAAAGGTAAGCTTTAATTATGCTTCACGTGAGCTTGTCGATAGAGAGTTTGTGGATATTATCAAAAAACGTACGGTAAGTCCTTATGCACTTACTTGGCAGGACGACCATTATTATTTAATATGTAATTATGAGAAATATGATAATCTTATGCATCTTCGACTCGACAGAATCAGCAAAACTCAGATTACACAGGAAAAGATGCGTCATTTCAGCGAAGTGAGCGAATATACCGACTTTTTTGATGTCGCAGACTATACAAACAAGCTTTTTGGAATGTTTTCGGGCAAGCTTGGAACGGTGGAGCTTTGCTGTAAGCGTGAAATTGCTAAGGCTGTTGCCGACCGCTTTTCAGAAAATATTTTCATAACAAATGTTACCGAAACACACTTTTGTTTTTCTTGCGAGGCGGCAGTTAGCGAGGCGTTGGTAACCTTTATTATGAATTTTGGTGATGGTATTGAGGTTGTAAAACCGCAGGAATTAAGAGATATGATAGCTATGCGAGCCGAAAAAATATTGGAAGTGTATAAAAAATAAAATTCCACTTGTTAAATTATGAAAAATTTGGTACAATATTTAGGTATTTTGTCACAGGGAGATTGTTTAATGAATATAAAGGGATTTGATAACGAAAAATATATAAGTTTGCAGTCACAAAAAATCAGGGATAGGATTGCGCAATTCGGAGATAAGCTTTATCTTGAATTCGGCGGTAAGCTTTTTGACGATTATCACGCTGCAAGAGTTCTCCCTGGATTCGAGCCTGATGCAAAGGTTAAAATGCTTCTCGAACTTAAGGATGAAGCAGAAATTGTTATCGTTATCAATGCTGATGCGATTGAAAAAAATAAACAACGCGGTGACCTTGGCATTACTTATGATTTGGAAACCCTGCGCCTTATAGATGCGTTCCGTCAGATAGGGCTTTATGTTGGTAGCGTGGTTATCACTTGCTATACAGGTCAGCCCTCAGCACAGAATTTTGAAAAACGCCTGACTGCGCTCGGTATAACGGTTTACCGTCATTACCCGATTGTAGATTATCCCTCAAATATACCTTTTATTGCAAGTGAGGAAGGCTTTGGTAAAAACGATTATATTAAAACTTCCAAAAAGCTTGTAATTGTTACTGCGCCAGGACCGGGAAGCGGTAAAATGGCAACCTGTCTGTCACAGCTTTATCACGAGCATAAGCATGGAATCAAGGCGGGCTATGCGAAGTTTGAAACATTCCCTATTTGGAGTATTCCGCTAAAGCATCCTGTTAATGTCGCTTATGAAGCTGCAACAGCTGACCTTAACGATGTTAATATGATAGATCCTTTCCATCTTGAAGCCTATAATCAGACAACGGTTAATTATAACCGTGATATTGAAATTTTCCCCGTGCTAAATTCCATTCTTGAAACTATTTTAGGCGAGTCACCTTATAAGAGCCCAACTGATATGGGTGTTAATATGGCTGGCTTTGCTATATTTGATGATAAAGTGGTGCGAAATGCCGCGAAGCAAGAGATTATCCGCAGATATTACAACACTCTTGTTAGTGTAAGACAGGGTATGGCAGAGCAGTCGGATGTTGGCAAAATAGAGCTTTTGATGAAACAGGTCGGTGTTAGTATTAAAGACCGTGCCGTAGTTGCCGCAGCACTTAAAAAGGCAGAGGAAACAAATGCTCCCGCCGCAGCATTACAGCTCGCTGACGGTAAAATTATAACGGGAAAAACATCAAGTCTTTTGGGTGCTTCCTCAGCGCTTATACTTAACTGTCTTAAGGAGCTTGCAAGCATTCCTGACGATATCGATCTAATTTCCCCCACTATTATCGAGCCGATACAACAGCTTAAAACTAAAATATTGGGCAATCACAACCCACGTCTTCATATTGACGAGGTATTAGAAGCGCTTTCAATTTGCGCAGTTACAAGCGATGTGGCAAAAAAAGCGCTTGAACAGGCTCCAAAGCTTAAAGGACTTGAGGCTCATTCGACTGTTATACTTTCTCGAGTTGATGAAAATATATTCAAAAAACTCGGCGTAAATATTACTTTCGAGCCGAAATATCAGACCAAAAAATTATATCATAATTAAAAGATTTAAAAGGAATGCAAAACGCATTCCTTTTATTATGCTGTGAAATACCTCGTTTTTTGTATATTTTCAACAAAAAAGAAAGAAAAAGTTGTATTCAAGTCTTTTATTTTTAACAAATTTCACTTGAAAATGACATTTTTAATTGATATAATAAATATATAAACAAAAGCAATTAGAGTGGGAGTGGTATTTTTGAAAAGCAAAAAATGCGTAGCAATGCTTTTGGCAGGTGGACAGGGCAGCCGTTTGGGTGTTCTCACAAGCAAAATTGCAAAGCCTGCGGTTCCTTATGGCGGAAAGTATAGGATTATAGATTTTCCGCTTTCTAACTGTACCAATTCTGGTATTGATACGGTTGGAATTCTGACACAGTATAAGCCGCTTGAGCTAAATGATTATGTGTCTTCCGGTAAGCCGTGGGATTTAAACCGTACAGATGGCGGCGTACATATTTTACCTCCTTATCATACAGGGCAAGGCGGAAATTGGTATAAGGGCACCGCTAATGCAATTTATCAGAATTTGGAATTTTTAGAGCGTTATAATCCCCAATATGTTCTCATTCTTTCGGGGGACCATATTTACAAAATGGATTATTCAGAAATGCTTAATCAGCATATTGAAACCTCTGCCGATTGCACAATCGCCGTTTTGGATGTTTCTTTGGAGGAGGCTTCACGCTTTGGCATAATGAATGCTCATGAAGACGGCACAATTTACGAATTCGAAGAAAAGCCAAAGGTTCCCAAAAGCACTTTGGCTTCAATGGGTATTTATGTATTCACTTGGGAAAAACTTAAGTACTACCTTACCGAAGATGAAAAAAATCCTGATTCTTCAAATGATTTCGGTAAGAACATAATCCCAATGATGCTGGCTGACAATCAGCTTTTAAAGGTATTCCGTTTTAATGATTATTGGAAAGATGTCGGTACGGTGGATTCACTTTGGGAAGCAAACCTTGATTTACTTAATCCGAAAATTCATCTTAATCTTGCGGATAAGAATTGGAAGATTTATTCAAAAAACACCGGTATGCCGCCACAATACATTTCGGAAGATGCGGTTGTTGAAAACTCACTTGTGACTGATGGATGCGAAATTTTCGGAACTGTCGATTATTCGGTGCTCTTTAAAAATGTAACTATTGAAAAAGGCGCTACAGTTGAGTATTCACTTGTAATGCCCGGCGCTGTTATAAAAAGCGGCGCGCAGGTACGCTATAGCATAATTGCTGAAAACAGTGTTGTTGGAGAAGGCGCAGTTATTGGTGAAGAACCTAATGCTACAGGTGATGAAGCGTGGGGCATTACGGTTATAGGCGATAATCTTGTGGTTGGTAAAAATGCAAAGGTTTCTGCCGCTAAAATGATTACCGAAAATATTAAGGAGGGTACACAAGTATGAGAACATCAGCAGTAGCAGGCTTAATATTCGCCAATTCTGACGATAAATTAAAAAGATTGACCGCTAATCGTTCAATGGCATCAGTACCCTTTGGCGCGAGATACCGTATTGTCGATTTTGCGCTTTCAAATCTTGTAAATACGGGTGTTACATCGGTTGGTATTATAACAAAAGAAAATTACCGTTCTCTTATGGACCACGTAGGTAACGGTATTTATTGGGACCTTGTCCGTAAAAACGGCGGTGTGTATTTCATTCCCCCCTATTATAAACGCGGTGTAAAGCGTTTTTTAGGCACTGTTTCTTCGATAGTTGGCTCTACCGAATACATAGAAAAATGTGGCGCAGATTATATTGTTATTTATGATTCGCACACAATTGCTAATATTGATTTGTCGGCTGTTTTAAAACAGCATAAGCAAAAGGAAGCCGATGTTACGATTGTTTACCACAACGGTGTTCTGCCTGTGGAATCGTACGAAAAGATGATTTTATCGCTTGATGAGGATAGCAGAGTAAATAGCATTACTTTTAGTGCAGAAAGTCAAGAGGTTTCTTTCGGTATCGGTGTTAGTATTATTAACAAGGATTTGTTGCTGAAATTGGCGTATGAGGCCGATCAGGACGGTCTTACAAGCTTCACGCGTGAGGTTATTGCAGAAAAAATTAACGAGCTTAAAATATACGGCTTTGAACATAACGAGTTTGTAGCCGTAATGGATAATAGCGCAACCTACTATGAAGCAAGTATGGCTTTGCTTGAAAGTGATATCAGAAAACAGCTCTTTAATAAAAATCGACCGATTTTTACAAAGGTACGAGACGGTATGCCCACTCGTTACGGCGTATCGGCATCGGTTAAAAACTGCATAATCGGTGATGATTGCGTGATAGAGGGTACCGTTAAAAACAGCATATTGTTCCGTGGCGTAAAGGTGGGCAAGGGTGCTGTGGTTGAAAACTGTATTTTAATGCAGGAAACCGATGTTGCTGACGGTGCAACACTTTGTAATGTTATTGCTGATAAAAATGTATCAGTTGATGAAAATGTTGTGCTTAAGGGAACAAAGGAAAAACTTTGTTTTATAGATAAAAATCAAATACTTTAGGAGAAAAATATGAAAGTTTTATTCGCTTCCAGTGAAGCTTACCCCTATGCTTGTTCGGGAGGCCTTGCAGATGTTGCGGGCGCACTTCCTAAAGCGCTTCGCAAAAGATTTGTAGGCTGTCGCATTATTCTGCCTCTTTATGCTTCCATTTCCGAGGAAATGCGCAAAAGTATGACCTTTGTCTGCAATATCACCGTGCCGGTTGCTTGGAGAAGACAGTATTGCGGTGTTTTTGAAGCACATCTTAACGGTGTTATTTATTATTTTATTGACAATCAGTATTATTTCAACCGTGAGGGACTTTACGGTTATTATGACGATGCTGAAAGATTTGCTTTCTTCTCCCGCGCGGTGCTTGAGGTAATACAGCATATCGATTTCAAGCCTGATATTATTCATTGCAACGATTGGCAGACAGCCTTGATACCTGTATATTTAAATGCCTTTTATAAACAAAATGATTTTTATAAGGATATAAAAACCGTATATACCATTCATAATATTCAGTATCAGGGTAAATATGGGGATGAGCTTTACGGTGATGTCTTGGGTTTGCCGCAGGATAATAAGAGTATTATGGAATATGACGGCTGTATTAACTTAATGAAGGGCGGTATTCAGTGTGCAGATAAAATTACCACTGTGTCACCCACCTATTCAAAGGAAATTCTTGACCCGTTCTATTCTCACGGTCTTGACAGCATCCTTAAAAACTTTACCGATAAGCTTTCGGGTATTGTAAACGGTATCGATGTGGAGGTTTATAATCCTGAAACCGACCCGCTCATTTATAAAAATTATTCGCTTTCAACACTCGAATTAAAGTCTGAAAATAAGAAAATGCTTCAAAAAGAAGTGGGACTTCCACAAAAGGATAATGTTGCACTTATCGGTATGGTTACACGTCTTGTAAAGCACAAAGGTCTTGATCTTGTTAAGTGTGTTTTCGAAGAAATTGTGCAAAAAGATGTTCAATTTGTAATTCTCGGTTCAGGTGAATATGAATTCGAAAGCTTTTTCAGTGAAATGGCTGCAAAGTATCCTGAAAAGGTAAAGGTCGTGCTTGGCTTCAAGCCGAAGTTGGCGCATTGTATTTATGCGGGAGCGGATATATTCTTAATGCCAAGCCTTAGTGAACCTTGCGGCCTCGCGCAGATGGTTGCGCTTCGCTACGGCACTATCCCGATTGTCCGTAAAACAGGCGGCCTTAACGATACCATTCAGGATAGCGGAGATAACAAGGGCAACGGCTTTACTTTTGCTAATTATAATGCTCACGATATGCTGACTGCGGTTTGGCGCTCGTTGGAGGGTTATTCGCAAAAAGACGGTTGGGAAATTCTTAAAAAACGCGCAATGTCTTGCGATAACAGTTGGAAAACATCGGCTAATGCATATATAAGGCTTTACAAAGAGCTTTTAGGGAAATAATAAAAAAGGGTTGCTAAAATTTAGTAACCCTTTTATAATGATTATATCAATTGTTTGTGAGGTAATTTATGCTTGATATTATAAAATCGGTGATTTTGGGCGTTATTGAAGGTATAACCGAATGGCTTCCTATAAGCAGTACAGGACATTTGATTGTTGCAGATGAATTTATAAAGCTTAATATGACGCCCCAATTTATGGAAATGTTTAATGTTGTAATTCAGCTTGGCGCTATTTTAGCTGTTGTGGTAATTTATTTTAAACAGATGTGGCCTTTTTCACTTAAAAAAGAGGATCATTACATAAAAAAAGAAACCTTTTCAATGTGGTTTAAGGTTATAGTGGCAATTTTGCCTGCGGCTATAATCGGTATTCCGCTTGACGATTTATTTGAAGAAAAATTCCACAATTACATTGTTGTGGCTTTAGCGCTTATAGTTTACGGTATTGCATTTATATGGATAGAAAAGCGTAATAAAGGCTTGCAGCCAAAGGTTAACAGTATTTCTGAAATCACCTATAAAACCGCATTTCTGATCGGCTGTTTTCAGGCGCTCTCTTTAATCCCTGGCACTTCTCGAAGTGGCTCTACCATTCTTGGTGCAATTTTAATAGGAGTTTCGAGAGTTGCGGCGGCAGAATTCAGCTTTTATATGGCGGTTCCTGTAATGTTCGGCGCAAGTGCAATTAAGCTTTTGAAATTTGGCTTTGATTTTACAGCCACTGAAATGTTGATTTTACTTGTGGGTATGATTACTGCATTTGTTGTATCGGTAATTGCAATAAAATTCCTTATTTCTTATATCAAAAAGCGTGATTTTGCGGCTTTTGGTTATTATCGCATAGTTTTAGGTGTAATTATTGTGCTTTACTTTATTTTAAAATAGCATATAAAAACGGCGGTCTTATGACCGCCGTTTTAGTTTCCCGCTCTGCCGTATCGTGCTTAATGATAACCTAGCCAAAAGCCAGGGTGGGTGCCCGCCGCACAGCTTCGCGCTCCCTTCTTCCGAACTCGGCACCGCCGCGGGAGGTCTGCAAGCCCACTGTGCGAGAAAAGGCCCCAAAAATAAAAGTTGTAGGGTTATATAAGCCACAGTCCGCGAACAGAGCAGGAAAACAAATAATCTTTTTCCGTTTTATTTTGTTTCGCCATTTCGGAGTACTTTTGTACGCCTTCAATGGCACAGTTTCATACAACGAAAAAATCTTTATTATTTTTTAATAAATAATTCCGCAAACCGAATTACATATTTATTATATCACAAAACAGTAAATTTTCAATATTTCTTGACATACAAATTTTGGAATGCTACAATAAAAAAGCTTTAAGCAAAGGCTTTTGGTGACAAATGTTGGTCGTTTGTCTTAATTTGGAATAAGGGTGAAAGTCCCTTGCGAACTCGTCGCCGTAATTTGCGTTAAGGTTCTTCATTATGTCACTGCGTTTTGTGGGAAGGCGAAGAACACGAGATTCCCGAAACTCTCGCGCAATAAGTCGGAATACAAGCCAAAGGCTATCGGTACAAATGTGTCACGAGTAATTGACGGTGTATTTAGCTTTAGTTTCCTTTGTTTGTATTGGGGTTTCTATATCTATTACATCTCCTTTTGTATTGATGCTTAGAAGTAAAATACAAAGGAGTTTTTTAAAATGAAAAAATCAACAATCATTATGCGCATATTAGCCGTTTTGTCAGTCTTGGCTATGCTTTTTTGCTTATGCGCGTGTACCGGAACTAATGTACAACAGGGCAAAAAAAGTATAACAGTTACTGTTGTATATGCAGACAAAACACAAAAGGAATTTGAAATTACTACCGATGCTGAAAATTTGGGTGATGCCTTGCTTGAAGAAAAACTTGTCACCGAAGAAGAGCATAAAACAGGTTTTTACAATACCGTAGATGGTATTCGTGCCGACTATACGCTTGATAAAGCTTGGTGGTGCTTTACAAAGGGCGGCGAGATGACAACGGTCGGTGCTAACGATTTAGCCATAGCGGATGGTGAAAGCTTTGAAATCACACACACACCAGCATAAGCTTCGCGAACTTTTGGCACTAACGCTTTTAGGCGTTTTAATGTATGTTTCGCAGGTTATAATGTCTTCGCTGCCAAATATTGAGTTGGTGTCATTCCTGATAATTATTGTTGCGCGGAAATTTAGATTTAAATCTTTAATTTCGGTTTATATCTTCGTTTTTCTTGAGATTATGACCTACGGTTTTGCTCAGTGGGTGATAGGTTATCTCTATGTTTGGGCAATTTTGGCAGTGGTCATCTGTCTTTTAAGAAAATTTGATAATCGAATATTTTATACCATTATTTCCTCTGTCTTTGGCTTTTTATTCGGCACACTGTGTTCGCCTGTAAGTTTTATTATGGGCGGTTTCGGGTATGGTGTCAGTTGGATAATAAGCGGACTGTGGTTTGATTTTTTACACGGGTGCGGCAATTTTTTATTGACATTTTTGCTTTACAAACCCATAACAAAAGTCTTAGATAAAGCGATATAAAGCAATATTCTCTTGGCAGTAGAGTGCAATTTTACACTCTACTGCCTTTGGTTTTTTAGTAGAGAAAATAAACTGGCGATTAGGTTGAAGTCTTTTTGTCAATCCTGTATAATAAGGTTAATAATTTTGAAAGGTGATACAAATGGCTTACAAAATCATAACCGACTCCTGCGCCAATTTAACCGATGAACAAATCGCAGAATATGGTGTAGAGATACTTTCTTTAAAATATTATATTGGTGATACCGGCTTTGACAGTTATATAAAAGGTAAAAAAATCGACTATAGCAATGCCTATCGTATTTTGAGAGAAAAGGGTAAAATTACAACCTCACTTGCTAACCGTGATGATTGTGATAAAACTATTTTACCTGTTCTTGAGGACGGATACGATGTTTTAGTGCTTGCATTCTCTTCGGGACTTTCGGGAACATATCAGAACATTGTAAATTCGGCAGAAGATTATAAGGAAATGTTCCCCGACCGTAAAATTGTTGTGGTTGATACACTTTGCGCTTCAATGGGCGAGGGTTTACTTGTTCATTATGCTGTTCAAATGAAAAAAGAGGGCAAGTCTTTGGAAGAGGTTGCCGAGTGGGTTGAAGCAAACAAGCTAAAAATCTGTCACACATTTACTCTCGATGACCTTTTCTTCTTAAAGCGCGGAGGTCGTCTTTCGGGTACAAGTGCGATGTTCGGCTCTCTTATGAACATAAAACCGCTTATGCACGTTGCTAACGATGGCAAGCTTTATGTAACAGGTAAAGCTCGTGGCAGAAAGGCTGCTATAAACCATTTGGTTGAGTCTGTAGGTGAAAAGGGTATCGACATCGAAAATCAGGACATCTTTATTGTCCACGGCGACTGTGAAGATGATGCTAAGATAATTGGCGAAGAGGTTAAAAAACGTTATGGAGTTAAGAGTGTTACCTATAACTGCCTTGACCCCGTAATTGTTTCCCACTCAGGCCCAGGCACACTTGCGATTTTCTTTATAGGTAAAGAAAGATAATTTTAAAGACCGCGAAAGCGGTCTTTTTTATTGATTTCGATATTGCGGTATGTTAAAATATACTTACAAACTTATGAAAAGAGAATGCGAATGAAATTAGTGTTACTCACAGCCTTGGGTGTAGGCGGCGCTACTGTAATTGGAGCGGTTTTAGGCTTTGTTTTTAAAAAAATATCCCACAAATTTTCTGATATTGTACTTTCTTTTGCGGCGGGTGTTATGCTTGCGGCGGCAGTGCTTGGTCTTATTTTGCCGTCGCTTGAATACGGCGGCAAGTTTGCCATTTTAATTACTGTTGCAGGTATATTTACAGGTGCTTTGTGCCTTAATATCATTGATAAATTAGTACCGCATTTACACAAGCTGGTCGGCTCTGATATTGAAGCTCATAATAATGCCGATCTTTCAAGGGTGTTACTTTTTGTGATGGCCATTGCAATTCACAATTTGCCTGAGGGTATTGCCGCAGGTGTAGGCTTTGGTTCGGGAGATACGAGCGGAGCGCTCATAATAGCGGGCGGTATTGCCTTGCAGAATATTCCTGAGGGAATGGTTATCATAGCACCCATGCTCGCTTCAGGTGTGAAACCCCATAAGACATTTATTTGCGCCATGATAACTGGTGTTATTGAGGTTGTGGGCACCCTCATCGGTTATTTTGCTGTAAGCATTGCTTCGGCGGTTTTGCCGTTTGCTCTCGCCTTTGCAGGTGGTACAATGCTTTATGTTATAAGTGATGAAATGATACCCGAAACTCACTCTCACGGAAGTGAACGCGGTGCGACGTATTCCCTTCTTGTAGGCTTTTGTGTAATGCTTGTGACGGATGTGCTGTTAGGATAGAAAATGCATTTAAAATGAAAAGCTCCGCTTTAAGCGGAGCTTTTTTCTATTCGATATTCACTTTTTCTGTGAAATAATAAGGATTTTCTTTAATTTTTGCAACGCCTTTATCCCATAGTGCTTTTGCATTAAAAAGATAGCAGTCGGCATTTAATACTTTGCCGAAAGTATAATCCTTATCTTTCTCTAAAAGGTCAATTATACGCGCATATTCCTGTGTGTAACGGTATGTGCCACGGTTGAAATAATGGCGTAAAGCGGTTTGCTTTATTTCTCTTTCGCCGTCTTTTAAAATATAATTAATTGGTTCGTCGTGATTGAAGATATAAGGCGCACCGCCTTTTTCTTCGACACCGTGAAGTGCGGTATTATGGTCGGGGTGGCTGCCCAAAATCAGAATTTTTCCGTCTATTTCCGGTAGCTTTGTGATGGGTGAATTCTCGCCCACAGGTGTCAGGTCTTTTTCGTGATCTTTTATCAGATATTCAGCATTTTTCCCTTTAACTGCGCAAGAGTGGGTTGCGTGAATACTGCGTTTTACACCTGAAATCTTGGTTCTGAAAAATTCGGGCAGAAAGCCGATGCAGGAGGGTGTGTTATCACGGTCAAAAATCGGGTTTTCATAGTTTACCGAATCATAAGAAAATGCAGGTAAAACAAGAGTTCCCTCTTCGCCCAAAATCTCATTAAAACAATTAAAGAAATCTTCGGGGGAAATATTGGCACCTAAAGCTTTATAGGAGCAATGAATCATAACACTGTCGCCTTTTTTTATGCCTAAATTTTTTAAGTCGTTTTTAAACTGTTCTAATATTTGCATTTTTATTTCCTTTAAAATAAGTCTTTTGTAAAATAACCGTTAGTGCAGGCGATTTTACCGTCCTTGTCAGTTACGGTTATACGGAAGAATTTGTCCGCGGGTTCTAATGTGAATATTGCTTCAGTTAATGGCTCGCCTTTGTCGTAAACCACTTCGGTGCGCCTTACACCGTAATTACATATAATACTGTCAGCTTCACTGCATTTGATGTGCACTTTGCCGTCTTCAAAATATAGTTCTTCTATAAGCGGTCCACGGCTTGCGTAAAAATTACCTTCTTCAAGCGCTTTTGTGATAGCACGGTATTCAAGCTTTTCTGCCTTTATCATTGTAAAGGCGATTCCTGAATCGTTTTTGCGGTCATTAAGGTGAAACAAATTATGATTATCATCTGTGCCAGTACAGTAAAGAGGTCTTCCCGAACGCAGAAAATCATCATAAGCTTTGATATCGTTATCCCCATAACCGCCTACAATACAACCACCGTTGAAAATTTCCACAGCGTGCATACCTTTAAAGCCCATATATTCATCGTAGGTTTGACCGTTCCAGGTGGGGTGATTATAGGTCACAAAAAAGCCTTTTTCACGAGCGGTTGTCATAATATCGGTTATACTTTCAGGGGTGACATCACGTATATAGTCGGGTAAACTGTCATCAAATTTAATTTTATCGCGGTGTTTCAAAGCATCGCCGTAAACATATTTCTCCCTGTTGTAGCAGGGCTGAATAAGATTGTCTGGCTCTAATGCTATAAAGCCGATATGACAGCTTTTTATAAAACGGAATGGTAAATTTTCGGGATTATCTTTCTGGGAAACGTCCATTTCAAAGCCATGAAGGCATAAAAATTCGTCATCGTTAAGATAATCGTGCGAGATAAGTATTTCGTGGTCGGTTATAGCTAAAACCGAATATCCCATATTTTTATAAATTTCTTTTACTTCTTCGGGTGTTTTTGCCGCATTCGAAAAGGTAGTGTGTGAGTGAAGGTTTGCTTTATAAAAATTACCTTTTTCTGAAATTAAATATTTTTTCATAATATTAGTCCTTATTATCAGGTATTATTGCGCCGATATTTTGGAGTGTGGCAGGTTGCTGTTACTTTATCTAACACAAGGATAACCTGTAAACTTAACAGCAGAGGTGTCTCTTTATGCAAAATATTGCTGGCAATTAACAGAAGCGGCGGTAAGAGTACCGCCGAGCATACTGTTTTTTTCTATTATAAGGGTACGAGCACCGCTTTTGGCAGCACTTATGGCCGCAAATACGCCTGCTGTACCGCCGCCTATTACGGCAACATCAGTTGTGAGATTGCGGGTGATGGTTTTATTAAAAATCATTTTGCCACCTTATTTTATCTTGCAGTCGTTGTTTTTATAAATGTCACAAATAATTTTTTGAATTTTAAGTGCTTCCTTGCCTGAAATTTCAAGTTCTTCAAGACCTAAAAGTGAGCGGTAGAACTGGTCGATTTGGATATTGTGCTTAAAGCCCCAATAATCCTTACCGCCTGAATAATTAGCGCAATCATCAGTATTATTATAAACGGTTTCGCTTGTGCCGTCAGCATAATCTATGGTTGCTTTATCGTAAGAGAAAATAGCATTTCCGTTTTCGCAGAGAAGCCTAATCTCTATTGGCTCATCAACAAAGTAGTTGTTCATTGCAAAGAATGAAAGAAGTGCGCCGTTCTCATACTTAATAAGTCCCTCAGCAGAGTCTTCAACCACCATACATTCGTGGTTTCTGTTGTGGAGTGAGGACTGAATTTCAACAGGGGTAGAGTCAATCATCCAGTTTGCAAGGTCGATAGAGTGAATGGCTTGGTCGATAACAACTCCGCCGCCCTCTTTTTCCCAGGTGCCTTTCCAGTCCGAATCGTCATAGAAGTTATCAGGACGGTACCAGGTAAGTGTTGTGCGGCCGCACTTTACTTTACCGAGTCTTCCGTCTAAAACTCTATTCTTCACAAGCTGCGAAGGGGTATTGTAACGGCATTGGAAAATAACGCCGTACTGAACACCGCATTCGTCGGCAATTCTTACTGCTTCTTCGGCATCTTCATACTTTATGCTCATAGGCTTTTCGGAAAGGACATTAACTCCTTTTTTGAAAGCGTCGATAGCAACCGAAGTATGAATGTAATGGGGAAGACAAAGGTGGACTGCGTCAAGCTCCACACATTCTAACATTTCGTTATAATCTGTGTAGTAAGGAACACCATATTTTTCGGAAGCGATTTTCGCTAAATTTTCTTTTATATCGCAAACCGCAACCAATTCAGCATATTCGCTTTGTACTATAGAATCAAGGTGCATAACCGAGATTCTTCCGCAACCAATTACGGCAACTTTTAATTTTTTCATAAAGTACTCCTATTAACCTAAAAGACTTGTGACCTTGTCGAATGCTAATTTAATATCAGCTGTAGGATTATCCCCGGTTTCTCTTTCAACAGTGAGATAACCGTCAAAGCCCACCTTGCGAAGCGCTTCTAAATATTTCGGGAAATCTACATCGCCTTCGCCGAGAGGTGTTTCCAAGAAATAATCGGCAACATTAAGCGCTTCAATACCGCCTGTTGCAAAATGGTCATAGATAATTTCAGGGTCGGTACGCTTTAGCATAACGCCGTCTTTGACATGTGTGTGGACAATGTAACGGCCGAGCATTTCTACAGCTTCAACAGGGTCTTGACCTGTTACCATTACAAAGTTTGCAGGGTCAAGGTTTACGCCTACGCCACCGTCAGTATCTTTTAAGAACTGTAAAAGTGTAGCGGCGGTTTCAGGACCTGTTTCAATAGCAAGGGTGATGCCTTTTTCTTTGGCATATCTGCCACATTCTGTTAAAGCGTCAACCATTACTTTGTAGCGGGGGTTTGTTTTATCTGCAGGAATTACACCAATGTGTGTTGTGACAACATTGGTTCCGAATTCTTCTGCCAAGTCAACAATACGTTTTGTTTTTTCAATTCTTTCAGGATTATCTTCTGCGATTTGGAAACCGTAACCGCCCATATCACCGCAAAGAGCGCTGATTTCAAGCCCTGCAGCTTTCAATTGTTCCTTAAAGGATTGCTTTTGCTCAGCTGTAAGGGTTTCAGGGCTGAATTCGCCTGTTGTAGCATAAACCTGAATACCTGAAAAACCCAAGTCCTTTGCAAGTGTGATACTTTCGCTTAGCGGGATTTTAAAGCAGTCGGTAATAACACCAATCTTCATAAAATTACACCTCTAACCATTCACCGTCTTGTTCTGCGGCCTTTATAAGACCTGCGCGAAGACGCATAACTTCTATAGTTTCTTTTGTATTAAACGGTGTTTTGCCGTCTTCAAAGAATTTAAGCATATCCGAAATAAGATTAAGGAAGAATGAGCTTGTAACATCCTTGTGTAAAAGCTCAGCCTTAGAATTTTCGGCAGTAATGCTGTAGCCAAGACCTTGAGAGAAAACAATGCCGATTTCGTTGCCGTCTTCGGTAAGTGCACGGCAGAAATACTGCTTGCCCATTCTTTCGGTCTTAACCTTTACAATGCGTTTTTTGAGAAGAGCTACTGCCATTTCGCAGTTGTGGATAAGGTATTCCTCAAACAGTCTGCCGCCGCCTGTAATCAAAAGATTTTGAACATCAGAAAATTCTTTCAATTCTTCTGCATAGCGAAGAGCTGAGGTGCTGAAGAAAGGAGTATTGTATTTTTCGGCAATATCGAAAATCTTTTGCGCTGTCGCAAGGTCGGGCGCAAAGGTTTTGTCAATATAAGTGCGTTTGCCGTAGGGTAAAACCTTTTCGGCATATTCGAGATGCTTTTCAGGAGTAGAGGGTGCTAATAATACGATAACATCACTCTTTTCGCAAAGCTCTTCGATAGTGTCAAGCTGGGTGATACCCATTTTCTCTGCCCATTCAGCCGAGGTTACATTGTCAACAGGTGAAACATCCTGCTCTGCCCAGAAGTATGCAACTTCATAGTCGAGTCCTAAGTTTTCATTTGCTTCTTTAAACCAAGCGGGATAGTTGTTTGCGTGCCATTCGCTGATATAAAAATCTACAAAACCAATCTTTTTCATTAGAAGCTAACCTCTGCTTTCTTGTCAGAAGATTCATACAAAGCATCCAAAAGCTTAGCGCTTTCGAGAATGTTTTCGATATGAGCGCGGTTTTTAACACCTGTTTTGATAGATTCAACAAAAGCAACGCTTTCGTTAAGATAGAATTTTTCGAGTTCGTATTCAGGCTCGATTGTTTCGAGTGTTTCACCGTCATAAAGGGTGAATTTGCCAAGGTAGTTAAGACGAGCGCCGCATTTGTCGCCTAAGATGTCGATATACATTTCTTCTTTATCGATGTTTTGTGCCCAAGCGCCGTTGAAAGCAATACTTGCCTTATCGGTGCGGATGAAACCACTTACGAAGTCGTCAACATCGTTGGTGCCGTTTTCAACATCAGAAGTATCTTCTGCCCACATATATGTATATTTATATTTTTTCATATCCTTTGCCATTTCGCAATAGGTGTTGCAAGAAGCAGTCTTAAGCTTTGCACCGCCGAGGATATAAAGAACCAAATCAAAGAAGTGGATACCCCAGTCGATAAGAACACCGCCGCCGGATGCAGATTTAGTGGTGAAGTCACCGCCGAGACCTGGGATGTTGCGGAATTTACGGAATGCGCAGTAAACGTGGTAGATGTTGCCGAATTTACCTTCGCGGTTCATTTTTTCGAGCATTTCAACAGAAGTCTGGAAACGGTTGCAAACGCCGATATTGAGTATTTTACCCTGCTTTTCAGCTTCAGCAGCCATTTCGCAAGAGAGCTTGTAGTTTACAGTGATGGGCTTTTCGCAGAAAACATGTTTGCCTGCCTTTAAAGCGTCCATTGTGATTGTGTAGTGTGCAAAGTTAGGTGTTAAAACATAAACAGCTTCAACTTCATCGTCTGCTAAAGCGATTTTATAATCGGTGATAGCTTCACCTACAAAATCATACTTGTCAACAAAAGCCTGTGCTTTGTCGATTAAAAGGTCGCAAGCATATTTAACATATACATTGCCCATTTCCTCAAATGAGGGTAAGTGTGCATTTGCGGCAATTCTGCCACAGCCGATTACGGCGATAACTGTTTTTGTGTTCATAAAATTATACCTCTTTTCTTATTTTTGAAATATTATTTTATATTCCATTTTTATTATATAATGTGTTTTCTGCTGTTACAATGTTCTTATTGCATTAAAAAAATATCATTTTTTAATATTTTAGCAAAAATCCTCCTGAAATTTCCAAAAATAAATGTTTTTATTGACACTTTGCTATTTTGAATTTAAAATACTTATATGGGAGAGGGTTATATGTCAAAACCTTATAATAACTATCATTTGAATAAAAATTATTTTCAGAAGCCGCTGGTTTTAGGTGAAGTGGTTTTGTACCAAGCAGGAAGGCTTTACTGTAATTCTTCTATGGTCGTTCCGCTTCATATTCACGGTGACTATTTTGAACTCACCATAGTCACTGACGGGAAAGGTGTAATCACAACAAATAACATTCCTGTCGAGGTACAAAAAGGGGATATATATTTATCACTGCCTTGTGAATCTCATGAAATTATGTCGGATAAGGATGACCCTTTAAAGTATGACTTTTTTGCTTTTTTATGTGTGCAAAGAGAAATGCTTGAAGAATTTCAAAATATAGCCGAAAATTATTACACGCCTAATAATCGCGTTTTTCACAGTGAGCGTATACGAAACCTTGTCAGCACGGCTGTTGCTGAGCTTGATGGCAATAAAAAATATTCCAAAGAATTGCTTGAGTCGGTTTTTAGAGAAATAATGATATATGTTATCCGTAGCTTCAGCAAAATCAAGCCTGAAAAACACAGCAAAAATGTCACTGCGGCAGAGGTGCTGTGTCATAAATTGATGAATTATATAGATACCCATATATATTCGCTGAAAAACCTTGGCGAGTTAAGCGATTTTACGGATTACAGCTACGGTTATTTGTCTTCGCTTTTCAAAAGGACTACAGGAAACAGCCTTGCGGGATATTATCGTGAGCGCAGGTTAGAGGCGGCGAGAATACTTATAACAGAAAATCGTTTAAAGACAACCGAAATTTCGGAAATGCTTGGATATTCAAGTGTTTATTCTTTTAGCAAAGCTTTTACAAAGCGCTACGGAATTGCCCCGCGTGAATACCGTAAAAAGTTTAATTCTTGATTTTAGATGTATAGAGGAAAATATGAGAGAAATTAGTGTTAAAAAAATTGCTGAGGAAATAAAAAATCTTTGTATAGAGGCCAACCTGTATTTGCCAAAAGATATTAAATGCGCCTTAAGAGAATGTGAAAAAACCGAAGACGGTAAAATTGCGAAAGAAATTCTTGGCGATATTATAGAAAATTTCACTGTAGCTGAAAAAACTCAAGTTCCTGTTTGTCAGGATACGGGATTAACTTGCGTTTTTCTGGAAATCGGTCAGGATGTGCATTTTATTGACGGAGATTTGTATGAAGCTGTAAATGAGGGTGTGCGCCAAGGCTATGAAGAAGGTTTTTTGCGCAAATCTGTCGTAAGAGATCCGCTTATTCGGGTAAATACGGGGGACAACACCCCTGCCGCCATATATACTGATATTGTTTCGGGTGATAAGGTTAAAATAACAGTCGCTCCAAAGGGCTTTGGCAGTGAAAATATGAGCCAGATTAAAATGTTAAAGCCTTCCGATTCGGTGGAGGGAATTAAAGATTTTGTGCTAAAGGTTATAAATGATGCCGGACCGAACCCCTGTCCGCCGATGGTGGTGGGTATCGGTATAGGCGGCACCTTTGACAAATGCGCTTTACTTGCGAAAAAAGCGCTCTTGCGCCCGATTGATACACAAAACGCTCAAGAATTTTATGCTGATTTAGAAAAGGAATTGTTGGAAGAGATAAATAATTCAGGTATTGGCCCTCAGGGCTTCGGGGGAAAAACTACAGCGCTTGGAGTTAATATCGAAACAATGCCAACACATATTGCAGGTATGCCTTGCGCCGTTAATATAAGCTGCCATGTAACAAGGCATAAAACAAGGGTGATTTGATATGAAAAGAATAAGCTTGCCATTAAGCGAAGAAGAGGTGCTTTCTCTTAAATCGGGTGACAGAGTATTGCTTACGGGATATATTTATACCTCGCGCGATGCGGGACATAAAAGGATGTGCGAAACGCTCGAAAAAGGCGGAGAGTTGCCGTTTGATATAAAAAACAGTGTGATATATTATGTCGGCCCTACACCTGCAAGAGAGGGACAGATTATAGGCTCAGCAGGGCCTACAACCTCAGGCAGAATGGATAAATATGCCCCCATTTTGATAGAAAAGGGTCTGCGCGGAATGATAGGTAAGGGCGCAAGAAGTGAAGAGGTTATCGAAGCGATAAAGAAATATAAGGGAATATATTTCGGGGCAATCGGCGGCGCAGGTGCGCTCTTGGCGCAGTGTATAAAATCAAACGAGCTTATAGCCTATGGGGATTTAGGCGCAGAAGCGCTTTGCAGACTTTATGTTGAGGATATGCCTCTTACGGTTGTTATCGATTCATACGGTAATAATTTGTATAAAACAGGCAAAGAGAATTATCTTAAGGATAAAACATAAAATGTCCTTGTCTTGAATATTAAAATATGGTAAAATATAGAATGTAAACAAAAATATTTTTCAGGGGTGGTATTGTGGTATTTGAAAAATACAAGCTTTGGCAACAAAAGGCTACTGAAGACCTTGATGTAGCGAAAGAACTTGAAAGTATGAGTGAAGAAGAAATTTCGGATGCCTTTTATAAGGATTTGGAATTCGGCACAGCAGGTCTTCGCGGTGTGATAGGCGCGGGCACTAACCGAATGAATATCTACACTGTTGGAAAAGCCACACAGGGCCTTGCGGCTTATGTAAATTCTATCACTCAAAATGGTAAGGTTGCTATCGCGTATGACAGCCGTATCAAATCAGATGTTTTTGCAAAACGGACTGCTGAAATACTTGCGGCTAACGGTGTTAATGTGTATATTTACCGCGAGCTTATGCCTGTACCAATGCTATCCTTTGCGGTTAGATATTTAAAATGCGATGCGGGCGTGGTTATTACTGCAAGCCATAACCCTGCAAAATATAACGGCTATAAGGCATACGGCGCTGACGGAAGTCAGTTAAGCCCCGAAGCATCGGACTATGTGCTTGATATTATGAACAAGGTGGATATTTTTGACGGCGTAAAAAGAATGGATTTTGATACCGCCTTGTCAGAGGGTAAAATTAAATACATAGGTGAAGATGTAATTGAAAGCTATTTGCAAGAGGTTGAAAAATGCCGTATCAACCCTCAGCTCGATTTATCTGATCTTAATGTTATTTACTCTCCGCTTCACGGAAGCGGTAACAAGCCTGTCAGAGAGATACTTAAAAGAATCGGCGTTAAAAATGTAACTGTGGTAAAGGAACAGGAAGTGCCTGACGGTAATTTCCCAACAGCTCCATATCCCAACCCCGAAATTAAGGAAGCTTTTGCATGTGCATTGGAATTGGCAAAGACGGTTAAACCTGATATCCTCTTTGCTACTGACCCTGACTGTGACCGTGTTGGTATTGCGGTTCCTTGCGGGGAGGATTACCGCCTTTTCACAGGTAATGAAGTTGGCGTAATGCTTTTGGAATATATTCTTAAATGCAAAAAAGCAAATGGCACACTCCCCCAAAAACCTGTTGGTGTTAAGACTATTGTTACTACAGAAATCTGCAAGAAAATTGCGGCAGATTATAACTGTGAAATGCGTGATGTATTAACAGGCTTTAAGTTTATTGGGGAACAGATAGCATTGCTTGAACAGGATGGCGAGGCTGACCGTTATATTTTAGGCTTTGAGGAAAGCTACGGATATCTATCTCGCGGATATGTGCGCGATAAGGACGCTGTAAATGCTTCAATGCTTATCTGTGAAATGACTGCTTATTATAAGTCACTTGGCAAGGATTTAATAACCGTTCTTGATGATATTTATAAAAAATACGGATATTGTCTTTGCGTTCAGAAGAGCTTTGCTTGTGAGGGACAAAGCGGTATGGCGAAAATTGCAAGCATTATGCAATCTTTGCGTGACAATACTCCAAAAGAAATTTGCGATATAGCGGTACTGGAATTCAAAGACTATAAAGTTTCATTGGGTGTGAATTTCTCAACAAAGCAAGAAACTGTTATAAATCTTCCCAAAGCAGATGTTTTGTCCTTTGGTTTAGAGGATGGAAGTACTATTATTGTTAGACCTTCGGGAACAGAGCCTAAGATTAAAATTTATGTAAATGCAGTGGGTAAAACTGAAGCCGAAGCAGAAAAGAAGCGTGCCGATTTGCTTGAAAGCGGCAGCAAACTTTTAGGATTCTAAAATTAAAGACGGTAAGCACGAAAAGTGTTTACCGTCTTTTGTTATATGCTGTGAATTGTTTTATCATTAAGCACTGCTTTTATGAGGTTTTCGCCTTTGTATTCAAGCTTTAATGAGAAAAAAGGCACATTTTGCTCTAAAAGTTTTAAAAATATTTTATCACCCTGCCAAATAGGCAATGAGTAGAGTTCTTTTTTATCTACCCAACAAAGCTCACCCTCATCGCAAGCATTAATTTCGCCCGTGAAAGCCTTTGAATGAAAGATGTGCATATATTCAGTTTCCCATTTATCTGACACAAAGGTTACGATTCCGCAGTAACGCGCGTCAGTAAGTGTTAGTCCTGTTTCTTCAAACACTTCACGGCGGTTGCATTCTTCGGGACTTTCATCTTTCTCGAACTTTCCGCCGATAGCTACCCATTTATCTTTATTTTGGTCATTTTCCTTTTTTGTACGGTGAAGCATAAGGTACTTACCGTCTTTTTCAATATGGCAAAGGGTTGTATTAATCATTTTGTTGTGTTTCTTCACTTTCAGTTAAGTTGGAAGCTTCGTGAGTGTATCCCGCCAAAAAGAAAGTATCTTTTTTAAAGTTTTCTGTATCAAAAACGGCATTATACTGTAGATTTTCGTATTCACTCAAAAGTTCAGTGTAAGGGGAAACGTCACTCCATTTGTAGTAAACATTATCCTTATCAATATATCCTACAGTGTTGATAACAGGGAGTTTTTCTGAAAGGTCTAAGAGATAGCTGTTATATTTGGTCAGCTGTACACCTGCAGTTTTGAGTACCAAGGAAGACAGGTAGTTGACGCTTAGTTTATCAATTTCTTTTTCCTCAATATCATAATTCGCCCAAATGTAGAACGGTGTGATGTGCCGTTTTTGTTCTTGCTCAATTGTGAGGTTTGAAAGGCTGTCAACCCCCAAAACCTCGGAAATAAAGGCAGGCTCAATATTCGGCTGATGGTCACCGAACATACATATAATAGTACGCTCCTTGACAGTGGAAAAATATTCAATAAGCTCTTTGAAAGCGTTGTCGCTTTGCTTTACAAGGGAAAGATATTTATTAGCCTTGAGATAGTCCTTTGTGGAAGAGGTTATTTTAATATCCTCAGGGAAGTTTACACAGCTATTTGTATATCCGCCGTGGTTTTGCATTGTAACATTAAAGGCAAAGTACGGTTTATGCCTGTCGTGTTTTTTATAATCGTCTATAATCAGGTCATAATTGTAAGAATCGCTTATATATTGGCGAACAAGCATATTATTGGCTTGGGGATACATTTGCTCAACAAGGCTTTGCAGATAGTCGGCGCTGTTACCGTTCTGTTGGTATTCATCCATAAGTGAAACGTCCATAATATCCTCAAGAGCGGTAAATTTATTAAAACCGAAATTTGAATAAACTTCAGTTCTTCGCCAACCCGAAGCGTAATACGGGTGCAGCGCATAGGACGAGAATTTCTGGGCTTCCAGCGTTGAAACCAACGAAGCCATTGGTTGCTTGACATAAAGCATATATGCGTTACTGCCTGACGGCAAAAACGCTGTTGTATGGCCTGTTAAAAATTCAAATTCTGTATTTGAAGTTCCCGCACCGATAACGGGTACGTATAAATTCCCCTTTATAGTGTTTTCAGTAAGTGAGCGCATAAAGGGCATATAGTCTTCGTTTGTTTGGAATTCGCCTAAAACCTTTAAATCCGAAAGCGATTCATTCATAATACAGATGATGTTTGGCACATCTGTCGTCGAAGTATCGGGTTCTTCTTTTTGTGAATTATTAATCAGCTCATCTATCTGGTTAGGGTCATAGTCGCTCGGTGCGGTTTTGTATAGATATTTGGTATTGGCAAAGAAGTTGAAAACAAAACCGTAATTATGGTAGCCGCGGGTCTGGTTCCAGAAGTCAGGCCGCACGCCCATATCCGCAAAGATACTTGTGGCATAGAAAAGGATGAGCAAAACGGAAGAGAATGTTAATGTTGCGGAACGGGAAATGATTTTGGTTGGCAATGAATACTTCGGAGTTTTCATTTTAATGGCAATAACAGTCATTAAAACGAAGAGGAATAATGCAGTTATTATTTTATAATTAGGTGTAAAATCGTACGTATTAGCAACGCCTGCCGCAGTGGTAACACTTAAGAAATCCATTGGTTGAAATGGCGTTCCCCTAAAGTCCATAACATAGCTATGGGCGACAGCCAAGCCGAAAAGAACGGTATTTACTGTGAGATATGCTGTTTTAAAGCTTCCTGTAAGAGCAAAGAATACAAAATAGGCAATTATAATTACAAGGTAATTACCTAAAAAACCGAGATATGTCATATCGTATATGAAAACATTATTAAGACACTCGGTGATTGTCATAAGGGCAATAGGCATTATAAATAAAATTATAAAGCCGAATATTTTTCGCGCAGTTTCATTTTTTAAACGCACGGTATATATTGTACAGGCGGCAATTAAAAAGGGAAGAAACAGGTCAACCGCCATAAGCAGCCATCGTGTAGAAACCGATAGCGTTGTAAAGGTGTTAATGCATAAAATTACAAGAATCAGGCTGCAAACACATAAGATACTGCCGACAATCTTTGAAGCGCGCGAATATGAAACTTCAAAAGTGTTATTGAAAAATTTAGGAACTTCATACCTTAAAAAGCTATAAATACTTTTGGCAAGCTTTTGCAAATTCATAAATTATCCCTTCTAAAGATTAAACTTATATTTAGTATAGCATATTTTTTTCGCAATAACAATAGTTTTATCGCCGAATATAATGGATAGGGTGTTTTTATGCAAAGAGAGTATACGGCGGTTGTTATAAGCGCATTTATTTTAGCGGTTATCTTTGCATTGAAGAAGATTTTAAAACGCCTATATATTTATATATGTAGAAAAGAGGGTGACAATTGGGCAAATTGCACAAAACTTTAGCACTTTAGTTGTATGAAGTACTAAAGTTAAAATTTTTTGCAAAAAATACTTTACAAATTTAGTTTGGTGAAGTATAATAGCAACATCGACACAGCACTGGAGGAAAAAAGAAATGAAAGTCCACCGAAACTAAACAGAATACTTTTTATTTTTTTAACGGTCCACTTCATTTAAATAAATTGCTGAAGTGCTGAAAACAACAAAAACAAAACTAAAAACAAATTTTTGAAAGAGGTAATTAAAAATGAAAAAATTATTAGCAATCGTACTCTCACTTGTAATGCTCTTGTCCTTTGCAGGCTGCGGAGCAGAAAAAACCGATAGTGAAGCTATCAAAGACAACGGCAAAATTATTGTTGGTATTACAGACTACGCTCCGATGGACTATAAAGAAGAAGGTTCAGATGAATGGACTGGTTTCGATGCTGAATTTGCTCGTTTATTTGCAAAAGAGCTTGGCGTTGAAGCTGAATTCATCGAAATCGATTGGGACAACAAATTTATCGAACTTGATGCGGGCACAATCGACTGTGTATGGAACGGTATGACAATCACCGACGAAGCAAAGGCAAACGCAAGTGTTTCTAATCCATATGTTAGAAATGCACAGGTTTTGGTTATGAAGGCTGACAAGGTTGCAGATTACACAGACGGCGAAAAGGCTAAGGATCTTAAGTTTGCAGTTGAAAAAGGCTCGGCAGGTGCTGATTGCGCAGAAGCTGCAGGCTACAAGAATATAACTGAAGTTGATACTCAGAGCACCGCTCTTATGGAAGTAGAAGCAGGTACTGCAGATGCTACCATTATCGACATTACAATGGCTAACGCTATGACAGGCGAAGGCACAAGCTATGCTGACCTTGCAAAAGGCTTTGAATATTCAAGCGAAGAATACGGTGTTGCTTTCCGTCAGGGTTCTGATTTAACAGAAATGCTCAACGATTTCATGGCACAAATCAAGGATACTGAGCTTACAAAGCTTGCAGAAAAATACGAATTAACTTTAGCTTAATTAATTATTTACATAAGTAGCGTTAAGTAGAGGTTCTTTTGGAGCCTCTACTTTAACACTGTGAAAGGGAAGTTTATGTTTGTATCGGTAACACTCGATTTGTTAAGAGGTTTTTATGAAACCTTTAAGATTTTCGGGCTTACGCTTTTATTTGCTCTGCCTTTAGGACTAATTATAGCCTTTGGTTCTATGAGTAAGTTCAAGCCTTTGAGTCTTGTTGTAAAAACTTTTGTATGGATAATCCGCGGAACACCGCTAATGCTCCAGCTCATCGCCTTTTTCTACGGTCCTGGGCTTTTGTTCGGTATGCGTGCAATGCCGCGTTTTACTGCTGTAATGGTGGCGTTTGTTATAAATTATGCTTGCTATTTCAGTGAGATTTATCGTGGCGGAATTGAGGGTATACCGCGCGGACAGTACGAGGCGGGGCAGGTGCTTGGCATGACAAAGAGCCAGATTTTCTTTAAGGTCGTGCTTTTGCAGGTTATTAAAAGAATAGTACCGCCGATGAGTAATGAAATTATTACTTTGGTTAAGGATACTTCCCTTGCAAGAATTATTGCGGTTTATGAAATAATCTGGACTGCGCAAAGCTACATTAAAAGTGACGGTCTTATCTGGCCGCTTTTCTACACTGCCGCATTCTATCTGATATTCTGTGGCGGTCTGACACTCCTTTTCGGATATATCGAAAAGAAGTTGTCCTATTTCCGTTCTTAAGGGGGGGAGAAAAATGTCTGTTTTAGAAGTAAAAAACATAAAGAAAAACTTCGGCAAGGTTGAGGTTTTAAAGGGCATTAGTTTTTCTCTCGAAAAAGGTGAGGTTTTATCAATTATAGGTTCTTCGGGAAGCGGTAAAACCACTTTGCTTCGTTGCCTTAACTTTTTGGAATTCGCCGAAGAGGGCACAATTTCAGTTGATGGCAAGCAAATTTTCGACGGCAAAGATAAAAAAACCTTAAGTGATGATGAAATCCGCCAAAACCGTTTGCACTTCGGTCTTGTTTTTCAATCCTTTAACCTTTTTCCGCAATACAATGTGCTTGAAAACATCACCTTAGCGCCAACACTTTTAAAGCGTGGCACACCTGAAGAAATCAAAGCGCGCGCACTTTCGCTTATTGAAAGGGTTGGACTTAGCGAAAAAATTGAAAATTACCCCTGTCAGCTTTCGGGCGGACAGCAACAGCGTGTAGCTATTGCCCGCGCA
>JAZQGI010000028.1:0-35853 GCA_045539955.1 Acutalibacteraceae bacterium | reverse complement strand
GACCTTTATTCAGATGAATCCGATTTCCGCTCCGATGAACCCGACTTCTATTCGGAACAATCCGATTTCCATTCCGACGTGTCGGATTTTCACTCCGATTACCCAAGCGATTCACAGGCTTAATTTGTAGTATAGTTTTGTAATTTAATTGCAAAGCTTAACCTTTATCTAAAACCATCTTACTAAAATATAAAGGTACAAATTATAAAATCAACTTTAACCAACGCCTCCTTCTTTTGAAGGAGGCGTAATTTTGTAAAAAATGACAATTAATTAAGTGAGTGAAAAAATATTTTTTAATGTCCTGCTTTTTGGACATTAAATTTGTTATTCTTATTACAGAACCTAAGAAAAGTTAAAATTTTTCTAAAAAATGCTTGACTTTTGCAAAAAACGGGGTATAATAAGATTAACGAACAAATGTTCGGGAGGTAATAAAAATGACTTTTGTAGACACTTTAAGAACTTTATTTGAATTTGCTTGTATAGCTTTTATAATTTGGGGTCTCTTTAATGAGAAGACTCTTGTAGCCTTTGAAGAAAAGGTGCTTTCGCGCATTCGCCGCAAACGCTTACGCGTTGTTAAAACAAACAACGTTAAAAAGCATATAGCTTAAATAACATTTCCTTTCTTTATGTAATATAAAGCAGAAAGCTCGGCCTTTACTAAGGTCGAGCTTTCTGCTTTTATGTGTTCCAATATTTTCTATCAAGGCTTCTGAAGGATATTGCCGAGAAAATGTGGTTTTTCTCAATAATTTCACTTGCGTCAAGATCGGCAATAGTGCGTGCCACCTTTAAAATGCGGTCGTAAGCACGAGCCGACATACCAAGCCTTTCGAAAGACAGTTCCAAATATTTTGAAGCGTCTTCGGTTAAAATACAATATTTTTTAATCAAATCTGGTGTGAGGCGTGCATTACAGGAAATGCCCGTTCCCTTATAACGCTCTTGCTGAATTTTACGCGCCTTGTTAACACGCGCCTTTATTTCAGCCGAGGTTTCTTCACTCGCTTTTGAGCTTAAGGCACTATAATCAACGGGTGGCACTTCAACGTGCAAATCAATGCGGTCAAGCATAGGACCCGAAATTTTACCAAGATATTTATGCACCGCCGTTTGCGAGCAGTTGCAGCTGCGTGTTGGATGGCCAAAAAATCCGCAAGGGCAAGGGTTCATAGCCGCCACAAGCATAATTGAGCTTGGGTATGTAAGCGTACCTGCCACACGGGATATTGTTACCTTGCCGTCTTCAATCGGTTGGCGCAGCGCTTCCATAACGTCACGGCGAAATTCGGGCAATTCATCCAAAAACAAAACACCGTTATGCGCCAAAGAAATTTCGCCCGGCTTTGGCACAGTGCCGCCACCTGCCATACCCGCCACCGAAACGGTGTGGTGGGGCGAACGGAACGGCCTTTGTGACACAAAGGGGTTTTTATTATCTATAACACCCGCAATAGAGTGTATTTTTGTGGTTTCAATCGATTCCTCAAAGGTCATATCGGGCAAAATACCGGGAAGACGCTTTGCAAGCATACTTTTACCCGCGCCCGGAGGACCGACTAAAATAATGTTGTGGTTTCCAGCCGCCGCAATTTCCAAAGCTTTTTTTGCGGCAACCTGACCTTTAACATCGCTGAAATCAGGCACACGCAGATTCTTTGCTGTAGTTGTGGGGGTTACTGGCTGTTTTTCTATAAGCTTTTCACCTGTAAGGTGAGCAATAATTTGTTTTACATCTTCTACAGGATAAACATTAATGCCCTCTACCACTGCCGCTTCGGTAGCATTGTCCTTTGGCACAAAAATATTTTCCACACCGTTTTCTTTTGCGGTTATGGTCATAGCCAAAACACCGTTTACTCCACGCAGCATACCGTCAAGCGCCACTTCGCCAACAGCAACACTTGTGCCCAAATCGGCTTTTAATTGGTCGGAAGCCTTAAGAATGGCGAGGAGTACAGGAAGGTCATAAACCGAGCCCTCTTTTTTACGGTCGGCAGGGGCGAGGTTTACTGTAATTCGTGAAATCGGGAATTTAAAGCCGCAGTTTTTTATAGCGGCGCGGACCCTATCGCGCGATTCTTTAACTGCCGCATCGGGAAGCCCTACAATGTCAAATGAGGGAAGACCGTTTGAAATGTCGGCTTCAATCTGTATCATATAGGTCTGAAAACCGAACATACCTACGCTTTGGGTTCTCGAAAACATAAATTCACCTACTTTGCAACATTGTTTTGTGGGTTGCCGTTTAAAAATGCGGCAATATTATCGCACACGATACCTAAAAGGCGCTGTCTTGTGGTAAGCGGTGCCCAGCAGGTGTGCGGAGTTATTGTAATATTTTTAGCGGTTTTAAGAATACAATTTTCATCCATCGGTTCTTTTGTCAAAACGTCAATAGCCGCGCCCGAAAGCTTGCCGCTTTCTAAAGCTTCAAAGAGAGCCTTTTCGTTTACAACACCGCCGCGCGCTGTGTTTATGAAATATGCGCCGTCTTTAAACTTCTTAAAGGCTTCGGCATTGAACATTTCACGGCTTTGTTCATTAAGCGGACAATGAACCGATACAACATCGCTATTTTTAAGTAGAAAATCAAGCGGTACAAATTTTGGGTTTTCTTCTCTTATAGTGCGGGTGTAAACAAGCACCTTCATACCAAGTGCCAATGCGATTTTTTCTACAGCCTGTGCTATGCTGCCGTAACCGATTATACCGAGTGTTTTGCCCCACACCTCATCACTTGAAAAAACAAGCGGAGAAAAAACAGGGGATTTTTGCCAACCGCCGTTTTTCACAAAGGCATCGTATTCCGAAATTTTTGTGTAAAAATTCAGAATATAGGCTATAACCTGTTGCGCTACGGCATTGGTTGAATAACTGCCCGCATTGCAAACGGCAATCCCTTTGCTTCGTGCGGCGTCGATATCAATGTTGTTATAACCCGTAGCAAAAAGCCCGATATATCTAAGTGTCGGGCTTTTATCCATAAGCTCTCGGCTTATAATCGTTTTATTACAAAGTAATATATCGGTATCAGTAATTTCTTTTAAAAGCTCTTCTTCTGTTATGGCTTCATATTCACATACTTCACCGAATTTTTTTAAAATATCAAGCGACAAGTCACCGTTGGATTTTAAGGTTGCGCTATCAGTTATTAAGATTTTCATCTTTGCGACTAACCTTTCTTTTTGTGCCGTCAGGCTCAACAATATAAGTGTTTTCCAGCTGACCGATAAGGCTGCGCTTAAAAGAGTCAATATATTCTCTGCGTAAAATATACTGTTCTTTCTTTTCTTCTTCGGTAAGCCCCTCTGCTTTTTGCTTACGCGCAAGAGCATTTATACGGTCGATTTTTTCCTGTGTCATATCAAAATTCCTTTTTTAAATTTCGTTTCTGCCCTCAAGTGCGCGCGCTAAAGTAAATTCGTCGGCATATTCAAGGTCACTGCCTACGGGAACACCGTAAGCTAAACGGGTAACTTTTATTCCCATCGGCTTTACAAGACGGGAAATATAGCTGGCGGTGGCTTCACCCTCTACGGTGGGGTTTGTCGCCATAATTATTTCCTTTACTTCCTCATTTGAAAGCCTTGCCATAAGTTCTTTTATACGAAGATTATCAGGACCGATACTATCCATCGGCGAGATTACTCCGTGCAAGACGTGGTAAAGCCCCGAATATTCGCGCGTGCGCTCGAACGCCATAACATCGCGTGGCTCTGCCACAACACAAATCACCGTGCGGTCACGGTTTTGGTCTGAACAGATAGCGCATTCTTCCATATCGGTAAAGCCCTGACAGGTCTTGCAAAAATGTATTTTTTTGCGTGCATTCACAAGGGCTTCGGCAAATTTTTCTGCTCTTTCGGGTGGTTGCTCTAAAATATTATACGCCAAGCGCTGAGCGGTTTTCTTACCAATACCAGGTAGGCGCTCAAACTGGGCTATTAGTTCATTTAACGGAACAATATTGTTATTTGCCATAATTAAAACATACCCGGGAGATTAAGTCCGCCTGTTATGGCTGACATCTCCTCTTCGCTGGTTTTAATAGCATTGCTGATAGCCTCATTAACGGCAACGGTAACAAGGTCTTCAAGCATTTCGCTGTCATCAGGGTCAACAGCATCAGGATTTATTTTAATGGATTTTATAAGATGCTTGCCGTCAACGGTAACCTCTACCAAACCGCCGCCTGAAGTGGCAGTAAATTCTCTTTGCTCTAAATCTGCTTGAAGATTAGCCATATCCTCCTGCATTTTCTGAGCTTGGCGAAGCATCTGGTTCATATTACCGCCATTATTGTTTGGAAGTCTTACTTTCATAACATATTCTCCTTATTGGTTAAAATCTAAATTTTTAAGCTTTTCTGCAAGGGATAAAAGCGGGTCTTGGGCTTTTGCTTGCTTTTCGGCGCTATAAGGACCTAATTTGTAGGTCGCGCCCAATACCTGCTCTGCGGCTTTACGGATATGGTCTTTATACATTCCGTTAGCAGAGTTAATAAGTGTTCTAAACTGCGAATTTTTGGCATCGATCAAAAGATATTCACCTTTGATATATGCTTTCGAGTCGCCTAAAACACCCGCTATTAGCGGACAGGTACTTTTCAAAATATTTATAATTTCGTCCCAGTTGTTGACGGGTGAAATACCGTCAGGCGTGGGAGCGGCTGGCTCTTTTGCTGGCTTTGCTATCGTTTCGGAATTTTCGGGCGGTTCGAGGAGCGGAGCTTCGTCGCTTTCTTCCAAAACAGGAGTTTTTTCTACAGGCTTTGGTGTAGCTGCCTTTTTAACAGGCTTTACAGCACCGTTTTCCAAAGCGGAAATTCGCCTTTCTAAAGCGTCAATATCAACCGAAATGGAGGGATTACAAAGCTTTATGACAGCCATTTCCATTTCGCATCTTCTATTGCCGCTTTGCATAAGCGTTGTGGAATTTTGTAGACAGTTAAGAGCAAATATAATATCCTTTATATCATAATCGCTTGCCTGTTCTTCCAAAGCTTTAAGGCGGTTGGTTGAGCATACGATAGGTCTTGGATTTTGCTTAACGGTCTTTATAATCATTAAATCACGGTAGTGAGAAATAAGCTCTGATAAAAGGCGGAGCATATCTACCGAAGAATTATGGAGTTTATCGAGCATTAAAAGTGCATTTTCGGTGTCTTTTTGTTTTATAAAATCTGTTAATTCTAAAAGGTAGTCACTGCCTGCCATAGCGCAAACGCTTTCAACCGTAGCTTCGTCAATATCTTTACTTCCCGAAGCGCATAAATCGAGTATTGAAAGCGCATCACGCATACCGCCGTCAGCCGCAGAGGCTATAAGTGTTGCGGCGGAATCGGTAAGGGTTAGTCCCTCGGCGCTTGCTATAAACTGAAGTCTTTCACAAATTTTTTCAGGGGCAATTCTTCTGAAATCAAACCTTTGGCAACGTGAAAGAATGGTTGCGGGCAATTTATGAACTTCTGTAGTAGCCAGAATAAATATAACATGGCTCGGCGGCTCTTCCAATGTTTTGAGCAACGCATTAAAAGCGCTTATTGAGAGCATATGAACCTCGTCAATAATATACACACGGTATTTAGAGGATGCCGGCGCAAAAGCGATTTGTTCGCGCAAGATTCTTATATCGTCAACACCGTTATTAGAAGCTGCATCAATTTCTACAATATCGGTATTCTCGCTCGAAAGTGAGGAACGGCAGCTTTCGCACTGAAGGCAAGGGTTACCGTCCTTTAAATCGGTGCAGTTTACCGCATTCGCTAAAATTTTAGCACAAGTGGTTTTACCCGTTCCGCGAGTTCCTGTAAAAAGGTAAGCGTGGACGGTTGTTCCGTTTGCTAATTCATTTTTAAGGGTTTCGGTTATGTGTTCCTGACCGTAAACATCCTCAAAAGTTTTTGGGCGGTACTTGCGGTATAAAGCCTGATAAGACATATTTTTACCTCTTTAAATAAAAATTTGCGTATCCGAATGCACGAATGAGCCGATTTACTGCGGCGCACAGAATAATCTACTTAATGCTGCTCGGTTCCCCGCCTGACATGGTTCGTAGCATTCCGTCGCACAGGACCCGCCCATTCGCACATTCCGATACGCAATGCACTCTACGACAGTAATTTTAACATAAATTTTAATATTTTACAATAGCAAAGATATAAATTGTTGAAAATTTTTTATATAATTGTTATAATATAAATATATGTTAATTTTTTTGGAGAATTTATTATATTATGAATACAGAAATTTGGGATATTCTGGACGGCGACGGTCTGCCTACAGGTAAGACGGCTGTTCGCGGAAAGTGTTTTTTAAAGCCTGGGGAATATCATCTTGTTGTGCATATCTGGATTGTATCAACGGACGGCAGGCTTTTACTTCAGCGCAGGAGCGACCAAAAACAGTTAATGCCTGGTGAATGGGCGGCAACAGGCGGTGCCGCTGTTTCGGGTGAAACTTCTTTTTCGGCGGCTCAGCGTGAACTGTTTGAAGAGCTTGGCATTGAGTCGAGTGAGAATTCATTAAAAAAGATATTACGGCTTAAAAGGCGCAATTCATTGCTTGATGTGTGGATGATAACCTGTGATGCTCGGGTTGAAAGCTTAAAGCTTCAGCAGTCTGAGGTTGCGGAAGCCAGATGGGTGAGTGTGCCAGAGCTTTACGAGATGATTGAAAAGGGACTTTTCCATAATTACGGAAAGGAATATTTCCGCGAGGTTTTAAAAGCGATTGAACACAACAAAGGAGTTACGGTATGAGTTCGCATTTCCCACAAAAAAGCTGTGCTTTATGCCATGCTTATTTATTTCCCGAGGATGATGTGGTGTATTGCCCCGAATGTGGCGCACCACACCATAGAGAGTGCTATAACAGTATAGGAAAATGCGCACTTATAGAGCTTCACGGCACAGAAAATCAGTATGATAAAATCAAGCAATCTGCGCCTGAACAGAAACAGGAAAATGCAGAAGAACCGCAGAATTTTGAAACACCCTTTGGGGCGTTTTCTCCTATTGATTTTTTGGGTGGTATAAAGCCTGAAAGTTTTATAGATGACGGGGTTACCGCAAAGCAAGCGGCTACTTTTGTATTGTCCAATACGATGCGTTATATTCCCAAATTTGCAAAGCTTGGGAAAAACAGAAAAATTTCTTGGAATTTTATGGCGTTTTTGTTCCCGTGCGGTTGGTTTTTATCCCGTAAGATGTATAAAAACGGATTTATAGCAGGCTTTTTCGAAATACTTTCTGTCATCTTTACAATTCCGTTTCAAAACACACTTATCAATTTAGGTATGATGGATACTATGTCGTACCCTGATATGCTGTCGGGAATGGCTGAAAATATGTCGGCAATTTCACCGGCGGTGGTCGGTGTTGCGTTTTTGGGCGCAATGTTAAGTTTAGCGGTCAGTCTCGTGTCAGCGCTTTTGGGAGATTGGCTTTATAAAAAGCATACGGTTAAAACTATAAGAGAAATCGAAGCTTCGAGTGAGGATAAGAGCTTAGATTACCGTAAAAAAGGCGGAGTTAATTTATTTTTGTTCATTTTAGGGTATATGCTTGTGCGGTATATCCCTGCTATAATTTCAGCAATAATTTAATGAGGTGGTTTTATGAGAATTAAAAAGGCGATAATCCCAGCGGCCGGTCTTGGAACGAGAGTTTTGCCGGCATCTAAGTCTATGCCAAAGGAAATGCTGCCGATAGTGGACAAGCCTGCCATTCAGTATATAGTTGAAGAGGCAGTAAAAGCAGGCATTACCGACATTTTAATCATTACAAACCGCGGCAAAGGTATTATTGAAGATCATTTTGACCATTCTATAGAGCTTGAAAATATGTTACATAAGCGTGGCAGAACCGATACCTTGGAAGAGCTTGACGCATTGGCTAATTTGGCTAATATCTATTATCTTCGTCAAAAGGAAACACGCGGACTCGGAGATGCGGTTTTGCGTGCTAGGCAGTTCGTAGGCGATGAGCCGTTCGCTGTTTTATACGGTGATGATGTTATAATCGGTGAGGTACCCGCTATAGCCGAGCTTATCGAAGCTTATGAAGCCTTTGGTAAGAGTGTTGTCGGTATAAAAGAAGTTTCCGACCAGTTGATTGTCAAATATTCTTCCTTAAAGGTTGAAAAAAATGGGGAAAAGACCTACGCTGTCAGCGATATGATAGAAAAACCATCGTTAGAAGAAAAGTTTTCAAACTTTTCAATCTTAGGCAGATGTGTTTTAGAACCTCAGATTTTTGATATATTAGAGCGTACACCCTTGGGAGCAGGTAATGAACTTCAGCTTACCGACGCTATGAAAGAAATAGCTAAAAATAAGGGTATGACAGGTGTAGACTTTAGCGGTGTTCGTTATGATATGGGTAATAAGTTCGGTATTTTAAAGGCTAATATCGAGGTTGGACTCAGTCACCCCGAAACTAAAGATGAACTAAAAGAGTATATAAAAGAATTAGCAAAACAATTATAATTGAATAGGTTAGTCGAAACGCTTTTAGCACGTTTCGACTAACTACAATCATTATAAAAAAGGTTGCCGAAAGGCAACCTTTTTGTTATATCGTTCCCTTATAGAAAAGTCCGCGGGTGTATTTACCGTCGGCAGATTTTTCGTTTTTGTAGTCATTTATCACTTCTTCTACTCTTTCACTTGTTTCATTGGTGAAGTAAAGAATTTGGAAGTCAAGTCCTTTAAGGTCATAACCTTTGTCGGCAAGCCATATTGGTACCGAGTTTAAAAGCTCACTGTAGCCCATACGGCAGCGTACAGGGAATTTAGTGCCCAGTCGGTCAGTAAGGTGTTCTGCTCGGCTGCAGTCTTTACAATCTTTACCGTTTTTAATGGGACAGTTTTTAAAGAGCATCAACGGAATATTGCCGTAGGTTATAATTCCTTTCGGAATGGGGGAAGTAAGTGAAGATATACTCTCACAGGTAAGCTCAGTGGATAGCACGACTGCTTTTGCGCCTATGGTATTAATAGCTTCGGCGGATTCGCTGTTGTGGATATTAAGTCCCGTATCGGCGATTATGTTAAATCCAAGCTTTTTAGCAATTTCCACTGCCGAAAGATTACCGCAAAGGCAGGTATCAATATCTTTCTCTTTATAGCCAGAAAGGCATTTTTCGATAGCCGATTCGTTTAGTATTCCCCGTGGAATATCAACGATATTTTTCAAACCGTCTATTTTCTCGAAATCTTTTTCAAGCGGAATTATTATAGCCTTTATTCCATCAAGGCTTGTTGGTATTTGGGTTTCGTTTTCAATTCTTACTATTAAATCAGGGGTTTTGTTACGGTCTGTGAGAGCGGAATGTGGAGTGTAAACGATACTTGCTTTTTCTCGGCTACACTTTGCTCTCGTTTGGTTGAGCAGTTCACACGCTTCGCGTCTTAAGGCGTTAAGCTCGCTTGCGGGTACGAAAAGTCCGTCATCAAGTGTTACATCTCCGCCCTTATCAAAATATGGGGTGTCACCGAATTTTGTAAGATTTTTCCAAGCCTCCTCGTAAGTTAAGGCTTTGGTTTTAGCTTTTTGCGGCAGACTTCCCGTGGCGGTCACGGTGTTTTTACTGTCCGAAAGGGTAAGGGTTGTCGGCTGATTTTCTTTTATTACAGCTTCTATGCTAACGCCAACATTTTTGTTTTCTTTTCGGTAAAGCTCGTGCAAGAGTGGGAAAGCCTTGTTGGCGGAAGTCACATCTTCTTTTGTGCGGATACCAAACATATCTCGACCTAATTTGTCTTCGAGATAACCGCTTGTAAAGCCTGAGCGAGAGAAAACATTTTTAAGAGTTAACTGAAGCTCGTTATCGATAACACCTTTAATAAGCGCATCCTTACAAGCTTTTGTGGCGGCGGGAACATATTCGGGGCGCGTCATTCTGCCTTCAATTTTAAAGGAACGCACACCTATTTCGTAAAGTTTTGGAATATAATCTATTAACGATAAGTCCTTGAGGCTTAGATCATATCCTGTACCGTTTTCTGCGGAAAAGGGAAGTCGGCAAGGTCCCGCGCAAAGACCTCGGTTGCCGCTTCGGGAACCTAAAAAGGCAGAAAGCAAGCACTGACCTGACATACTCATACAAAGTGCTCCGTGGACAAAGGCTTCAACTGTTATATCATATTTTTGCGCCAGCTTACAAAACTGCGCAAGGTCGCTAAAGGACATTTCGCGAGCCACTACCACCTGCTTAAAGCCGAGTTCGGCTAAAATCGGCAAACAAGCGGGAGAATGAATACTCATCTGTGTTGAAGCGTGAAGCGGAAGCTGTGGAATTTCTTTATGTAAAACACGGGCAAGTCCTAAATCCTGCACAATAATTCCGTCAATACCTGAATTGTAAGCCTCACAGGCTAAATTTAGTGCATCGGCAAATTCGTTGTCTTTTATTAAAATGTTAAGAGTTAAATAAACTTTTACATTTCGTATATGGCAATATTCTGTTATTTCTTTTAGTTCATTTATCGAAAAGTTTTCGGCGTTTCTTCTTGCCGAAAAATCCTTTGCTCCAAGGTATACAGCATCAGCACCGCTTCTAACAGCGGCGCAAAGCATTTCCTTTGATCCTACGGGGGATAGAATTTCACCATTAAAACTCTCGGGCATCAATTTCACCTCTATAAATATATTACCTTAAATTAGAGAAAAAGAAAAGTCTTTTTTCTTTACAAAGAAAATCATAGTTGCTATAATAGATATAGCTAATTTCAAAAGGAATGATAATATGAAATATTTAGTTTTATTATGCGACGGTATGGCGGATACGCCTAACGCTATTCTCGGCGGCAAAACTCCGATGGAGCTTGCGCATAAGCCTTTAATGGATAAGCTGGCCGCTACCTCGCTTGTGGGAATGTGCCGTACTGTAGGAGAGGGCTTAAAGCCCGGCAGTGATGTTGCCAATCTTTCGGTTATGGGTTATGACCCTTATGTTTGCTACACAGGCCGCTCACCTTTGGAGGCGGCATCAATCGGCGTTGAGCTAAAAGATAGCGATGTGGCTCTTCGCTGTAATATAGTAACCCTTTCAAATGAAGAAAATTATTCAGATAAGACAATGGTTGATTACTGCGCCGGAGATATTTCCACAAAAGAGGCGCATGAAATAATCAAAACAGTTGACGAAAAATTGGGTAATGAGATTTATAAGTTCTATGGCGGCGTAAGTTACCGTCACTGCCTGGTATGGGATAACGGTACAACTGAGCTTGGTAATATGACGCCTCCTCACGATATCAGCGGTAGGGTTATTGGCAAGTATTTAAGCGATAGTGAAAATGCAAAACCTTTGATTGAGCTTATGAAGAAAAGCTATGACATTCTGAAGGATCACCCCGTAAATATTGAAAGAAGAAAAAAAGGTCTTAATGAAGCTAATTCAATTTGGCTCTGGGGTGAGGGTAGAAAGCCACAGCTTGAGGATTTTTATAAAAAGAACGGTGTGAAGGGCAGTGTTGTAAGCGCGGTTGATCTTCTTAAGGGTATCGGCATCTGCGCTAATATGGAAACTCCTGATGTCCCCAACGCGACAGGTTATCTTGATACAAACTTTGAGGGTAAAGCTCAGGCAGGTATCGAGTCCTTTAAAAACGGTTGCGATTTGGTATATATTCATATTGAAGCGCCCGATGAATGCGGCCACCGTGGAGAAGCAGAAAACAAGGTTAAGGCTATTGAGCTTATAGAGGAACGCGCATTAAAGCCGTTGCTTTCGTATCTTGAAAATTGCGGAGAAGATTTCAGGATCCTCATAATGCCTGACCATCCAACCCCGCTTGATATTAAAACCCATTCAAGCGCTCCTGTGCCGTTTATGATTTATGATAGCAGGAAGGCGCAAAAAGGTGTCGAAGTATTTACAGAAAAGTCTGCCGAAGCTTCTGGAATTTTCATAGAACACGGACCGAGCGTAATGGATAAATTGCTCGAAAAATAACACAAAAAAATAACCTATAATTTTACGGTTTCTGTCATTATGTAAACTAAAACAACTATAAAAGTTTTCCAACTTATCCACCAACATTTCAACATTTTTTGGTGGACAAACACCCAAAAAGCGTTGGAATAGCATATTTTTTGTGGAAAACTATGTGGATAAGTTGGATAAAAAGCAATTTGTATATAATGACAAAAGAAAAATTATGTAAAGCATTTCGATAAATTTCGACAAAAAATAATTACAGCAGAAAGAAGCTTATGAAACGAACTAAACTTAAAGACAGATTGCTTCCCGATTATACAAAAGGTGAAGAAATTTTCAATATGGTTTCGCACATTGTGGGTGGCTCAATAGGTATTGTAATAGCGGCGCTTTGTATTGTAAGAGCGTTTTTAAATCACGATGCGTATCAGATTGTAAGCGCATTTATTTACGGGTTTTCAATGGTGATACTTTACACTATGTCGAGCATTTACCATGGACTTATTCCACTGACTGCTAAAAAGGTTTTTCAGATAATTGACCATTGTGCTATCTTTGTTCTGATTGCGGGAACCTACACGCCTATAGCCTTGTGCTCAATAAGGGAATATAACACAGCTCTCGGTTGGTGCCTTTTCGGGTTTGTGTGGGCAATGTCGGCGCTGGGTGTAACGCTTAATGCAATAGATATTAAAAAATACACGTTATTCTCAAATATCTGCTATATTGCAGTGGGTTGGTGTGTAGTTTTTATTATCAACCATACCATAAAGGCGGTTTCTCTGGCGGGTTTTTGGTGGCTTCTTGCAGGCGGTATTGCTTATACCGTCGGCGCAGTGCTTTACGGAATTGCAGGTAAATGGGGATTTCGCTATGTTCATTCGGTTTTCCATCTGTTTGTAATTCTTGGAAGCGTTTTACAGTTTATTTGTATTATTTTATATGTATTAGTTTAAAAAACGGTAAATACTTAAGTTACATTTGTATAAAATATAAAAAGTTAAGAAATAATTAAAAAAAGGTTGCAATTTTGTAACCTTTTTGTTATAATAAGTCTTGTAATTGTTACAAATTGTAATTTTTAAGTAAGGATGTGACTGTTATTTTTAAGGATTTGTTAGAAGAAACACTTTCGAGAGTTTCCAAATTCGTAAAAAACAACAGAATATTAGTTAGATTTACTTCATTTGCATTAGTTTCGGTAATTGCGTTGGTTATCAGCGTGATTTCCTGCGGTATAACAATTGGATTTAATGTTAAGTATTCGGGTAAGAATGTTGCAGTGGTAAGCGGCGTTTCGGTTTTCGAAAATGCAAAGGCTACAGTTCTTAGCAGTATAGATAACGAAAACGGTGAGAAGGTCATTGCTAAACCGAAATATAGTTTAACTTTGACTTCAAAGGATAATCTTTGCAGCGAAACTAAACTTGCAGATATCATTATTAATAATACTGACGGTATTTCTTTTTCTTCGGCGCTTACAGTTAACGGTAATGTAGTCGCTTACGCAGAGCGTGAAGAGCTTAAAAATTTAATTTCGACTGCTCTTTGTAAATATTATGTTGAAAACGCTGAGAATAACGCAACCTTTGTTGATGACGTTGATGTTGAGGATGGCTATTGCTTAGAAGAGGATATGAAGTCTTGTGAGCAGGTCAGAGAGATTGTTGACGGATTAAAGGTAAAAACAGTTTCAACTGTCACAACCGAGTCTGATGTTAAATACTCAACTAAAACGGTTTACACAAGCGAAAAGCAAAGAGGTTATGAAGAGATTAAAACCAAAGGCGAAACAGGGCTTAAAACCGAAACTGCAGTAGTAGAAACCGTAAATGGCGAAGAAACGGCAAAAACTGTAATTTCAAGGCAGATTATAAAAGAACCTGTTCAGCAGGTTGTTGTAAAGGGTACAGCTGTATCGTATGCGTCAGCCACAGCAAAGGCTCAGGCAAGGTCAGAAGGTTTCATTCACCCGATGAACAAAGGCGATATCAAAGCGGTAAGCGCTTATTGGGGCGACGGTAGAAACCATAAAGCTATGGACTTCTCAGGAAAAGTCGGTGTGCCGATATTTGCTGCAAAGGCAGGTAAGGTTGTGTCGGCTGGATGGGACGGTAATTACGGTTACGCAGTAGTTATCGACCACGGTAACGGCTTTAAGACAAGATATGCCCACGCAAGCGCACTTTGCGTTAGAACGGGCGAGACTGTAGCTCAAGGACAGCAGATTGCAAAGCTTGGTAACACAGGCCGTTCAACAGGTCCGCACCTTCATTTCGAGGTTATAAAGAATGGCAATCGAGTAAACCCCGCACCATATATTGGATATTAAAATATGTAAAACGAAATCACCCGTTCAAACGAACGGGTGATTTTTTTCATTTAAATAATTCAAATTTGTCATATAGTTCTTTGCGATTTTTTGCTGTTGCTATCAATTGCTTATTATCAAGTCTTCGTTTGCCGCTAATTATCAGACAAATATATTTGAATACAACAGCCACACAGCCTAAAGGCAGCAGAAAGGGCGCCTTTTTAACAAAAGAAATCTCTGTCTTAGCTTTTTGCAGAGTATTTGAAAGTAATCGCTTAAAGGAACTTTCGGAAGTGACAGTTTTATCTGCGCGGTTGGAAATATATTTAATTTGCTGATAGCGTGAAGAATCCTTTTTGCCAAAATTTCCGCTGTCAAAAATATCTGTGATAATTTCGTTTGCAACTGTGCCGTCGTAAGTGCCTGCGGCCCATTCTTTTGGCGGGCAACCCAGATGCTTTACGGCGCAGTCTGTTAGTATTTGGGCGAACTTCCAAAGACCGATATCCTTTAAATGATCTTCAAAAATATTACAAAAATCTTCGTCGGTAAAACTTGCTACAAAAACCGCCCAATCGCATAAATGTCTGAGACCGATGCCCTCGTGCGTTAAGTGGGATGCTGTGTGTAAAAGTAAAATCAGCCCGTGGTGGTAGTCGCAAGGTCTTAAATATTCTCCGTTTTCCAAAACCACTTTTTCAAAAATGTCGGAGAAAAGAGCGGAAATTTTATTGCCCACATCACTTTCGGGAATTCCGTTTATTGCGCGGTGAAGCTCCACGGGAATATGATTGACGGAATTTTCAAATGAAATGTGAATACCACTGAAGCTGTTTTTGGTTTTGTAGCCGTTGTCGAGCAAGAACTTAACGGTTGCTTCAATGTCTTTTTCCTTAACCAGAATATCGACATCTCCCATAGTCCTAAGCAACGGATCGGGGTAGTACCGAGCCGAAGCACAGCCTTTTAAGAAAACATAAGGTATGTTGTTTTGAAAAAGTAATCGATGAAGAGCCTTGTGCTCTTCGGTTATTTTAAAATTGTTGGCTATAATGTTGAAATATTCAGACTGATATTGTGACAAGTCGCAACTACCCTCAAGCGCAGAATAAACAAGCGGAAGAACGGTCTGTGACTTGGCTTCGGATAATATACGGGGGATATTAAAACCATTAAAATTGGCAGTGTTTTCACTAAAAAGCGAGAAACGCAATGCGTCAAGAAAATTTATAAAATCTTTTGGCAAAGTATTCACTAATATTACCTTTCGTGAGTGTTAATTGAATATGTAACCTATAAAACTATTTATCGGATTTTGGATTTGAAGCTAGTTTTACTTAACAATTTAGAAGCGTTGTCAAAGCAAAAATCGAATATAACAGCAATAATAATTGTAAAAGTAAAAGTCATTATAAAATACAAATATATGTTATCCGAAAACTTATTAAAAAGAATATATGATAACCTTTGTAACATATATATGCTAAAAATATGATTTCCGAAAAATGATAACATTTTGTTGCCGATTTTAATTTTGACAGTGACTAAAACGATTAAAGCACAAAAAACGACAGATAAGATACAATAAATATACGTGTGGATGTCTTGGGTTAAATACAATGCACAGAAAACAATTATACAAAATAAAAAGGTTTTGATATAATTTTTAAAAATAAATGCTTCGATATTGTCGATATATAAGCAAAACCACATTCCTGCCGGAAAGCACAAAATGGTATTATACCACCAAGTGCCGCGTTTTATTAGTAAGGAAAAAAATAGAATATATATTATAGTGAAGAATGAAAAAACGATCAAATTGGATTTAAAACTTTTAAACTTAAAAAATTTAAACGCTATTATAACAAGGAAATATAGGGCAAAAGTTGCAAACATAAACCAATTGGAGTTTCCTATTTTGGTCCAAGCAGTAAAAGAAAGCATTATTTCATAAAATGAATATTTGTATATAGTTCCAAGACAAATATTTAAAATGATAAATAATAAGATACTTATAAAAAATTTAATATATACCGGTAAAAAACGACGGTTAATAAAGTTTTTAAGATAGATTTCTTTATCTGTTTTTATTTTGTACATGATGCCGTATCCTGAATAAAACAAAAACATCGTAACCATTAATTGTCCGATAATATTATTTAGTTTTACAAATATATTATCAAAAATATTGGTAGAAGCCACATCTATGTAAGAAGAAAAATGGCTAAAAATAATAATTAAAACGAAAATACCTTGTATAGATTTTGTCTGGTCAATAGAAATATAATCTCGATTGGGGATGGCACTGCGCTTTTTGATACCGGTTAAAATTAAAGTTAACAGTAAAAGATATGATATAATCATATTTGCCTCTCTTTTTATAAATTCGCTTTGCTTACAATAAAGTCTACAACTCTTTCAGAACTTTTTCCGTCTGTAGAAAAATTAGAAATGCTTCTGATTTGGCGTCGTTCCTCTTGAAGAATATCGTTATCGGCCGCAATATCGGATACAAATTCTTCGAAATCTTGAATATTGAATATCTTAACTCCGCCTTTCATATAAAAAGTCATATCAAGAGCAAAACCCGGTTCTTTTTCATAATCGTCATAATCTTCCCAAACTAAACCGATCGGCTTGTCGCAAAGAGTGTAATCGAAATATATTGATGAATAATCTGTCAATAAGGAATCACAACTATTGATGAGCTCATATGAAGGCAAATTGTTGTTTAAAAGGAAGTCATCATTTATAAGCTTAATATTACTTAAGTCCAAAGCTTCTATTTTGGATGTATCTTGAGCGAAATGGGGCTTTAATATAATCAGTGTATTATGTTTCTTTGCGGCGGCATTCAGCCTGAGGGCATTTTCGGTGTTCCAAATAATAGGAATAGAATGAATGCTGCCAGTTCCCATACCGGATTTATGTTGTCTGAAAGTAGGATACCAGACTATGTATTTGGAATACTTTTTATCGAAATAATCAGATAAGTCTAATTTTTTGCCAGTCAGAATATCGTTGCGCGGAAAACCTAAAGATACCATCTTATTGGGGTCGACATTTAAAGCTTTCGCTTGAATATCCTCTAAACCTTTTGAAGAACTAAAGCAATAATCAATTTGAATAGGCAAAGAGTAATAGTTTGTAGGGCGCTTTACATACATGCCGTGGGTTAAAAAGAACGATTTTTGATAATTGTTGTTTGAATACAAAAATCGATTACAACATATATAGCATTTTGCGATTAGGCTGTAAAAAGAAAAAATCTTTTTGCCGTTGTTTACATATTTTACATTTTTAAACTTGGGATAATTTTCTTTTTTATTATCAAAAAGAAGCCAAACCAATATATATTTTTTATTAAGTCCTCTCTTTAGCATTTCATCAAATACAGCTTTTGTATTGTCAGAAAAATCAGGACAACTTTCAAAAATAATACTTTTTCGGGGAGATAAGGTATATAAAATATGCTTTAATATCTTTTTTAAAGTGTTCATTAGGAATCACCTTTCTTTTGCTTTAGCAAATAGGACTTAATCATATCTAATACATAGAATAAACTTTTGTTCTTGATAATTAGATTTAAAAAAACATAAATTGTTACACCAACAAGAATTTGCAAAGCAAACGTTAAATATATGTTTGTATTTAAAAAATTTAGCATATAAACACATACACACATCACAATAGAAATTATAAGATTCGGTAGTAAATCTAATATTAAGTATCTATATTTAAAATTCAATAATTTTTTGTTGGGATATACATTTATAACAGTCGCTATTATGTAACACAGAATTTCTGAAGAAGCTAACAATATTGGGCTGTCAAATAAAAAAATAAAAAGTATAACAATAATAAAATAAGTAATTTTTTTTATGATTTCGGTTTTTAAAACCAAATCACTCCTGCCAAGTGCTTGTGTTGCTTGAATATTGCCGATTTGTATTAAGTTGAACATATATACTACACAAAAAACTTTTAGATAAGGGGAAATGAAAATCCATTTTTCAGTAAGTAGAATTTTAATGAAATTATCAGAAACAGCAAAAAATCCAAGTAAAGAAGGAAAAACTAAAAAGGATGCGATTCTTAAGTAGCGACGTATTACATTAAGTAGAGCGGTTTTATCATCCTGAAGTTTAGACATTGTTGGGAATAAAACTGCGGCAAGTGTATTACTCGCTATTGTATTTACAAGACTTGGATATGTTTCACCTTTTTTGTAAAAAGCGAGGTCGGTGGGCGAATACTTAATTCCTACAACTAAAGGTTTTAATTCGTTGTAAAGAGTTGTAATAATATTGGCGATAAATAATTTTCCACCAAATTTAAATAAGGATTTAAAGCGTTCAAAGGAAAAATCAAATTTTAATTTAATTTGAGTGGTAAAGGTTAGAATAATGGCACCTACCAGATTGCCAATCATTTGTTGTGCAACTAGAGCCCAAGCGCCAAAACCATTTATTGCCATAACAATTCCAACAACAGCCGATAAAATAGTACCACCAATAGTGGCAAAGAAGAATTTTTTAAAGTTTAAATCGGAAGAAATCTTCGCACAAATTACAGCTTTATATCCACTAACGAAGAAATTCAAAGCCATAACCCTTATTACAGGAATCAGGATGCTTTTGTTATAAATATTTGCAATCCAAGGCGAAGCAAAAAACATGATAATATATAATGCAGCCGATATTAACAGGTTTGCGACAAAAACTGTTGAATAATCAAGAGTGTCGGAATTCTTTTTTTGAATAAGAGCTGAGTTAATACCGCCCGAAATAAAAATATTGCAGAAAGCAAAGAAAATAGTAACAATGCTGACAACACTGTAATCTTCGGGCAATAGTATTCTTGCCAAAATAATTGAAACAACGGTGGAAACAATTTGAGAACAAAATCTTTCTAAAAATTTCCAAATCATACTGTTAAAGGTTTTCTTTTTTAGATCTTTGATATTCGACATTTATATCCTCACTTTGTATAATCAATTCTTAAAGTATATATTAAAAATATTTTTAATTTTAATATTGAATTAATTAATAAATTTTTAAATGTTTTTTTATCTCTTGCGTTTTTATTCTTTTCATTTTCACACAAAAAGTCGAATAATCCGTCATAGTTTTCGTCTTTTAAATACTCAAAGGACGATTTATATAAAGAGAACGGTTCTAAATTATCTTTTACAATATCATTGTTTATGTATTCTTTAAATAAATTATATGTTTCTTTTAATTTTAGCACAGCTTCTGATTTATTGCTGCTTTTATAAAAAATAATATAACGATTTACAGCGTTATATTGATTTATGATTTTTTGTTGAAGCTTTAAGTTGTGCAAATCGTTGTAAGAAAAAGTGGCGTTTTTTATATATTCAACGATACACAAAAAAGAACTTATATTAAATTTATCATAGTATTTTGTTGTAGCAGAGCCGATACTTAATCTATTGTAGTAATAGACATTTTCATCTATAATAGATATTTTATCACATTTTTGTAAGTACTTATATACAAATATGGTATCTTCACTTATTTTTATATCTTTAGGAAAAGATAGATTTGCTGATTTTATAATATCGGTCTTATAAAGCTTTGCTACAGGTCCTTTAATTTCTTCATAATCCATAATCTTTATTAGTTCTGCTTTGTTTTGGGTTGATATTGTTTCAGTGGGGTGATGATTTTGGATATCGCCTTTTACAGAAATTTTACACCAGCATCCACAAGACAAATCTGAATTGTTGGATTTGATTACATTATGAAGTTTTTCTGTTGCATCGAGCGGCAGGAAATCGTCACCGTCGACGAATAAAATATATTCACCGACGGCATTAGATAAGCCGAGGTTTCTTGCCTCGCTAACACCGCTGTTTTCTTTATGAATTACTTTTATACGACAATCTTTCTTAGCAAGTTTATTACATATTTTTAAGGAATTATCTTGCGAACCATCGTCAACCAAGATAATTTCAAGGTTTTTATATGTTTGATTTGAAAGACTGTTTACGCATTTGGAAATGTATTTTTTGTTATTGTAAACGGGTACGATGATACTAATTAAATCCATGTAAACTCCTGTTGTGAAATTCAAGTGTTGGTTAATATCTCAACTATGCGACGACAAGCAAAACCATCGCCATAGGGATTGCTGGCCATAACCATTTTTTCGTATTCGCTATTGTTTTCTAATAGGGATTTAAAGTTTTTATAAATTGTGTTTTCGTCGGTTGCAACCAACCTCAAGGTTCTGACTTTAATTCTTTCAGGACGCTCAGTAGTATCACGCATTACGAGAACAGGAATACCCAGTGAAAGAGCTTCTTCCTAAATACCTCCGGAGTCAGTTAAAATCATATAACTTTTGGTTAAGAAATTATGAAAATCCATAACTTCAAAAGGCTCTATAGTGTGGACACATTTTGATAGCTTCTGGTCTAGTGCTGAAAACTAGCATGATGGTTTTCATTAAGTTTCCTTCTCAAATTAAAGGTTGCAGTATTTGGTGATTTTTGAATTTATAAAATTAAGTGCTAATGCGCTAATGGAAATAGAAATTAAAACAATACAATAGTTAATTAGCGTATAATTAGTAATTTCCATAAGACTGAATGGACCTAAAATGAAAATGTGATGTACGATGTATATGGAGTATGAATATTTATTGAAAAAGTTGATAATGGGAGTTTGTGGGAAGTTTTTAAATAGTAAGTACATAAGTAAAAATATAAAAACGCCCAATAAAAGATGCGCATATGGTTCTGCAAAGTTGAATATTTTTAATAATCGATTATCACTAAAAGAATAAAAATATTTTAAATAAATTCGTAAAGCAGTTATAGGTATTGCAAGTGAGCCGAAAACTATAGTCGCTATTTTTAGAAAATTATAATTTGATTTTTGATAAAGGTCAGATAAAAAATAACCCATTACATAGCAAATGAATTTTGCTGCAGAAAAATAAAAATTAGAAACAGTTGTTATTGTAATAGTTATAATGATGATTATCAAGTATAAAAATGATGTTTTTAATAAGGAAAAAGATAGTAGTCTTTTTTTAAGCAAAAAAAGAACGGGTGTGATAAGATAACAAAAAAGAATATAGCCAACAAACCATAGATGTTCAACTCCGTTTATTGTACCAATACAAAAAATAAGTTTAACAATAGAAGAAAGTGTAGGTTTATTAAATAAAATCGAATGTAGCAAAATAACAGGAATTAAGAAGCAGTAATACGGAATTAGGATTTTTGTAAATCTTCGTTTTAAAAAATGGGAGGATAGGGTTTTTGAACCATATAGAAATCCGCTTATAATAAAGAATATTTGCACACCGATATTAAGCCACCAAGCCAAAAAATGATTGTAATATTGGAAAAAGTGGCAAAGAATGATAAGTATCATAGAAATAAATCTAATATAGCTTATAGAGTTGTCATTTTTAGAAAAAGTTGTTGTTTGGGGCATAAAGAATCTTATCCGTTCTTTTCGTTTAAAATATTGTTTACTATGTTTTGCGGGTTGAAGCAATTTAAAGGAATATTTTCTACGCCGATTAAATCATTTGATTTAATTTTATTTATAGCGGTGCAAATATCTTTTTCGGAATTTTCGCAAAAGACATAGCGGTTAAATTTTGAAAAATAATTTTTTAAAATTTTCTTTTCTGCATTTGTTCCGTCTAAAATGAACAAAATCGTTTTATTTGTTGCAGAATATTGATAGATTTTACCAGGTATTTGTCCGCCGCTTTTATTACATAAAAAGATTAGAACGTTAGTGTCTTTTTCTATGGGGTATAACTTGTCAAGGGGCAGGCGTGGATAAATATTTATATTATCAGTGGATTTGAATAGGTTGTGCGGTTTGCCGCAAATATTAACTTTGATTTGGCTAGAAACGGCAGCATCGTAAAACGGTTTTAAATTACGCGCAGCTGGAACATAATCTCCAAAATATCCAAAAACTAATTCAGTGTTTATTGTAGGATTATTTTCTTGAGTGTAATAGGAGGGTAATGGTTGCCAATACATTTTATTTGCGTATTCACAAAAAAGATTTTTTTGATTTTCTAATGTAAGCGGACTTACATAACAAATTTTATCTGCGTATGATAATAGCTTTTTTTCTGCATTGAAGTATTTTTTTGTATGGTGACCTCCGTAGATATCACTATACCAAGGATCCTCCCATATTTGTATCCATTTTTTTGTTTTAACATTTCTTTTCTTGATTAGCTTATACGCTATATAATGGCTTGATGTCGGAGTGGAAATTGAAATCACATAATCATATAAAACAGAAGATTTAAATTTTATGGCACGCCGAATGAATGGTTTGTAAATGCCATATATTCCGTAACAAGCTCTAATGTATACTTTCAATTTTGAAAGAACAATACTTTTTAGTTTCTTTTTGGGATAAGCATCACCTGCGGTTTGATCAGAAGAGACGTTTTTTACAGCGTGGGATCCTCTTTCATATAAAGAGGTACCATTGTAAGTATAGCTTGTTACTTCAGAAGGAATATGCATCAAGTTATCCGTATTTTTGTTTTTTGTATCTGCACTTATTAAATCAACAGCATAACCATTTTCGACTAAACCTTTAATATAGGATAGATGACAAAGGTTGGCAGAAGAGTTTGTGGTTAAACAATCCCCATTTATTACGAGTATTTTCATATTTTGTAAACCCTTTCTATAATGATGATAGCATATTTTGTATAGCTATCACAGTATTCTCTGTACTGAAAAATTTACCGCGTTCTATTGCTTTTGCTTTATAGTGAGCAAGCAACTCTCGATTGTCTAACAGTTTTTTAATAGCATTATATAAGGCGTCTTCATTATTTTCTGCAATTATACCATATTCATTGTTGCTGCCAAGCATTTCCTTCATACCTGATACAGAATTTGTAACTACAGGCGTCCCGACAATAAGCGCTTCGGTTGCAGCTGTAGAAAAGCCTTCAACTACACTTGAACAAACAAATATATCACATTTAGCGACATATTTATAGGGATTGGTATCATAGCCTAAAAAAACAAAAGAATTATCTATTTTGTTTTCAATACAATACGATTTAATTTTATCGGTTTCGGATCCTACACCTAAAATGTAAGTATAAACGGGGTAACCTTCGTCGCGAAGCCTTTTATGTATTTTGGCAAGCTTATCAAAACATTTTATCGGTATAATTCTACCAACACTACATAGTTTAATACCGTCTTCCTTGAAGGCGGTGTGGTGTATAGGATCGTCTTTTAATTTAATTATTTTTTCGGTTTCGTTTGTATTGTATAAAACTTCAACATCCTCAATTTGCGGATATATATTTTTGAAATCTGTTTTAACACTTTCGGATACACAAATCACTTTGTCGAATTTTTGATAACACTTTAGAGATTCGTTGTAACTTTTAAAGGCAAAAGATGCTTTTTTTGCGTTTTTTTGCTCACCGTGAATCCAAGTGACTAATTTAGTTGTAGGGTTGTTGCAACCGCTGATAATGCGTGCGGAAGGACCTTCTAAGTATGAAATTTCATAGTCGTATGTGTCTTTGATGAAAAGGCGGTGTAACAACTGTGGTGAAAAGAGTTTCATAATTCGGCTGTTTGCGGGAAAAACTTTTTTAAATATATATTTATAATGAACTTTATTATTTAAAAATTTTTCATTGGTTCCGCCACCGAAAAGTGCAATAACGGTTATATCAAATTTAGTATAATCCATATTGTTAACCAAATTGACTAATACTTTTTCTGCACCGCCAACCGATAAATCATGAATTAAAAAAAGTAGTTTTTTCATAAACTCTCCGAAATTATAAAAACGTCCAACTTATTTTTTGTTTTTATGTAGATATATATATAGTTTTTGCGGTAATAATCCTAAGATAATATTTTTAATTAGATTTTTGATAATGTATATGTAAGCGTAAAGTGGCATATTGTTCATTTTATAACCCGTGTACTGTACATAAATGGCATTGAGACGGGATTTAAGAGTTTTTCTTTTAAAAGCATTGACATCGTCACGCATTTTATATAAGGGCTCTTTTAAATTAAAGCCAGTATATCCCTTGCCGTATATTTTGTACCATAAATTACAGTCCTCAAAACGCATGGTGCGATTATCCTCGGAATAACCACCTACTTCAACAATAACATCCTTTTTTATCATTACAGTAGCATGGTTAAAAAATGGAGAATGTTTTATAAAGTCTTTTTTTGTGGGGAATTCGATTACAGTGGATGTTTTCCAATCTCCGCTTTCGTCAAAATGAATCATAGCAGTACTTACCAAAGCAAATTCGGGGTGGGATTCAAGTGCTGAAATTTCTTTTTCAAAACGAGTGGGAAGTGAAATATCATCACCGTCCATACGTGCTATGTAGTCACCTTTTGCAATATTAAGGCATTTATTTAATGTTTTGTTTAATCCAATATTACTTTCGTTTTTAAGGAAAACAAATTTATCTGGATAAGTATCGACATATTTTTGCGCAACTAAAACAGTGTTATCTTGGGAACCGTCATCGCACATAATAACTTCGAAATCCTGATAGGTCTGCGCTAATAGGGAATCTAATGCTTCTTGTAAAGTTTTGGCACAATTATAAATTCCCATTATGACTGAAATTTTTGGTTTCATACTTATTTTCCTATTCTATCTAATATACCGTAAACAATACGTTCTTTTACGAGTGCGTTGTTTGCAGCTTTTTTAAACCCGTGAGATAAATACTGTTTGCAAAATCTACTGTGATTTTTATGCTTTACCGAAGGGTGTCGAAGCTGCTTATTGCCGACTACGGCTTCTTCGAGTGTTCGTTCAATAAAAATCATATCTTCTTTACATTCATTAAAAAAGGATTTCCCTTTTTCCGTATTAATCATTACCAAGGATAATCCGTTTGCGGCAGATGTGGGGAATTTCCCCTTTTGGCTGTCAAAACCCCAAAAGTCGCCCAAAGTAATATCTGATACGCGTTGAGGTTTTGCATATTTACAAGAACAACAAGATTCCCTACAAAAGAGTGATTTTAAAAAACCGAGATAGAATACATCTTTGAAATTTCTCTTACGGTAAATTATATCATTATTATTAAACACTGATAAATAGTAGCCTTCTTTATCTCTAAAAGAAATTTTTTCTATTTGCTCGATATTGCTAACAGAATTTAAATGTTCTTTTAACAATTTTGCAGCAGGAGTGCCGTGGCAAACTAAGTCACACATAAGTAATTTGGGATAATCTTTCCCAAGATAATTTCTTAAACCTGCGATTTGGCAAGGAGTTCCTACATATAAAACATAATTATCATTGTTTAAATCTTGCTTAACCTTTGAAAATGTATCGCCGGTGTCGCTTTGAATATATTTGGAACCTTTTATTTTTTCAATATCATCTGCTTTATCAACTCTGATATGGTGTGCGTTAAGTTCTTTTGAAAAAGCAACTCCGTATACTACTCCATTTTTTTCAATGATTTTACGCGATAGCAATGTGGCAATTCCGCCTGAAGTAGCTGAAGAGTAATCAAATTTGTTCTTATTGATAGCGGCGTACACATTAGTTGGTTGATAATAAGCAGTATTATTGTTTGAAGGACAAACTTTTACGCACAAACCACAGTCAATGCAAGTGTTAGAATCGATATGCGGATATAGAAAGCCGTAAGCATCTTCTTTTGTAGAGATACAATGTGTTGGACAAATGTTAAGACAAGCATTGCATCCGGTACAACTGTTTTTGTCACATATTTGATTCATTTGTCAACCTCCAAATCGAGCGCATTTCTTAAAAATTCTTCACCTTTTTTTCTGAAGGAACTTAATTTATCATCCGATTTTTCAAAATTTATGTCCATAGCATTATCTAATTTATCATACAAGTCTTGTTTGGTGATGGCCCTGTGGGTTAGCTCGGTTGTTTTTAGCAAAGTGTTTATGCGGTTGTCCTTTAATCCGTTTATTGCGAAGAAGGGTTTGTGCAAAATTATAGAAAATACCGTTCCGTGAAATGAGGTTGCGCAAACGAACTTTGCATGATAAAGTAAGTTTAAAAATTCTAATGGACCGGCATTTCTGACTTTTTTAAAACCACTAAAAATTTCATACTGATTAGAAATGTTTGATATGACCACGGGCAAGCCCATGAAGTGCGAGATTTTTTTGACAATATCAATCATTTCTTTAGTTGCGAATAGGGTATAGAAAAAAATATATTCGTTATTGATGATAGGAGTAGCGATCAATGATTGCCAATCTTGTTTGGTGGTAAGTAATGTGGGGTCGGGAATGATTGGCACATCACGTCCGGTCAATTCTAAAACCAAATCTTTGCCAAATTCCTCACGCACAGATAAAATATCATATTCTTTTAAATATTTAGCAATTTTATCCTTGTGTTTAATATTTCCCCATTGGCCAAAGCTTGGGGCGTATGAAATACGTTTTCCTTCTTTTACAAAAGGGAGAAAATATGCATCATCGGCATCGTTTGGAATCGTGTTCCAAATTTGATCACTACCACTGATGTAGTAATCATACACAGGAGGTGATTTTATCAATTCGTTAAGGGACGAATATTCTTTCTCGCTAACATGTAGTTTAGAATTGATGAAGGATTCAAAGTTATTATATTTTTGTTTTCGTGATTTGTAATTAAGCAAAAAATATGTATTTTTTATAAGGTATTTTAGACCTTTTCTTTTGGTTAAAGGTCGATACTGGTCCTTTTGGCGTTCGGTACGGAAATTGATAATTTCACAATTGCAACCCATACGATTTATGGTTTTTTGCAAAGAATACGCTTGAAGATTTGAACCGTAATTGTGGGCGGCATGGAAGGTTATAATTCCAACTTTTTTCATAAAAATCCCCTATAATTATCTATTTTTAAGATAACGGATGAGCTTCAACATAATGTATACACCGTATGAAAATTTTAATTTCACCAATAAAAAGAAAATTTTCCAGTGCAAAGGAAAATGTTTTAACGATAAAGTTTTTGAAGCGTTAATAAATCTATCACAACATAAGATTTTTTTTATCTCTTTTTTCTTATTTATTGAATTATCCGATTGTAAAAGATTCATACCAATGCCGATTATATTCAGGCATTGACGATTGTTAAGTGCGGATGTAAAAGTTTGACTGCAAGAGTTATCAACAATATATTTTTCTAAATAGTCATACAAGGCGGTTAAGCGATACATAAAGTTTGAGCTATGTTTTTTTGTGAAAGATTTTAAGTTTGTTTTTCTATAGTGATAAAAACAATCACTCAAATAAACTGCTCTTTGAACATTGGAAAAAGCATATACATTAAACAGTAAATCTTCCGCAACAACTTCTTTAGTATTTATAAAAGAAACTTTGTTATTAATAATTAAATCAGAACGATAAAGCTTACCCCAAACTGTTACAATTGAATCGAGTTTTTCGGGATTTGCCAATTCTTCACCATAAGGGCCGAAAAATTTTTGTCGAAGCTGTTCTATTTGCGCTTTGGTTTCGAAGATTTTATCTGTATTGCCATAAATATATTGAGGTTTGGAAGCGCTGTCAAATTCTCTAACATAATTCCAAAATACCACATCGGCATTAAAATTTTTTGCTGCAATTAAGGCTTTTTCGCAAGTTTGTGGCTCAATCCAGTCGTCGCTGTCAATATACATAATATATTGACCTGTAACATAATTATTCCCGGTGTTTCTTGCGTTTGAAATACCGCCGTTGGGGATAGTGATGATTTTGATTCGAGAATCTGTTTTTTCGTATTGTGCCAAAATATCACCGCTGGTATCGGTAGAGCCATCATTTACGCAAATAATTTCTAAATTTGTATATGTTTGATTTGTTAAACTGTCTAAACATTTTTTTAGATACTTTTCGGAATTATAAATTGGAATAATGATGCTTATTAAACTTTTTTCCATAAATACATACTCCCAATGTTTATTTTAATCCGCCGAAAATATCCAAATCATAGTAAAAATAATTGCCTAAAGCATATTTGTAATATATTAAATACAGTAAAATCATTGCCAACACAATAAGGTGTTTTGATTTTTTTTCAAATACCGTATTTATTAATTTTGGTAATATAATGAAGTTGAATAACTGCGTATAAATTATCAATCTTCCAACATAAATTCCGCTGGTAACCATTGCCACTAAAGACATGCCGAGAGTTATCATTGACATATTTATACTAATATTACAAAATTTGTTGTTTTCTGCTTTTAATTTTTCGCGTCCTAAAAAAGCAAAAATAATCGGGATGGCATTTATTAAAACACGGATAGGATTGATACCATCGTCGGTTAGTTTTACATATTCATAACCTGAGGCATAATCTGTACCGCTAATAGCTGATTCAAATAGTTCTGAATTCAGACTGAAAAGTGACATAGCAGTTATCGAAACGATTATGAAAAGCATTGTATATCGATTGAAAATCTTTCCCTGTACTATCAACAAAATTGGCAACATAATAATAGCCGTTTGATGAATGGCTGTTGCTAATAATACAATTAAACAGACTTTTAAATACTTTTTTTTCATAAGAAACGGTATGCTAAGTAATATGATTGTGACCGCCATAAATTGTCTTAATCCGTTCATCATCCAAGAAAGATAGGTGGCGGATGAAACAAAAACAAATAATGACAACAAATAGTTTTCAGAGTATTTACGGAAAATAAAAATAATTGGCACGGAATGCACAAGTCCGATTATTAATCTGAAAACTAAATGGTTATTATTAAAAAGTCTTTTAATAATAACTGTTAATAGACTAAAGCCCCAGCCGTTTTCTTTTAAGTTTATCGAATGAAGACTTGTTGAGGCCATATCAAAACGTTGAAGGTAAGCTATTACATCAGCACAAGGCTCTGCTATTGTTGCGATCAAAAAAACAGGAAGAAAAGCAAATATGGAAAACCCTATTCGAGTACGCAAAACATCAGTACCGTCAACTAATTCTTTTTTAGAAAAATTTATTGTGTTTGCGATTACAAACACAATACCACACCAAATCGGCAAAAAGATAAATGCGTTCATACATACCTCATAAAAACAAATTTTGCTAAGCGAGCAAATTCAACAATTCTTGCTTCACACTATCGATAGTATAGTGTTGAGCTGCTTTGTGACTACTGCAACCCATTTCTAAAGATTTATCAGGATTGATAGCAATATCAAATATTTTTTTTGACAATGCGTTATAATCGTCAATATTCACAAGATAACCGTTTTGATTTTCCTTTATAAGTTCGGTATGTCCGCGATTGAATGTTGCCACAATAGGTTTTTCACATAACATACCTTCTATAATATTAAGACCTAAACCCTCACGCTTGCTGCATGAAACTATCAAATCTACCGCAGGTACAATTTTTTCGAGATCAGTTCGATATCCTAGTAATTTTACATTGTTTTGCAAATTAAGTTCATGGATTTGCTTTAATAAATTTGCTTCATTAGGTCCATTACCCGAAAGTAATACTTTAAGATTTGGCAGTTTATCTTTTAACAATGCTGCTGCGCTAATAAGCTGAGCTTGATTTTTATTTGCGTTAAGTTCGCCCGTGCAAAGTATAACAAATTCTTCGGTTGTTAAATTGAGATTTTCGCGAAAATGTTGTTTTGTCGCTTCGTCAACGGGATGAAATCTCTCGGGGTCAACACCTATTCCGTGAATGTGATGCACATTGGTTTTAAAGTGTTTTTTTGCACAATTATAATCTTCTTTGTTTATTGTGATAAGCGTATCGCAATAACGTGAGAAGAATTTTTCTATGGGATAAAAAGTGAGCCAATATTTTTTCGGAGCTCCCTTATAAAAATGAAATCCGTGTGCAATATAAATTACTCGAGTTCCTTTTTTGCGTGCTTTTCTTGCGGCAAGACGAGTAAGTATGCCGCCCATGGGGGTGTTGCAGACAATAATATCATAATTGTTTTCAGAAATAATATTTTTTAATTGCGTATAGGCTTCAATATTATGTTTTCCTGTAGGTGAACGTTCGAATGGAATGTCGAAATGTTTATCGGTGAATTTTAGTTGAAGTCCATTTTTTTCTGCAAGGTTATCTTTTGCTGCAACATGAACCTCTGCGCCGTTTTTTTGCAGCATTTCAAGATACGGCAAATGAAATTGGCATATATGACTTGCTACAGTTGCTACATATAAAATTTTCATTTTGACACCTCAACTAAATTGCGGAATATAACATTTTTTAATCTTTCAGTATTGTTTTCGCCCACAAAACTGTTGTGTGGGGTGATTATAACATTTTGCATATCCCATAAAGGACTGTTTTTTTTAAGCGGTTCGGTTTCAAAAACATCTAAAACCGCACCATATATTACATTGTTTTGTAGTGCATCGATCAAATTGTTCTGATTTACTATTGAACCACGGGAAATATTTATTAAAATTGCATTTGATTTGAAATTGGAAAACATTTTTTTATCAAACATATTTTTCGTTTGTTCGGTAAGAGGAAGTGTTAAAACGATGATATCCGATTCGCTTATAGCTTGTGCAATATTATCGAGAGCGAAATATTTGTCATATATTTCGCTTTGTGGTTTTGAAACATCAACCGCATAAACGGTTGTATTAAATGCTTTAAACCGCCTTGCGCACTCGGTACCGACATTCCCGCTGCCTACAATACATACGGTTTTTCCGCAAAGTTCTAAAAGGTTACGGTGTTTGTCCCATTGTCGAAGGTTTTGGTTATTGGCAAAAAAACGGCTTTGCTTATAAATATCAAGTACACCGCAAACAGCGAATTCAGCCATGGGGATACTGTAAACCCCGCATGCATTGTGAATAGTTATACTATGCTTTTGCACATATTCCATCGGCACGCGGTCAAAACCAGTACTTGTGAGCTGTATGTATTTAAGGTTAGCAAATTTTTCTATTGAGTGATGTAAAAACAGACCATTGCAAATGATGCCTTCCACCCAATCATAAGAACAGGGAAGAGGATCGTTTTCCATTTGATGAAAAAGAACATTATTACCCATATTTGATAATATTTTTAATTCGATATCGGTGCATTTGAACGCACCTGTAACAAGCAGATTCATTAAATAACCTCTTATTTACAAATTTCGGTCACAATTTTCTGTAATTCTTTGTGATTTTGTTTAAAAAAATCAGCATTTTGTTTCGAACAAAAATCCTCATAATCGCGTATTTCTTTTATACCGAATTTGAAGATTTTTTTAATTTCATTTATGTCTTTAATAATATTTGTATTGCAGAATGCTCGGGAAAGAATAACGCAAGAGGAACCTAATGCATAGTGTTCGGGCAAAACTTTTTTGCCAGGTAGAATGCCACCTTCAAGTGTGGCTAAACCGCCAAAACCGAAAGTGAAATTTTTTTCTATGAATTTTTTGGTTATTTTTTCAACCGTTCCGTTTGCAAGAATTGAAAATAAAAACTTGTGACCATAATCTAAACTTAAATCGTTAAGGCCGATATAAACTTCGTCGATGCCGTCTATAGATAAAATACTGTCAATATTTTCAATCGATGCTATAGTTTCAAATAGAAGCATAGTTTTTGTTCTTCCATTAACTGCGTTGATAAACCTATTTACTTCCTTTGCGGTTTTGAAATAAGGGAGCATAATTATGTCTGCCCCGGCATTTACCACTGCATCGATTTCTTCTTCGGTGGAGCAATATTTGTCTGTTGCGTTATGGATAGGATTGGCACGTACTAAAAGTTCCGCTGTGGTCAGAACTTTTTTAATTTCAGCGGCATCATTAGGGGCATGATGATTTTGAACGGTATCCATTCCGCCTTGACGTAAGTTTTTACCAATATACTCTAAATCAACAAAGATACGGTCAACACCTGCTGCTTCGGCAATTTTAGCTATATCCGCACGATTTGTGATATACATTAGTTTAAGTGACATAAATTTGAAATGCCTCACTTATTAACAGTTTCTTTTATAACAGTTTCTCCGATATTTTCGTTATCAGCATTTGTGAAAACTTTAAATACTGTCATAAAGCAGATTTTAATATCAAGCCAAAAAGAAACATGATCTACATACCAGTTGTTAAGTTCGATTCGCTTGTTCCATTCAACAGCCTTTCTGCCGTTTACCTGTGCCCAACCTGTAATACCTGGACGCACATTGAACATTTTAAGTTGATCATTGGTGTATTCATCGATAGTCCATGGATGATAAGTAAGAGGAGGACGTGGACCGATAAAGCTCATATCACCCGTAAGAACATTAATTGCTTGTGGCAATTCATCGATGCTTGTTTTACGCAATATTTTACCAACTTTTGTTATGCGTGTATCGTTATCGTCAGAGTAAACTCCATCTTTTTCGGCATCGATACACATTGAACGGAATTTGTATATGTAAAATTCTTTGCCGTGAAGGCCTAATCGTTTTTGCCTGAAAATAATGGGACCTTTTGAATTAATTTTTATCGCTAATGCGCTAATGAGTAAGATTGGTGAAAGAATTATCAGTAAAAAAAGAGAAAGAATAATATCAATTGCTCTTTTTAAAAAACTACGGTACATAGATCCAAATTCCTTTCGGGCAGGATAAATCCTAAAATCAATCAAATAATTACAATTATACATATAAATAATATCACAATAGCCTAAATAAGTCAATTAAAAAGAAAAGGGAGGCAGATTTTAGTATATAATACAAGCACCCTTTCATATTTTTTAATACGAAAGGGTGCTTTTTATGAAGTTTATTATTATCACCAAAAAACATTTAATGCTCGCAGTTTGTCTTGTGTTGGGCGTAGCGGTTGCGCTTATTGGGTCTGTTAATATTTTCGCTGATAGTGACCGTCTTTTGCCGATTTATTGTGTAGAAACCGAGAAAAAGCAGGTGGCAATTTCATTTGATGCGGCATGGGGAAATGACGATACTGATGATTTAATACGAATACTTAAAGAGTACGATGTTCCTGCTACATTTTTTGTGGTTGGCGCGTGGGTGGATAAGTATCCAGAGTCGGTAAAGGCGCTCAGTGATGCAGGTCATCAGATACAAAATCATTCGAATACTCACCCGCATATGCCGCAGCTTTCGCGCGCGCAAATGAGGGATGAAATCACCTGCTGTAATGAGAAAATCAAGGCTATAACAGGGGTGGAGCCGACACTTCTGCGCCCGCCTTATGGCGACTATGATAACGCGCTTATTGAGACTATGAACGAGCTTAAAATGGCTACAATTCAGTGGGATGTTGACTCGCTTGACTGGAAAGAAAATGCTACGCCTGATAGCATTTGCAACCGCGTTACAAGTAAGGTTAAAAACGGCTCTATTGTGCTGTTTCACAACGATGCCGACCATACACCTGCGGCTCTTCCAAATATTCTCAAATGCCTTAAAGACGAGGGGTATGAGTTTGTGTTTATAAGCGATTTGATACTTAAAGACAATTACGAAATAAAACACGATGGAACGCAGTGCAAAAAAGACGGCTGATGCCGTCTTTTTTAAGTAATAGTGAATAGTGAAGAAGTAGGGAGTGCTTTCGGCACAGATTAATAAAGGAGACAAGAGAACCGTCCCCTTGTTTCTTTCAGTGTGAAATAAAAGACATAGAAGCGTCTCTTGTGTTCCCTTTGTTACAATTAATTTTTAGTAAGATAATATTCGGTATTAGAACTTTTATGTTTTAAAATAAGAAATACTGTGTTCTCATTAGGATTTTTTATAGCGCTAATAAATTCATACGTGTAATAATCTTCGCCATAACTACCATACGAAATCAACAAAGATCCATTTTCTGCACTATAATTTTTTACGTTGAGTGGTGATAAAATTTCAGCTGTTCCGTCTTCGTGGAATGCGAAATATTTGCCAGAAGAATCTGTCCAGGTTCCTATAATTCTCGTATCTTTTATATTATTACTTTCACAACTAGTACATAATAAAATAGTAATTAATATCAAAAATAAAATTAGAAATCTTTTCATTTTTACTCCCTCATAAAATAAAATTTTAAAATGTTTTCAGTTTTCACTTTATAAATTTTGAACGCTTATAAAAAATATAAAGCTATCACGTTAATGTGACGTAATTATAGCATAAAAGTATGATATTGTCAATACGTTAATATGACGTATTGAGGGTATGATAATATTATGAAAAAGATTTGTTATTACGATAATAAAAACATCATTGCAGAAAAACTTAAAAAATTAAGGGAAGAGAAGGGAATGTCGCAAAGCAATTTGGCAGCCAAACTGCAAACTATGAATGTTAATATTGATCAGCAGATGATAAGTAAAATCGAGAAAAATAACCGTCAGGTCACCGATTATGAATTGGCATGTATTTGTAAATGTTTATCCACCTCTCCAAATGAATTATTGGATTATGATAAGATGAAATTTTAACTAAAAATTGCAATAATAGAAATTTTGTGATATACTTCATAGGTTGATTTAATTTTAAGGGTGAGAAAATGAAAGAATTTTATTTAAAACCAAAGATTTTTGAAAGCCTTAAGGGCTACACTTCCAAGCAATTTGCGAACGATATTATCGCGGGTGTGATTGTGGCTATTATCGCTTTACCGCTTTCTATTGCGCTGGCATTAGCGTCGGGTGTAGAGCCCGCTTGTGGCGTATATACCGCTATTTTTGCGGGGTTTGCAGTGGCGCTTTTGGGCGGCAGCACAGTGCAAATTGCGGGGCCTACTGCGGCTTTTGCTACAGTCGTTGCGGGGATTGTTGCCACCGACGGTATGAACGGTCTTATTTTATCCACTTTGCTTGCGGGAATTATGCTTATAATAATGGGTGTGTGCAAGCTCGGTGTACTTATTAAGTTTATACCAAAAACTATTACTATAGGCTTTACCTCGGGTATTGCGGTTACAATTCTTGTGGGGCAAATTAAGGACTTTTTAGGGCTTACATATCAAAATGGAATACGACCGATTGAAACGCTTGAAAAAATTGAGGCTAACATAGGCGCAATTGGAACTTTCAGTTGGCAGTCGCTTTTAGTGGGCGCGGTATCCCTTGCAATTTTGATTTTTTACCCCAAATTTGAAAAGAAAATTCCGCCCTCACTCATAGCAGTAATTGTAGGCGCTTTGATGGTTAAATTCTTACCCGTGCTTGATGGTGGGGTGTTCACTATCGGCGAGCTTTATACAATTCCGTCGGGATTTCCGAAGTTCCAAGTTTCAGGTCTTGAAATAACAGGAGATGCCGTTTTATCGGCGCTGCCAAATGCAGTGACAATCGCGGTTTTAGCGGGTATTGAGTCATTGCTTTCGTGCGTTGTGGCTGACGGAATGGTTGGCGAAAAGCACAATTCCAATGCGGAACTTTGCGCGCAAGGTGTTGGCAATATTTTGTCGGTTTTGTTTGGCGGTATTCCCGCAACAGGCGCTATTGCCAGAACTGCTGCTAACATTAAAAACGGCGGCAGAACGGGTGTTGCAGGAATGGTCCATTCGGTGGTTTTACTACTCGTTTTATTGGTGTTAATGCCTTTGGCGGCGCTTATTCCAATGCCGACTATAGCTGC
>JAZQGI010000027.1:0-3058 GCA_045539955.1 Acutalibacteraceae bacterium | reverse complement strand
CTTATGCTGCTGCGGGTGTTGATATTACTGCAGGTTACAAAGCAGTTGAGCTTATGAAGCAACACATTAAACGCACAAGAAACGAAGGCTGCCTTGATGACGTTGGCGGCTTTGGCGGTTGTTTTGGTTTACCCGTTGCAGGTATGGAAGAACCGGTTTTAGTTTCGGGTACTGACGGTTGCGGCACTAAGGTTAAGCTTGCAATTTTAATGGACAAGCACGACACTATTGGTATTGATGCAGTTGCAATGTGTGTTAACGATATTATTTGTTGCGGTGCAAAGCCTCTATTCTTCCTTGACTATATTGCATGCGGCAAAAATATCCCCGAAAAGATTGCTGAAATCGTTTCAGGTGTTGCAGAAGGCTGTGTTCAGTCAGGTGCTGCTTTAATCGGCGGCGAAACTGCCGAGCATCCCGGTATGATGCCCGAAGATGATTACGACCTCGCAGGCTTTGCTGTAGGTATTGTTGATAAAAAGAAAATCCTTGATAACACTAAAATGCAAGAAGGCGACGTTGTAATCGCTTTAGCTTCAAGCGGTGTTCACTCAAACGGTTTTTCACTTGTTCGTAAGGTTTTCGACGTTGAAAACTGTGACCTTAATAAAACTTATGATGAGCTTGGCGGTAAATCATTAGGTGAAACTTTACTTACACCTACAAGAATTTACGTAAAACCCGTTCTTGCTCTTTTAGATAACGTAAAGGTTCGCGCCATTTCGCATATTACAGGTGGCGGCTTCTACGAAAATATACCGAGAAGCATTCCCGACGGCTTTGGCGCAGAAATTGTAAAATCCTCTATCCGAGTATTACCTATTTTTGATTTACTTCAAAAAACAGGCAATATCCCCGAAAGAGATATGTACAACACTTATAATATGGGTGTTGGTATGAGCATTGTCGTAGCTAAGGCAGATGCCGATAAGGCTTTAGAGGTACTTAAAGCCAACGGTGAGGATGCTTATATTATTGGTAAGATTGTTAAATCCGACACAAAAATTACAATTATTTAAGGTGTATTATGAAAACTAACATTGCAGTTTTGGTTTCGGGCGGCGGCACAAATTTACAAGCCCTTATTGATGCCCAGTCAAACGGTATTATAACTTCGGGTGAAATTAAGCTTGTAATTTCCAATAACCCGAACGCTTTCGCTTTAGAACGCGCAAAAAAAGCAAACATTGATACTTGTGTTTGCAACAAAAAAGAATTGGGCGATAATTTCGAAGACGCGCTAATTGAAACATTAGAAAAAAACAATATTGAAATTATTGTTTTAGCAGGCTTTATGTGCATTTTAAGCGAAAGATTTACTTCCCGCTTTGCTAACCGCATTATAAATGTACATCCGTCACTTATACCCTCCTTTTGCGGAAAAGGGTTTTACGGGCTTCGTGTCCACGAGGCTGCTTTAGAATACGGAGTAAAGGTCACGGGCGCTACAGTGCATTTTGTTAACGAAATTCCCGACGGTGGCAAGATTATAATGCAAAAAGCGGTTTACATAAAAGATGGCGATACCCCCGAAACACTGCAAAAACGCGTTATGGAAGAGGCTGAGTGGAAAATTTTACCCGAAGCCGTAGAAAAGGTTTGTAAAGAACTTAATTAAATTTATAGGAGTTTTAATATGGAAATCAAAACTATTAAAGAAGAATTAAATTCATTAGCCTACCACGGCAGAGGTATAATTATCGGCAAAAGCGCCGACGGAAAAAAAGCTATCACCGCTTACTTCATAATGGGTAGAAGTGAAAACAGCCGTAACCGCGTATTTGTAGAAGACGGTCAGGGTATTCGCACCCAAGCTTTCGACGAATCAAAAATGACTGACCCCCACCTTATTATATATGCACCTGTTCGTGTACTTGGAAATAAGACTATTGTTACCAATGGTGACCAAACTGACACTATTTACGAACTAATGGACCGTCAAATGACCTTTGAACAAGCGCTTAGAACACGCGAATTTGAAGACGACGCTCCAAACTTTACTCCCCGTATTTCTGGTATTATCCGTCTCGAAAACGGCGATATGAACTACGCTATGTCAATTTTAAAATCTGCTGACGGCGACGGTTCTTCTTGCCAAAGATATACATTCGCTTACAGCAATCCCCTACCTGCAAAAGCTAAATTTATTCATACATATAAATGTGATGGTAATCCGTTACCGAGCTTTGAGGGTGAACCCAAAACTTTAGAACTTCCAGATTGCGATATCGATACATTAACCGATTTAATTTGGAAAAACTTAAATGAAGATAATAAGGTATCTCTTTTTGTAAGATATATCGACCTTGAAAGCGGTAAATATGAATCCCGCATTGTCAATAAGAATAAATAAGGAGTAATAAAATGAAAGAATTTGAACTTAAATACGGTTGTAACCCCAACCAAAAACCCTCCAAAATTTATATGGCTGACGGTAGTGAATTACCTATTGAAATTCTTTGTGGCAGACCTGGTTATATAAACTTTCTCGATGCTTTCAACTCTTGGCAGCTTGTAAAGGAATTAAAAGAAGCATTAGGTCTTCCTGCTGTTACTTCTTTCAAGCACGTAAGCCCGACAAGTGCTGCTGTTGGTACAATTCTTCCCGAAAAGCTAAAAAAAGCTTGCTTTGTGGACGATATCGAAGGTCTTGACGATTCTTTACTTGCTTGCGCTTATGCACGCGCACGCGGTACTGACCGTATGTGCTCTTTTGGTGACTGGGTAGCGTTATCTGATAAATGCGATGTTACCACCGCCCTTTTAATCAAGCGCGAAGTTTCCGACGGCGTTATCGCTCCCGACTACGACCCAGAGGCTTTAGAAATCTTAAAATCAAAGCGTAACGGTAACTATAACATTGTTAAAATTGATCCTAACTATATCCCTGCACCTCAAGAAACCAAGCAGGTTTATGGTATTACATTCGAACAAGGCCGCAATAACTTCAAAATTGATGAAGAATTGCTTTCAAACCTTGTAACCGAAAACAAGACTTTACCCGACAGTGCAAAACGCGATTTAATTATTTCGCTTATAACATTAAAATACACACAAT
>JAZQGI010000026.1:0-41308 GCA_045539955.1 Acutalibacteraceae bacterium | reverse complement strand
AAACAATGTTGCAAAGTAGGTGAATTTATGTTTTCAAGAACCCAAAGTGTCGGTGTATTCGGATATCAAACATATATGATACAAATTGAAGCCGATATCTCAAACGGTCTTCCCGCTTTTGATATTGTAGGTTTGCCTGATACAGCCGTAAAGGAATCTCGTGACCGCGTTCGTGCTGCTATAAAAAACTGCGGCTTCAAATTTCCTGTATCGCGAATCACTGTAAACCTTGCCCCTGCTGACCGCAAGAAAGAGGGCTCGGTTTATGACCTGCCGGTACTTCTTGCCATTTTAAAGGCTTCCGACCAATTAAAAGCCGATTTGAGCACAAGTGTTGCTATCGGCGAAGTGGCGCTTGACGGTATTTTGCGAGGAATAACCGGTGTTTTAGCCATGACCATTACCGCCAAAGAAAATGGTATAGAAAACATTTTCGTGCCAAAAGAAAATGCTATAGAAGCCGCGGTTGTTGAAGGCATAAATGTTTACCCTGTAGAAAATGTAAAGCAAATTATCGCTCACCTAACGGGCGAAAAACTAATTGAAAAGCAACCCGTAACCCCAACTGCCACCGCCGATAAACTTCGCGTTCCCGATTTTAGCGATGTTAAAGGGCAAATCGCCGCAAAAAAAGCGATGGAAATTGCCGCTGCAGGCAACCATAACATTATTTTAGTGGGGCCACCTGGTGCTGGTAAGAGTATGCTTGCAAAAAGACTTCCTGGTATTTTGCCCGATATGACCTTCGAAGAGTCTATAGAAACCACAAAAATTCATTCTATAGCGGGAATTCTTGATAATAAAAATCCCTTTGTATCGGTAAGGCCTTTCCGCTCCCCTCACCACACTGTATCGGTTGCGGGTATTTCGGGCGGAGGCAACGTGCCAAAGCCGGGCGAAATCTCACTCGCCCATAACGGCGTGCTTTTCCTTGACGAATTACCTGAATTCAGACGAGACGTTATGGAGGCGCTTCGCCAACCGATTGAAGACGGCAAGGTTACAATTTCACGTGTGGCAGGTACACTTACATATCCAAGCAATATTATGTTGGTAGCCGCTATGAACCCCTGCCCTTGCGGTTTTTTCGGGCACCCAACCAAGAATTGCACCTGTTCGCCACAGGCAGTGCATAAATACCTTAACAAAATTTCAGGACCTATGCTCGACCGTATTGATTTACACGTTGAAGTTCCGCCTGTTGACTATACCGCTTTAAGCTCCAATTCTTTTGAAGAAAGCTCGGCGCAGATTAAGGCAAGGGTTGACAAAGCACGCAAGATTCAGCAAGAAAGATATAAAGGTACAGGTATTACTTGTAACGCTATGCTAACCCCCGACTTGCTTAAAAAATACTGCAAGCTTACAGACGACGCATCAAAGTATTTAGAGCTTTCGTTTGAGCGGCTTGGTATGTCCGCACGCGCTTATGACAGAATTTTAAAGGTGGCGCGAACTATAGCAGACCTTGACTGCAGTGAAATTATAGAAAAACAGCATATTTTCTCAGCAATATCTTTCAGAAGTCTTGACCGCAAATACTGGAACGCATAATAAAACCCCGTGATATTCACGGGGTTTTAAACATTTTAGCGTTCTATTTTAGCTTCGCCGTCTTCAACAGTTTTAGCAGTAATGGTGATTTTCTTTATCGTATTATCCGAGGGGGTTTCAAACATAAGCGGTTGTAAAACACCCTCAATAATAGAGCGAAGTCCTCTGGCGCCTGTTTTACGTTCGATTGTAAGCTCAGCAATCTTTTCCAAAGCCTTTTTCTCGAACTTAAGCTCTACACCGTCAAGCGCAAAAAGGGTTTCATATTGCTTGACAATAGAATTTTTAGGCTCTGTCATAATGCGGACCAAGGTTTCCTTGTCCATACCTTTAAGAGCAGTGATTACAGGCATTCTGCCCACTAATTCGGGAATGATACCGAACTTTACAAGGTCCTGATGGGTAGCTTTAGTGCTTAAAGCCTCGGTTTCCTTGCTCTTAGGTGACTTAATATCTGCACCAAAGCCTAAACTGCTACCACCAATACGGCGTTCGATAACCTTTTCAATTCCGTCAAAAGCGCCTGCGCAAATAAACAGAATATTTGTGGTGTCAATTTGAATAAATTCCTGTTGGGGATGCTTTCTGCCTCCCTGAGGGGGAACATTTGAAATGGTGCCCTCCAAGATTTTAAGAAGCGCCTGTTGAACGCCCTCGCCGCTTACATCACGCGTGATAGATGCGTTTTCGCTCTTGCGGGCTATTTTATCAATTTCATCAACATATATAATACCGCGCTGTGCCTTTTCGATGTCATAATCCGCCGCCTGAATAAGACGCAACAGAATATTTTCAACATCCTCACCAACGTAACCTGCTTCGGTTAAGGTGGTAGCATCGGTAATAGCAATCGGCACATCAAGAATTTTTGCTAAAGTTTGCGCCAAAAGGGTTTTACCCACACCTGTAGGACCCAACATCAGCACATTGCTTTTTCCAAGCTCTACTTCATTACTTTGATTCTTAAAAATTCTTTTATAATGGTTATAAACTGCTACTGCAAGAGTTTTCTTCGCCTCATCCTGACCGATTACATATTGGTCTAACTTTTCTTTGATTTCCTGCGGTTTGGGAAGAACGAACTCTTTTTCCTGACTTTTCTTTCTGTTCTTTTTTGCAGGCATTTCATCATCAAAAATCAGAGTACTGCAAAATTCAATACACCTGTCGCAAATGTAAACGCCAGGCCCCTCTACAAGACGGGTTACCTCGTCCTGAGATTTGCCGCAAAAGGAACAGCGAATTTCCATATCTTCATTATTAGGCATTATCTTACCTCTTTGTAATTACTTTATCGATAAGACCGTAGTCACAAGCCTCCTCGGCGGACATAAAGTTATCACGCTCGGTATCGCGAGCGATTTCTTCCAAAGACTTGCCTGTGTTTTGTGCAAGAATTTTGTTGAGGTTTTCTCTGGTCTTTTCAATATGCTTTGCGTGAATCAAAATTTCAGTTGCCTGACCTTGAGTGCCGCCTAAGGGCTGGTGAATCATAATTTCACTGTTAGGAAGAGCATATCTCTTACCCTTTGTGCCTGCAGACAAAAGGAATGCGCCCATGCTTGCCGCCATACCCATACAAATTGTGCTGACATCACACTTAATGTATTGCATTGTATCATAAATTGCCATACCTGCAGTCACCGAACCGCCAGGGCTGTTAATATAAAAATTAATGTCTTTATCAGGATCCTGACCTTCAAGATAAAGCATCTGTGCGATAACGATGCTCGCAGTAGTATTATTAACTTCTTCGTTGAGCATAATTATGCGGTCGTTAAGTAAGCGTGAAAAAATATCATAAGAACGCTCTCCGCGACTTGTCTGCTCTAAAACATAAGGTACTAAGCTCATAAGTATAATCTCCTTTTAAAATACAAATGGGTGTCGGCACCGTTAGTGCCGGCACCCATATACCGTATTATTAACTAATTTCAAAAAATATAATCAATTATTCTTCTGTCTTTTCTTCTGCTTTTTTAGCAGTAGTTTTCTTTGTTGTGGTCTTCTTTGCAGTAGAAGTTGTCTTCTTAGCAGTAGATGTCTTTTTAGCGGGAGCCTTTTTCTCGGTCTTCTTTTCTACTTCTGTGATAACTGCATTTTCTTTAACAAGATCAATAGCCTTGCCAACTGCAACATCCTTTGCCAATTCTTCGGCAGGAATTGCCTTCTTCACAGCATCAACTTCCATATTGTACTGCTTTGCCATTTCTTCAAAGCGAGCGTTTAACTCTTCCTCGGTAGCTTCAATCTTTTCAAGCTCAACGATTTTTTCCAAAGCTAAACGGAACTTAACCTGACCTTCTGCTTGAGGACGGAAAGTAGCCTTAAAGTCTTCCATTGAAGTATTTGAATACTTAAGATATGTCTGGAGGTCTAAGCCCTGCATCTGTAAGCGATAGCCAAACTCTTCAACACTTTGATTTAAGCGGCTTTCAAACATTGCCTCAGGAATTTCGCCCTTAATGCTATCAACTATCTGCTGTACGAGTTCGTTTTCAGCGTCTTCTTCAGCAATTCTTGTCTTCTGAGCGAGAGCCTTTTCTTTAAGGTCTGCCTTTAAAGCATCGAGAGTGTCAAATTCGCTGACATCCTTTGCAAACTCATCATCAATTTCGGGTAATTCACGGAACTTGATTTCGTGAAGCTTAATTTTGAATACAGCTTCCTTACCAGCGAGGTCTTCTGCGCCGTATTCTTCGGGGAAGGTAACGGTGATTTCGAACTCATCGCCTATGTTCTTGCCAACAATCTGATCTTCAAAGCCTGGGATAAATGCGCCCGAACCGAGTTCAAGGGTGTGGCCCTCTGCCTTACCGCCGTCAAATGCGACGCCGTCCTTAAAGCCTTCGAAATCGATAACTACAGTGTCGCCCATCTGTGCGGCACGGTCTTCAACAGAAACCATACGGGAATTGCGCTCTGCCATAGCTTTAACCTGAGCATCAATTTCGCTGTCTTCTACCTTTGCTATAAGCTTTTCAGCCTTAAGTCCTTTATATTCGCCGATTTCAATTTCAGGATATGTGGTAACTGCAACCTTGAAGTCAACACCCTCTTCCTTAGAGATTGAAACCATATCGAAATCCATCTTATCGTTTATAACTTTAAGACCTGATTCTTTAATTGCTTCATCAACAGCTTCAGGATAAAGAATATTAAGAGCCTCTTCAAAGAAAGCCTCTTCACCGTACATCTTCATAACCATAGCGTAAGGTGCTTTGCCCTTTCTGAAGCCAGGGATGTTTATTTTATCTTTCTGCTGATTATAAGCTTCCTTAATAGCTTCGCCGAATTTTTGCGCGTCGATAACAATTTCAAGCTCGTATCTGTTAGCGCCAAGTTTTTTTGTTTCTTTTAAACTCATTTTTATACCTCCGCATAAAATGCTATTTTATCATTTCAAAATATTATATCATACTTAAATAAATATTTCTACTATAATTTGTAAAAAAATTAAATTTTGTTATTTACGCTTATAATGATTGTAGTTAGGCGAAACGCTTTTGTGCGTTTCGGCAAGCCACTTAATAAGTGGCTTTGGCAAAATTAAATTCCGATATTTAATTTTGGACAACACTCATTACAATGGAAAAGGACAGATTTTGTGAAAAATTTGTCGCAAAATCAAAGATTTTGTGGCGAAACAATCTTGTTTCGCCCAAGCTAGTCCGTTATAAAAAGAGGGGTGAAATCTATGCAATCGCAGGAAATTAACCGAAATTGCACGCCCTCAAACTCTTTTACCGCATTATTAAAACCGCTCCCGTGAATGTGGCCGTGGTAAACAGTCTTTATATTATGCGCTTTTATAACATCTAAAATCTCACGGCAAACTTCATTTGCATATACCGGAGGGTAATGCAGAAACAATAAAATGGGGAGTCCCGTTTTTTCGGCTTCGGTTAAAGATTTTCTAAGTCTTCCGACTTCCCTTGCTATAACCTTATCATCAGCCGCCGCATCATAAAACCAACCGCGAGTACCTGCTATAGCATAATTTTCTGCTACAATGGTATTATTAAAAAGAATTTCTACATTTTCTATTTTGTTTTCGTCAAAAAATTCATTCAATTTTTTAACTGTCGACCACCATAAATCGTGATTGCCCTTTAAAAGAATTTTTTTGCCGTTTAATTTTTTTAAAAACTGGAAATCCGCCTTTGTGTCTTCAAGCTTTAACGCCCAAGACAAATCGCCAGGGAGAATAACAGTATCATTTTCTTTAACAAGACGGTTCCAATTAGCAAGCAAACGGTCTGTATGATTATCCCAGCCGCGAAAAATATCCATTGGCTTATCTGTCCCAAAGGATAAATGCAAATCTGAAATAGCAAAAATGCTCATTTTTCTCCCCCTTACATAATTTTTTGAAATTTGCGCAAACTAAATTTGACCTAAAGGTCAGAAAGGATTGATATTATGGAAAATAAGTGCGAAACAAATTACTGTATTTCTTGTAATGTTAAAAACTGTATCCACCACGCTGAAAACGACACCTGCTCTGCAGGTAAAATTCAGGTTGGTAACAGCACCGCAACAACCGTTCGCGATACCTGTTGCGACACATTCGAATCAAGATAACAATTCGAACTAAAAAGCCACTGAAAAGTGGCTTTTTCTAATTCGTAATTCGTAATTCGGAATGCGGAATTAAATGTAAATGTAAATCGCACCTGACATTATATTCCTAACGCTTTGTAAACCGCAGTTAACATTTCTTCCTTTTCGCAAAGTTCTTTAAAGCGGACAGTGGCATTTTCGAGTGCCTTTATCGGCTCAGGAATTTGGGTATTTGTGACCTCTGATAAAAGGCGAACTGTTTCAAACTCACTTTGGGCCTTTTCGTCGCTTACAGCCGATAAAACGCTGTTCGCAAATTTATAAGGCGAAGCAGTCGAAGCGATAATAGTGGCTCTGTCATCACCTGTTGCCTTTACATACTGCTTATAAACATTCATAGCAACTGCGGTGTGAGTATCGCAAAGATAACCGTACTCCTCGAATAAATCTTTTATTGTCTGGAGAGTCGCCTTATCATCACAGCAACCACCCCAGAAAAGCTCACCCATTTTAGCTTTTATCTCTTCGCTAACGGTGAATGTTCCGCTCTCGGCTAAATCGCTTTGCATTTTCGCAACTTCTTTATCGTCATTACCCGAAAGTTCAAAAAGCATTCTTTCAAGGTTTGAAGATATAAGAATATCCATTGACGGAGAAATTGTAGTAAAGAAATTGCGATTACGGTCATACTTACCTGTATTTATAAAATCTGTAAGCACATTATTAGCATTTGAAGCGCAAATAAGCTTATTCACAGGCACACCCATTTTTTTAGCATAGTAAGCCGCTAAAATATTGCCAAAGTTACCTGTGGGAACAACGATATTAAAGCCGTCTTTAAGGTCTTCACCGCGAGAAAGCATATCGCAATAAGCTGAAATATAATAAACAATCTGCGGTGCCAATCTTCCCCAGTTTATTGAATTTGCAGAGGAAAACTGCATATTGTTCTTTTCTAAAACTGCTTTCACCGAATTATCGGTAAAAATCTTTTTAACGCCTGTCTGAGCATCGTCAAAGTTGCCCTTGATAGCGCAAACATGTACATTCCCACCCTTTTGGGAATCCATCTGTAATTTTTGCATCGGGCTTACGCCGTCGCTGGGGTAAAATACCATAATTTCGGTATCTTCCACATCACAAAAGCCTTCTAACGCGGCTTTGCCTGTATCGCCCGAGGTTGCAACAAGAATTACAATTTTTTTGCCGTTTGATACCTTTTTAGCAGAAGTTGTCAAAAGATACGGCAAGAGCTGAAGCGCTAAATCCTTAAACGCACAGGTAGGGCCGTGCCATAATTCAAGGATGTTTGCATTTTTTCCTATAAGCGAAATGGGAGCTGGTTGTTCGTTATCGAAGCTGCCTGTATATGCACCCTTAACACAATAATCGACTTCACTCTCGGTAAAATCATTAAGGAAATTTTTAAGTATGTATTTTGCTCTGCCGACATAATCAAGACGCGAAATTTCACTGAAATCTTCATCAGTCAAAACAGGAAAAGTATCGGGCACGAAAAGTCCGCCCTCGACTGATATTCCCTGTGAAATTGCCTTTGCGGCAGTCACCTTTATAGATTTATCTCTTGTGCTTATATAATTCATAAAATCTTTCCTTTCAGGAACTTCTACTATATTTTAGTACCAAAACACACATTTGTCAAACATTTTACCACGCGTTTTCAATATACCGAAGCCTGTATCCTAAACCGCTGTCAGTTTTTTCAAAAACAGTAACCTCAGCAATATCAAACCTTGGTTGTTTTTCGCACTGAGTTTTTGCGATATAATCGTTAGCTGTCAATATTATACGGCGTTGTTTAAAGCTGTCAACCGCTTCAACACCCGACACCAAACTGTTTTCCTTTCGGGTTTTAACTTCGACAAATAAAATATACTCATCATTTTCTGCAATAATATCAATTTCGCCGTATTTTGACTGAAAATTGCGGTTTATAATTGCAAAACCTTTTTTGCGCAGAAAATTTGCAACTCGCCGTTCACCCTCGGCGCCTGTTTTTCCAATATTCATTACTTGTCACCCAAAATATTTTTCAAAAATGAAAGGCGGTGAATTTCACACGGGCCATACTGCTTTATAAGCTGGGTATGCAGTTTCGTGCCGTAGCCTTTGTGCTTTGCGAACTCATAAAGCGGATATTTTTTATCATACTCTAAAAGCAGTCTGTCACGTGTCACCTTTGCAAGAATTGAAGCCGCCGCGATTGACATCGACTTAGCATCACCTTTAACAACAGTTGCGCACTGCACCTTAATATCTGCGGGAATTCGGTTGCCGTCTATGAGGGCAAAATCAACTTCCTTTAGTCCGTTTATCGCCCTGTTCATAGCAAAATATGTAGCGTTTAAAATATTATGCTCTTCGATTTCTTCTAAAGTGCCAAATGCGATATGATAATCAACCGCTTTTTCGATTATAACATCATAAAGCGCTTCTCTTTTCTTTTCACTCAGCTTTTTAGAATCATTAAGACCTTCGATTTCCAAGCCCTCTGGCAGTATTACCGCCGCAGCGCATACAGGCCCTGCTAATGGACCGCGTCCCGCCTCATCAACACCGCAAATATATTTAAAGCCGCTAAGCTTTGCGGCTTGTTCATAACTGTAGTCAGGCATTATCCTCTACCCTTTCCAAAGATATATTGCCGATTTTCTGATTTCGGTATTCTTCCAAAAGCATATTTGCCGCTCTTTCAGTATCGGTTTCTCCGCCGCGGATAACCATTCCGCGCTTTTTACCGATTTGACACAGCAGCTCGTAACTGTCAAGCGAAAAATCCAGTTCTCCATAGCGTGCAGTTAAAAGGTCAGGATAATTTTCGCCGAGAATTTCAAGCAATCTTATCGCCAAAAGCTCAGTATCCAAAATATTATCCTTAACCGCTCCCGTAAATGCAAGCCTTTCGCCGACTGTCTGATCATCAAACTTAGGCCACAAAACACCAGGGGTGTCAAGAAGTTCTAACTGTTTATCGATAGTAAACCATTGATTTCCACGTGTGACACCGGGGCGGTTTTCAGCCTTTGCTTTAGTTCTGCCTGCTATTTTGTTTATAAAAGAGGACTTACCCACATTGGGAATTCCAACAATCATAACACGCAAAGGTTTGCCCACCATTCCTTTTTCACGGTAGGCTTCAAGCTTGTAAGCCAAAGCGGTTTTTACGGTATCCTTAAACTGATTTATACCCTTGCCGCTCTTACAGTCAAGGGCGATAGCCGTAATGCCATTTTTTCTATAATATTCTATCCATTTTTTTGTGATGCGATTATCCGCCATATCACATTTGTTAAGCAGAATTATATGGGGTTTATTTCCGATAATTTCCTTTAAATCAGGATTGCGGCTGCTCATAGGAATGCGGGCATCCACCACTTCTGCAACAGCATCAATAAGCGGTAAAATCTCCGCCATTTTCCGCTTGGTTTTTGCCATATGCCCTGGGAACCATTGTATTGTCTGCTTATTGTCCATTTTATCATTCCATTAAAAAATTTTTTATTCCCGAATTGCGCATTGGGAATTATTTATCCGTAAGGCTTCCGATTTTATCAAAAGGAAAAATTCTAAACACTGCGCGACCTAAAACATAGCGCTTATCCACCATACCGCCAGTTCCTATACTGGAAGAACGGCTATCAAGCGAAACCGCGCGATTATCTCCCAAAACGAAAATATGCCCCTTAGGTACAGTTACAGGAAACTCAATATCGTGTCTAACAGTCGTAGAGGTGCTTATATAATCCTCCTCCAACGCAACACCGTCAACATAAACTATCCCTTTTTGAAAATCAATATCCACTGTCTGATTTTCTGTTGCTATAACACGCTTAATTATCGGCCCTGAGCCTTCGCTTATATCCTCAGCCGTGTTACAGGTGTTACGGGATATTACCACAATATCGCTCGCCTTTGGTTCATAAAAAAGGTTGGTAATTACCACCCTTTCACCATTTTTAAGGGTATTAAGCATAGAAGCACCCGAAATGGTTGCTATCCTGAAAACAAAGCCAAAAATTATTATCACCGTTATAAGCGCTACCGATACCACGTCAAGCCATTCGAAAAATTCCTTTTTCTTTGAAAATACTTCTTCGGGCTTTTTTTCGTTCTTAACCTCGTCAATATCGGTATTGACAGTAAATCCCTGATTATTGAAGCTTTTATTCTTCATAACTTTTACCAACTTTTACTTAAAAATAAAGGGGACAAGTTTTCCAACCTGTCCCCCTTTAAGATTAAATCTTTTCTTTAACCTTTGCAGCCTTACCAACTCTGTCACGCAAGTAATAGAGCTTAGCTCTGCGAACCTGACCCTTGCGTACAAGTTCAACCTTAGCAACTGAAGGTGAATGTACAGGGAAAACACGCTCAACGCCTACACCGTAGGATACACGGCGAACGGTGAAGGTTTCTGCGATGCCGCTGTTATTTTTAGCAATAACAGTGCCTTCGAAAACCTGAATTCTTTCCTTTTCGCCTTCCTTAATGCGAACGTGAACCTTAACTGTGCTACCGATTAAAATTTCGGGAACATCTTTTTTAAGCTGTTCTGCGGTTAATTCCTTAATTACGTCCATGGTTTTTCCTCCTTAATTTTTTACCAGATGTTCATTCGTTTAAAACCAGAGGACCATCTGCTTCAATGTCGATTTTTTTCGGCAAGAAGACACCCGTAAAGGTTCGGGTGAAATCAAATGCTCATACATTTTATCACAAACCACAAAAAAATGCAAGCATAAATTTTTAACAATTTAACATTTATTTTGCATTCGAATACTATACTATATAGCGAAACAAAGGTAAAATTGGGCTATTCGACGAAAAGTTATCCACCTTTTCGTTAACAAACTTGTTTTTTTGTGGAAATTGAACAAAATTCACTCGTATTTTAGCGATACTAAATACTTGAAATTTTTCTGTAAATACTGTATTATATATGTAGTATCTATTAGGAGATGATAATATGCCAAAGATTACACCTTCAAATCTTTCTGCACTAATTGAAAAAAAGCTTTCGCATAATTTGGGTGTACTGCCCGAACAGGCTTCAGATAAACTTTTTTACAACGCTTGCGTTTTAGCGCTTTTAGACCTTATGAATGAGCGCAGAGCCGCATTCAAAAAAGAACGTAACGAAAAAGAAGCCAAAACGGTTTATTACTTAAGTATGGAATTTCTTATGGGTCGCTCGCTCAAAACCAATCTTTATAATATGGACCTTACCGACACTATGTCAAAGGCGCTTAAAAAATTCGGTGTAAAGCTTGATAATCTTTACGATTTCGAGCCTGATGCAGGTCTTGGTAACGGTGGTCTTGGCCGCCTTGCCGCTTGCTTTTTGGAAGCGCTTTCAAGCGGCGGTTATTCTTCAATGGGCTACTGCATCCGCTATGAGCTTGGCATATTCCGTCAAAAATTAGTTGATGGCTGGCAAACCGAAATGCCTGATTTTTGGCTCCCGGGCGGCGGCGTATGGCTTCAGCAAAAGCCCGAAAGCGCTGTAAATGTAAACTTTGACGGCGATATCAACGATTGGTGGGACAACGGAATTCACCGTGTTGAACACAAAAATTATCAGACCGTCCGTGCGATGCCTTATGACCTTTGCGTTGCAGGCAAGGACGGAAAAACCGTAAATACTCTGCGTCTTTGGAGTGCTGAGTGCGAAGATTTTGATATGTCGGCATTTAATCAAGGCGAATATGTGCGCGCTATTGAACAACGCGCTATGGCTGAAAACATTTCTAAAATACTCTATCCTGCAGATAATCATATCGAAGGTAAATCCTTGCGTCTTCGCCAGCAGTATTTCTTGGTTTCAGCTTCTATTCAGGACATTCTTAACCGTCACCTACGTCACTACAAAACACTTGATAACCTGCCCGAAAAGGTGGCTATTCATATCAATGACACCCACCCGACACTCGCCATACCTGAGCTTATGCGTTTCCTTTTAGACGAATGCGGATACACTTGGGAAAAGGCTTGGGATATTGTAAAGGGCACCGTGGCTTATACCAACCACACCATTATGCCTGAAGCGCTCGAATGTTGGCCCGAAAACCTTGTAAAAGAGCGTATTCCGCGCGTATATCAGATAATAAAGGAAATCGACCGCCGTTATAGAGATGAAATCGTTTCAAAAACAGGCGATTTCGGCCTTGCAGAGCGCACCGCCGTTATTTCAAACGGTGTTGTTCGTATGGCTAACCTTTGTGTTGCTACTTGCCACGCAGTAAACGGCGTTTCTAAACTTCACAGTGAAATTATAGTAGACGAGCTTTTCAAAGACTACGCAAAATTAACCCCCGAAAAGTTCAAGAATGTTACAAACGGCATTGCCCACAGAAGATGGCTTTGCTGCGCCAACCCCGAGCTTACAAAGCTTTTGTGCGAAACTATCGGTGATGGCTTCATAACAAACGCTCAAGAGCTTGAAAAGTTTATCGACTTTAAGGACGATTCCGCCGTTTTAGAAAAGCTTGCAAAAATTAAGCGCCATAACAAAGAACGCTTTGCAAATTATATTGAAAAGCAAAACGGCATAATCTTAAACCCTGATTCAATTTTCGATATGCAGGTTAAACGTTTACACGAATACAAGCGTCAGCACCTGAACGTTCTCAACATTATAAGCGATTATCTGTTTATTAAAAACAATCCCACTGCGCCCTTTACACCTAAGACCTATATTTTCGGTGCTAAGGCAGCGCCAGGTTATCTTCTCGCAAAACAGATTATCCAAATGATTTACAAGCTTTCAAAGGTTATTGAAAATGACCCTGTTGCAAAGGATAAATTAAAGATTTTATTCCTTGAAGATTATCGAGTAACTATGGCTGAGCTTATGATTCCGTCCGCTGATATAAGCGAACAGATTTCCTTAGCTTCTACCGAGGCTTCGGGCACAGGCAATATGAAGCTTATGATGAACGGCGCTATAACTCTCGGTACAGAGGACGGCGCTAATGTTGAAATCCACTCTGCTGTTGGCGACGATAATATTCTTATCTTCGGTATGCAGACCCCCGAAGTGTTAAAGCTTCAAAAGGAAGGCTACAGTCCGGCGGAATATTATAACAACAACGAAACCCTACGCCAAGCACTTGAATTTATTGGCAACGGCTTTGGCGGACAGACGTTTGATGATATCTACAACACTCTCAGATACCACGACACCTATATGGCGCTTGCTGACTTTGCCGATTACAGAAACGCACAGGCAAAAGCCTCGGCGCTTTATAACCAACCGCAAGTTTGGCAGAAGATGTCGCTTACAAACATCGCAAAATCGGGAATCTTCTCTGCCGACCGTTCTATTGCAGACTATGCAAGAGACATCTGGAATGCAGAGCCAATTAAGTAATTATGATTTACTATCCTTTTGATTCGAGAAATCCTTTATACCGAACCCCGCAGGGTGCTATAGCCGAGGGCAAAAGCCTTCGGCTTAGAGTCTTGTTACGCAAAGACTCCTGCGTGCGTTCGGTATTTTTAATAATAAGGAACGATGCCGAGAACCAACCGCGAGAAATCGCTATGTCCCCTGCCGAATTTTTGGGTAACTACCGCTATTATGAATGTGAAGTCACTCTCGGCGAGGGGCTTTACTGGTACTCTTTCAGATATGAAAGTGATTACGGCGAGTTTTTAATAAAGAAAGGCGAGCACTCTTTAGGCTACATTTGTCCCGAGGGAGAAAATTGGCAGTTAACTGTGTACGAAAAAGATTTTTCTACACCCGATTGGCTTGACGGCGGTATTATTTATCAGATTTTCCCTGATAGGTTTTATAACTCGGGCAAAAAGAAAACCCGTGTTCCAAAAGACCGATATATTATAAATGACTGGGAGAAACAGCCCGAATTCCGTCAGGATAATGACTTTGAATGCCTCGGTAACGATTATTACGGCGGTGACCTTAAAGGAATAGAACAAAAACTGCCCTACTTAAAATCCTTAGGAGTTAGTTGTATTTACCTGAACCCCATTTTTGAGGCGCATCAAAATCACCGTTACAACACAGCGGATTATATGAAGGTTGATGCTTCCTTGGGAACCAAAGCCGACCTTGAAAGTCTTATAAAATCCGCAAAGAAGCTTGGTATTTATATCATTCTCGACGGTGTATTTTCCCACACAGGCGATGACAGTATATATTTCAACAAGAAAAACCGCTATAATTCGGTGGGTGCTTTCGAAAATCCCGATTCGCCCTACCGCAGTTGGTACACCTTTAATGATAGCAAGGTGGGATATGAGTCTTGGTGGGGCGTGCCGTCACTCCCCGAGGTTAATGAAAACGACCCTGCTTTCACCGAATTTATAACAGGTGAAAACGGTGTTATCCGTCATTGGCTTAAAAAGGGTATAAAAGGCTTCAGGCTTGATGTTGCCGACGAATTGCCCGACGAATTTTTGGACAATATCCGAAAAGCCATAAAAGCCGACAGTGATAACAACTACCTTTTAGGCGAAGTCTGGGAAGACGCAACCAATAAAATCAGTTATGACAAGCGCCGAAGATTTTTACGCGGAAGTCAGCTTGACTCGGTTATGAACTATCCCTTTGCAAATGCTATTATAGATTATTTGCAGGGCGGAAATTCCCGACAACTTATTGATATTGTGCTTGAAATTTTAGAAAACTATCCGCCGCAGTCGATAAAGCTTTTAATGAATCATATCGGCACCCACGATACCCCACGAATACTCACCCTTTTGGGCAAGGGCGGTGTCCAGAATACCGACCGCGAATGGCAATCCAAACAGACCCTCTCGCAAGCCGAATACGAAAAAGGCGCGGCACTTTTAAAGGTCGGTGCGCTTATACAGTACACTCTGCCCGGTATCCCCTCGCTTTACTACGGCGACGAGGCAGGTATGCAAGGCTACGGCGACCCATTTTGCCGTGGCACTTATCCTTGGGGAAAAGAAGATAAAAATATTTTAGACTTCTACAAGGACTTAGGGAAAATAAGACGAGGTTCAAAGGTTTTCGCGTCGGGCGAATTTATTCCCGTACACGCAAACTTTGGCGAGATTGCTTATATCCGCCAAAAAGGAAATGAAAAAATTCTTATAGCCGCAACCCGTTGGCATGAGGGCGCCCAAATCACATTGCCCGAAGAATTTAAAAACGCAAAATGCCTTTTGGGTGAAAAGCCTGACGGCATAACCTTAAGACTCTCGCCCTACGGCTTTTCTGTATTAAAAATATAAGTTTAAACGCTCGAAAAAACTTCGGGCGTTTATTTTTTAAAGTCCCGCTTATTGTACTTTAGATATTTTATAATTAAAATACAGAACGCAAAGGAGAGATAAAAATGTTGGTAGCTTTAGTGATTTTATTCTTAATAATAATGTGGATTTGTCTTCCCCAAGGTAACAACCGAAAAGGTTTTTTAGGTGTTATGGCTGCATTGGTTTACTTTCCGATTGGTGTCATATTAGCGCTTACAAAAAAATATAAATAAAATAAAATTATTTTTAGAAAAACGCTTGACAAATGATAAATTATTGAGTATAATAAAGAAAACGAACAAATGTTCGGGAGGTTAAAATAATGACATTTTTAGATATATTAAGAACTTTATTTGAAATAGCAATGGTTGCAGGCCTTATTTGGTGTATCTTCCACGAAGACCGCCTTGTAGCCTTTGAGGAAAAACTTTTCTCATCTCTTCGCCGCAAGCGTTTGCGCGTTTTAAAAAGTCAGCACGGATACCGTTATAATATTTAAATTTTCTTTCCTCTTTATTGATTTTATAAAAAGCAAGTAGAAATTCCGTTTCACCGAAGTTTCTGCTTGCTTTTTATTTTTATATGCCATATAATCAAATCATAACATGAATAGGAGAAAGTTATGTATTTTTCATTCCAAAACCAAGAGCGCGCTTTTACCATCTACCCCAAAGCCACTCACCTCACCTTTGAGCCTCACATACATTCGCATATAGAGCTTGTTTATATGCGAAACAACGGCAAATCAAAAGCCTTTGCTGACGGGAAAGAGGTTGTTTTAGAGCAGGGCGATCTTTTTGTCACTTTCCCTAATCAAATTCATTATTATCAGGATGTTAATCTCCCACTTGATGCAACACTTTTAATCGCTTCACCTGATATTTGTCCCGAATATAAAAAATATTTCGAAAAATATCTGCCCCAAAATCCTATTTTTAAAAATGCGGCGCAAAACCCGATTATAAGTAACGCATTCGACATTCTCCTAAAATACAATTTCCAAGATAAAAAATTTGCCGAAGCGGTGCTTCGTGGGCTTTTGCTTGTAATTTTAGGAGAATTTTTATCTCTTACAACACTCGAAAAAATTCATTCCCACAATACCGACACTTCAAAAGATATCATAAACTTCTGTTACGAAAATTACACAAACGAAATTTCGCTTTCTTCTATTGCTCAAGCGTTGCATATAAGCCGTTACTATGTATCGCATCTTTTCAGCAATCGGCTTCACATAAGCTTTAATGACTATATCAACTCCCTTCGTGTGCGAAAGGCATGTGAGCTTTTAAAGTCGGGAAAAATGTCGATAACCGAAGTAGCGCTTTCCATTGGTTATAACTCGCTAAGAACATTTAACCGCTGTTTTCAAAAAATAAAGGGTGTTACCCCGAGAGAATATCGTATAAATCATCTAAAAAAGGAAGAAGAAGCTTCAAACTGAAGCTTCTTCTTTATTTTTAAGCAAGTATTCATATGCCTCGTCCGCTGCAACTGCACCGTCCGCGGCGGCAGTCACAATCTGACGAAGAGTCTTTGTACGTACATCCCCCGCCGCAAAAACTCCGTCTATATTTGTTTTACAATTTTCATCTGAGATTATATAGCCGTTTTCGTCAAGATCTATACCCTTTAAAAACTCGGTTGCGGGTTTTCTGCCAATGCTTACAAACACGCCGTCACAGTCAATCTGAGACAAAACATCAGTTTTAACATTTTTAACTTTTATGCCTATTAATTTATCGTTGATTATAAACTCCTCTACCACGCTGTTCCACACAAATTCAACATTTTCCATTTTCATCAAGGGTTCGTGATAAATTTTAGTGGCTCTTAGGGTATCTCTGCGGTGAATTAAATGCACCTTTTTACAAAGCCTCGCAAGATATAGCGCATCTGACACAGCAGAATTGCCACCGCCTATAACCGCAACTGTTTTATCCTTATAAAATCTACCGTCACAGTGGGCGCAATAATGCACCCCTTTGCCTGTAAACTCCGCCTCTTCTTTAATACCAAGCTCACGCGGATTAGCGCCTGTGGCTATTATAACTGTTTTTGCAAAATAGTCCCCGTTTGTAGTGGTGATTTTTTTAATTTTTCCTTGAAATTCAGTGTCGATAACTTCTGCATACTCGGTCTTAGCGCCGAAGCGCTCGGCAGAGGCTTGCATCTTCATACCAAGCGTAAAACCATCAACACCCTCTGGAAAACCAGGGTAATTATCGATATCGCCCGTAAGCGTCATCTGTCCGCCTACAGACATTTTTTCAAGAACAATGGTTTCAAGTCCTGCCCTTGCAGTATACAAAGCGGCTGTATACCCCGCAGGTCCGCCGCCGAGAATCAGCACATCATAAATCTTTTCCATTACTTTGCTCCAAATTTTTGTTTATCGCGCTCTATTTGTTTTTTATAGCGGTCCTCTTCCGAAAAAACACAACCGCAATATTTTTGCATATAAAAACCTTTTTCACGGGCTTTTAAATTTCCGTCTCGAAAATTAGGGCGAAAATCGCGGTATAAAAATTTAACTCCGTATTTTTGCGCAAACCGCTCACCTGCTTCTTTTATTGACTGGTGATCTTGATAAAGGCTTGCAAGAAGCGTTGTAGTAAAATACTCGAACCCGTTTTCCTTCGCAAACTTCGCAGTTTCTTCCAAACGGTGCTCGTAACAATAAACACAGCGTCCCTCAATATTATCTGCAACATTTATTACAAACTCACGCAGTCCGTAATTTTCTTTTACTAAAAGTTCCAAGCCAATTTCTTTTGAATATTCCAAAAGACAGTCACGTCTTGCTTCATACTCTTTAAAGGGGTGAATATTAGGGTTGAACCAAAAAAGCGACAGATCCGCTCCCTCATTTTTTAATGGCTCTATACAAGAAAGCGAACAGGGAGCGCAACAACAATGAAGTAAAACTTTCATAAATACTCCTTATAAGTTTACAATAATCGGCATAATACCGTTTTCTTCTATATCTATTACGGCATACGATTCGCGAAAATCCCTCGCATTAGCGCAAGAACCGGGATTAACAATATAAATACCGTCTTCATATAATATTTTAGATATATGTGTGTGACCGTAAAGGGCAAGCTTACAGCCGTTCTGTTTGGCGGCTTCAAGCAAACGCTGGGTGCCGTATTTAACCGAAAGCGTGTGCCCGTGGGTATAAAAAATCTTAATACCGCCAACCTCGGTCACAGCAGTTGACGCAAACTCAGAAAAATAATCACAGTTCCCACTTAAAATATGAAACCGCTTATCCGAAAAAATATACTGCAAATCTTCAATATCATCAGCGTGGTCGCCCAAGAAAAATACCTCGCTCGCTTCGGGCTGTGCATATAAAATTTTTTCTATTATATCGCTTCGCTTGTGGGAATCAGAAATAACAACAATTCGCAAACTGTTCACCTTTAATTCTAAACTTTATTCTTACGCATAAATATATTACAGGGGGAATTCTTATGAACAACGATAAATCAATATTTGAAAATATGGTAAATGAAAGCGGCGGCAAGCTCGACAGACAAACACTTGAAAAAGCGGCAAAAACAAAAGACGCTTCCTTTCTTGTGAAAAACCTTTCCGACTCTGACAAACAAAAGCTTGAAAGCATTTTATCAGACAAGGAAAAGCTTGCCGAGGTGCTTAAAAGCCCGCAGGCAAAAATGCTCTTTAAAATGTTCGGCGGAGGCAAAAATGGATGATTTAAATAAAAAGCTTGCCGAAATTCTTAACGACCCCGAAAGTATGAACCGTGTCAAAGAAATGGCGGAAAGTATTCTTTCACAGAACGAAAAAGAAGAGAAAAAGGAAGATTCGGTTTTCGGGATACCTGACAGCGCCGAGCTTATGAACATTATGTCAATAGTATCAAAGCTTAATTCCCGAAACGACGATGCACGGACAAATCTTCTCGCAGCTTTAAAGCCCCACCTGAGTGAGCCAAAACGAGAAAAGGTTGATACCGCCATTAAAATTTTGCGGCTTTTAGATCTGTTACCTGCTTTAAAAGAAAGCGGAATTTTAGGTAAACTGCTATGAACAACCAAAGCTTTTCACAACAACAACGAGATGCCATAAACCGTATGCGCGAAATGAATGCAAGAAGCACCCTTAAGCCGCCGCCTCAAAAATCAAAGCCCGAAAAACCGCCCGAACCCAAAAAGGCAGAAAACGAAAATTCCCTTTTCGGAGGACTGTCACTCCCCTTTTTAGACAATCTCAAAAAGGACGGAGATTTAACATTAATCCTCGGTGTATTGCTGTTATTACTAAGCGAAAAAGCTGACAAACGGCTTCTATTTGCGCTGATTTATATTTTACTGTAAACGAGTGTGTTTGCTTTTATGCCGCACTCGTTTTTTATTTGCGCTTTCGTGAAAATGAGAAACCACAAAAACGAGAGAATATAACCCCATAAACAAAAGCGTAAATATAACGTTTATGTCCGAATGAAGATATTTTTCATAACAAAAAATATTAATCAATAAATATGCCGCCGACTGTGAAACACAAATAAGGGCAGCTGTAAGTCCTGTTGCTAAAATCTTCCGAAAATTAAGTTCGGTGTCAAGACCGTTATAAAGCTTGCCGTAATTTATAAAGAAAAGCATTAAAAGGCAGTAACCCGCCATCAGCAGAATATTATCACTTATAAGTGCTAAAGGCGAAACGCCGATAAAGGTGAAAACGGTTTTAAGCATTGCGTAAGCTATCGGTATAATATGAACTGGCGGTGCAATTTTAATTGGAACAAAGCCGCCAAGTGCAATAATTATAAAATAAATTGCCGATATTATCGTAACCAGTCTTGTAACACCTATTTGCCAAGGAGCAACAGTCACTGGAAACGCGCTATTAAGCGCTTCATTAAAAAGAGAAACCGCAACCAAAACCGCCGAAACTGACAAAAAGATATTGCTTTTAGGCGGTTCTTCAGGGGTTTTATAAGCCTTTTTACTGCAAAAAACCACAACCGCGCAAATAAGGGCAATTAAAACCGTAAGCACCGTACCCAATGCTTTTTGTTCTTCAACAAAAAAGCCATTTTCATATTCAACGGTTTTTGCAATCTGTAAAACACGCAACACAACACACAGCGGAAGGCCGATATAAAAAACCGTAATAATTTTTTTAAAGCTCATTACTTTTCTCCAAAATACATTAAAAATACTTTTACACCATATATTTAATATTATAATGCGGTTTTTAAAATGTCAACATCAATGTAAAAAAAGAAGGGGTTTTATGAAAAAAATATTTATATTTTCTGTGGTAATTTTAGCAACCTTGCTTTTACTTCCGCTTTCGGTATTAAAATCAGAACTTCCAAGCGCATTAGCTCTGCAAACCAATACCAACGCAGACTCTAAAACCCAAAAGACAGAAACATTTAAGGTTTTAATGAGCCAAACAGGAGAAATAAAAGAAATCTCAGCTGAGGACTATATTTTCGGCGTAGTTGCGGGAGAAATGCCCGCCCTTTACGAAAGCGAAGCTTTAAAAGCGCAAGCCGTATGCGCCTATACCTTTTTAAAATGGCGTCAAAAAGAAAATGCTGACAAGGACTATGACATAACCGACGATTATACGGCAGATCAATGCTATATATCCGTTGCCTCCGCTCACGAAAAGTGGGGTAGTAAGACAGACGAATACAGCGAAAAAATCAAAACCGCTATAAATGAAGTGAAAAACCAAACCCTTACCTACAATGGCGAGATTATACTCTCTGTCTACCATTCGCTGTCATCAGGAACCACCGAAAGCGCCGAAAATGTCTGGGGTAAGAGCTACCCCTATTTGCAAGCCGTAGAAAGCGAGGGTGACAAGCTTGCAGAAAATTATGCCTGCCAAAAATCAGTCTCCGCCCAAGATTTTATAACCGCTCTTTCCGGCAAAACCACACTGCCGGAAAATCTGCAGGAATGCTTTAGCGATTTTGTGCGCACTCAATCAGGCACCGTATCCTCACTGAAAATTGGCGGAACTCAGTTTAAGGGGAGCGATATAAGACAACTTTTCGACCTTAAATCCTCAAATTTCGATATTGCATTCAGTGATAATTCGTTCACCTTTACAACCTATGGCTACGGTCACGGCGTGGGTATGAGCCAAAACGGTGCAAACTATATGGCAAAGCAAGGTAAAACCTATGAACAAATTTTAAAGCACTACTATACAGGGTGTGAAATAATGCGGAATTCGTAATGCGGAATTCGGAATTATAAAACCTAAAACAAATGGCTGAATATTTAGAGTTAAAACAGCAACAATACACTCGATTTGAAAACAGTATAAACAGAGTACGATCTCTATTTTTCCTTGGGTCAAGGGCGAAACCCTTGTCGTTTAAGGGGGTTACGGTGACGGAAATATAGTTCACCTTTTTATATGTCTTGCCTTTGAATTGAAAACTCAGTTTTCACTCTTCAAAGGCGGTTATATGTGATTAAAATCCGTCACCTAAGGGGGAAATCGAAATTCCCCCTTAGGCGAATCTTTCCGCCCTTTCTTTTCGCCCACACAAGAAAGGGCGTGCCCGTCGCGGCATGAGCGACAAAGCTGTAAATTTTATCTCTTCTTTTATCTTTTTACGAAAACAGACGGATGGAAAAAACCATCCGTCTGTTTTTACATTTTTTCACTAAACTTTTTTATTGCATCGAAGCTTTCAGCACTTATATGATGCTCAATTTTACAAGCATCTTTAGAAGCGGTATCACTATCAACACCAAGCTTTTCAAGAAAACTTGATAAAACAGTATGGCGTTCATACATGCGCTCTGCAATTTTTTTGCCCTCTTCAGTAAGGGTTATATAACCCTTACTGTCGACATTAATCAGTTCAGCTTTCTTAAGAACTCCAACCGCCCTTGATACGCTGGGTTTTGAAAAGCCCAAATCGGTTGCGATATCTAAAGAGCGGACAAACTGCATTTTTCGAGATAGCAATAAAATAGTTTCAAGGTACATTTCGCCCGATTCATATATCTGCATATCGGCACCTCTTTTTAAATATTAAATCTTTTTAACACCAATAGTAACCTTTTGGTCGTTGATATCCCATTCCTTTGTAAAGCCGAAGGTTTCACCGATTGTCAACGTGTCTGCCAAGGTATCACCTGAAATTTCAGCAATATTACGAACAGCGATATCGCAAACAACCTGGCTGCCCGAAAGGGTGATTTGGATATGGTCGGTAACATTAAAGTCAGCTTCTTTACGCATTGTCTGAATTTTGCTTATAAGTTCACGCACAAAGCCCTCTTCTATAAGTTCTTCAGTAAGAACTGTGTCAAGCGCAACGGTAATCCCCTTGTCGCTTACAGTGAAGAAACCTTCCTTTTGTGCGGCATCGATGAGCAAATCTTCGGTTTCAAGCTCAATTTCACCCGAAGAAAGCGACAATGTAAGCTTGCCGTTCTCATCAAGCTGTTTTTTAGCGGCATTTCCGTCAATAGAAGCCAAAGCATTTCTGATTTCGCCCAACTGCTTTCCGTACTTAGGACCTAAAGTCTTAAGCTGAGGCTTAAAGGTGTAGCTCACGAAATTGTCAACCTCACCTGTGAAATCAACATTTTTAATATTAAGCTCTTCCTTGATAATATCAATATAGCCTTCCTCAACCGAGCCGTCAAGCTTAACATACATTGTATTAAGCGGCTGACGGTTCTTGCGTGAAGAACCGTTACGGGCAGATCTTCCTAATACCACTATTTCAAGAACCTTTGCCATCTGGTCTTCAAGATTTTTGTCGATACTGCTTTCATCTACCACGGGGAAATCACAAAGATGAACACTCTCAGGCGCAGATTTATCCACACTCTTAACAAGATTTTGATAAATATTTTCTGCCATAAACGGAATCATTGGAGCGGCTGTCTTTACGGTTACAACAAGCGCATGGTAAAGGGTCATATAAGCTGCCGTCTTATCGTCGGTCATACCCTGTACCCAATAACGCTCACGTCCGCGGCGAACATACCAGTTACTCATTTCATCCACAAATTCCTGCAAAGCACGAGCGGCTTCGGGAATGCGGTAATTTGCCAAATTGTTATCAACAGTTTTAACCATTGAATTAAGCTTTGATAAAAGCCATTTATCCATTACGGTTAGCTTGCAATCATCAAGGCTGTACTTTGTCGGGTCAAACTTATCAATATTAGCATAAAGCACATAGAACGCGTAGGTGTTCCAAAGTGTGCCCATAAACTTGCGTTGACCTTCTACCACCGCTCTTCCGTGGAAACGGTTAGGAAGCCAAGGAGCTGAATTAGTGTAGAAATACCAACGAATAGCATCTGCGCCGTAGCTTTCGAGCGCATCAAACGGGTCAACTGCGTTACCCTTGGATTTACTCATCTTCTGTCCGTTTTCGTCCTGAACGTGACCTAAAACGATAACATTTTTATACGGCGCTTTATTGAAAATAAGGGTAGAGATTGCAAGAAGTGAATAGAACCAGCCGCGTGTTTGATCAACCGCTTCAGAAATAAAGTCTGCCGGGAATTGTGCCTCAAACAAATCCTTATTTTCAAAGGGATAATGATGCTGTGCGAAAGGCATTGAGCCTGAGTCAAACCAACAGTCAATAACCTCAGGAACGCGGTGCATTTCTTTGCCGCACTTTTCACATTTAATAGTAACTGCATCGATATAAGGACGGTGCAATTCAATATCATCAGGGCAGTTATCCGACATACTCTTTAATTCTTCAATACTGCCTATAGCATGCTGATGACCGCATTCGCACGTCCAGATATTAAGAGGTGTTCCCCAATATCTGTTACGGGAAATTCCCCAATCCTGAACATTTTCAAGCCAATCACCAAATCTGCCCTTACCAATGCTTTCAGGTATCCAGTTAATTGTGTTATTGTTACGGATAAGATCTTCCTTAACGTCAGTCATCTTAATAAACCAGGACTCACGCGCATAGTAAATAAGCGGTGTGTCACAGCGCCAGCAGAACGGATAATCGTGTTCAAATTTAGGCGCATCAAACAAAAGGCCTGCTTTATCAAGGTCGGTAAGTACCAGCGGATCAGCATCCTTAACGAATTTGTTAGCGTATGGTGTATCCTCAGTCATTTCGCCCTTGGCATTTACAAACTGAACAAAAGGCAAATCGTACTTTCTGCCCACCTTAGAGTCGTCCTCACCGAAAGCGGGAGCAATATGAACAATACCTGTACCGTCACTCATAGTAACATAGGTATCACAAGTGATAAAATGAGCCTTTTTATGCTGTTTTTCACAAACAGGCTTTACGAAATCAAAGAGCGGTTCGTATTCTTTATATTCAAGGTCTGCGCCCTTATATTCTTCCATAATCTCATAAGCGGGAGTTTCTTCGGTTGCCAATTTGCCGAGAACCTTATCAAGAAGCTCTTTTGCCATATAGTAGGTATAGCCGTCATTAGCCTTTACCTTGCAATAGATGTCATTCGGGTTTACGCAGAGCGCAACATTTGACGGAAGTGTCCAAGGTGTCGTTGTCCAAGCCAAGAAATAAGCATCTTCGCCCACAACCTTAAAGCGTACAACCGCACTGCGCTCCTTAACATTTTTGTAGCCCTGTGCAACCTCGTGAGAAGAAAGCGGAGTTCCGCAACGGGGACAATATGGCACAATTTTAAAGCCCTTGTATAAAAGGCCCTTATCATAAATCTGCTTTAATGCCCACCATTCTGACTCTATAAAATCGTTATGATAGGTAACATACGGCGCGTCCATATCAGCCCAGAAGCCAACGGTTTTGGAGAAATCTTCCCACATTCCCTTGTACTTCCACACACTTTCTTTACAGTGGTCAATAAAAGGATCAAGACCGTATTCCTCGATCTGCTCCTTACCGTCAAGCCCTAAAAGCTTTTCAACTTCGAGCTCAACAGGAAGACCGTGGGTGTCCCAACCGGCTTTTCTGGGTACCATATAACCCTTCATTGTGCGGTAACGCGGAATCATATCCTTGATAACACGGGTAAGCACGTGGCCAATGTGTGGCTTACCGTTAGCAGTAGGAGGTCCGTCATAGAAAACATACGGCTCGGCGTCTTTGCGCTCTTCAATACTCTTTTCAAAAATTTTATTGTCATCCCAAAATTGCTTGATTTTCTTTTCTTCTTCTACAAAATTGAGATTAGGTGAAATGTTTTTATACATTTCCTTGCTCCTTTCGAGTTTGCACTTTTAAAATAAAAGCCCTCTATCCATAATAGGATAAAGGGCTTTAGCTTTATAACCACCTATTACGACAAACAAACATTTGCGGTTTCTGTAACGTGAAACAAACGGACAGGCTTACTCGATTTCAGCCGTCTGCTCAGAAGTGATACCGATTTTCAAAATCTGCAAGGCTCACACCGCCCCTTGCTCGCTAAAAGATTTTCACAAAAACCGCAGTCTTCGTCAAAGCATTTAGTATTATGTTTTTTGTGTTAGTTGGAAGATGTCGGAATCTGCTGTTTTAAAGCGGCTCTGGTTTTGCGAACTTCGCCGAGGTTTGCAGTAAGACCTTCATCTGCGCGGCGCATAATATCGTCCACAAAATCCTGTGCGGCCTTGCGCATTTCACGGCTCTTGCCCTGAGCAGCAGCGATAATTTCAGCAGCCTTTGCCTGAGAAAGCTTAACGATTTCTTCTTGAGCTACCATAGCCTTTGCTTTTTCTTCAGCATTACGGATGATAGCATCTGCTTCACGCTTAGCGTTTGTAATGATGTCAGCACGGTCAGCAACGATACCCTTTGCCTGCTTAATTTCAGCAGGGATATTAAGACGGATTTCGTCAACAACCGCACGGAGTTTTTCTACGTCAACAACAGTTTTTTTGCCGGGAATTTTAAAACCGCTGTCAAGCGCCTCGTCAAACTGTTCTAATAATTCGTCAAGTGTCATTTTTATTTCCTCCATAAACCCTCTCGGGTGTTATTTACTGTTTATCCTATCAAGAATATCTTGTTTTATAACCTCAGGCACAAAAGAAGAAATGTCCCCACCCATAGCAGCAATCTGCTTCACCATACTTGAGCTAAGATACATATTGTCGGCCGAAGTGGTCAAAAACAAGGTCTCAACCTCCGGATTCAACTTCTTATTTGTTAATGCCATTTGGAATTCATACTCAAAATCCGACATGGCACGAAGTCCTTTAATAATAGCTTTGGCACCCTTTTGGGCGGCATATTCCGCAAGCAAACCGTCGAATGATTCGACCTCAACATTTGAAAGCGAGGGTATACATTTTTTTATCATTTCAACGCGTTCCGAGGGTGCGAAGCTGTTCTTTTTATTCTTATTGCTCGCAACAACAACTATCACTTTATCGAACATATTCGCTGCACGGGTGATAATGTCAAGATGACCGTAGGTCACGGGGTCAAAGCTACCGGGGCAAATTGCTATACTGTTTTTCATTTACCTTGTGCCCCTTTTCTATAAACTGAAACATTGATTTTACCGTAACGGTAGGTTTTTAAAACTTCAAAACCGCCTATACTCTGGGGTATTTCCACTTCAGGCGGATATTCACAAATTATAATGCCGTAATCACTCATAAGCGGTAAAACCGATTTTAAAGCAGGAAGCAAAAGACCTTGCTTATACGGTGGATCCAAAAAGACAATATCAAATGTGTCGCGGCACATAGCTGTAAAGGACGAATAGTCCGACATATAAACCCGCGAATTCTGCTCAAAACCTACACATTCAAGGTTTTGCTTTATAATTTTAACCGAAGCGGCACTTTTATCTACAAACACCGCACTCTCAGCACCGCGGCTTAATGCCTCTATCCCCAGCTGACCTGAGCCTGCAAACAAATCAAGCACCCGTCTGCCCTCAATATCAAACTGTATAGCACTGAAAACCGCTTCCTTAACCTTTTGCGAGGTCGGGCGGACATCGTTACCTTCAAGCGTTTTTAAATTTTTACCACGGGCAATACCTGTAATTACTCGCATTCATACCACCAAAACGAAATTTTTAGAATTAACACAGCATATAAACTGCCCATAATATGTTATTATTATCCCACGAAGACCTATGTTTTGTCAAGTGTTTTTTGCCGCTTTTAACTAACGCATAAAAAATGCGCGGAAAAATCCGCGCATATATTCCCTTCAACAATTCCGAATTAAATCTCTATTCCATCTGTAGAGGGGCCATTTAAAAGCTTTCCGTCTTCGCCAAACCGCGAGCCGTGGCAGGCGCAGTCCCAACTGCGCTCTTGCTTGTTCCATTTTAATGCGCACCCCAAATGCGGACAGCGTTTGGCACGAGGTGTAAGCAAATTGACCGTCGCTTCGGTAGCGTTCACAAGAAGTTGAGGTTTTAAAATACTTCTTGACGGATTGAAAACCTCTTCGAAATCGTTTTTATTACCCGTCAGCACATCGCAAAGTAGCTGAGCTGTGCACATAGCACCCGTCATGCCCCATTTGTTAAAGCCACTCGCGACATACATTTCTTCAGTACCTAAACTGTATTTGCCGATATAACACATTTTATCAAGACTTATGCAGTCCTGTGTAGCCCAAGCGCAAACCTCTTTTGCATTGGGGTAATGCAGTCTTGCAAATGTCCTAAGTTCGTTGTAGCTGCCTCCTTGCTTACCTGTTCGGTGTCCACCACCGCCGAGTAATAATATATTCCCGTGATTGCGAAACGATAAGCCTTTATCGTTTTCATCTACATACATACCGTCCACATTTTGCGCATTTTTAAGCGCCAAAACATACGAACGGTGCTGATATAGCTTTAAAAAATATTTTCCGTGTTTATTTATAAAGGGAAAGTGTGTTGTAACAACAACTCTTTCAGCTTTAATTCTACCGTTCTCTGTAACAGCAGTATTTCCCACCATTTCTCGCACTTTGGTATGCTCATAAATATTTAGCTCTTTTGAAATTTCGGATAAAAATTTAAGCGGATGGAACTGCGCCTGATTTTTAACGCGAACTGCCCCCGCAGTATCAAACGGCAAGGGTATATCTTTTACAAAGTCCGCCTCACAGCCCACCCGTTTTAGCGCATAAAGCTCCTTTTTTATTTTTTCTTTATCGGAAGAATAAACATAATTATCCTTTACTTCAAAATCGCAGTCAATGTCTTGGCAAATTTTAAAATATTCCTCTAAAGCTTTTAAATTTGCCAAATAATATCCCTGTGCTATTTCTACGCCGTTTGAAGAAAGTATTTTTTGGTAATTAAAGCCGTGCTGTAATGTGATTTTTGCAGTGGTTTTAGATGTGACGCCGCCGCAAATACGGTCCTTTTCAACAAGTATATACCGCACGCCCGCCTTTTGCAAAAAATACGCCGTCAAAATTCCCGCTATACCGCCGCCGATTATTAACACATCGGTAGTAGCGTCTCCCTTAAGCTTCGGGAAATTTGGAAGCCTTACTTCTTCCCACAAAGATTTATTCATAATATCACCAAGGATATTATTACACCCTTAAAAAATTATATTCAGTAAAAGCTGAAGTGAATTTATTATCAATTCGTATGGTTGATTCGGGTCAAGGGCGTGTCTGTCGCGGCACGAGCGACAAGGGGCAAATTCATCAAAATTCACTATTTTTTTAAAAAAGGATGTCTTGCGCTATAAGTCAAGACATCCCATAATACTTGGTCTCGGACAAGCCTTCCGATTTTAAGGCTTTGCCGAGGAAAACGAGAAGGGGCACCAACCGTACGCTTGGCCTGTCGGATTTGCCAAAGTCACCGCCTTGGCGCAGTAACCGTTTGCAACCGGTTCCCCTTTCTATGATAATATTTAATCATATCTTTTTTAAAACGATAAGAAAAAACTATTAATAAAATATTAAATTACACATTCTCTCTCGTATTTTCCTGATTTCTGTAAACCACAAATTTGCAAAATAAAAATTCAAGCACAAAATTTGAAATCATTGTAAGGCCTAAAACAATATAATCGTGCGTACCTTTCATTGTGGCAATGTGTCCAATCCAGGTTGAAACGGGTGTGAAAACAAGATAAAACCCAAACACCTTAGCCATGGCAATAGGTACATTCGCCGCCGACTTAAAGGTGTAACGGCGGTTAAGCGTAAAATTCCACAACACCGAAAGTATAAGAGAAATCAGGTAAGACGGCCAATAACTCATTCTTACAAGCTCCTCAAAAATTGTAAAAGAACCCACCTGAATTAACCCCGCCGAAGCCGAAAACAAAGTGAATTTTATCATTTGAAAAACCGCTTTTGCTGACATGTAATTTTCTCCTATTATAAACTTTTTGCAGGGGACGGTCGCCCCTACGATATAAAATAACACAATATCGTGCTGTTTTCAACATTTTTTAATTTCTTATGATAAAATATAAATCGTTAAGCAACCTCGCAAATCCATTTGTCGCCGAGATTGTGCTTTCAATGTTTTAGTTGTAATTCCATACTCGCGGGGGTATAATATATTTATCAATTTTTGGAAGTGTTTAAATGTTAATAGATTTTCATACCCACGCTTTTCCTGAAAAAATTGCAGAAAAAGCCATAGAAAAATTAAGCTTTGCTTCGGGTGGACTCACACCTCACACCAATGGCACTTTTTTCGACCTTAAGCGACTTTTCAGAGAAAGCGGCATTGATAAAGCGGTGGTTTTAAGCATAGCCACCAACGCAAACCAGCAAAAGAATGTAAACGATTTTGCGGCATCTATAAATGACGGTGAAAACATTTTCGCCTTCGGCTCAGTTTTCCCCGACGCTCCCGATGCTTTAGAAGAGCTTGAACGAATAAAGCATTTAGGTCTTAAGGGTATAAAGCTTCACCCTGATTACCAAGGTTTTTCGGTTGATGACCCAAAAATGAAGCCGATTTATAAAAAAATCAGCGAATTAGGGCTTATAACCATATTCCACGCAGGGCAGGATTATGGCTTCCCTCCCCCATACGGCGCAACGCCTGAAAAAATGGAAAAAGCGCTTTCTTGGTTCGACTCACCCGTTATTGCCGCTCATTTCGGCGGCGTGGGTTGCGGACAAGAGGTGTTAGACCGCCTTTGTGGAAAAGATATTTATTTCGATACTTCTTTTAGCTACGGCACAATGCCAAAATACTATGCGCAAAAAATTATCGATACTCACGGTGCCGATAAAATTCTCTTCGGAACAGACAGTCCTTGGCATACCGCAGAAATGGAAATGAAGTTACTTCACAGCCTTGAGATATCCCACGGCGACTTTGAAAAAATAACCCACAAAAATGCAGAAAAACTGTTAGGAATTTAAATATATTATGTAAAAGCTCCCGAAAGGGAGCTTTTTATAAATAATCTCTCATTTGTGCTGTTAGCTTTTCTTCCAATTTTATAAGCCTTTTACAAATATCCTTGGAAACCTCATCTGCCGCTTCATACTTGTTAAGATACTTATTAAGCGACTTGACACCCATATTACAGCCATCGGTCATAAGGTCAGCTATCGTGCTGTCCGACTCATTAACTACAAGTTTAATGTTTGTCTTCATCCAGGACATACCCTTTGCCATAGGGTTTGGCTCTTTGCCGTCGTCGCCGTATTTTTCAAGCAACTCCTGAATTTCGCTATTGAGCTTGCTGTGTTCATCCTTACAGGCATTCAAATCCTTTTTGAGCCTCTCGTCCTTGACATAATCCATTACATCGTCAATAGACTTTACACCCATTTTGACCCCTGCATCACATTCGCGAAGCAATTTAATAGTATCCTGTTCAATCATTTTACCACTCCTTTAAAAACAGTATTCCCATTTTCTTTAAAAAACATATTTTTATCTGATTTTTTATATAATTAAAAAGGTAGGTGGTAAAATGTTTAAAAAAATAAAACCTTATGTTGTGTCAATTTTAATTGCCTTAGGGGTAGGCGGACTTTCAGCGCTGCTGACAAGAAACAATATGAATCTTTATGAGGAAATAATAACCCCTCCTCTTGCGCCGCCGTCGTGGCTTTTCCCTGTTGTATGGACAATACTTTTCATTCTGATGGGAATAAGCGCAGCTATGATTTATACCGATAAAAAGGCAACCGAAACACAGAAAATTTCGGCACTTTATACTTATTCATTAAGCCTTATTGTAAACTTTTTCTGGAGTATCATCTTTTTTAATTTCAGAGCTTTTTTCTTTGCGTTTATATGGCTTTTGCTGTTGCTTTTACTCATAATCCGCACAATTATAAAATATGAAAGCATAAACAAAACTGCGGCATATTTACAAATTCCCTATGCCTTATGGGTTACCTTTGCAGGATATCTGACATTTGCTATTTGGTATTTAAACAGATAAAAAACCGAGCCTTTTCGGCTCGGTTTGATTTTATATTCTTGCTACACCACTATCCTTAGCAGCCTTTGCCACTGCTTTAGCTACAACATCTGCAATTCGCTTATCGAATGCTTTGGGGAGTATATATTCGGAGTTGAGTTCCTCATCTGATACAAGAGAAGCTATCGCATAGGATGCCGCCATCTTCATATCATCATTAATATCACTCGCTCTAACATCAAGCGCACCGCGGAAAATACCAGGGAAAGCAAGCACGTTGTTTATCTGGTTCGGGAAATCGGAACGGCCTGTACCAACAATATATGCGCCGCCCTCTTTCGCCTCGTCAGGCATAATTTCGGGCACAGGATTTGCCATCGGGAAAACAATCGACTTTTCTGCCATTGTAGAAACCATTTCGGCTGTGAGCATCTTGGGTGCGGAAACACCGATAAATACGTCTGCTCCCTTAATAACATCGCTAAGCGCACCTGTTTCCTTATTCGGATTGGTTTTTTCTGCTAAAGCCTTATGGGCATCAGAAAGACCTTCCATTCCCTTAGCAATAGCGCCAAACTTATCACACATAATAAGGTTTTTAAGACCAAGCTTTAACAAATGCTCACCAATGGCAGTGCCAGCCGCACCTGCGCCGTTGATAACACACTTGATTTTACTAATATCTTTCTTGGCAAGCTTTAAAGCGTTAAGCATCGCAGCAGCCACAACGATAGCTGTACCGTGTTGGTCGTCGTGGAAAATCGGGATGTCGCATCTTTCTTTTAATTTCTTTTCAATCTCAAAACAACGGGGAGCGGCAATGTCTTCAAGATTTATACCGCCAAAGCTACCTGAGATATTGTAAACTGTATCCACAATTTCATCAACATCATTTGATCGAATGCAAATCGGGAAAGCGTCAACGCCTGCAAATTCCTTGAAAAGCACGCATTTTCCTTCCATAACGGGCATACCCGCTTCAGGACCGATATTACCAAGCCCCAAAACCGCAGAACCGTCAGTTATAACACCAATCAAATTCCAACGGCGCGTAAGTTCAAACGACTTGTTGTAATCTTTTTGAATTTCAAGACAGGGTTGCGCAACACCTGGGGTATATGCCACAGATAAATCGTCGCTGTTTTCAACCTTTGTTCGTGAAACAACTTCGATTTTGCCTTGCCATTCATAGTGTTTGTTCAATGCTTTTTCTTTGATATCCATTTTCTTCTCCCTATTTATATGAGCTCTGTTTTGCTTTTGAAAAATCAACATCGCCTAAATACTCAACACTGTCAAGACCTAAGTAGTCACATAAATCCTTCATTTCTGCAACGGTATTTATGTTTACATCAATGCCATTCTTCATACGGTCGGCATAAGCCAAGATTTCTTTTTCACCGTGAGTATAGATGCGTTCCTGTCCCTCTGCCTTTGGAGCATCGCGAAGCTCTTGAAGGAATACTGAAAAACGCTCTTTTAAAGCAGCGGCATCACCGAAAACAGCAGGGTCAATAGCCATAAAGCCGTGACAGGTTCCGCCCTTGCCGCCTATATGTGTATGGTTAGAGGTAAGACCGCCCGAGAAAATCGAACAGAAAATTTCGCAAAGCATACCGTAGCCATAACCCTTGTGGCCGCCAAGAAGCTCGGTATCACCGCCAAGCGGTACTATACCGCCACCATTTTTACCAACGATATTTTTAAGTACACGGTCAGCCTGAGAACAGGGCTTACCATTCTCATCCAAAGCCCAACCGTCAGGCAACGGTTTTGAAAGCTTATTATAAATTTCAAGCTTGCCTCTTGTTACAACTGTTGTTGAAGAATCGAAGAAGAACGGATATGGTTCTGCAGGCATAGAAATCGCAATAGGGTTAGAACCAAGCATTGCCTTTCTTGCGTATGTAGGTACCATTATTGCTTCGGAATTTGTCATTGCAAAGCCCACAAGACCTTGGTCACACGCCATTTTTGCATAATATCCCGCAATGCCGAAATGGTTGGAGTTTTTAACACTGACAACTGCCATACCGGTCTTTTTTGCTTTTTCAATTGCTAAGTTCATAGCATCAATGGATATAAGCTGTCCCATACCGTCGTGACCGTCGATAACAGCAGATACAGGTGTTTCAAAAATCACTTCAGGCTTAGCATCAACCTTGATAAGTCCCTTTTCAATGCCCTTATGATAACGGACAAGACGTTGCATACCGTGAGATTCGATACCATAAACGTCCGAAAGCAACAATACATCAGTAATTTTCTTTGCTTCTTCTGCTGAAAATCCGAATTTTTCGAATGCATCACAGCAGAATTTGTTTAATTGCTCGTAAGAATATCTTATATACATAATTTTCCCCCTGAAATTAAAGTTTTGAAAAACCGTGACTATTTATAAGCGCATCTATTTTTTGTCCAGCCTTGCACATTGGACATTCGTGCGCAGGATAGCTCTGATAATCAGGCAAATCCTTGGGGTTAAATACGGAGCGCACAGGATATCCCGCACATTCTTCTGTTGTGGAGAATATAGCCGCTATTCCTGATACATTGCCGCCGTAATATTTAACAGCGTCTACTGCGGTTTCAACCGTTTTTCCTGAAGCCACAGAAACAGCAAGTATCATAACATTTTTACCTGCAATCATAGGAACAATGTTATCTCTAAACAAAAGCTGACTGCCGTTTACAAACTCAGGGGTTACAACATAAATTGATTTGTGCGCATTCATATTAATAAAATCAGCCTTTGAAAGACTTTCAGCAAGACAAGTACCGATAACCTCCGTCCCGTCAAGACATAAAATCGTATCAACTACCGTGTCTGCATAAAAATATGAGCGCAGCTCCTCCGCAACAGCCTTAGCTTCTGTTAAGCGAGCCTTTTGCGATACAACATCGATATAATAATTGCTGTGGCAGTTACTTGTTGCAAAATGTCCCATAGCGACACGCAAATGCAAATTATTTTTCTTTGTTGCATATTTCATAATCTTCAAGGTTGGCATAAATTGTTCCTCCTTAGCCTTTATATTTTAATTTTACACTAACGCAGATATTTGCGCAAGTGTTTTATACCTTAAAATCAATACAATTTCGCGTTTCTGTAAAGGGACGGACAAAAGTATCCGCAACCTTTACGTGAGCAGGGTGAGAAGCATATCCCGCAAGAGCCTCCTCGCTTTCAAGAACAGAATAAAGCATAACATCTGCGTTTGAAGTTTCAAGGCACTCTGTCTGCACCGAAATTTCCAAAAGCCCCGGCACCACACCCAAAAGCTTTTCAAGATTTACTTTTATATCGTTTTTTACTTTATCGGTATTAAATTCTGCTTTAAGCTTCCAAAGAATTATATGCTTAACCATTTTTAAATCTCCGTCAAATCATAAACTATGCTTTAAATCAAGCCTTTTAACCAACCTAAAATTGTAAAGTTATCAGCAAACGGGAAATTCAGAATTCCCACAACAAAAACGACCACAATTATAAGCGGTAACACAAATGTCATATAAGGCTTCATCCATTTTTTAAGCTTTAGTCCCTTGCCTGCGTTGGCTTCCGCCATAAAGTTTTCAAAGCCCCAACCCTTTTTGGTAACGCAGAACAAAACATAGCAAAGCGCACCTAAAGGCAAACAGCAGTTAGAAACGATAAAGTCTTCTAAATCGAGTACCGAAGAACCGCTCGCAAATGGAACAAAGCCCGACCACAAATTAAAACCGAGCGCACAGGGTACAGACAGCACAAGTACTGCGATACCGCAAATAATACAAGCCTTAACTCTGCCCCAATTTGTAATCTCTCGAACGCAAGCCAAAATATTTTCGAAAACTGCAATAATGGTTGAGAATGCAGCAAATACCATAAACAAGAAGAAAAGTGTTCCCCACCATCTGCCGCCTGCCATATTGTTGAAAACCTTAGCCATAGCAACAAACAAAAGGCTGGGACCGGCACCTGGTTCAACATCAAAAGTAAAGCAAGCTGGGAAAATTATAAGACCTGCTGTAACCGCAACAAAGGTATCAAGAACTAAAATATTGATACTTTCGCCCATAAGTGAACGCTCTTTACCTATATAACTGCCGAAAATCGCCATCGAACCAATACCAAGACTTAAAGTAAAGAATGCCTGATTCATAGCGCCAACTATAACATTACCGTTAATCTTCGACAAATCGGGTTTAAGGTAGAAAGTCAGTCCCTCTTTTGCGCCGTCAAGTGTAAAGCTGTTAATGGCAAGAATCACCATCAAAAGCAAGAGTGCAACCATCATATATTTTGTTACTCTTTCAACACCCTTTTGCAAGCCGAAAGACAAAACAAGAAAACCTATCACCACCACAAGCGCCATAAAGCCAACCGTTATAGCAGGGCTTGAAAGCATACTGCCGAAAAGAGCAGCCGAAGCCTCGTTAGTAATACCTGTCATTTTGCCGTTTGCAAAGCTTACAAAATAATGAAGAATCCAACCTGTAACCGAGGTGTAGAACATCATAAGTAAGAAATTTGCCACAAGCGCTACATATCCGTGCAAATGCCACTTCTGGCCTGATTTTTCGAGCTTCTGATAAAGCTTCACAGGACTTGCTTGGCTGGCTCTTCCAAGTGAAAATTCCATAACCATTACAGGCAGACCTAAAATCACCAAAAACAGTAAGTAAATCAAAACGAACGCGCCGCCGCCATACTGACCGGCCATCCACGGAAATTTCCAAACATTCCCCACGCCGATAGCGCAGCCTGCACTCAAAAGTATAAAGCCTAAACGGCTTCCAAGATGTTCTCTTTGCATAAAATCACCCCTTAGATAGTGTTATTTAATTTTAACAAAATTTAAAAGGGCTGTCAAGAAATTTAGCATTACACTCGCATTCAACTGTAAATTTTCTTGATTTTTTGCCGAAATCGTCTATGTCTTTGTATTTAATCTAAAAAATTTTTATTGTATAATAAAATTGCATAAAAATAATATTTATGGAGGTTACATATGAAAGCAGGAATTGTAGGTTCAGGATTTATGGGCAAACAGCACCTTGCCTCTTTACAGAAAAGCGGTGTTGAAAATTTTTGCATTTGCGACAGCAATTTAGAAAATGCAAAAATTTTGGCAGAAAGCTGCAACGGTACCGCTTATGCCGATTTTGACGAAATGTTAGAAAAAGAATCACTTGACATGGTTTCTATCTGTGTCCCCACCGCATTCCACAATCCTTTCGCTATTAAGGCTTTGGAAAAGGGTGTTGCTGTTCTTTGCGAAAAGCCTTTCGCACCCAACGGTCAGTTAGCACAAGAAATTGTGGATAAATCAAAAGAAACAGGCACACCTTTAATGGTAGCGCATTGCATCCGCTTCCACAAGCCATACATCTATTTGAAGAACGCCATTAAAGATGGTCGCTTCGGCAAGCTTTTAACTCTCGATATGCACCGTCACTCGACCATGCCTCTTTGGAGCGCAGGTTCTTGGCTTGAAAACGCCAAAAAATCAGGCGGTGCAGTTTTGGATATGCAAATCCATGAAATCGATTTCATAATCTCTGTTTTGGGCGCTCCAAAAGCCATAACATCCCAAGGCGATTATATGCAATGCCTTACAGTTTATCATTTTGATGATTTTGATGGCGCTGTAAGTTCTCATACAAGCTGGCGCCCACACAAAACATTCCCATTTACCAGCACTTACGATGCTAACTTCGAAAACGCAAGCATCATTTTCGACGGCGCAAATATCACTGTATATGACCGTGAAAACACCATAACAAATGTTATCGAGAACGAAACCTTTGAAGATTATATCTTCTCAGACGACCCATACGATAACGAGATGCGTTATTTCCTTGACAATTTAAAGAACGGCGCGTTTGAATATTGCGACCCCAGCGAAGCAGTTTCGGCTATCAAAACCGCAATGGCAAGTCTCAAGAGTATTCAAGAGAAAAAAGCAATGCCGCTTGAGAAATAATTTTCACTAAAAATAAAAAAGACTACCTCGGTAGTCTTTTTTTATTTTGGTATTAACCTTAAATGTGCCATAATATCCCGTCGCTGTAGGCGAATTTCATTAAAAAACTCCTTGAGAATTGTCAAGGAGTTTTTTGGTGGAGACAACTGGACTTGAACCGGTGACCCCTTGCATGTCAAGCAAGTACTCTAACCAACTGAGCTATGCCTCCGTGTAGGGTTTATTATACCATACATCTAAATAAAGCGCAAGTGAAAAAGACCGAGATGTTTCTCGGTCTTTTTTTGAAACTACTTTATAGCACTCTCTCAGAAATCATTTTGCAAATCGCAGATACATTGGCATTTTTAACAAACTCAAATTTAACTTTCCCCAGTCCCGAAAACCAAAGTTCTAATTCACTGTCCAAGTCAAAAACGCCTGCCGATTCGATTGAAAAAGATTGTATTTTGCTGTACGGCAATGATGTAAAATCTTTTTTGGTGCCTGTAAGTCCTTGCACATTAATTGCAATAATTCTTTTGTTAGTAAAAACAACACCATCGCGAATACCTTTAAAGCTTGACAATATGCTTTCGCCATCAACAAAAATCGCAGAAATCATTGAAGCGTACGTTGAATTGTCAACCGCCTTTAACTTGAAATAACTCGCATTCTTGAAATCGATCATTATTTCTCCTCCTTGTTTTTTTATTATAGCATAAAAGCGGTGAAGCCGCAAGACGTTAGTGAAATATCGGCAAATCCGATGTGAAATAATAACCTACGGTCATTGTGAAATTTTCTGCTAAAGCAGAAAGTGAAATGAAATAAATCCACTCACGCCCGCAGGCATTTCACATTGCGAAGCAATATTTCACACGCGTAGTGTATTTCACAAATCCCGTAAGGATTTATTTCGTTGAAAAAGAAAGACAAGTCTTTCGACTTGTCTTTCTTTTTCTGTCATTCGTGTCCGAAAAAGAACTGGTTAAAAAACCTGATTTTCGTAATAATTAATTGTTTTTAACGCTTAATCGCAGTGTTTCGATAAAAGCTTTTACATTTTCAGATGCATCACCCGTTAATTCAGTTGAAAATACTTCCTTACAATGAATATAAAGATGATACTTTTTATCGGCAACAAACCGAATATGATACCAATTAACAATTCTACCTTTCTTAATAGCCATTTTTCTTATGCTATTAAAAGGTATCTCAGTAACAGAAGCACCACTTGGTGTAAATAGTATTCCCCTCGAAGTTAAATAAAAATAAAGCTCTTGTTGATATATTAGAAGTGCATACTTATAAATTTCTCCGCCATAACACGGATATTTAATATCTGGAACCTTACGTTTTACCATCTCATAAGTAAAATCCAAGGATTTTTTAAATTTTTCTTTCCAATTCATTCCATCACCAACCTTTACGTGTATTATATCATAAAAGCGGTGGAGGGGCAAGGGGTTAGTGATATTCTGTGCTGCGCACAGAGTGATATTATGCCTTGCGTCATAGTGATATTTTTGCCTTTGGCAAAAGTGATATTATATTCGCCTCCAAAACTCGCAAAGCGAATATCACTTGGACTTTAGTCCAAATATCACTGCGAAGCAATATCACTCGCCGAAGGCGAATATAACTGAAAAAACTCTTGTTCTTTCGAACAAGAGTTTTTTGGGTATTTTGAACTTAATGACACGAATTAAACGTACCTGAAAACCGAAAATTTTCTCAAATATTACAGTAACATATCAATAATCTGTTTAAATTTATTTTCAAAGAAAGGCGTAGTTGAATTTTGACACCCATGATTAAAATGCATATCTAATATTTCTGCTAATTGCTCAAGCTGATAACAATAAAACAATTCACATTCTGTGTCAATATCAAAAATACTTTTATAACCTTTTAATAAACTATCATAATTTTCCCAATAATGCCACTGTAAATTAATTCTGGCAAGTTCGTTTAATGGGTCACCTAACTCACATGTTTCTGCATCAATAACAAACATTTTATCATCTCTGCAGATAATATTATCAGGTCTAATATCTCTATGTAAAAGGCACTGTGTCAAAATAGGTTGCTGTTTAGAAATATTTTTACATAATAGTTCAATTTGCTCAATAGTTATAAGTTTATTGCCTACAATTCTTAAAAGTTGTGGTTTCATAAGTTTATTAATATAATATGTCAACCACGGTTCACTATTAAACAATTCGTTATCATGAGGATTAACTTCAATTCTATTAATTTTAGCTATCGTTCTACCAAGTTCATAATAGAGTTTGGTTTTATAATTGGTATCCGCCGATTGTAAAACCGTTCTCAAACTATCGCCTTTTATATATTCTGAAATTTGGAACGACTTATCATAATATTCTAAACTGCCATCAACAACATAAACTTCGGGACACACTTTTCCTACACTATTATTTGACGTATTATAAAAGATTTTTTCTCTCTCAAAAAATTCAGTATAATCTTCACATGTGCGAAAAACTATGTTTTGCCCATCAGATAAAGTAAGCAACCACGATTCTTTCCATCCGTTTTGCAAACGAGTTTTATCAATAATATCTTTATTGAAATAATGCTTTATAGCTTCTTGCACGACTTCACTTCCTTTGTAACGATTATACTATAAAACTCAAATAAAATCAACGGCATAGCCGTTGTATATCATCAATTCCGTTAGAAATTGCATATCATCAAAGTGGTACGCTTTGTATATCATCAAGCCGACAAATTTTTGATGCACACCTAAAGGTGTGATGAGATACAACACGGCAACGCCGTGTTGATGATATACACGACTGCGTCGTGATGATATACCAAGCCTGTCGGCTTGGATAAAAAACTCTCGTTCCGAAGAACGAGAGTTTTTTGGGTAGTTTGAACTTAATGACACGAATAAAATATGCCTGAAAACAGAGTATTTTCTTACATTTGTTTAAATTTATTGTAAGTTATACAATTTACACAATTTTCATCATATTTTTTAAAACTTCTAAAAATACCATTATCCAACCCCTCATCACCAAGAGGATTTCCCTTGAGAACAAAAAGAGTATTCAAAACTTTTGCATCAAATTTGTAAATCGGTATTCTATCTCCATATTGTTTGCCTGCAAGTTTAGGGAAACGAGGAATTTTCTCCCAACAAATAGTATTATCAATGAAATGAATTATAGTTTTCTTGTTAGCTCTTTCCCGAGGGATAATAATTGTATATTCCTTATCGTCGCACTTTACAGAATAAACATTTACAAATTCTGTTTGGTTAATAAGTTGTTTGTTTTCCTTAAAAGAATTAAATAATTTCATATAATTCACCTCTTGAATACATTATAGCATAAAAGCGGCAAAGCCGCAAGAGTTAGTGATATTCTGCGCTTTGCACAGAGTGATATTGAAACCTTACGGTTTCAGTGATATTATATTCGCCACCAAACTGCCCGAAGGGCAATATCACTTAGGCGTAGCCTAAATATCACTGCGAAGCAATATAACTCGCCTAAGGCGAATATAACTAAAAACTCTTGTTCTTTCGAACAAGAGTTTTTTGTCTCTCGTGTCCAAAAAAGAACTGGTGAGAAACCCTTAATTTTACCAGGTTTAACCCGGATTTTCTTTACGAATGCATTATAACATAAAAAAGCACTCTCTGCAAT
>JAZQGI010000025.1:0-33317 GCA_045539955.1 Acutalibacteraceae bacterium | reverse complement strand
GAGAATTGTCGGGTCCTTATTATTGTCGTTGTTTAATTTTCAAGGTCCGTTTTTCGCTCCCTCTCTCAAGGGCGCCCGATTATATTACCACATCTATTCCCCTTTGTCAACACTTTTTTTAAACTTTTTTGAAAAAATTTTTAAATAATTTTTTAAGCACAATATCTTGGGGTTTCCTTCATTCGCGCACCACATTTCAACATAAAAATAAGAGGGCAAAAATGCCCCCTTATATATTATATGTATATATTATCAACAGTATATTAACCTAAAATTACTATACCTGCAATGACAATTGCAATAACTGCATAATGCTTCCACGACATTTTTTCTTTCAGGAAAATTCGGCTCCAGAGCACTGATATTGCGCAATAAGCCGAGATTATTACCATACCGACAGAGAAGTCGCTAAACATTACTGCCATATAGAATATCTGGCCTACAGTTTCACAAAGACCTCCCCAAAACAGATTTTTATTACCCTTGAATACAGTATCTTTCTTAACAAATTTAAGCCAAATGAACGCGAAAACAGCAAGGATAAAGAAAGTCACTTCAAAAGCCGAGTTTGCGGCATAATCTGTAATATCAGAAGTTGCGAATATAAATTCATCGCCCGCAGTACCCAAGGCATCGATTATTAAATAGGAAATCGGAAGTAAAAATGCGAGTATGCTTTTGGTATATTTACGATTTGCTCTTTCCTGTCTTGCTTTTCTTACCTCTTCATCTTCCCGTTGTTCAACAAATCCCAAAGCGATAATGCCAACTGTAATCATCAAAATACCAACTATTGTTGTGACGGTGATATCCTCTGCCGAAAAGATGCCGAAAATCAAGCATAAAAGAAACGCTAAAGCGCCCGAAGAATTACAAATGGGCGAAGAAATTGAAAGTTCGATATAACGAAGACCAATATATCCGAAAACCATTGCCAATATGTAGAGCGCCGCAACAGGCAAATATCTCACAAAGTCGAATGGTTTAAAATCGGTATAAAGCAAGCTTGCAACAACTTTTGGCACCGCATCTACACCAACGGTATTATCAATTATTGCGCCGCCAATAAGGGTTATAAAGAAATGAATACCCATTATTAAGCCGACGGCAAAAACCACTTTCCAATGACTGTTTTTATCGCGTTCTCTCGTTCCCATTTTAGAAAAAAGGTCAGAGCCGCTCCAACATAGCAATGCTAAAATCGAAAGAAAATAATATAACATTTTTAATCTCCTTATAAATATTAAAACTCTTAAATCTTAATATTTACTTGGAGGGGGTCTTCTTCTAAAATGTCTGCTGGGTATTATTTTTTTTAGTCTTTTGGTCATATTATTCTGCTAATCTGCGCGCGAAATCGGATAATTCCTCATCGCTGAAAAATTCGATTGTAATTTTACCCTTTCCTTCGCCCGTAGAGGTTATACTTACCTTGCGGTGAAGTTCATTTTTGAGCGATAGTTCCACTTCACTATAAAAGGTGTTTTTCTTTTTTGGGGGTGGCGGGGTTAGTTTTTCTTTTTTAATCTTGGAAGCGAACTTCTCAAGCTCACGCACCGAAGCACCATCGATCGCCATTTTAAGCATTTGTTTGCGCAATTCTCTGTCTTCTACCGACAAAAGTGCTCTTGCGTGTCCTGCCGAAATTGTGCCCAAACGCACAGCTTGTAATTCTTCTTCTGTAAGATTTAAAAGACGAAGCGCGTTCGTAACCGCAGTGCGCGATTTTCCCATACGCTTTGCGACCTGCTCTTGCGTAAGCCCAAAGCTATCGATAAGCGAACGATAGCCAAGCGCTTCTTCTACCGCATTCAAATCTTCACGCTGAAGATTTTCTATAAGCGCCAACTCCATAAGCTCCCGCGGTTCGACATCCTTAATTATAACAGGCACCTCGCGAAGCTCCGCCATACGACAGGCGCGCCAGCGTCTTTCACCTGCAATTATACTATATCTGCCATTTGTTTCTGGTTTAACCACAATAGGTTGTATAAGACCGTGTTCTGCAATACTTTCTGCCAACTCAGAAAGTGCTTCCTCGTCAAAATCTTTACGAGGTTGTTCTCGGTTGGGTTCAATATCGTTGAGGTTTACAGTTATAACGCCACCCTCGTCAGTTGCGTTTTCATTAAATAAAGCATCTAGCCCTCTGCCGAGTCCACCTTTTTTTACTGCCATTTTAAACTCTCCTGTTTCTCTTTAAGAATTCTTTGCCGAGTGCGTTATAAGCTTCGGCGCCTTTTGAGCGTTTATCATAATACTGTATCGGCATACCGTAACTCGGCGCTTCTGAAAGTCTGACCGCGCGCGGTATTACCGACTTGTAAAGCTTGTCCGAAAAATATTTTTTAATTTCACCGACAACCTGACCCGTTAGATTAAGCCTGCCATCAAACATAGTGAGCACTATTCCCTCTAATTCAAGAGTGGGATTGTAAAGCCTTTTAACCTGACGGACAGTTGCCATTAACTGAGAAAGCCCCTCAAGAGCGTAATATTCACACTGTATCGGCACAAGAACCGTGTCGCTTGCATTAAGCGCATTTATGGTGATAAGTCCTAAAGACGGCGGACAATCTATAAATATGTAGTCGTATTTTTCTCTGACAACCGATAGCGCCATCTTAAGCTGTGCTTCACGACGGTCGATTTCTATCAAATCAACCTCAGCCGCCGCTAAATCTATTGAAGCGGGTATGATATCAACATTTTTATATTCGGTTTTAATTATTGCTTCCTCAGCTTTTCCTTTGCCAACGAGCAATTCATAAGACGAAACACGGACTTCCTTTTTGTTTATACCGTAACCGCTTGTGGTGTTTCCTTGTGGGTCTGCATCAACAAGCAAAACCTTTTTACCCGAAATTCCTATGGCGGCAGAAAGATTGACTGAGGTTGTGGTTTTACCAACGCCGCCCTTTTGATTAACAATGGAAATAATCTTCCCCATCATATTTCTCCTTTTGTTTCACGTGAAACATTTTACTACTTAATCATTATACCAAAACACCGATAGATTGTAAATAAAAAAATAGCCGAAAGCAAGCTTTCGACTAAGTTTTATCGTCAGGTTTAACAAGCAGTGCGGCAACGAAACCAAATAATACCGAAGCGGCAATACCTGCGGCGGTAGCCTCAAGCCCGCCCATAAGCGCCCCTAAGAGCCCGTGTTCTGTAACCGCCGCCCTGACGCCTTTTGCTAAGCTGTAACCAAAGCCTGTTAACGGAACAGTTGCCCCCGCACCCGCAAACTCGACCAAAGGCTCATAAATACCGATTGCGGTAAGGATTACGCCCAAAACTACAAAAGATACTAAAATTCTTGCCGGTGTTAGTTTGGTACAGTCAATCAGTAGCTGACCTACCACACAAATTGCGCCTCCCACCAAAAACGCCCAAAGACAATCCAAAAACAAAGCCATAAGCCACACTCCATTGTTTCACGTGAAACATTTTTAGTATTTTGTGCAGCTTATGACTATTTATTCAATATTAAAGCATTTATATACTTCTCTTTTGACTGTTTCATAATCCAAATGCCGTACGCGGATATTATCGGCACGCTCACTTCTTACCAAAACACGCACCCGACAGGTTTTATACCACAGGTCAGGTAAAAAGCGGACTATTCTGATTTCTCCCACATTTTCCTTTGGACAATAAAGCTCGTAGGTGCGAAAGCCTCGGTTACTGCGCGCAAAAATATTATCACCAAAGGATATTTTTGATTTATTGTATTGAAACAATCCCATATAAGCATAGCCGATTATTAGGGCGCAAATCACAAAAGTCAGAAATAAAGCAAACCTTGTAAAATCTTCGAAAGAGACTACAAACCAAATAGACAAACCGATAACCGACAAGAAATAAAGCGCGGGCAAGAACAAATATCTGCTTTGGGTTAAATAATTCCTTGCAGGCCTTATTCCTTTTTCAGTCGGCACAAAGAACGGAAAATACATTCTGAGCTTTTCTCTTACTTCCCTATTTGCACCCAAGGGGATAATTACCTCAGATTCGCTTTTGGCGTCCCCGTAACCGCCCACGCTCACCTTTAATGCGTAACGGCGGAGGAGTCGCATCAGAAGTGTCTGCTCAATTTTTATATTGTTAATCGCAGTCTTTCTGAAAGAGGTTCTTGTTCTGACAATTACACCTGAACGAACCTCAAGCTTATTTTCCTCCAAAAAAAGCTTGAAATTCATATATTTTAAAAGAGAATACAAAAAAGAAATGAAATAAGCAATGAGAATTACAAGCGTGATAGTATTAACTATTGGCGGAAAATAGGTTTCAACCTTGCTCGAAATATTGTTAATCTCATTAAGCAGCATTTCGCTGATGCCTACGCCCAAAAGATTACCAGCACGGTTTATTACAGGAACCGCAACTATCATTCCTGTAAACGCAGAAGAGGTGGTGGCGGCGAGGATTGCCACCTTTAGCACCGAATATTTTACTGCTTTTGGTTCGCCTTTCCCATAAAGCGTCTCTGAAATTTGTCTGCTGTTTTTAACGCTTAGTTTGAACTGAAAGTCTGTGCGATTATGAGCACCCGCTTCCGTATTAATTTTATAAGTAACCGCACGGAAAATATACTCTATCGGATTTTGTGTGGTCTGCACCGAAGAAAGCTTCCCAATATCAATTTTAGCGATTCTTTTGAAAAATAATCCGTGGGTAATAGTTATGACATTTGTGGATTCATCGCACAAAAGCGTAAATGCCCGCCATTGCAAAACCGCTACTGCCAAAATAATGCAAACGAGAAAAAATCCAAACCCAAAAACACCGTCAAAATTTCTTTCGGTCAAATACTGTATCGTACCTTTTATTACAGGCAAAAACAAAAGAAACAGCGTCGGGCGGATAAAATCAAATATCATCAGTGGATGTGCTTTAAATTTCTTTATCATAAAGCACCTCGTTTGTGAGAGAATTAATTATCTTCATAGCATCTTCAAGCTTTATCTCAGGTACTATAACCCGACTGCGCGCCGCTTTTAAGGACAATGCAGTCACTCCGAACAGTCGGGAAAGAGGTGTAGCAAAGCTTTGGGCATATATAAGCCTTGAATATGGCATAATATGGCTGAATTTTATTAAAACGCCGTAATTTATAATAATGGCATCATTTTTAAACAGAATTTCAAAGCCGTGTAAAAACTTAGGGATGTAAAAAAGATTTAAAGCGAGGGAAATTAGAGCAATTATTAAGGCAACCGAATTTAAAAACGGCATAGCTTTTCCGTAGTAAATGCATATTGCAACAATTATGGCGGTTAACATAACAACACGAATTTGCCAGAGCAATACGGTCTTTTGCGGCAGGGTTCCCTTTTTCACACTATTCCCCCTTTACTTTATCCCAGTATTCTTTACAAAGCCTTTCGGTCTTATTATCGCCGAAGGTATAATACTTTTTATTTTTAATGTCATCGGGCAGATACTGTTGGTTTACATAATGACGTGGATATGAGTGTGGATACAAATAATGCTGTCCCTTTATCTCAGCGTCCTCACCGTCGAAGTGCTTGTTTTGCAGATGGCGTGGTATATCTCCGCTAATTCCTTTTTCGATATCTTCCATAGCAGCATTTATCGCATCGTGTGCGGAGTTGGATTTGGGAGCTGTTGCCACCAAAATAACCGCATTAGCAAGGGGAAGTCGTGCTTCAGGCATTCCAACCATCAAAGCTGTATCAACTGCCGCTTTTACTATAGGAATTATCTGTGGGTAAGCAAGACCTACATCTTCGTTAGCGCATACAAGCAGTCTTCTGCAGGCGCTCGGTAAATCTCCCGCCGCCAAAAGACGACCGAGATAGTAAATTGCGGCATCAGGGTCGGAACCGCGCATCGATTTCTGATAAGCTGAAATAATATCGTAATGCTGGTCACCGTCACGGTCATATCTCACAGCATTGGATGCTAAAATTTGCTCGACCGTTCCGTCATCAATACAAATACTATCCCCCGTTTTAGCGGTAACAATACATAATTCAAGCATATTAAGTGCTCTGCGGACATCTCCGTTAGAGGCGCAGGCAATTTTTTCAACCGAACTTTGAGAAATTTGTATTTCCGCCTTTTCAAGTCCGCCGACTTCTATTATTCCCCTTTGCAAAACCGAAATAATATCTTCTTTAGAAAGGGTTTTAAACTCAAAAACTGTGGAACGGCTTAAAATTGCATTATAAACATAAAAATAAGGGTTTTCGGTAGTGGACGCTATAAGGGTTATATCCCCGTTTTCTATATAAGACAGCAAAATTTGCTGTTGCTTTTTATTGAAATACTGAATTTCATCGAGATAAAGTAAAATTCCGTTAGCGGTTTCAAGCGTACCGATTTGACCTACAATATCCTTTATATCCGAGGTTGATGCCGTGGTGGCATTAAGATAGCAAAGTTTTTTACCGCATGAATTGGCGATAATGTTTGCAACAGTGGTCTTACCCACACCCGACGGACCGTAGAAAATAAGGTTCGGAATATTTCCTGAATCGATAATTTTACGCAGAATTTTGCCTTGGCTTAAAAGATGGCGTTGCCCTGCAACATCTTCAATTTTCTTTGGTCTTAGCGCATCTGCCAACGGAGAATTCATTATTTCACTTCCTTTATAAACCTATTATATAACTTTTTGGTATTTCTTGCAATAGTGAATGGTTTTTTTCATACAATTTAGTATCGAGTATAAAGGAATGAACGATTTGAAAAAAACTCTTTTTATTAAAAACGCCTTAATTTTAACCGTATCTTCATTAGTTCTTAGGTTTGTGGGCATTATTTTCAAGGTTTGGCTTGCGCAAAAAATCGGCAGTGAGGGCATGGGACTTTACCAACTGGTTTTTTCTGTTTATGTGTTAGCTTCTACTTTTGCAATAAGCGGAACCTCGACCGCTGTTACACGACTTGTTGCCGAAGAATTAGCTGTAGGCAATAAAAAAAGCACCCTTAAAATTTTAAAGCGTGCCATACAAATTTCACTTATAATTGCGTTTGCTTCGGTTTCAATTCTTTTTTTAGGTGCCGATTTCATAGGAAAAACCGTTTTAGGCGATATAAGAACCATCCCAGCCCTTAAAATTCTTCCGCTTTCGCTTCCATTTATTGCAGTAACCTCCTGTATTCGCGGTTATTTTATCGCAAGACGTAAAATAACCCCCAATGCGCTATCGCAAATTTTTGAGCAGGCGGTAAGAATAGTAATTATATTCGTTTTAATAACAAAATTCGGCGATAGGGGACTGTCTGCTTGTTGCTTTGCGGTGATTTTAGGCGATGCGGCGGCGGAAATTCTCTCTTGCGTTTGCCTTTATCTTCAATTTCTATGTGATAAAAGGAATTTAAATGCTCTTTCGGGCAGAGATTACCCGAAAAAGTCCATAGTCAAACAAATTTTACATATATCTGTACCTATAACATCGGGCAGGTACCTTAATTCTCTGCTTCGTACCGCTGAAAATATTTTAGTTCCAAAAAATCTTGCAAAGTTTCCGCACTCAAGCTCAAATGCACTCTCGCAATTTGGAATGATAAAGGGAATGGCGCTGCCGCTTTTATTCTTCCCGTCTGCTATACTCAACGCTGTTTCCACTCTGCTGATACCAGAAATTTCCGAGGCGGTTGCACTAAAGAAAAGCTACATTGTAAAAAGCGCGTGCGAGCGTATTTTCAAAATAACCTCGCTTGTGGGACTTCTTTTCGGCGCAGTATTCTTAGTCGCAGGGGGCGAAATCGGGCTTCTTATTTATAAAGACCGCGATGTCGGTTTTCTGCTTAAGGCATTGTCACCGATAGTTCCGCTTATGTATCTTGACAGCATTTGCGACGGAATTTTAAAAGGACTTGATCAACAATCCTTTACCTTTCGCACCGCCATTTCAGATTCTGTAATCCGAATAATTTTAATTTCAATCGTGCTTCAAAAAATGGGACTTACGGGATTTATCTTTATTATGTATTTTTCAAATCTTTTAACCTGTTTTTTAAATGTAGGTCGGCTTATCAAAATCAGCAAGGTAAAAATAAACTACATAAAAACGGTTGTAATCCCTGCCGTTATAGCTTTAACTGTTTCTCTTTTTATCAGATTTTTATTGTTGCAAATAAAGGGCCTATCTGTCCTTTGGTACACTCTGCTTTTTTGCCTTTTTTCGTGTACAATATATACTGCCTTGATTTTTGGGCTAAACATTGCAAAAAGAGAGGATTTTTTGCGCTAAACCCCCTATAATTTGGCTTATTTAAGCCGAAAAACACTATATTTTGTGTTTTAGGCGACTACCGTAATCTTCATAGTACACCTATTCATAAGCAGTAATTTCTATTGGCTGAGAAAGGACGTTTTAAATGCGGAATTCGGAATGCGTAATGCGGAATTAATTGTGCCGCCAGAGGCGACAATATATATGTGCGAAGCACACCAAAATTACGAATTACGAATTACGAATTATTTCAAAAAAATCCGTTAGGATTTTTTTGCACTCGTCTTCACAAATACCCGCATAAATCTCCACCCTGTGACCGAGCGGATAATCGCAAAGATTTATAACACTGTCCATACAGCCCATATTTTTATCGAACGCGCCAAAAATTACAGTCTTAATTCTCGAATTTATAATAGCGCCCGTACACATAGGGCAAGGCTCCAAGGTTACATACATTTCGCATCCGTCAAGTCGCCAGCTGCCTAAAACATTGCAAGCCTCATTTATTGCCTCAATTTCTGCGTGGGAAAGCGCGTTTTGTTTTTGCTCTCTTTTATTATGACCGCAAGAAACAACCTCACCGTTCTTTACAATTACGGCACCTACGGGGACTTCGCCCAAAGAAGCGGCTTTTTTTGCTTCTTCGAGAGCTAAAAGCATAAATTTTTTATCCATAATTCTCCTTAAAAAAAGACGGTCAAGCGACCGTCTTTTTTGGTTTACATAATATCTGACTGCTGTTCAACAGCTACTCTTGGCTGACGGTTTCTTAAAATAAAAATAAATATTGGCTCTAAAAAAGAGAATATAATCGAAAGCACCAAGAAAAGCGTCGCTGTTTCCATGTCATAAAGCGCATATAATCGCCACAATGCGATATATTTTACCACTAAATATGCTATAGACACACCTAAAATTGCGAAGGTTAACAAAAGCATCGGAATAACCACACTGAACAATGCAGTTGCGGCAAATCGCTCGCTTTCGAAATATGCATTAACATTTGGATGGGAAACCATCTCTGCTATAAGGCCTATAACAACCACTAAAACAAGAATAAATGCCAAAACAATCAAAATGATGTAAAGTATCAATAAAATTTTACTCCATCTTGCCGAACGGCTGCCATCTGCTTTTATGTATCTTTCGGCTATTCTGCCAAAGGCATAAATATTAGCAACGGGTATAAACGAAATCCACGGATTCGAAAGCCCTAAATTTTTACCCATTTTGTAAAGACCTATGGCACTTAAAAGATATGTGACTACCGAAACCGCAAAGGAAATTAACGATAAAGCGCTTGAAAAACCTAATAAAGCTAAAGCATCATACATAATTTTTCTCTCCTTTTTAATTATTTAAAGAATGCTAATGATTCAATAAAACAAAGTATTATGAAAATTATAACCGTCGGGCTTGTGAAGAACCACTTGTAAAGCTTTGAACCCTTTGAATGTAACTTTATTTCCTTAAATTTATATGCCTTACCGCTATCTTTTATAAGACAAACCGCAAAAATGCCCAAAAGCAAACAAATTATAAGATATATAGAATAAATGATGTTCTGGCTCGGCACACTCAAATCCGTAAAAAGATATTCAAAAACAACCGACGCAAAATTATTAAATAAATGAACTGCCACCGCAAGCCATATCGTATCGGTTTTTACAACAATAAAACCTAACACTAAGCCCACCATAAAAGCAAAAGGCATCTGTTGGAAGTTGCCGTGCATTATACCAAAAACTACAGCCGAGCAAATAACCGCAAAGCCGTCACCAAACTTGCGTAAAGACCCTAAAACAATGCCTCGGCACGCGAATTCTTCAACCAAAGCGGGAACAACCGCCGTCGCAATCGTGGTTAACATAAAACCTAAAAAACCTGACGGCTTTTGCCCGAAATCTACCTCGTAATTTATACCGAAAGAGGAAAAAAAGCTGCCCATAAAGCTGACTGCTATATTCGAAAAGGCACAAAATGATATTCCAATCAAAAAATAGGGCAAAATATCCTCTTTTTTGGGCACCTTAAATGATATCAAGTCTGATATTCTAAATCCCCTTGCCTTAAAAAGCAATACAAAGGGGAAAGTGAACATAAAAATTGATAAAATCACCTGCAAAACCTGTAAAAATGCAGGGTCTTTTACAATATTAGCAGAAACATTTACTCCAAAATAAGAAAAAACGCCAAATACCATACTTAAAATAAAAAGCACTCCGGCATTTATTGCCAACACAATAAGGAGAGCTCCCCCTATTGTATTAGCAAGCTTTTTAACCTCTTTGCGTTCCTCGAATTGCTCAGGTGTCAACCCATAAGGGACGTAAGTAACATAGGTTTTTTGAGGCGGTGAATTTTCTAATGGCGGAGTTTGATAATCAAAATCTTCATTCATAAACTAAATTGTCTCCATTTTAAAAATTTCCGCTTTTTATTCGTTTTCTTCCCCTGTTTCTACTTCATCCATATCGTTTTCAACAAGACCTGCATCAGCTTCGGCTTCCTCAGGCTTATCGTTAACCTCTGCCTCATCGTGTTCGGCCATACCAACAGACAAAATTTTACGTACAGTATCACCGTTAGAGTTTGTTGTTCTCATAACTCTAACACCCTTAGCAGGACGTGCAAATTCTGAAATATCATCTGCAAATATGCGGATAATTATACCGTCGTCAGCAATCATAATAATATCAGTTTCTTCCATAACGGGAAGTACAGCCGCAACATCGCCGTATTTATCGGTGCGGTAGTTCTTAATACCCTTACCGCCGCGTGACTGCAAGCGATAATCGGAAATATTACTGATTCTGCCATAACCTGTTTCGCTGATGGTAAGCACACGTGTATTTTCGTCACAAATAGCCATATCCACAACGCTGTCGCCCTCACGCATAGTGATAGCCTTAACACCACGTGCGGTTCTGCCCATTGTACGAACATCGTTTTCTCTGAACTGGATAGCAAAGCCCTTGCGGGTAGCGATAAGGAGATTATCTTCACCGCCGGTCATACGGACGAATTTTAATTGGTCGCCCTCGTCAATAGAAAGAGCTATAATACCAGTTTTTCTTGTGTTCTTAAATTCAGAAAGACGGGTACGCTTAATAATACCCTTTTCGGTAACCATACAAAGATAACGTTCATTATCGTCCTTAACGGTGCAAGGAAGAATGGTCATTATCTTTTCTTCAGGCATAAGCGGAATAACATTTACAACGCTAAGTCCCTTACTCTGACGGCTTCCCTCAGGAATTTCGTAAGCCTTAATTCTGTAAACACGACCAAGGTTTGTAAACATCATAATACTATCGTGTGAAGAGCATACGAACATATTCTGAACAATGTCATCTTCACGAGTATTCATACCCTTTATACCTTTACCGCCACGGTTCTGAACACTGTATTCACTTGCAGGAACACGCTTGATATAACCGTTTTCAGTCTTTGTGATAACACATTCTTCTTCTGGTATAAGGTCTTCAATATCAACCTCACCTGCAACATCGGTAATTTCGGTACGGCGGTCATCAGAGAACTTGTCACGAAGATTTAAAGCCTCGGTCTTAACAATATCAAGTATTCTTGTCTTACTTGCAAGAATTGCTTCACATTCTTTAATAAAATCGAGTTTTTCCTGTAATTCGTCAAGAATTTTCTGTTTTTCAAGACCTGATAACTTACCTAACTGCATCTGAACAATAGCAGTAGCCTGAATATCGTCAAGCTGGAAGCGTTCAATAAGAGCTTCCTTACTTTCGGGAATACCCTTACTTGCTCGAATAATAGCAATAACCTCATCAATAAAGTCAAGCGCTACTTTAAGTCCCTCTAAAATATGCGCTCTTTCTTCTGCTTTGCGCTTATCATAAGCTGTTCTGCGCTCGATAATATCGCATTGGAAGTCAATGCAGTTCTGAAGCATCTCTTTGAGTGTTAAAATTTGCGGTTTGCCGTTTACAATAGCAAGCAAAATTGCACCAAAAGTGGTCTGCAAAGAGGTGTTTTTATAAATTTTATTAAGAACAACCTGCGGATTTGCATCTTTTTTAAGGTCAACAATAATTCTTATACCGCCGTCACGCTTAGAAGAGTAGTCAACAACATCTTCAATACCCTCTATACGCTTATCAGCCGCTAAATCGTAAATATTTTTAACTAATTCCTGTTTCTTAACCTTATAAGGAATTTCGGTAATAACAATTCTGAAGCGACCGTTACGGGTTTCTTCGATTTCTGCTTTACCGCGAACTACTATTTTACCGCGGCCTGTAGCATAAGCGGCGCGAATACCGCTTCTGCCCATAATAATACCGCCTGTTGGGAAGTCAGGTCCCTTAATATACTGGCAAATATCCTGTAATTCTGCTTCGGGGTTGTCAATTAGACAGCACATACCGTCAATAACTTCACCCAAATTATGCGGCGGAATTTCGGTAGCCATACCAACCGCAATACCCGAAGAACCGTTTACAAGAAGCTGAGGAAAACGAACAGGCAAAACTGTCGGTTCTTCCAAACGGTTATCGTAGTTAGGGCTGAAATCTACAGTTTCCTTGTCAATATCGTCAAGCATACTGTAAGAAAGCCTATTCATTCTCGACTCGGTATAACGGTAAGCAGCGGCAGGATAGCCGTCAATATTACCGAAGTTTCCGTGACCGTCTATAAGCGGATATCGGAGTGAAAAATCCTGCGCCATACGAACCATTGCATCGTAAACAGAAGCGTCACCGTGCGGATGGTATCTACCAAGCACCGAACCTACCGTATCAGCACATTTTCGGTATGCCTTATCGGGAGTCAAGGAATTTTCATACATTGTGTAGAGTATTCTTCTGTGAACAGGCTTTAAGCCGTCTCGAACATCGGGGATAGCACGGCCTACGAGTACTGACATTGAGTACTGAAGCATACTTTGTCTTACTTCGTCAACAATTTCTACAGGCTGAATGTTAGTTTCACTGTCACTCGGCCAATATACATTTTCTTGTTTTGCCATTATTATCCCTCCTTAAATATCCAAGTCTGTCGCAAATACTGCGTTTTCTTCAATAAACTTACGGCGCGGTTCAACTTCCTCACCCATAAGCATTGTAAAGGTCTGGTCTGCAAGCTCAGCGTCAGCCATAGTTACCTTAAGCATTGTTCTGTGCTCAGGATCCAAAGTGGTTTCCCAAAGCTGTTCGGGGTTCATCTCACCAAGACCCTTGTAGCGCTGAACATCAACATTACCGCCGAGTTGTCCAATAAACATATCTCTTTCTTCGTCAGTAAAAGCATCATAATACTTTTTACCCTTTGCCACACGGTAGAGAGGCGGTTGAGCTAAATAAATATGTCCTGTTTCAATAAGCTGTGGCATATAACGGAAGAAGAAAGTTAAAAGAAGTGTTCTTATGTGGCTACCGTCAACATCGGCATCGGCCATTATAACAATTTTGTCATAGCGGAGCTTATTTATATCAAAGTTTTCGGCAATACCTGTACCTAAAGCTACAACAACAGGGGTTAATTTATCGTTGCCGTAAACCTTGTCCACCCTTGCTTTTTCAACGTTGAGCATCTTACCCCAAAGAGGAAGAATTGCTTGATACGTACTGTTTCTGCCCTCAACTGCCGAACCGCCTGCAGAGTCACCCTCGACGATAAATATTTCAGTCTTAGTCGGGTCATCTGAAATACAGTCCTTTAATTTTTCAGGCATACGGGTTTTACCGCCTATACCCGACTTATTACGCTGTAAATCGCGGGCTTTTTGTGCCGCTTCACGCGCATTTGAAGAAGCAATAGACTTATCAAGAATAATTTTAGCCTCAGCGGGATGCTCTTCAAGGTACTGCATCAATTTATCTGCAACGATATTATTAACCAAAGTACCGATAGCAGTGTTACCAAGCTTAGCTTTAGTCTGGCTTTCAAACTGCGCATCTGTAAGCTTAACGCTTACAACCGCAATTAAGCCTTCAGAAATATCTTCACCTTTAAGGTTAGAGTCGGCATCTTTTAAAAACTTAAAGTTTCTACCGTATTTATTAACAACTCTTGCAAGGCTTGTCTTAAAGGAAGATTCGTGAGTACCGCCGTCTACAGTGTGAATTGTATTAGCAAAGGACATAACCTTTGTATCATAAGCGGTTGACCATAAAAGCGCAATTTCTGCTACAGAATCTCCCGAACTTCCGCTTAAATAGATAACATCATTATTAAGACGGTCTTTTTTGCTCTTTTCAAGCAAATATTCAACATACGATTTAATACCGCCCTCAAAGTGCAAATCTTCTGTTCTTTCGGGAATTTCAGCATCACTTCTCTTATCAACTAAAACTACACGGATACCCGCATTAAGAAATGCCTGCTCACGAAGACGCTGCAATAAAATATCAAAATCATATCTTGTGGTATCGGTAAAGATATCAGGGTCAGGTTTAAAGGTGACAGTAGTACCTGTTTTATCAGTTTTTCCGATAATTTCAAGCTCTGTCGCAATATTACCCTTTTCATATCTTTGTTTGTAAACATTTTCACCGTTACAAACTTCAACCTCAAGCCAAGATGACAACGCATTAACCACGCTGGCACCAACACCGTGAAGTCCTCCAGAAACCTTGTATCCGCTTCCGCCGAATTTACCGCCTGCATGAAGAATTGTAAATACAACAGTTACTGTGGGAATTCCTTTTTGAGGGTTAATACCAACAGGAATACCACGTCCGTTATCGCTGACCTTAATAATACCGTCATCTAAAAGCTCAACAGTAATTTTATCGCAATAACCTGCCAAAGCCTCGTCAATAGAGTTATCCACAATTTCATACACTAAGTGGTGTAAACCGCGTTCTCCTGTGGAACCGATATACATACCTGGGCGTTTTCTTACCGCTTCAAGCCCCTCAAGTACTTGTATAGAATTTTCGTCATAATTCTCTACTACCGGTGTTGTAATTTCGTTATTCATAATTCTTTCCTTTCAGTTAGAAATTATTTTACATTTATCCCAAGTCTTTTATTTAAAGTCGTTGGGGAAATTTGTGATATATAAACCTTATTTTTATTTTTCTTTGAAGTGAGAATAAAAGATTTTGGCAATTCATAAGAAACATTTATTACTTCTTTTCTTTTTTCACTTTTGTTCAAAAAGTCTCTTGTATGTTTTGAAACTGTAGTATTTTCAAGGTCAAAAATCCCTATTACATCTTCTTGTGATACTACATATTCTCCGCCTAAATGTATATACACTATATAACACCGCCGTTTCTTATTCTGAAAATTTTTCCGCTTTGCAGATTTTCAATATTGCTTTCATCACAGCAGGTTAAAAAGGACTGCATTCCCTCAATATGATTAAGAACAAAATTCTGCCTTTGTTTATCAAGCTCACTCATAACATCATCCAATAAAATTATTGGGCATTCGCCTGTTTTTTTGCGTATAACCTCTGCCTCAGCAAGCTTTACTGCAAGCGCTACGCTCCGTTTTTGCCCTTGTGAACCAAAGCTTTTCACAGTAAGAGAATTTATTTTAAAATCAACATCATCACGGTGAGGACCTACAGATGTAACACCTGAATACATATCTTCTTTTCGGCTATTTTTTAGTTCTTCAAACAGATTTTCACCTGATTTGCATATATATGAGGTTTCAAGAATTTCTTTTCCCGAGGAAATACCATCATAAATATTAGGCAAAAACTCATTTAGAATTTCAATATATCTTTTTCTGAATTCTATTATTTTTCTGCCTGAAGTCGCAATTTCTTCTTCAAAAACATCAAGCATAACCGAAACAGTTGAATCATATTTATAATCTTTTATTATTTTATTTCTTTGTGTTACAGCTCTTATGTAGCTTTTAAGAATATTTATAAAAGACGGATAAATCTGACCGATGCTTAAGTCTAAAAATTTTCTTCTTTCACTCGGTCCGCCCGAAACTAAATTCAAATCCACAGGGGAAAAAACAACAGCATTAAATTTTCCTGCTAACTGTGAAGCTGATTTTAATTTTTTTTCGCCAAAAAATGCCGTTCTTTTATCAGTAAATTCAATTTTTGCATTTTGTTCTATTCCCTCACTCTTAAAATTAAGTGAACAAACTGCTTTTTGAGAACCGAATTTTAAAAAAATATTATCTTTTGAATTTCTAAAGCTTTTAGCACCTGTAAAAAGCCAAATAGCTTCAATTAAATTAGTTTTTCCCTGTGCGTTTTCTCCGCAAATAACATTCATATTTTCACAAGGAAAAATATTTACTTCTTCTAAATTACGGAAATTTTTACATTCCAAATTTAAAACAATCATACTATTTGAACCTTAATGCCTTCAAATTCAATAATATCGCCTTTATGAAGCTTCTTACCTCTCATAGTACAAACTTCACCGTTAACCTTAACTTCGCCTTCTTGTATCACAATTTTAGCGTGACCGCCTGTTATAACCAAGTTACCTAATTTCATAGCGCTGTCAAGACGTATAAAATCCTCTTTTATTGAGATTTTGTTAATTTTCATTATTTCAACCTCATAGGCATTATCATATATTTAAAGTTATCGCTATCAACCGGAGTTATAAGAACACCTGCATTTGAGCCGTTAAAGAGAATATTAACATTTTCGTCTTCAATAGCCTTAAGTGCATCAAGCAAATAATGATTATTAAGACCTATTTCAAAATTTTCTCCCTCTAATTTTGTATTAAAGGTTTCTGTTGCTCTTCCTTGAGAGGTAGCACAGGTAAAAATAACATTAAGCTCATTAAAATAGCATCTTACAGGAGTTGTAAACGATTCGCTTATAAGAAGAGACACACGCTCTATTGTATTAATTAAATCTCTTGTATTAACACAAACCTTTTGTTTGTAAGATTGTGGCAAAGTTTTCTTATAATTTACAAAGTCACCCTCTAAAAGACGGGAAATGAAATTATAGCCGTTTACATTGAAACTTATTAACCTTTCTCCAACGTTAATGTTGATTTCTTCATTTTCATCTTCAATAAGCTTTACCGCTTCGTTTACAGCTTTACTGGTAACTGTAAATTCCATTTGTTTATTAATATCAATTTTTTCTTTTTTAATAGCAAGGCGGTAACCGTCAATCGCTACAAACTGAATGAAACCATCAAAAAGAGAAATATTTATACCTGTAAGAATTGGCTTACTTCCCTCAGTCTGAGCAGCCGCAAAAGAAGTACCTTTTTTAAGTCCGTTTAAAACCTTTGCCTGCAAAGAAAAAGAATTTGTTTCGTTTACGGTAGGAATTTCAGGAAAATCTGTTGCAGCCATACCCATAATATCAAAAGTAGCTTCGTTGCTTTTAATATTGCAGTTAAGACGCTCATCAGCAGAAATTTCTACCTGCATTCCATTCATTTTTCTTAAAATTTCTGCAAGAAGACGGGCATTTATTACAATGTCACCCTCTTGTTCGCATTTTGCATATATTTCTTTTTTCATTCCCATTTCAAGATTATATGCTACAAGAGTTATTTTTCCTTGTTCGGCAGAAATAAGAATACCCTCAAGGACAGGCATTGAAGTTTTTGAAGCAACTACACTTTGAAGTTTAAGTACAGCTTCAAGCAATTTTGTTCTTTCAACTGAAAAAATCATTTTTTGTCTCCTTAAATAAATTTAAAAAATAACAGTAATAATAAAGGCGGTGGAAAAGGTGGAAAAGTATCATAAAAGCTTTATTCAAGCAAAATAAAGATGTTGATATAAATTTTGATAATTTTTTGATAATTAGAATAATTTTTAATTATCAACACACCTGTTAATAAGTTTTCAGTTTATAAAGGTTAATATGTTAATAAACTGTCTGGTTGGAAGCTCTCAAATTTTTGATTATATCTTCAACCAATTCTTTTTGGTAAGGCTTGTCCTTTAAGAAGTTTTCAATCTTATTTACATTGTGTAAAACGGTTGTATGGTCTTTACCAAAGGATTCGCCTATTTGTTTATAAGAAAGGTCTGTCATTTCTCGGGCAATATACATTGCAACCTGACGCGCAAGAGCTAAAGATGCAGTTCTGCGGTTTGAAAGAATATCACTTACAGATACATTGTAGGTTTTTGCAACCTCACTTATAATATTTTCAATTTTTATAGGTTCGGGAGTATCGTCAGTTATAATATCACGAACAATTGTCTGCACAACCGAAATTGAGGGGGTACGGCCTTGGATTGAAATATAAGCCTGAAGCTTTTTAACAACACCCTCAATCTGACGGGTGTTAGCCTTTAAATGCTCTGCAATATAGAAAACTATATTTTCGTCGAGAGTAATATTAAACTGCTCGGCCTTTTTGTTTATAATTCCAACCCTTGTTTCAAAGTCTGGAAGAGAAATATCAGCAAAAAGTCCCCCTTCAAGACGAGAGCGTATGCGGTCGTCCAAGGTTTTAATTTCTCTTGGCGGACGGTCAAGTGTTACAACAATTTGCTTGTTGTTCTGATAAAGGGCATTAAAGGTATTGAAAAATTCTTCCTGTGTTTGCTCTTTACCTGCGATAAAGTGAATATCGTCAATTAAAAGAACATCAACATTTCGTATGTTGCGAAAATCATCTATCGTACCAAGACCTAATTTACCTTGCTGTAATGCCGCTATAAGCTGGTTTGTAAAATCCTCACCGCGAATGAATTTAATATTTTTACCGGGATATTTAAATTTCATATGATTTTTTATTGCCAGCATAAGATGGGTTTTACCAACACCCGAAGGACCGTATATTACAAGAGGATTATATGTTGGCTGTGGAATCTCGCTTTCTGCAACAGCTAAAGAAGCCGCATGAGCAAAACGGTTTGTAGAACCGACAATGAAATTATCAAAGGTGAAGAAATCTTCAAAGGAAAGACCGGCAGAGAATTGTTCTGCATCTAAAATTTCCTTTTCTTCGTCGCGCATAATTACGCGGAAGTCCATATCAATACCTAAAACGGTTTTAATACATTTTTTAAAAAGCTCGGTATAGGTTTGTTCTACAATACCTCTTTTATATTCGTCATTTAAGGAAACGGTGAATTCGCTATCGTTGAAAAAGACAGGCTTTAAATCTTTCAAAAAGCAGTTAAAGGCAACCTCTGAAATTGTTTTTTTACATTCGTCACAAATGGCTGCCCAAATTTCATTCAAAGGATTAGAAGACATTATAAAATCACCTCATTTTTTATACTTTTTTGTCTATAATATAATATATCTATATTAGTATATCATATTATATAGAATTTTGCAACTTTTTTAATTGATTTGGGGGATAAAAATGCAGTGCAGAACAGACCTTGCAATAGAGTTTGAAAAACTTTCAAAAAAAGGTTCAATAAAAGAGAAAAACTTTGGAAAAGTCAAGGCATTATTTACTGAACTTGATGAAAATAATCCTTACAAAAAAAGAAAAGGAAAATATGCCACTATTAAGGTTGGAAGCATAGCGCTTTTGCCCGATTTTAAAGAAATTAAAAAAGCCCTTATTTTCTGCCTTTGTGAGCTTTTACCCCAAAAAAGAGAAAATATTTTAGTTGTGGGGCTTGGAAACTGTGAAATCACAAGTGACAATATAGGTCCTCACACTGCTTCGAAAATTCTTGCAACAAGACACATAATAGGACAGTTTAAAAGTCTTTCAGGTCTTGAAAAAATGAAATCTGTTTCGGTTATAACACCAAGCGTGCTTGGAAAAACAGGAATTGAGGCAAGCGAAATTGTTTCTTCGGTTGTAAAAGAAACAAAGCCAGATGCTGTAATTGTTATAGATGCGCTTTGCGCGAATAACACCGAAAATTTGTTTTCTGTAATACAGCTTTGCGACAGCGGAATTTCCCCCGGTTCAGGTGTAAAAAACACCCGAAAAGAATTAAGCCAAACCACTTTAGGTGTGCCGACAGTTGCAATCGGCGTACCCACAGTTGTTGAAGCCGCTGTTATCGCACATGAGCTTACAGGAAAACAAGCAGAACAAAAAACAGATTTACTTGTAACCCCTAAGGATGCTGACCTCCTTTCTATGCGTATGAGTGAAGCAATTTCCGCCGCGCTTAATATTTTTCTTCAGCCTGAAATAGAGCCGGATATTGTCTTAAGTCTGGTCTAAAAAAGGGCTTTTTGGCATAAAATACCCGTGGGGGTGTTTATATGCGTGACGGTTATGCTGTAGCAAGGCTTATAACTTGCTATTTGCTTTGCTTTTTCTTTGTGTGTTATTTTTTTTGGGGTTCTGTTAATACTATACCTGAAAAAAAACCGACATTCACCGACACGTTTTCAAAAACCGAGGAAAATTCACCCCAAAAAACAGAAAAAAAACAAGAAAATGAAGAAAAAGCGCCACTAACACAAGAAAATACCCAAAGTCAAGTAAGCGAAACCCAGTCGGCAGAGGTTTCCGTCGAGGCGATTAAGGGGAAAATCACCTCTCGTTATATTTCTCCATATACAGCGCCTTTATCGTATGACAGTGTTTATTTAAAAAATTCAACCTCTTTTGATATAGATCTAAAAGCTCTTTTAAATCAAAATCTCAAATTTAAAATAGAAGAAAACGGAGAGCCTCAGGTGCTTATAATGCACACCCACACAACCGAAAGCTATATGCAAAAAGAGAGCGAATATTATACCCAAGAGGACCAACCCAGAAGTACAGACAACGCTAAAAATATGGTAAAAATCGGCAGTATAATAACTCAAAAACTCAATGAAAACGGCATAAAAACGCTTCACGACACAACAAAGCACGATTATCCTGAATATACAGGAAGCTATGGCCGAAGCGCAAACACCGTCAGTTCCTATCTTAAAAAATATCCAAGCATAAAAATCGTGCTTGATTTACACCGAGATTCTGTTTCGACAGATGACGGAAAAGCAAAATTAGTGACCGAAATCGGCGGTAAAAAAGCAGCTCAGGTTATGCTTGTTATGGGAAGCGAGAGCGGTAATGTTAAGGATTATCCTAAGTGGAGAGAAAATCTTTCACTTGCAGTAAAATTACAGCAAAAAATAGAACTTCAATACCCAACACTTGCCCGACCTATTTTATTGCGGTCAAGTAAATATAATCAAAATTTAACAACAGGCTCACTGCTCTTGGAATTTGGTACAGAGGCTAACACCTTGGATGAAGCAACATATTCGGCAGAGCTTGTCGGCAACGCTTTAGTTGCTCTTTTAAAAACGATAAAATAAGGAGAAAAAATGAAAGAATTTTTAAGAAAAATGATAGCTTCTGCAGTGATTACAAGCTGTATTTTATGGGGATTTATCGGTATTTGCGAAGCGTATAAAGGCATCAGAAAAATCGGCTTTGGGGAGTACCGCGAGGCAATAGAAATAGAAGACGGAAAAATTAAATTTTTTGATTTTAAGTTTTAATTTTAAATATAGGTTTTAAAAAAATAAACCCACGGAAATTTCCGTGGGTTTAATTATGCATTACGCATTCCTAATTCCGAATTAATCAATGTCTTTTCCGCAGCAGCGTTTATACTTTTTACCGCTTCCGCACGGGCAAAGCGCATTTTTGCCGACAACACCCTTACCTCTGACAGTTAAGGGTTTATCGCCTGTGCCTGTTTCCTTTGCTACCTTTTCGCGCTTTACTTCCTCGTCCTTTTTAATGCGGACAGTCATAACAAGCTTTGCTGTCTGCTCGCGGATACAGTTAGTCATAGCTTCAAACATATCATAGCTATCGTTACGGTATTCAATTACAGGGTCGTGCTGACCGTAAGCACGAAGACCAATGCCTTGGCGCAGTTGGTCCATAGCGTCGATATGGTCCATCCAGTTGGTATCAACACTTCGAAGCAACATTACACGCTCAATTTCGCGCATCATATCGCTTCCAAACTCGTTTTCTCTTATTTCGTAAATTTTGCGTGCCTTTTCTTTGAGGAAATCTGCAACCTCTTCACGAGAGGTGTTGCCGAGTTCTTCGGTTGTAAACTGCAAATCTTCGGGAGAGGTTATCCAACCCAAGAAATATTCGCGAAGACCCTTTAAGTCCCAGTTATCGTGAACGGCAGTATCACTGAGGAAAATCTGGCAATAGGAGTCAACCGTATCGTCAATCATTCTAAGAACAGTTTCTTTAAGGTTTTCTCCGTTAAGAACCTTGCCGCGCTGAGTATAAATCAATTCACGCTGTTTGTTCATAACATCGTCATACTGAAGCACGTTCTTTCGGATGGCAAAGTTCATACCTTCCTTTTTCTTCTGTGCATTTTCTATGGTGTGAGAAAGCATACTGTTTTCAAGCGGCATATCCTCTTCAACCTTTAGAGTGTCCATAAGTGCGCCGATTCTCTCGCCTCCGAAAAGACGCATAAGGTCATCTTCCAGTGATATAAAGAACTGTGTATTACCGTTATCGCCCTGACGGCCTGCACGGCCTCTGAGCTGGTTGTCAATTCGTCTGGAATCGTGCCTTTCGGTGCCGATAATGGCAAGGCCGCCCGCATTTCTCACCGCTTCGGCTTCGGGGGCAATTTCTGCTTTGAATTTATTGTAATATTCGGTATATTTTTCACGTGCAGACAGAATTTCGCTGTCATCTGTTTCGGCAAATCCTGTTGCCTCAATTATCATTTCTTCTGATAATCCGTCGTGACGCAAAGCCGCTTTAGCTAAATATTCTGCATTACCTCCAAGCATAATATCGGTACCGCGTCCCGCCATATTTGTAGCAATAGTAACTGCGCCCAATTTACCTGCCTGAGCAATAATTTCAGCCTCTTTTTCGTGGTGCTTAGCGTTAAGAACATTATGCTTTATTCCGCGTTTTTTGAGCATTGCCGACAAAAGCTCTGATTTTTCGATAGTGACAGTACCTACAAGCACAGGCTGACCTTTTTGGTGGCAGGCGATGATCTTGTCGATAACAGCGCTGAATTTTGCCTTTTCGGTTTTGTAAACCACATCATTTTCGTCGATACGGGCAATAGGCTTGTTGGTCGGAATTTCGATAACATCAAGCTTATATATTTCCTGAAATTCGGCCTCTTCGGTCATAGCGGTACCCGTCATGCCCGAAAGTTTGTTATAAAGGCGGAAGAAGTTCTGGAAAGTAATGGTAGCAAGGGTTTTAGATTCTTTTGCAATCTGTACGCCCTCTTTGGCTTCAATAGCCTGATGCAGTCCCTCGTTATAGCGTCTGCCGAACATAAGACGGCCTGTAAATTCGTCAACAATTATAACTTCGCCGTCTTTTACAACATAGTCAACATCACGTTTCATAATACCGTGAGCGCGGATAGCTTGGTTTATGTGATGGGCAATAGCTATGTTTTCACTGTCGTTAAGGTTTTCAATCTGGAAATATTCCTCAGCCTTTTTAACGCCCGACGGGGTAAGAGTACAGCTTTTCGCCTTTTCGTCAACAACATAGTCGCCGTCGTAATTGGTTTCGCTGTCGCTCGCCTTATCGTCCATTTCCTTAATTTTGAACATTTTAAGGGATTTTGCAAAGCGGTTAGCCGAAGTGTATAAATCGGTTGATTTATCGCTCTGTCCTGAAATGATAAGCGGAGTTCTCGCCTCATCTACTAAAATTGAGTCAACCTCGTCCACAATGGCGAAATTGTGTTCTCGCTGAACCTGTTCTTCCTTGTAGGTTACCATATTGTCACGCAGATAGTCAAAGCCTAATTCGTTGTTAGTGCAATAGGTAATGTCAGCGCGGTAGGCTTCTTGCTTTTCCTGATGGCTCATACCGTGGATAATAAGGCCGACCGAAAGCCCCATAAATTTGTAAAGCTTACCCATCCATTCTGAGTCACGCTTTGCAAGGTAATCGTTAACCGTTACAATGTGCACACCTTTGCCAGAAAGCGCATTTAAATAAGCAGGCAAAGTGGCAACAAGAGTTTTACCTTCACCTGTTTTCATTTCGGCAATTCTGCCTTGATGCAGAATAATACCGCCGATAATCTGCACAGGGAAGTGCCTCATACCGAGAACACGATCGCCAGCTTCTCTGCAGGCGGCAAAGGCTTCGGGCAGAATATCATCAAGGGTTTCGCCTTGCTCCAAGCGGTTTTTGAATTCTTGTGTTTTGCCGCGAAGTTCTTCGTCAGAAAGGGCTTTATATTCTTCTTCTAATTCTAAAACCTTTGCTTGCAAAGGCAGAATTCTTTTAATCTCTTTTTGGCTGTAATCACCGAAAAGCTTTTTAAGTAAACCCATATTAAAATACCTCTTTGGTCAGAATATTTACAGTTAATGGTATTATACTACAAAAAATAAAAAAAATATAGTATAATTTGTAAATTTTGCAAATTTAAAATAAAAACACTTATAAAGTCAATAATAATTTTGAAGGAGGGTTTTAAAATGCAAAACAAGACATCAAGCTTTATGAAAGGCGTCGGCGCGGGTATGGTTGCAGGCGCGGCGGCAATGATTACAGGAAAAATTATGCTTAATAAAAACGGAAAGAAAACCGAAAAAGGCGGAGCAAAGCTAATAAAAGCGGCAAGCGAATTCGTTGACGGCGTACAGACAATGTTTAAATAAAACAAAAAAGCCATCGGTCGAACCGATGGCTTTTTGAAGTTTTAAAGATTAAAGTGTACCGAAAATAAATTTGCAAACAAAGAGTAATGCAATGATGGTAACTGTAATATCCTTCTTCTGATATTTGCCTGTGAACAAAGCGATAAGGGTGTAAGCGATAGCGCCGATACCGATACCGTTTGCGATTGAGTATGTAAGAGGCATCATAACAAGAGTAAGGAATGCAGGAACTGCGCTGAGCATATCACTCATATCAACCTTAGCAAAGTTCTTGAGCATCAAAACGCCTACGAAGATGAGCGCAGGAGCGGTTGCGGCAGCAGGAACGATACTTGCAATAGGTGATAAGAAGAGGCAAAGTGCGAAGCAGATAGATACTACAAGACTTGTAAGACCTGTTCTGCCGCCTGCAGCAACACCTGCAGAGCATTCAACGAAGGTTGTAACTGTAGAAGTACCGCAAACACCGCCTGTGCAGGTAGCGATAGCGTCACAAGCCATTGATTTTTCGATTTCAACAGGGTCGCCGTTTTCGTCGAGCATATCAGCTTCGGAAGCAGCGCCGTAGAGAGTACCAATGGTATCGAACATATCAACCAAGCAATAAACAACGATAATCATAATTACCGAGAATATAGAGCCGATTGTTGTGCCGTCGAAAGCAGCTTTCCAAGATTCAGCCTTGAATACGCCTGTGATACCAACGGTGGCGAAATCTTTAAAGGTCTGACCGATTTGACCAAGGTCGAAAACAGGAAGTTGCCAAGTAGCAAGATAGTAAATAACGGTAGTAGCAAGAATACCGATAAGAACAGCACCCTTAACATTAAGCTTAGAAAGGATAGCAATAATTACAAAGCCAACCAAAGCTATGATAGCGGGAGCGATATCTGCCCATTTAGCGCCGTTAATCTTAACGAATTGTACGAGAGTGTACTGGTTAGCCTGAATAATGCCAACATTCTGGAAGCCGATGAATGCGATAAAGAGACCGATACCTGCAGGGATAGATTTCTTCAAGCAGTCAGGTAAAGATTTTGCAAGCTTGGAGCGAACACCGGTAACTGATAAAATAAGGAAGATAAGACCAGAGATAAGAATGCAAACAAGACCTGCGTGGTAACCCTTGATTACATCTCCGCCCGAGATAACCTGCGGTAAGATGAAAGAGGTGAAGAAGAATGAGTTAAGACCCATTCCGCAAGCCTGCGCAAAGGGAAGCTTCGCATAAAGCGAATAGAGAATTGTGCCGACAAAAGCACCGATGATGGATGCAATGTAAACTGCATTCCAGATTTGAGGGATGCCGGGAACATTGAAGCTAAAGCCTACTAACTGATTGGGGTTTACGATTACAATGTAAGCCATTGCAAAGAAAGTGGTAAGACCCGCAATGATTTCGGTTTTAACTGTTGAACCGCGTTCTTTGATTTTGAAGAACTTGTCCATGTTTTTTTCTCTCCTTTTTAATTTTTTTGGGATATTTTCATTTTACCACATTTTGTATAAATTGCAAGTGTTTTATGCTATAAATAGTAGAAAAATGCGGAAAAAGTGGCTGTGTAAGTATACACAGCCCAAAAAAGAAAAGAAATTTAGATTTTAGTAAGCTCATATTTTTCGTCGCAAAGAGCGGCTACAGCAGGTGAATGGCTTACAAGAATTACGCATTTTCCTTGGTTTGTTAAATCTCTGAAAATCGACATAATCTCGTTTTCGGTATCTCGGTCAAGATTTCCTGTTGGCTCATCTGCAAGAACAATATCAGGATTGTAGGAAAGCGCTCGCGCAATCGCAACACGCTGTTGCTGTCCGCCCGAAAGTTGCAAAATAGGACGGTTAGCCTCCGCCTCGCTTAGACCTACACTTAAAAGCAGTTCCTATGCTTTTTGCTTTTTGTTTAACTTCTTGACCCCTGCAATATCCATTGAAAGCACAACATTTTCGAGCGCTGTAAACTTTGTTAAAAGATTATAGGCTTGAAAAATGACGCCAATATATTTTGAGCGGAAATTATACTTGTCGATTTTTTTAATATCCTTTCCGTCGTATTCAATACTGCCGTCTGTGGGGTTTGCAAGACCTGAAAGGAGCGATAAAAGAGTGGTTTTACCTGCGCCGGATTTACCCGCAATACAGTACATTTTACCCGTTTTAAAATCGAAGGAAATATCTTTCAGCACAGGGGTTTTACCGTATGAAAAGCATACATTATTAAGTGTTAAAATTCCCATTTTCTTCTCCTTTCTAATCGCGGTTTGCAAGTATTTTAAGCGGGTCATAGCGCATAACGAACATAACTGAAACACCACTCGCAATGAGAGTTAAACCCAAGCCGATTAAGAGCATTTGCAAAACAACCGTAAGGTTCATAGCAGAGTCAACCTCGGTAATATAATTGGCGGCAGAGCCGATCATCTGCTCCATTTTTCCGCCAAAGCCCTCGCTGTTTTCTTGCGGAATATCAGGCGGGGCAGAGATTTGCCCGTTATTTTCCATATTTCCGGGCCTGCCGAAGTTATTTGCAAGCTGTTGTATGTTTTCGCTCTGGCTTTGTGTCTGGCTTTCGAGCAGAGCGTTTGTCACAGGAACAGAACTTACAGCGCCTATACCAGCACCAATAATTACAGATATCATTGTGATAACAAGAATTTCACATACAAACTGCAACGCGACCTTGCTTTTCTTCATACCCATAGCCGTAAGCACGCCGATTTCATATTTGCGTTCGCGTACATTAAATATATTAAGCACAACGAGAATCACCGCGCCGATAATTAAAATCACAAGTAAGAACCAACCTGCCATAGAGCTTAGCGTATTAAGAGGTGTAAGACTGTTTTCAAAGGCTGTAAGGTCGCTTGAAGAAACGGTGTAATCCTCGCTCAAACCTAAATCGCGAACCTCTTGTTCGAATTTATTATAGGCTTCAATATCCGCAAAAGAATATGTGGTGTTCAAAGTTCCGTTTAGTGCGGTTTCATATTCTCTTCCGCTTCCGGTGGTAGCGGTAGTGGAGACCGCTTCAGATTGGGTTATGATATTTTGCAGTGCACGTGCACTCATATAAATGCGGTTTGCAGGGTCTTGGCTTGTGCCGAATGCAGATTGTGAAAATTCATTGGTTTCGCTGTTTGTATAAATGCCAACAACCTCAAGGCTATAAGCTTCAGCCTCGGCGTTTGCATTGGAAATTTCGATCGTGTCACCTGTTTTTAAATCGTTAAAAGAGGCAAGCTCTTCTGAAATTATGCAGGTACTGTTGGCGGTGTCTTCTTCAAAGACCGTACCGCTTGAAATGGAAGCGGTATTGTTAATAAAATCGGTCATAGCACTGTCAGAGCTGTAGCCGATAACTGCAAAATCACCGTTAGCTCGCAAGGCTTTCATACCGCCGCGGTCATCCATCTGGAAGCCCTTGCCTTGTTGGGTGTTAGCGTCTTGGGACTCGGCATCCTCTTCTGTCACAGGCTCTAAATTATCGGAGCCGTTGAAATATGCGGTCAGAGTATAATAAAAATCTTCTACCGAATCAGCCATAGCATAGGTTTTATATTCCTCGAGCGTCAAGGATGACATCTCGCCCATTTGGCTCTTAAAAGCGTCGCGGTCAAAACCGCCTTGAGAGCGGTCACTGTCGGGCGGTGTCATATTTTGCATCATAGACTGTCGGTCAACTGAAATTGTAGCGGTTACTTTCATTCCGTTTAAGGTAGTTTCCTTAGCGTTTTGTGCTGCTTGACGGATGGAAAGCCCAAGGCAAGCCGAAACTGCAATTACAAGCGCTATAATACCGATTAAAACGCTTCTTGCCTTGGCTCTGCCTATACATTTTAAGGCATTTTTTATTACATACATTGGCAAAATCCCTTCCAAAATAAGATACGTAAATTATAATTAGATTTTGTGAACAAGGTATAAACAAAAAGTAAAAACCGCGTAAAGAAAACGCAGTTTTTACTTGTAAATTAAATGTAAGAATATATTTTTTCCGCAATTTCAAGCATTTTTGACTTGTCTACTTTTAATATTTTTCGGTCATAGCTTAAAAGTCCGTTTGTTTCGTCTTCCACGTCGGATACTTGGGTATAAACCGCACCGCAAAGACCTTTTTTGATTTGGGGTATAATCTCTTTTTCATAAAGTATTTCCAAAGCGTTCATAAAATCGGCTTGGGTTTTGAAAAAGCGGTAGCCGTAGGTGTTGTTTTTGTTGGCAATATGATTTTCGGGCTTGTAGGAATATCCCCCAAATTCCGAAAGCACGATCGGTTTGTCGCTTTTTTTAATTTTTACAGGTTTAAAATATACATGCTCGCTTTCGACATCGGTGCGTTTTGCCTTGAACCAACCTGAAGTCGAGTCGATTATTCGTGAAGAGTCAACCGATTTTAAGATATCATACATATCGTCAGCGCAAAACTGCCCCCAACCCTCGTTGAAAATTGTCCAATAAACAATAGACGGGTGATTATAAAGAGTGTTTACAGTTGAAAGCATACCGTCTATAAAGGCCTGTCGGTGAGTCTTTTTGGTGTGCAACAGCTTGTCGGGAAGTTTTTTGAGTGCGACAGTCGGTAAAGCGGTATCACGGATGAAAGAATAATCCCCGTTATTAACGAAATCCTGGAAAACCGCCATTCCGTAAATATCACAGTAGTAATAAAACAACTGCGGTTCAACCTTAATGTGCTTGCGAAGCATATTAAAGCCGAGGTTTTTCATAGAAATAATATCATTTTTAAATTCTAAAGGCGAAGCGGGGGTGAAAATACCGTCGGGGAAGTAGCCTTGGTCTAAAAGTCCGTGGAAAAAGTAGGGCTTACCGTTAAGGCAAAGACGGGGGATGCCGTTTACAACCTTGCTCTTAATCTTTCTGAAAGCCAAATAAGATTCTACTTTGTCTTCGCCTGAAAAAATGGTGAAATCATATATATTCGGGCTTTCAGGCGACCATAAAAGCGGATTTTTAAGCTTGATTTTGGCTTTGCCGTTTTTAATTTCAAATTCATTTCCATCAAGGAGAATTTTGCCGTCCTTACAGCCGTTTACGAAAACGGTTGCTTTCTTGTCGTCGGCATCGATTTTAATTGATTTTATATATTTTTCGGGTACGCTTTCAAGCCAAACCGTTTGCCAAATTCCCGAAACAGCGGTGTACCACATACCGCCTCTCTTGTGTTTTTGCTTGCCGTAAGGCAAACGGAAAGTGTCAAGCTCGTCCTTAGCGATAACGATAAGCGTGTTTTTATCTTCTAAAAAATCGGTTATATCAAAAGAGAAAGGCTCATATCCGCCCTCGTGCGTGCCTGCTTTTTTGCCGTTTATAAAAACATTTGCAGTTTGGTCAACCGCGCCGAAGTGGAGCAAAACCCTACCTTTATTGAAATTTTTTGGCAAAGTAAAATCCCTTTTATATATGAGGTAGTCTTTGTCGGGAATAAGACGGTTTACACCCGATAAAGCCGACTGCGGACAAAAAGGGACAATTATTTTCTCGTTAAACTTATTTGGAATGTCGCCCGTCCTGTTGGTGCAAAAATCCCATTCGCCGTTAAGACACACAAAAGAATCACGCTTCATTTGCGGGCGAGGATATACATTCCAGTTTTCAATATCAAAATTTTCACCGCTTGGAGTTTTAAGAGTTATAAGCTCGTTTTTCATTTATATCATTCCTATAAATATTTAAAATGGTGCTTTTGGGCAGAGTATAGACTGATTTTACCCGAAAGCAAAAAGCAAAGCGCAACTGTGGGCAAAAAGTACCATGTTCCCACACCTGAAAACAGCTCTATTCCTAAAAACAGGGATGCGAGCGGACAATTTGTTACACCGCAAAAAAGCAAAACCATACCAAGCGCCGCTCCGAAAGCAACGGGCAGACCCACAATTGTTGCAACGAGCGCGCCAAAGGTGGCGCCGATAAAGAGTGTTGGCACAATTTCTCCGCCTTTAAAGCCTGCCGAAACGCAAACACAAGTGAAAATAAGCTTTAGCAAAAATGCTTCGGGGCGGAAGTTGAGTGAATACGGGCTAAATCCGCCGTCGAAAATGCGCTCTATAACATTCACCCCTGCGCCGTTGTAGTCCTGATTACCTACTAAAACTGTCAGCGCAAAAACAACTGCACCGCCTATGGCAATTCGCAGATATTCGTTTTTAATAAGATTTTTCACGAATTTAGAAGAATAGCGCAAAGCGTAGCAAAAACCTATGCTTAAAATTGATACTAAAACGGTTAAAACTGTGATTTTCCAAGCAATATTAAAAGAAAATTCGGGAGCGAAAGGAAGATTAAATCTTTCGGGGTGCGCACCGAAGAAAAGCGAAGTGTAATATCCCGTAAAAGAGGTTATAAAACAAGGAATGGCTGATTTAAGGTGAAGCTTTCCAACACACACTATTTCGAGCGCGAAGAAAAATGATGCAAGCGGGGTGCCGAAAACTGCAGAAAATACCGCCGCCATACCCGCGCGCACTAAAATTTGTCTTTGGTTTTCGGATAAGTGGAATTTATGCGCAAAAAACGTTGCGGTACCGCCGCCGATTTGTAAAGCCGCGCCCTCGCGTCCTACAGATGCGCCTAAAAGGTGCGAAAGCACAGCGCTAAGCACAATGCCGAGAGGCAATTTTGCCGAGAGGGTGTTTTTTCCGTCGGCACTTTCTAATACCTGGTTGGTACCCATACCTGTAATATCAAGTTTTTTATAAATGAAAACAACCAAAAGAGAAAGAATGGGCAAAAGACAGAGAATAAACCCATTTTCTTGGCGGAAATTTGTAACAAGGCTTATAGAGTGTGAGAATCCTGCGCCGATAATTCCGCCTGAAATACCGAGTAAAATGCAAACGCTAAAAAATTTTAAAATCTTTTTAATTTCGCGCATAATTCTCCTCCTTTTAAAATTGCACAAGTATTTGAGAAGAATTATACCACAAATCGCCCTTTAAATCAACAATTTGTGAAGTGATTTGATACTTGCAACAGGCGGTAAGAAGCTTTGGAAATTACGAAATTATTTTATATGTAAAGCTTGGGTTTTCTTCGTGTATATCATCAAATATTGTGAATAATGGTTTGCAATAATCTTGCAACTCTATTTTTGATGAATAAAAATTATGAATTTCCACACAGGTTTCGTCTTCAAAAAGATATTGAATGCAGTCCCATAACGCGTCCCAATTTTCGCCGTAATATTCGGGAAGACCAAATTTTTCTTTAAGTATTAAATGGATATTGTGCGGATATTTGCATTTGGAAAAATCTAATATGATAGGGTTTTCGGTTATTTTTTTAAAAGAGTTATATTTAACGTTGTTTATCATTATTTGTTGTAGTAATTCACCGTTAAGATTAATGGTGTAACGATTATTTTCAAAATCGATTAATTCTATCCTATCCTTATAAATAGTAAAGGCATCTTTGCCGTCAGGAGAAGCAAAAATATCTTTTCCCGAAAATGTCCAAATGATATTTAAATCATAGTCTATCTTAACCACATACATTTCCCCGTGAATAATATATCCGTCATCTACCTTGTACACTCCGTACGCACCGGCAAGGTCGTTTAGAAAAAGATATCTTGCTTCACCGTTAAGTGTATTGATTTCGTAAACGGTGGAAAACATTACCACAATCAATTTGTCGCCGTTTAAAACGGTGCAGGTCTCATAATTTCCGCAATAATCACAATAAAGGGCTAATCTGACATTTTCCCTTTTAAAACAATGTTAATATCTAATATATTTTTAAATTCCTCTTCTTTATAGTTTTCAAAATCATAAATAAAATCGTAAGTCTCGGTAGTTAAGGGAGCGGATATTTTATTAATAGATATTTCACAAAAATTATTTTTTAAACGCATAATGGAACACTCCTTTAAATCAAGTCTATCATAACCGTGGTTGTTTGTAAATATAAAACGGATATCTTAGAGAAGAGTGAAAAGTTAATAGTGAAAAAGTAAAATCGACAAGGCTCTGTCGAACCTTGTCGATTTTTGGCTGGGGCTACGAAAAAGATATATTCGGTAGTTTTGCGTATGAATTCGAACTCTCGCAGTTTTAGTGAAATCGTTCGCTAACGCTCGCGGTGAAATAATTCACTTTGTGAATTGTGAAATTTTCTGCTATCGCAGAAAGTGAAATTAAATCTATCCACTCGCCGACGAGGCGAATTTCACACGCCGAAGGCGTATTTCACATTGCAAAGCAAGATTTCACCCACCCGCAAGGGTGGATTTAGTTGAAAAACCGACAAGTTGAAACTTGTCGGTTTTTCTGGCTGGGGCACAAGGATTCGAACCTTGAAATGACGGAGTCAGAGTCCGTTGTTTGACACCTCATTTTGCCTGTATTTATCAGGTATTGCGAAATTTAATATTAGGAATTGACCTATGGATTGACCTATTAGTAGAAAATCAGCTATTCTTGACTCGCCATCATTTCCTCGATTTGTCCAATTTTAGCATTTACATTACAGCATATTTCCTTAGCGTCCCCTTTAAGAATTCCAATTAATCTCTTCTTTAAATCAATAATCAGATTTAATTCATCATTAACAATCTTTTTCTCACTAAGCATTTC
>JAZQGI010000024.1:0-7015 GCA_045539955.1 Acutalibacteraceae bacterium | reverse complement strand
GAGAATTGTCGGGTCCTTATTATTGTCGTTGTTTAATTTTCAAGGTCCGTTTTTCGCTCCCTCTCTCAAGGGCGCCCGATTATATTACCACATCTATTCCCCTTTGTCAACACTTTTTTTAAACTTTTTTGAAAAAATTTTAAAAATTTAAAAGCACACTTGATAGTTTGTTCAAATGTGCTTTTAATATTTAAAAAATACAGGTTATTTTAGGCAAAATCACTTATTTATAATAAATTCAGCAATTTTAATACCATCAACCGCCGCCGACATTATACCGCCTGCATATCCTGCGCCCTCACCCGCCGGGTATAAACCTTTAAGGCTTATACTCTGAAAATTTTCGTCACGCACAATTCTTACAGGCGACGAGCTTCTCGTTTCGGGAGCAGTAAGCACAGCATTCTCATTCGCAAAGCCCTTAATTTTCTTATCAAATTCCATTATTCCCTGTTTTAAGCTTTCGGTAACAAAGGACGGGAATATATTTTCAAAATCAGCAAAAGAATATTTAGGCTTAACGGTTGGCTTTACATTTGTAATTTCAGGTTCTTTATTAAAAACAAACTGACCAACAGTTGTAACAGGCACAGCACCTTTGCATATATTATATGCCTTTTGTTCAATTTCTCTTTGGAACTCACACCCTGCCAGAACATCATCTCCCGAAAAATCTTCGGGGTTTACACCCACAAGCAAAGCGCTATTGGCATTTTTGCCGTCGCGCGCCGAATAGCTCATACCGTTAACAGCAAGCCCGCCGGCTTCACTTGAAGAATTTATAACCTCACCGCCAGGGCACATACAAAATGTATACACACCCCTGCCATTCGGTAAGTGGGTTGCGAGTTTATAATCTGCCGCCGATAACGCAGGGTGGTTACAAAACTTTCCATATAACGACTTATTTATATCCTCCTGTAAGTGCTCAATACGAACTCCCACAGAAAACGGTTTGCGCAGCATTTCAACACCGTTATCAGCCAAAAGCTCAAAAACATCACGTGCGGAGTGCCCGGTAGCAAGCACTACGGTATTGCACAATATTTCCTTTCCATTTGCAACAATTGATTGCACACTATTATTACATATGTTGATTTTTTGAAGCTTCGTGCCAAAAAGCACCTTGCCGCCAAGGGAAATAATCTCATTACGGATATTCTTAACAACACCCACCAAAACATCTGTGCCAATGTGTGGCTTGGCATCGGTTAAGATTTTCCCATTTGCGCCGTGAGAAACAAATTCACCGAGTACCGCACGACAACGAGGATCTTTTATACCTGTATTGAGCTTACCGTCAGAGAAAGTACCCGCTCCGCCTTCGCCAAACTGAACATTAGACTCGGTATTGAGCTTGCCTCCGTTCAAAAACGTTTCGACATCTTTCATACGCGTATCAACATCCTGACCACGTTCTATCACCACTGGCTTTAAACCTGCGCGCGCAAGCGCCAAGGCACAAAACATACCGCAAGGGCCAAATCCCACCACAACAGGTGAGATTTGGGGTAAACTTTTTGCAGTTTTCCATTTATATTCCTTATTTATATATATTTGTGCATTTTTGTTTTTCTTTAAGATTTGAATTTCATTTTTTGCTTCAACCAAAACTGAACAACAAAAATGAATATTTTCCCTGTTGCGCGCATCGACTGATTTCCTATATAAATACACATTATCGGTTTTAAATTTAATAATTTTTTCAACCTCTAATTTTAAATTATCAAAATCAGTATCAAGCGAAAGTTTTACATTGTTTATTAAAATCATTTTCTGTCACCGATTATTGAATCTACAGCACACATAGCACTTGACCAAGCCCACTGAAGATTAAAGCCGCCGCAGTCGCCGTCGATATCCAGTATTTCTCCGACACAGTAAAGACTTTTATAATCACGGCTTTCCATAGTTTGAGGACAAAACTGCCTTGTATCAAGACCGCCTGCCGTAACCTGAGCATTAGCAAAGCCCGTCGTACCTGTGACCGAAAATTCCATTTCCTTTATAATATGCGCAATTTTCCTAACCGCTGATTTATCGAGAATTTGCGCTTTATCAGATAATTTGAAACCTGCCGATTTCAAAACAACCTGTCCCAAACGCTTATTGAACATACCTGTGAAAAATTCTTCGAGAGCGCGGTTTTTCATAATACCGACACGCTTTTCAATAATTAAGCAAAGAGTGTCAAAATCAGTATCAGGCATAAGGTCAAGACTTATTACCGTATTTTTAGTGCGCGAAACGGCGCGTGATACCTGCATCACAGGAGGTCCTGAAAGACCGTAATCTGTAAAAAGTACCTCGCCAAAATCCGCCCGTAAAACCTTTTTGTCGGCTTTAAGTGTCACATTAGCGTCTACTTTTATTCCCTTCAACTGCTTTGTAATATCATTCACAGTTTTAATCTGAACAATAGACGGAGTGGTATCAGTAACCTTAAACCCTGCTTTTTTCAAAAGATTCAACATGCTTCCGTCCGAGCCTAACTTTTCTCCGCCCGCAAGACCGCCTGCCGCGATAATCACATTGCTCGCAATAAAACTAACCTTATCAGCAATAACCTTATAGTCCTTACCGAATGTATTTATATTTGTAACCTTTGTATCGGTGTGAATAATAACACCAAGTTCTTCTGCCGCAAAGCGCAAACAATCTACAACCGAGCCTGCTTGTAACGAGGAGGGGTAAGCCTTGTCACCCTCATATATAAAAGGAATGCCTATACTTGCAAAAAAATTAGTGCAAACAGATAAATTATATTTTTCCAAAGCATAACGGCAAAACTCTTTATTTTCACCGTGATAGCGGTCTAAAGAAATATTTTTATTAGAGATATTGCACCTACCGTTGCCTGTTGTAATAAGTTTTTTAGCAACACGCGGTAACGCTTCAAGAATCCGCACCGACATACTTGGCGCTTTTTGTTTCAGATACACCGCAGTGCATAGTCCCGCAGCGCCACCGCCAATTATAATTACATCTGTTTTCATAATTAAATTCCTTTATACATATATTATAAAAATAATACCACAGTTTGCGAAACATTACAAGCAAAAGAAAACCCCGACTTTTCAGTCGGGATTTAATACTTTTCATTAAGCTTCTACAGTTTCTTTTTCTTCAGCCTGTTTATAAGAAAGAACAGGTTCTACATCCTTCTTTTTGAGTTTTCTGTCAACATAGTTTTTGGTAATTTTCATAACCAACGGACAAAGAACCAATACGCCAATAAGGTTTGGTACCATCATAAGACCGTTAAATGTATCCGAAATATCCCAAGCGAGTGAAGAAGTAAGCACTGCGCCGAAGATAACTGTGATAACGTGGATAATTCTGAAAATAAAGGTTGTCTTTGCGCCAAAGAGATATTCCCAAGCCTTTGAACCATAGTGTGACCAACCGAGAACGGTTGTAAAAGCAAACAAGAACATAGCGATTGCTACAAATCTTTGGCCGATATTACCCCAAGAGAATACTTGGTTAAATGCGCCGCCTACGAGAGTCGCATCAGTAAGACCTCCAGCAATTTCACCTGTAACAACATTGAATACGCCGCCTTCAAGTCCGCCTGAGGTGAGAACAACCAAAGCTGTCATTGTACAAACAACCATTGTGTCGGCAAATACTTCGAATATACCCCACATACCTTGCTTAACAGGTTCTTTAATGCTGGAGTTAGAGTGCACCATAACCGAAGAACCAAGACCTGCTTCGTTCGAGAAAACACCACGCTTAAATCCGTTGGTCATTGCGATAATTACACCGCCGATACCGCCGCCTACAAACGATTCAGGTTTGAAAGCGTTTACAAAAATTGCTTTGAAAGCAGGGATAATAGCATCGTAGTTAATACCGATAATTATAAGGCTACCTGCAACAAAGAGCACCACCATAAAGGGAACGATTTTTTCAGCAACATTTGCAATTCTCTTAAGACCGCCCAAAGTAATGAGAGCAGTAAGTGCCATAATTACAGCGCCGATAATAATGTTATAAAGCGAAATATCTCCTAATACATTTATAGAAGAAAGGGCTCTTACATCAAAAGCAGCAGCAACATTGGCAACGATTTTGTTAACCTGTCCCATACTACCAATACCGAAAGAAGCGAGCATTGTAAAGATACAGAATAAAACTGCCAAAACCTTACCAATCCACTTGCAACCCTTCTTAGCGCCCAAACCGTCACGTAGATAGTACATAGCGCCGCCCGACCATTCGTCATTAACGTTTTTGCGGCGGAAGTAAATACCTAAAACATTTTCTGAATAGTTTGTCATCATACCAAAGAAAGCGGCAACCCACATCCAGAAAACCGCACCTGCACCGCCGATAGCAATAGCCGCAGCAACACCTGCGATATTACCTGTACCTACAGTGGCTGCCAAAGCGGTACAAAGAGCCTGGAATGGTGAAATAGTACCTTTTTCCTTTGTATGACCGATAACATCCTTCTTAAAAAGACTGCCAATAGTTTCTTTCCACCAATGGCCGATATGTGATACCTGGAAAACCTTTGTGCATAAGGTTACGATGATACCTGTACCTATAAGCAACACAAGACCAAATACACCCCATACAACGCCGTTAATACTGCCATTAATTTCTGCAATTTTGTCTAACATTTTTTCTTCTCCTTTTCTTTAGACATTATATAATAGTTATTGAACAACATTTTTAAGGGATGGATTTTTAGAAATAAAAAACCGAGTCCATAAAAAGACTCGGAAAAAGTAAACAAATTATATATCCTTTGTCCTTTTGCCTGAGAGATTAACGAAATTCTTCGCCTTGCCCCTTCGGCATCTGATTTAACAGAATTCTCCAAAGTCCCGTCCGTTCACAGTCGGATACCCTTCTGCAAACTTCACACAGTTATTCAATTGCATACAATTATAACACATATTTTACATTTTTCAAGTCTTTTTTTAAATTTTTTTGTTGACTCGAAAAAAAAATCGTAGTATTATAGAAAAATAGAAATATTCAAGGAGGCAAAATAATGTTAAAATCCGCTTATTTGAAAAAGGTTTATGCTAATGTAGAAGCAAGAAACCCAGGCGAAAAAGAATTCTTACAGACAGTACAGGAAGTTTTAGAATCTATTGAACCTGTTGTTGAATCTAACCCTAATTATGAAAAATGGGGAATTATTGAAAGAATGGTTGAACCCGAAAGACAGATTCAGTTCCGTGTTTCTTGGGTTGACGATAACGGTCAAGTTCAGGTTAACCGTGGTTACAGAGTACAGTTCAACTCTGCTATCGGGCCTTACAAAGGCGGTCTTCGTTTCCATCCGTCCGTTAATGCAAGCATCATTAAATTCTTAGGTTTTGAACAAACCTTTAAGAACAGCCTTACAGGTCTTCCTATGGGCGGCGGTAAAGGCGGTAGTGACTTTGACCCCAGAGGCCGTAGTGACGGAGAAATTATGCGTTTCTGCCAGAGCTTTATGACCGAGCTTTCAAAGCATATCGGCGCTAACCTCGACGTTCCTGCAGGTGACCTCGGAGTAGGCGCACGCGAAATCGGATACCTTTACGGTCAATACAAGAGACTTCGCAACGAATTTACAGGCGTTCTCACAGGTAAAGGTCTTTCATACGGCGGTTCTCTTATCCGTCCTGAAGCTACAGGCTTTGGCGCAGTTTACTATGTAGACGAAATGCTCAAATCCTTTGGTGACACAATTAAAGGTAAAACCTTTGCTGTATCAGGCTTCGGCAATGTTGCTTGGGGTACTGTTAAAAAGGTTACCGAGCTTGGCGGTAAGGTTGTAACAATCTCAGGACCTGACGGTTACATATATGACGAAGACGGCATCAATACCGATGAAAAAATTGAGTTTATGCTCTCAATGCGTTCTTCAGGTCACGACAAGGTTAAGGATTATGCCGATAAATTTGGTGTTCCCTACTTTGAAGGTCAAAAGCCTTGGGGCACAAAGGTTGACATCGTTATGCCTTGCGCTACTCAGAATGAGGTTGATGTTAAGGAAGCTGAACAGATTATCGCTAACGGCGTTAAATATTATGTAGAAGTTTCAAATATGCCTACCACTAACGAAGCAGTGGCTCTTCTTAAATCAAAGGGCGTTGTAGTAGCACCCTCTAAGGCAGTAAATGCAGGCGGTGTTGCAGTTTCAGGTCTTGAAATGAGCCAGAACTCAATGCGCTACAGCTGGACTGCCGAAGAAGTTGATGCAAAACTCAAGCAGATTATGGCTGACATTTTTGCAAACTCACTCAAAGCTGCTAAAAAGTACGGTATGGACGGTGACCTTGTTGCAGGTGCTAACATTGCAGGCTTCGAAAAGGTTGCAGAAGCAATGCTCGCACAAGGCGTTGCTTACTAATTCGGAATTAGGAATTCGTAATGCGTAATTAAACCCCACGGAAATCCGTGGGGTTATTTTTATGCCTGTTTTTATTTTTAAGGCAATTCCGAATTACGCATTACGAATTACGAATTATTTTTGTTCTACTTTGGACAAGTCGCTCATAAAATTTATCGAGGTGAACAAAATGCGTGACGACAAAAATTTTGAGAATGTTTTATACGCCGTATCCGACCGAGTAAAAGCGGTGCTTTGCCTACTTTCCCCAACAGTTAAGGCCAACACCTGCGAAATTCGCTTGCGTGAAGGACTACCCTTAAGCCTTACAATAGGCAGCGAAACAGTTTTCTTGACCGAAAGCGGCAAGCCACAGTTTTCGGTGTCGCCAAATCTTTTTATTGTTACCAAAGCCGATTTGGAAGAAAGCTTTAAAAGGCTTTGCAACAATTCGGTTTTTGCCCACGAAAACGAGCTTCAAAACGGGTATATAGTAATGCGAAACGGAAGCCGCGCAGGTGTGTGCGGTGATTTTTCGGGCAAAATTATGCAGAATATTTCTTCCATTAACATAAGAATAGCGCGTGAGGTTTTAGGTGCCGCAAACGATATTGTGCGCAATTACGTAAGCGGCGGTCTTTTGATTGTAGGTCCACCCGGAAGTGGCAAAACCAC
>JAZQGI010000023.1:0-22531 GCA_045539955.1 Acutalibacteraceae bacterium | reverse complement strand
ATAAAACTGCCACCGAAGAATGAAAACGGCGTTTTCAATTCGGTGGCAAGTTTTTTGAGATTTATAATTGTATTTCCGTCACCATATCCCCCTTAAACGACAAGGGCTTTGCCCTTGACCCGTTTACGGGTAGCCAGTAATCTTTGCATGGCTGGCAGGCCAACTGAAAAGCGCACTTGTGCGCCGCCAGTATCGTTTAGGAATAGCCCTAAAATGAAATACCACCCGCTAGGCGGGTGGATATTTATTATGCTTTTATTAAGCTTTTTTAGCTTTATATCTTTTCCAGATAACCCAAAGCGGACCTGAAATAAAGATTGAAGAAACCGAACCTGAAACAAGACCGAATGCCATTGGAATAGCAAAGGTGCGAAGAGTTGTAAGTCCGAAAAATTCAGCTACGATAACGATTGTAAGAACTGCAACAATGGTAGTAACGGTTGTTACGATGTTACGAATCATAACTTTATTAACGCTCTTGTTTACAAGTGTGCCGATTTCAACATCGGGGAAAAGTCTTTCGTTTTCGCGTATACGGTCATAAACAACGATAGTGTCATTAAGTGAGTAACCGAGTATTGTGAGTATTACTGCAATATAGTTTGAGTCGATCTGCAGTCTGAAAATAACGCAGGTAACAAATGTAATAAGAATATCGAAAACGAGTGCGCAAAGAGCGGTTAAGGCAGCTGAAACACCGCCGATTTTTCTGAAACGGAAGCCTACATATATTACAACCAAGATTGCGGTTATAATTACTGCAACCAGACTCTTAAGGAAGAATGAGCCTGCAATTGTGGGGCTTACTGAGTTCGAGTTGTAAAGTGCGATATCATTGTCTTTAAACTTTTCCTGAAGTGTTGTTGTAAGTTTTTCCTGTGTTTCGGCAGGAAGTGAATTCTTGCCCACAAGTGAGATTTCAAAAGTCTTGGTATCTCCTGCCAAAGAAGTGCTTTTTGAAACAGTAAATGATTTGTCAATAGTTTCTTTTATTACCTTTTCCAAATCAGCATCTTTAATCTCTTCTGAATAAGAGTATGAAATTTTGGTACCGCCAGAGAAGTTGATATCGAGGTTGACACCGAAAATTCCTGCGCATACAGCGCCTATTACGAAGATTGCAAGATAAATGATAAGTATAGGCTTAAAGGTTTTATTATAATCAATGTTAAATTCACGCATTTTTATTACCTCCGTAAAGCCAGGGCTTTCTTAAGAACTTGAACTGTGAAATGCTCTTAAGCATCAGCTTAGAGGCGAGAATGCCCATTATAAGATTGAAGATTGTACCGATAAGCAGTGTGTAACCGAATGAGTAAATTGAACCGGTAATCTGGGTGCCGAACAGCGACATAAGCGGTGAAAAGATTTTTGCCAAGAAGCTGTCAGGAGTGCCGAAAGCACCCATAAGAACAACAGATACGATAACGATGGTTACGTTACCGTCAATAATAGCGCTTAAGGAATTCTTATAACCTGAATCAATGGCGCCGTCAATGGTCTTGCCCTTTGCAAATTCGTCACGAATTCGTTCGGCGGCGATAACATTACAGTCAACACCTACGCCTATTGAAAGAATAATACCTGCTATACCAGGTATTGTAAGTGTAAAGCTGTTGGCATTGGGGAAGTAACCTGAAATGCAAGCAATAGAACCTGCTAACTGGCCTAAAAGCGCTATTGAAGCCACAACGCCGTTAAGACGGTAGCGTAAAATCATAAGCAAGCAGATAAGTCCAAAAGCAATAGAGCCTGCAATAAGCATTACATTTAACGCATCGGAGCCCAAGGTAGGAGAAATAATCTGTAGCTTACTGTTGTCAACGGTAAGCGCAAAGGGAAGAGAACCCGCATTAATTTTATCGGCAAGCTCCTTTGCCATATCAGAGTTTTCCATACCTGTTATGTAGGCGGTGCCGCCTGTAATGGCTTCATTAACTTTAGGTGCAGAAAGCAGAGTTTCGTCCATCCAGATAGAGATTGTGCTGCCAACTAACTTTTGTGTTGCATTAGCAAACTTTGCAGTGCCGTTTTGGTCAAAGTCGAGATAAACCACATAATTACCCTGTTCGTCAACACCGGCAGTCGCTTGCTTAACATCGGTACCGCTTAAAATAACGGTATCCTGTGTTTCGCCCTCACAGAAGGTGAGCATTGCAGTTTCACCAAGCTCCTGTACTGCGGCGGCAGCATCAAAATTGCTTTCATCAGCAGCCCAGGGGAAGCGCACGATAATCTGGTTATTGTTATTATCTGCAAAAACCTCATAGTCGGTGATATTGTTATTTACAAGACGGGTTTCAATAATGGATTTTGCGGCATCCATATCTTCTGTCGTGATTTCGACGCCTTCCTTATCGGGTGAGAAAACAGCCTCAACACCACCCTTAATGTCAATACCCCAACGGATTTCGTTGGCACCTTTAATGTAAACCTGTTTGGTATCGCCGTAATAATCACTGATTCCAAAGAAAGCTGTGAATGCAAGTGCCAGAATCAGAACAAAAATTACGAAGAATACCGGTTTGCCTGTTCTTCTTGATTTCATTGGCAAATCCTCCATATTTCAATTATTCATATTATACAAAATCTTTTGTAGGTTGTCAAACTAATCAGTTTTCTGTATTTTCTATTAGTTTTTCCAATGCGGCGTATTTAACTGCTACGCACAAAACCTGCGAAGCTTTTTCAATTTCACTTACCGACGGGAAGGAGGGGGCAATACGGATATTGCTGTCCTTAGGGTCGTAGCCGTATGGATAGGTTGCGCCTGCGGGGGTTAATGTCATACCTGCATTAGCGCAAAGCTGTTCAACACGTTTAGCACAGCCTTCAAGTACATTAAGGCTTATGAAGTATCCGCCGTTTGGTTTGGTCCATTCGGCGATACCTAAGCCGCCAAGCTGATTTTCGAGAGCGCAAAGCACACAGTCGAATTTCGGGCGAAGCTTATCTGCAAGCTTTTTCATATGCTTTTCAACATCTTTTATATTGCTAAACATTCTCGCGTGCCTTAACTGATTTAGCTTATCAGGTCCTATTGTCTGATATTGCATTCTGTCCTTGAGAATGGAAACATTGTTAGGACTTGCGCCCTGTGCTGCAACGCCTGCACCTGGGAAAGTGATTTTTGAAGACGAGGTAAAGATAATCGGCAAATCGGGGTTGCCCTGTTTTACACATTCGTCATAGATATTAAGCAGCTTATCGTGTGTTTCATATAAATGGTGAACAACATAAGCGTTATCCCAAAAAATTCTGAAATCCTTTGCGGCGGGTTTTAAAGCTGCCATTCTTTTAACTACATCATCTGAATAGGTTATACCGTTGGGGTTTGAGTATTTTGGAACGCACCAAATACCCTTTACGGTTTCGTCCTTCACCCATTCTTCAACCTGCTCCATCACAGGACCTTCGGCAGTCATTTCAATCGGGATAAGCTTGAAACCGAAGTATTCTGCAATAGCGAAGTGGCGGTCATACCCAGGAACGGGGCATAAGAACTTTCGCTCTTTGCATTCATACCAAGGCTCACCGCCTAAGCCGTGAGTCATAGCCTGAGCGATGGTATCAAACATCATATTAAGAGAAGAATTTCCTCCTACGATAATTTGCTCGGGCTTTAATTCTAAAATCTGTGCAAAAAGATTTTTCATTTCAGTCAGACCGTCAAGACCGCCGTAGTTGCGGCAGTCGATACCGCTGATATTTTTAAAACCTGTGTCATTACCCACAAGGTCGAACATCTTTTCACTTAAATCCATATTATCAAATCCGGGTTTTCCGCGTGACATATCGAGTGACAAATGCAAGGAACGCAATGCTTCATACTCTTTGCGTACTGTGTCGAATTCTTTAGATAATTCTGAATTTTCCATTTTCAAATATTCAGTCATAAATAAATCCTCCCTAACTAATACATAATACTATATATATCGGTGTTTTTCAAGCATTTTATCTTAAAAATCAAAAATCCGTACTGATGAATTGCAGTACGGATTATATATGGTATTTATGTCCTGTTAATAAGGATTAGCACAATTTTAGCAAATTTTCAATTGCTGGCAGTCGTTTTTTGGGGATTGTTCTTTTTTTATTCTCACCTTGTATTCAATATATTTATCGGTTTCGGTCTTTCGTGTTCGGGCATTTATCCCCGCGCTTTGAAGAGTTCCTACAAGCTTTGAAAGGCTGTTATAAAATAACCGCATATCACCGATTGACTGTTTTCTTAAAGGTTTTATCGGCTCATTTATTTTGAGCGGTTCTCGTGTGGGGTTTAGGATTTCTTCAATGTATTGCTCGGTCTGTGCAAGGGTTAGTCCGTTAGCTATTATGTAATCAAGCGCTTCGTCACGTTCTGATATGGCTAAACGTAAAAGCGCTCTTGCGTGACGCTCGGTAAGTCGGGCTTTAGTGATGCGTGTCTGAATTTCGGGGGAAAGGTTTAAAAGTCTTAGCTTATTGGAAAGGGTAGATTGTGCTATACCTAATTTTGCTGCCGCTTGTGACTGAGAGATTCCATAATAGTTTATGAGTCTGTCAATCGCCTTTGCTTCCTCAAAAACCGAAAGGTCGCTTCGCTGCAAATTCTCTGTGAGTGAAAAAATTGCGGCAGTTTGTTCGTCGGCAGTATGTATAACGCAAGGTATACGCCTAAGTCCCACCATTTTTGCAGCTCTAAAGCGGCGCTCACCTGCAATTATTTCATATTTGGAATTCTCGATTTTTCGCACTGCTAATGGCTGTATAATTCCGTTAGCCGAAATACTGTCGGCTAATAATTTAAGTTCATATTCATCAAAGCTTTTTCTCGGCTGTGAATTGTTAGCAATAAGGTTTTCGGGTTTTAACATTAAAAGCTTTTTTTCAAAGATATTTGCCATATAATCCCTCCTAATTTAATTTTAATTAATAAAGATAAATTGTAAAGAAATTTCGGTCGGGTAAATTCGGGGGAATATAACAAAAAACAGCCCTTTTATAAGGGCTGTTTTGCAATTTTTCCGCTGTTTCGGGGGTATTTTGGCGGTGTTTGCGATATTTTTTTAAACGAAACAAAGGCTCTTTGTTCTTGTGTGGGCAGTGTTTCGCATATAATAGAGGTTTTTTCTACGCCTAACTGCTTCATAGCGTTTCCGCTTTGTGCGATTTCTTCACTGACAGACGGACCTTTCATAGAAACGAACTGACCGCCCACCTTTACAAACGGCACACAGTATTCGAGTAGTACAGGCATAGCGGCTACGGCGCGCGCACAGGCGATGTCGTATTTTTCACGGTGGTTACTATTTCTGCCACCGTCTTCAGCGCGTGAATGTATTGCAGTAATGCCGTTAAGATCTAATTTTTCAATAACATCGTTTAAAAATGTAATGCGCTTATTTAAACTGTCAAGTAGAACTACTTGTAAATCGGGACGGATGATTTTTAACACAAGGCCTGGGAAACCCGCACCTGTGCCGACATCAATAATCTTTGCGTTTTGCGGCACCTTTATATTTTTGAAAAACAAGATGCAGTCATAGAAATGTTTGTAAAGTACGCCGTCAGGGTCGGTTATGGCGGTCAGATTAATTTTTTCGTTCCACTCAACCAAAAGATTTCCGTACAGGTTAAGTTTTTCGGAAATTTCGGGGGTTATTTCAACCCCGAATTCCGCACATAACGGTGTTATTTTTTCGATATTAAAATTAATCATTAAGCTTTGCTTCCAATCTGTAAATAGGTTGACCGAGTGAAACAAAACGGCTTTCATACTCGGTCATAATATTTCCCTCAAAATCACTTGAGTGTAGGTCAAGTGATACATTATATATGCCAAAACCACTTTGTGAAAACTCGGATATTGAAAATTCAAAAAAGTGCATATTGTCAGTTTTTTGGTGGATTTCGGCGCCCTTTTGTAAAAGGTTTTTGTAAATATTTAAAAACTTGCGGTGGGTAAGACGGTGGGATGCGTAAGCTTTTTTTGGAAAGGGGCATGAGAAGTTAAGGAAAAGCCGTTCAATGCTATGCGGAGGTATGAACTTTTCTAAATATTCAGCGCTGCCACATATAAAACTCAGATTGTCTGCTTTTTCTTCTTTTGCAATTTCACAAGCACCTACAATTACATTGGCGCTTTTTTCCACCGCTAAAACATTTATTTCTGGGTGACTCTTTGCAAATTCTACTGCAAATCTACCTTTGCCGCACCCAATTTCTAAGAAAATGGGGTTAGAATTGCCAAACCATTTTTCAAAGTCAATATATTCTTTTTCTAAAATAGCGGTATTGAAGTTGCGGTCAATGGTATCTATTTTGAAAAGTATATCCGAAACGGCTTCTAAGCGGTCTTCAAGATATTTCTTTTTTCTCATTCTCATACTATCACCAAAAGTGTTATTTTTAATTATTGTAAACTGTTTGTGGGGGTAAAGTCAAGGCGACTGTCGAAAAATGCGAAAAATTTTTTAAATTTTTTAAAAAAGGGGTTGCATTAACGGTTGAGTTTGTGTATAATAGTACTACACCAAAGGAAAATATCGCGGAGTGGAGCAGTTGGTAGCTCGTCGGGCTCATAACCCGAAGGTCGTTGGTTCAAGTCCAGCCTCCGCAACCAAAAACAAACCGCTTAACTAAGCCATTTAGGTAAAGTTAGGCGGTTTTCTTATTTTTATAAAATCAATACTTTGGGGTTTATTTGGGGTTTATTGCTTGAATTTTTGGTTTTCAAATTCGCTTTTATGCGTTATATCACACATATAAATGGTTATATGATTTTGTTTCACAAAGCAAATGCTCTAATTGTTTTGAGAGCGGAAACGGATTTGTTGCTGGTATCATTCTTCATTTTCTACATTTAAAATAAGCCTTATACCTAATGCGCTGCAAACCGCAATTAAGTTTTCCAAAGATATAGTTTTTAAATCAGAGGTAGGGCAGAGGACTTTTTGAACAGTTCCTTTTGCTATCCCTTGTTCCTTGCTGATTTCTTCGTAAGTAATATTTTTCTTTTTTTGCGCTTGTTTTAACTCTATTTTCAAGATAGCAAACTGATTTTTATAGAATCTTTTTAATTCCGCTTCTCGCCGTTCTTTTAGTGTTAAGTATACTTTGGCCATATTTCAATCTCCTAATTTACGATATAAATATTATACCCAATATAAAACCGCTTCCCATTTTACTTTTGAGAAGCGGTATATATGGTTTTATTTTATATGACTGCAAGTGGGTCTCAATCATTTGCAGTCGGCTCCGTCCGACAATCTCCGTCTTGGCGTTGGTAGCACTGTGTATTATTGAGGTTTATGTTCTGCAAGCCATTGTTTTATCTTTGCTATTGTTTCAGGCACATTTTCGTCAGCTTGGTATTTTTCAGGGTGTTCGAGCCTATCGTTAAGACAATCGAGTTGCCATTGATAGTCAGACATCATTGGTATATTAACTATAGGCACATAAAATTGTTTATTAGTTTCGGATGTTTTAACTTTTATATAACCTTCCACTTCCCATTCCTTACCGCCTACATTGTATGTATGGGGTTTGTTTATACTATTAGGGCTAACCATCTTCATTGTTGCGCCCTCTTTTCGCGATGGTTTTTTAAGCCTTCCTCATATCCTGTGTTATAAGCTTCGTTCACAAGCGTTGTAATAATATTTATATATTCTGCTCTGTTGCCTGTGAGTTTATGCTCGCGTATAAATTTATTTTTAGTGTCTTCGCTTATTGGGTAAACCATATAAAAACATTCCTTTCTATCATTGACAATTGGAAGCGGAAAAGTTATAATATATTTAACCGCTTCGGCGGGTTTGTTGCTCTATACAGCGTCCTTTGGTCAGGTGCTGCTGTATGGGGCTTTTTTATGCAACTGAAAAGCGGCGGATTTCGGTTTGCTTTGTGTACTGTGCGTATAGGTCAGCGTGTGTTTGCTTAAAGGCGGTAGTATCGAAACGACTGCTTTTAACGGTCCTGTATCTTAATTTATATACGTCTACCGTTATTTCTTCCACTCCTTGAGCTGTCATATCGGCTTTTATAGCGTCCTCTATAGCGGTTATTTCCGCCGCCAATTCATCGGCCATAGCCTTAAGCTCTTTTAACTCTCTTACTTTGCTTGTCATTTCTGTTTTACTCATTTTATATACTCCTTATTGTTTATTGGTCGTGAGCGGTTTCGCTCTCTCAACCTTACAAGCATATTATACACTATCTTTAGTGTATAGTCAATATGGCAATATACACAATCTTTGGTGCATATATTTGTTTATTATATACACTTGACAGCGTGTATATTTGGTGATATACTGTATATGGTGGGGAAGATAGACGGACAAAAGCTGCCCACCGAAAATATGGAAACGAGGAATTATAATGTCATTCAAATACGACAAACTTTTTGACTTGCTAAAAGAAAAAGGGATAACCACATACAAAATACGCAAAGATAATATTATTTCACAAGCGGCGTTAACAAAAATGAAAAACAACGAGGGAAATATCGACACAAGAACATTAGAACGACTTTGTGCTGTGCTTAAATGTCAACCTAACGATATTATGGAATATGTGGACGAGGGGGAAGCAAAATAATGTTTACCGATAAATATAAATTAACCCCCGAACAAAACTTATTTTTGGCGAAAAAGAAGTGGGACGAAAACGTATATTGCGGTATGCGAATGGAAAACAGGGCTGTAACCTTTCCGCAGACAAAGACAATATTAGAGGGTGTCAACGTTCCAAACGTCCGTATAGACGATATACAGGCTATTTTAAATATGCGTGACAGTTGGAAATATCTTCTTAATACCGTAACCGCTCCTTTAAACCTTGAATATATTTGTAAACTAAACGAACATATCGCACGTAATGAGGCTTTAGAGTGGGGAACACTTAGAACAGGCTCAGTAGGAATATCGGGTACTGATTATATACCGCCAATTCCCAATGCTGAAAATGTTAAGGCAGAACTTGAAGAGATTTTAAATGCTGATACAAGCGCTACAGATAAGGCTCTAAGTGTTTTTACTTGGGGTGCAAGGTCTCAACTCTTTTGGGATGGAAACAAGCGTACAAGCCTTGTAGTAGCTAATAAGATACTTATAAGCGCGGGAGCGGGTATGCTGACTATAAAAGAAAGCAATATGCAAGAGTTTAATGAATTACTTGTTGATTTCTATAACACAGGCGCTTCTGATAAGGTAAAAGAGTTTTTATATAACAATGCCATTGAGGGTATAACGGTTTAAAAATTAATTAACCGCTCCCGATAAGTGTGATTTTGACACTTGGGAGCGGATTTTTTATTTCAAAGGTGATTTATAGTAGTATAATGTCTCAACCTTTGCCAAAATATAAGCTTAAGGAGGTATTTATTATGGCAATTAAACCTGGTTATAAAAGGCTTAAAGAATTTGATTATCTTACTGAACTCTCAGAAGAAGCAAGAGCATCGCTCGATATACCTGAAGATGCAGAAGTTGTCAATATTACTGACCGTTTCCGCGAAGGCGGACCAATAGTTGTTTCTTATACAAGAAAAACATCTGAAGCACAGCGCCAAGAGAACCACCGCAAACTTCAAGATGCAATAGATTCTGCTTTTGATGCAATTATAGAACGTTGCAATAATGATGATGCGTATTATGAAAGTTTAAAAAGAAAACTCGGGATTTGTTGATAAAGAAAATTAACGATTTGAATTTTTTGGGGTTCGATATAAATTTCTCTAACTTCACTCGGGCTTCGATTTAAAATACCCGACATTTCCGACACCTAAAAAAGAGATAAATTTTACAAATTCTCACGGCTTAATAAAATATCGTTTTTGTGCGATTTCTCGTTGTTCGCTCGTTGTTCGATTATAAAAATTCTCTTTGTTCGCTCTTTGTTCGATTTGAAATTTCTCGGAGTTCGCTCGGAGTTCGATATTGTATTTTCTCGCCGCTTTGATCGAAAATTGTGCGGCTTCAAATTCCTAAACAATCCTCCAATTTTTCTTTGTTTATTTGATTTCTCGACCGCTTCTCGACCGCTTCGCTGTGTTTTTTCGACCTGTTCTCGACCTGTTCGGCTCTATTGTAAAAAATATTGTAGTACGAAGCAAGAACAAAAGCACCACAAACACATAACAAAAACGAGTTTCTTAATACGATATCGTGCGAGAAGATAAGCATAATTTTGAAATTCTTAATTGTTTGATTTTTGCACTACATAGTGTCAAATTTTTAATTGTCGGTATAACTTTCTCTTTTACTATTCAGGTTAGTTTCGCTTTGGCAATAGATATGCGTTGGCTGGGAGCGGTTACGGAAATAAAGTTGCACATTTCATTAAGTCGATCAATAGTACGCTTGTCAATTTTTTCTTTAAGTTCTAAAGGTGTTATGTTGGTTGTGAATATAATCGGTAATTCTTGAGTGTAACGGTAATCGATTATTTCAAATAGCCTTTCATCTGCCCATTCGGTAATGCGTGCTGCTCCTAAATCGTCAATTATTAGTAATTTAGCAGTTTTATATTTTTTTATAACCCCGTTATCTCCTTTGATGCTTTCCAACAACTCTATACAACTTATAAATCGTGCGGGCGGCGTGACGGTTAATCTGCCGAAAAAAGCTTCTTCCTTTTCGTGTTCAGTAAAGCTCTGAGCTCTTTCGTTGCAAAGCTGATTTACAACAGAGGCAACTATGTGTGTTTTGCCGCTACCCACTCCACCAAATAAGCCAAAGCCTTTAGTATTTTCATTAACCGAAAATCGTTTTAAAAATTCGACGGCTTCGTTATATGCTTTTTCTTGACCTTTTACCGAATCTATATGGTTGATGGTTATATCACTGTATTTTCTTCCAATTCCGTTTTCGGAAAAAAGTTTATTCCTAAGTTTTTTAAGTCCTATTTGTAACATCTCTTGCTTTTCTTTTTCGGCTTTTTCAAGCACACAACTACAGGTGGGAAACATTTTGGTATTTGTAATTGGATTAAGTGTTTCAAAAAGCTCTTTTCCACACTCAGAGCAGAAATTTTTATTTTCCATTTTTATCTACTCCTTTAGTTATAGCTTAAATCTTCATAACGTGAAGTATCGTAATAATCGGGTTTACTGTTTTTGATTTTAGTCTTGTTAGCGTTACGGTTATCATAACAACCCTCTAAAATCTTAATTAAATTACTTCTCTTTAATATCCAATCAAAGCCGCAACCTGCCCACGCTTTTTCAGTTCTCCCACATAGAAAGTCAGATGTATTAACTTTTTCAAAGAATGCTTTAAAATCTTCCTCTTGGCCGATAAGTTCAATTGCTGACTTAATAGCTTTTTTTCTTGCTTCGGTTAACCGTATTACTTTAGGTAAAGATACGCAAATAAGATTATAGTTATCAACAATATTTTGAAAATCAATAGTATTATAAGATTTGTCTGCGTTGTCACTTGTTGTCAATATATTATCTATACTCTCCTTATCTAACCTATCCTTACCTATCCTTGCCTGTGTCAACGAACCGTCGACGGATAGCAAATAAGATGGCGATGTATCATTGCTTTTTGTCCTATAAGTCTTGTTTTCATCAATTTCTAACATTGCTTTTTGTTCTAAATAAGGAGTTGAATTATAAGTGTCTTTTCGTATATAATTATGAATTCGCCAATGTTTTATGACGACAACCCCGTTATCAAAAGGCAGTATAAAGTTTCGCATAATTAAAATGTTTATATCGTCTTGTGAAGCTCCAATTATTCTCATTATTTTTTTAGGTGAGTTTACAAACCCATCATCATCCGCTCTCATTGCTAAATCATAATAAAGAAGTCTTGCTGTTACAGGCATATCAATAAATGCGTCACTATCTATTATAGTTTTTGCAAACATTCTTCTCTCTGCCATTAGTTAATCCCCTTGCCGCATAAATAATTTTCTAATGTTTGCATATTGACTAAGTATTTTTTACCTGCTTTTATATGCGGTATAGTGCCACTTAAAACAAGTTGTCTTATAGCGTGGGGAGTTATAGCGGTATAGGGGTCAGCCTTTTTTAATTCTATGGCAGCTTCCTGTATCGTTCTCATTCTTGGCATTATTGTTCTGCTCCTTTCAAATAATCCTCGGCAGGCTTCAAAGCCTTTTCCATATCTGTGATTCTGCCTCGCATTTGGCGAACAAAATATTTTATATCTTCGTCGCCTGCAGGCAACCAAAAGCCGTTATTTCCACTACAAATAAACGCACCTTGTTTTCTCAATGCATTTATTGAAATTGTTATTTCTCTCTCATTACATCCTAATATTTTCGCAAGTGTAGCACAGGTGACCGCATTTTCTTCGCCTGTAGATAGACAATCAATTAACAATGGTTTCATTTTCTTCACCTCTCAATTCATCAATGATACGAAAAATCTTTTCCTTTTCCTCTTTGGGTAGTTCGTAGCGCAGTTTACAACTGAAATAATTATCTCGCAGACCCAACTTGTCCGCTATTTGCCAAAGTCGAACACCTGATATTTTCGCTTGTTTCCTGATGTCATTATTCGCAATCTTCATTTTTCTTTACTCCTTTTAAATTATTCTATTGACATTAAGATTATAATGTGATAATATGTAAATGCGACATATTATTATTATGATTATGATTATATTGCATATTTAAATAATTGTAAAGTATGTATGCTGAACTCACATATTTTTCTTTTTTGAGGTGTATAATATGCTATTTGAAAGTGAAGTTGCAGAAAAAATAAAGCAACTGAGGAAATCAAAAAAATTAAGTCAAAACGAATTTGCAGTTTTGATTGGTACAACGCAAGATAATATTTCACGAATAGAAAATAATAAAAAATCTATAGATATTCACACATTAAGAATAATTGCTGAAAAATTAAAAGTTTCAACTGATTTTTTGTTAGGTCTCTCTGAGGCCCCAACTGATAATAAAGACTTACAATTTGTTTGTGATTATACGAATTTAAAACCTGACACCATAAATTTTTTTGCTTTTCAAAGAAGTCGTGACAATGTTGGATTTTATGAAAACACTATTGCTTTTATAGAAAATTTGGTTGCTAAAATTTGGGGCAATCCTATTTTTACAATAAATATTAACGCTCTCATAGATGATATTACAATTTTGGCTAGATTGTATGATGCACAAATTCTTAAAAGAAATGAAGAAGAGCCCATTATAATTGGTGTCGACGATGTGAACGAAAAAAAGGAAATATTAGAAAGCGTTTTCAGCTTACAGCAGGCCAATAGTGAAGAAATCGAAAACATAGAAGATGTTGTAAATTCTATGAAATATAAATTAACAAGATTTTTAAATGAATTTTTGGAAGAATTCGTCTTAATAAATAGTGGTTGCACTTTAAAGGAATTTGAAGAATTAGAGAGTAATTATTATAAGCCTTGAATTTAATTACGAATAATAAGGAAATAGAAAAACAGCACCGCTCCCACCGACCAAAGTTTGAGCGATACTGTTCTTATAGTGCCTGATTAAATCAGGGCATTGTTATTATAACATTATGCTCCTGTTTTAGTCAATAAACTATTTTAAATAAAAGGAGTATATTATTATGGCAACTATCGAAAAACGTAACGGCGCATATAGAATAACCGTGTCTGCAGGTTATGATATGCAAGGCAAACAAATAAAAAAGCGAATGACTTGGAAACCGCTCCCAAATATGACTGAAAGACAAATACAAAAGGAACTTGAACGGCAGAAGGTATTGTTTGAACAGCGAGTATATTCGGGACAAATATTAGACGGTTCTATTCGCTTTGCGGATTTTGTTGACTATTGGATGAAAGAATATGCCGAAAAGCAACTGCGCCCATCCACAATTGCAAGATATAAAGATATTTTAATAACAGTTAATGCCTCTCTCGGTAATATAAGGCTTGACCGACTGCAACCAAAAGATTTAATACAGTATTATAACGATATAAGCAAATCGGGGGTTCGCCGTGACAGTGTATGTGAGCCTAAAATAGATTTAGCAAAGTATTTAAGCGATAAAAAGATAACAAGACGAGCTTTAGCTGATAAATCGGGTTTGGGCATACAAACGGTATATATGTCTGTCAGAGGTTATACAATCGCTTTACGTTCTGCTAAGCTGATATGCACGGCGCTTAATGAACCCGTTGAAAAACTTTATATAATTAAAAACAATGGTAATGATACTTTATCTGGCAAAACAATGTTGCACCATCACCGTGTTATATCTTCTATTCTCGAAAAGGCGGTTAAATGGCAGGTTATATTTTCTAATCCTTGCGCACGTGTAGAGCCACCAAAGGCAGCGAAAAGGGAAGCCGAATACCTTGACGAAATGCAAGCACAGGAGCTTTTGAAATGCTTAGAATCAGAACCGTTACAATATCGCACAATGACAACACTTTTATTATATTCAGGTATGCGCCGTGGTGAGCTTTGCGGTCTCGAATGGTCTGACATTGATTTTGAAAATAGTATTGTAGATATAAGCAAAACCACGCTTTATTTAGCTAATAGGGGAATATTTGACGATACAACAAAAACCGAGACTTCAAAAAGGGTTATTAAATTGCCATCAGTTGCTATGGATGTTTTGAAAGAGCATCTTATTGAACAAAAGAAAACTCAATTTAAACTTGGTGACAAATGGATAAACAGTAACAAAGTATTTACGCAATGGAATGGTAAGCCGATACACCCGGATACTATTACAGGATGGTTTGCAAAGTTTATCAAAAAGAATAACTTGCCGCCGATACATTTGCACAGTTTAAGGCACACAAATGCAACCCTTTTAATTGCTTCGGGTGCTGACCTGCGTACAGTTTCAAAGCGTTTAGGTCATAGCAATATGACAACCACAAGTAATATTTACACTCACGCGATACAATCAGCTGACGAGAGAGCAGCGGAATTGTTAGGAGATATACTCAATCCTATAAAAAAACAAGCATAATATAAGCCGCTCTCGATTTAGTGTTGTGGGAGCGGCTATTTTTTAGGGGTTTATTTGGGGTTTATTTTTACAAAAAGGGGCTTGTGATTACTGAAAATTACAAAAAGTAAAATTAAAAAAATGCAGTAATAATGCGGTTTGCGAACAATTGCAAGAAAACGCAAAAAGTAAAATTCAGCACTCATAACCCGAAGGTCGTTGGTTCAAGTCCAGCCTCCGCAACCAAAACGAAAGACACCCGAAAGGGTGTCTTTTTCGTTTTGGTTATGAAAGTTAAATTTAAATCGGCGATTTTGGGTTGAGACCGACGAGCGTGGCTCGTTGGGTGAGGTTGCGAGCGTTCGCGGTGCGAGATACAGCGAGCAAAACGAAGCGCCGCGGTCGAAGAAAAACGACGTTCCAAGGAAGTTTTTCTTCGGGCACCGCAAGAGGCTTTTTAAGGCAACGCCTTAAAAAGATAACCCGAAGGTTGTTGGTTCAAGTGGGTGTCTTTTTTGTTTTTACCCCAATGAGTCGTACCTTATTATTGAAAGTTAAAAATTTTTATGATATACTGATTTTAAAGAAAACATTATAAACGCTTTTGAAAAAGGGGTAATTTTATGTTCAATAAATTCTGCAAGAAACAGCTTTGGGAATGTTCGAAAGATTTATCTTCGGTAGCTCTTGGCAGAATTTCTGCTGAAATGGTAATTAAAAATGCAAAGCTTATTAATGTTTGCACTAAAGAGATTATGGAAAATACCGATGTTGCCATTCACAGCGGTAGAATTGCGCTTGTGGGCAATGCTTCACACTGCATTGGTGAAAATACAAAGGTTATCGATGCTGGCGGAATGTATATAGCTCCCGGTATGCTTGACGGACATATTCATATTGAATCTTCAATGCTAAGCGCGGGCGAGTATGCGCGCTCGGTTATACCACACGGAACAATTGGTATTTATTACGATCCACACGAAATTTGCAATGTTTTGGGCTTTGACGGTGTTGAACTTATGATTAAAGATGCCGCCCGAACACCGTTAAAGGCAATGCTTACTCTTCCGTCTTGTGTGCCTGCGGTTCCAGGGTTTGAAGATAGCGGCGCTACTATAACTTCGGCTGATATTCGTGAACAAATTAAACTCGACGAAGCCGTGGGACTTGGTGAAATGATGAATTTCCCAGGTATTCATATGAGTTCGGATGAAACCCACGCTATAACAGGCGAAACCTTAAAAGCGGACAAAATTGTCACAGGTCATTATTCTATACCTGATACTGAGATGGGACTTAGCGCTTATATTGCGGCAGGTATCAGATGCTGTCACGAATCTACAAGAGCTGAAGATGCGCTCCAAAAAATGCGCCTTGGTATGTATGCAATGCTTCGTGAGGGTTCGGCTTGGCATGACCTTAAAGAAGTCAGCCGCGCTGTAACCGAAAATGAGATAGACTCACGATTTGCGGTGCTTATTTCTGATGATACTCATCCTCACACCCTTATTGAAAATGGGCATCTTGACCATATTGTAAGGAGAGCGATTGAAGAGGGAATAGACCCCTTGACTGCGGTTCAAATGGTTACAATAAACTGTGCGCAGTGCTTCCATATGGATAACGAATTGGGCTCAATCACCCCTGGCAAATGCGCCGATATTATATTTATTGATAATTTGGAAAGTTTTAATATTAAGAAGGTTATTATAGATGGTGACCTCGTAGCCGAAAACGGAAAAATGCTTTACGAATTCCCCGAATACACCTATCCCGAATATGCAATGAATACGATGCATATTGGTGAAGAAATTACAGCTGATACCTTTAAGGTTAAAACAGATAAAAAGGATAAGGTTACTGTTAGAGCAATCGAGATTATTCCTGCAAGAGTGGGCGATTATGAAAGACATATAACCCTTGATGTTAAAAACGGATTTATTGAGTCAGATATTTCACAAGATACTTTAAAAACCTTTGTTTTTGAACGTCACAACAATACGGGTAAGCACGGTGTAGGCTTTGTTAAGGGCTTTAATATCAAGCGTGGAGCAATGGCTTCTACTGTGGCTCACGATGCTCACAACCTGCTTGTAATTGGTACTAATGACGAGGATATGGCGCTTGCGGCTAATACCCTTATTAAGTGCGGCGGCGGTATGTGCGCTGTATGTGACGGAAAGGTGCTCGGCTGTGTAGAACTGCCACTGGCGGGACTTATGAATATTAAATCTGCCGAGCAAATGAGTGAGAGTGTTGCGAATCTCGATAAAGCTTGGAAAGAAATCGGTTGTGATATCGTATCACCCTTTATGACAATGGCTTTAATACCGCTTGCCTGTCTTCCTGAACTTCGCCTTACTGACCGAGGTCTTGTTGACTGCACAAAGTTTACTTTTGCAGAGCTTGAGGTTGAAGAATAACCCTAAAATGTTTTTTGGAGTGAAATTTAATGTTTAATGCACAAAAGATTAAGAATGAGTGTGTCGAATGGATACGCGATTTTTTCGAAAAAAACGGTAAAGGCTGTAATGCAGTTATCGGTATTTCGGGCGGAAAGGATAGCTCGGTTGCGGCGGCACTTTGTGTCGAGGCATTAGGTCGCGACCGCGTAATTGGTGTTTTAATGCCGCAAGGCGAACAGCATGATATTGATATGGCGTATATGCTTGTTAACCATCTTGGGATTAGGCATTACGAGGTTAATGTTAAAGAAGCAGTTGACGGTATTTTAAATAATCTTCCGAGCGAGATTGAAATTACCGCTCAGACAAAACAAAACATTCCGCCTCGTATCAGAATGTCCACCCTTTATGCCGTTTCTCAAAGTCTAAATGGCAGAGTGTGTAACACCTGCAATTTGTCGGAGGACTGGGTTGGTTATTCTACCCGCTACGGCGACAGTGTTGGTGACTTTTCGCCGATGTCAAATCTTACTGTTACAGAGGTTAAGCAAATCGGGTATTTGTTAGGACTTCCAAAGGAATTGGTGGATAAGACTCCAATTGACGGACTTTGCGGAAAGAGTGACGAGGAAAATCTTGGCTTTACCTATAATGAGCTTGATGTTTATATCCGCACAGGTGAAATCGCCGATAAAGAGAAAAAGGAAATTATCGACAAAAAACACAAGGCGAATTTGTTTAAACTTGAATTAATGCCTACTTTCAAACCTGAAATATAGGAGATATTATGAATATAAGCGAATTGATAATAAGACGGCGTACTATAAGAAAATTCAAACAAACCCCTTTAACACAGGAACAACTCGTAAGGTATATAGACGCGGCGCGTGTAGCACCGAGCGCGGCTAATTTACAACCGTTGAAATATGCAGTGGTAACAAGCAAGGATATGACTGATAAGGTATTCCTGACGCTTAAATGGGCGGGTTATCTTAAAGGAGAATATAATCCAAAAGAAAACGAGCGCCCGACAGGTTATATAGTCATCTGTGGTGACAGTGATATTAAAAACGGCGGATATGATATGGATGTCGGCGCGGCGGCGGAAAATATTATTTTAACCGCTTTGGCTGACGGCGTGGGCAGTTGCTGGTTAGGCTCTGTAGAAAGACCAAGGCTTAAAAGACTTCTATCCTTGCCTGATAATTTGGAAATTTCCTGTGTTATAGCGCTCGGCTACCCTGATGAAGAACCTAAAGAGGTTGTTATGAAGGATAACGATATCAAATATTATTTAGATAACGAAACGCTATGTGTTCCAAAACGCTCTATCGATGAAATTATAATAAAAAAAGCGTAAAAATAATTTGTTTTTTAAAAGAAGGCTCATTGATGGTCTTCTTTTTTTATGTGAAAAAATGACCTTACAAAAAAACATAACCGAATTTATGCGAATTGCATAAAAATTAAATTTTGTGTATAAAATAGCAATTTAGGGTTTGCAAAACACAATATATTGTGGTAAAATGTCAAATAAAGGCGAATTTATTTGCTTTTGAAATTATTTATTTTTGGAGGGATTCTTATGGCAAAAAATTTGGTTTATGACATTCATGACAAGCCGAAATTCGGCGCAATGATAGTATTTGCTATACAGCAATTACTTGCAATTATGGCGGCTACTATTGCTGTTCCTGCTATTGTGGGCAATGGAATGACTGCTTCGGCAGCTCTTTTCGGCGCAGGTGTTGGTACAATAGTATATCAACTCTTTACAAAATTCCGCTCTCCTGTATTCTTGGGCTCTTCATTCGCATTCATCGGTTCTATGTGTGCTGCATTTGCCGGCGCAGGCTCATTTGTGGCTCTTGGTTATTTAGGTCTTATACTTGGTGCTGTATTCGCAGGTCTTGTATATGTGGTTATCGCAATTATTGTAAAATTTGCAGGTGTTAAGTGGATTAACAAGCTAATGCCTCCTGTAGTTATAGGACCTACGGTAGCACTTATCGGTCTTTCTCTTGCCGGCGCTGCGATTAAAGACGTATTCTCATACGGCGCGCAAGACAGCAACGGTGCTTTTATAATGAGCGGTTTTAGTTGGGTATCCTTTATATGCGCTATTGTTACCTTGTTTGTAGTAATTCTTTGTTCTACATACGGCAAGAAGATGACAAAGCTTATTCCATTTATAATTGGTATCCTTGCAGGTTATGTTGTAGGTTTGATTTTTACAGGTATTGGTTATGCTACAGGTAACGATGCTCTTAAGATTATTGATTTTGCACCATTCCAAGCACTTGTTGCCGATGGCGTAGGTATTAAGACATTCTTGGCAGTCCCCGAATTTACTTTCCTTACAGCTATAAAGGGTGTTAAAGAATTTAATGGCGCATATCTTGCAACTGTTGCTGTAGCTTATGTTCCTGTGGCTTTCGTTGTATTTGCAGAACATATTGCTGACCACAAGAATCTCTCAAGTATTATCGACAAAGAACTTCTTGAAGATCCAGGTTTACATCGCACCTTATTGGGTGATGGTATCGGTTCGGCAGTAGGCGCTGTTTTTGGCGGTTGTCCAAACACCACTTACGGCGAATCGGTAGGTTGTGTTGCTATTACCCGCAATGCTTCAGTTGTAACAATAACCACAACAGCTATTATGGCAGTTCTCATTTCTTTTGTATCCCCATTTGTTGCTTTTCTTGATTCTATCCCCGGTTGTGTAATGGGCGGTGTTTGTATTACTCTTTATGGATTTATCGCAGTTTCAGGTCTTAAGATGATTCAAAAGGTTGATTTGGAGGATAATGCAAACCTGTTTACAGTTTCTACTATTCTTATACCTGGTATCGGTGGTATGGCTATGGCTATTGGTAAGGTTACCATTACTGCTATTGCTTGTTCACTTATCCTTGGCATTATTGTTAATATTGTTCTTCACAAAAAGAAAGGCGAATAACCCCTTATGAAAAATTATGAAAATGTAACGATTTTTGACCATCCGCTTATAAATCATAAAATCGCAATTCTTCGTAATGAAAAGACAAGTATGAAAGAATTCCGTGAGCTTATTGAAGAAATAACTACACTTATGACCTTCGAATGCTTGCGTGAGGGAGTACCAACTGTTAAATGTGAGGTTAAAACTCCGCTTGAAACCTGCACTCAGGAGGTTGTAAAGGATAATGCTATTGTTATTGTCCCGATACTCAGAGCAGGTCTTGGCATGGTTAACGGTGTTCATGTGCTTTTCCCGTCGGCAAGGGTAGGCCATATCGGTCTTTGCCGAAACGAAGAAACCTTGGAGCCAATGGAATACTATTGCAAGCTTCCTGACGGCATTGAAGATAAGCTTGTGCTTATTGTTGACCCGATGTTAGCCACAGGCGGTAGTGCTTGCGACGCGATTTCTCAACTTAAAAAGCGCGGTTGCAAGGACATTAAGTTTATGGCAGTTATCGGTGCGCCTGAGGGTGTGCAAAAGGTTGCCGAGGCTCATCCCGATGTCGAGATTTATGTTTCAACTCTTGACAGATGCCTTAATGAAAACGGATATATTTTGCCAGGACTTGGAGACGCGGGCGACCGTCTATTCGGTACAAAATAAATATTATTAAAAAATTATAGCTATCTGATCGCGATTGCGGTGAGGTAGCTATATTTTTTAGTCATAAAGAAAAGATCTCGGATAATGCGGTTTCGGACAGCGCAAAACATGAAACGGTCAAATTTCAACTGAATTGCTACATATTTTTAGGGAGCAGAGAAATCTGCTATTTTGTGTTTATATTAAAATATTGCTTTTACAGGTCTTTTGTGTTAAAATTTATTCATATTAACAATGCTTTTACATTCAGACAAATAAAATACAAAGGAAGATTTTTTTGAAACCGATATTATATGTTGTAATCCCCTGCTATAATGAAGAAAAAGTATTACCAATGACAGCTCCTTTGTTTTTGGAGCAGCTTAAATCTATGCAGGCGAAAGATTTAATTTCTATGGATAGCAAGATAATGTTTGTTAATGACGGAAGCAAGGATAACACTTGGAATATAATTAAACAGTTATCAACAGAAAATAAGTCATTTGTTGGCATTGCTCAAAGCCGTAACAGAGGGCACCAGAATGCTGTTTTAGCAGGCCTTATGGAAGCAAAGGATAAATGCGACATTACCATTTCAATTGACTGTGATGGACAAGATGATATTTCTGTTATGACACAAATGGTTGAGGAATATTTGTCTGGTTCAGAAGTGGTTTATGGTGTAAGAAGCAGCAGAAAAACTGATACTTTCTTTAAAAGAGCCACTGCCGAAGGCTTTTATAAATTTTTAAACATTATGGGGGCAGAGGTAGTATTTAATCATGCGGATTACCGCTTGATTTCTGCTAAGGTTTTAAAAGAATTTGCAAACTTTAAAGAGGTTAATTTGTTCTTGCGCGGAATGATACCTTTGGTTGGTTTTAAATCCAGTTCCGTTTATTATGAACGCAAAGAAAGATTTGCAGGTGAATCTCATTATCCCTTAAGCAAAATGTTGGCCTTAGCTATCGATGGTATTACAAGCCTTTCGGTCAAACCGCTCAGGTTAATTTCAACAATCGGTATTATTATGTCTGTTGTGAGCATCGCCGGTTTAGTATGGGCAGTTGTTTCTAAACTGTTAGGTTTTACCGCAACAGGTTGGGCAAGTATAGTGGCGGCTATTTGTCTGCTTTCTTCCATACAACTGATTTGCATCGGTATCATCGGGGAATACATCGGTAAAATATATATGGAAGTTAAAAACCGCCCAAGATATATAATAAGCGAGAGAACAGATGATGAAAAAAAGTAATATAAAAGATTTTTTGTTATATTTAATTGTCGGTGGAATTGCAACAGTCACAGAGTGGATAATATTTTTTGTATTAGATAAGGTGTCATTTCACTATACGTTAGCAACTATAATTGCCTATATTTTATCTACTTTCGTAAATTGGCTTGCGGGACGAATTTTGGTTTTTAAACAGAACCAACAACCTATATTTAAAGAAATTTTAGAAATTTATATAGCCAGCATTGTTGGATTACTTATGAATTTGGTTATAATGTGGGTGGCAGTTGACCTTCTTGCTTTTAACGAGATGTTATCCAAAATTGCGGCTACGGCAATAGTGTTTTTTTATAATTTCTTAGTAAGAAAACTGTTGATTTATA
>JAZQGI010000022.1:0-75461 GCA_045539955.1 Acutalibacteraceae bacterium | reverse complement strand
GATGCTCCAAACTATACACCAAGAATTTCAGGTATTATCAGACTTGAAAATGGCGATATGAATTTTGCTATGTCAATTCTCAAATCTGCTGATGGTGACGGAAGTTCATGTCAGAGATATAATTTTGCTTATTCAAATCCTCTTGCAGGTAAAGCTAAATTTATTCATACATATAAGTGTGATGGTAATCCGCTTCCAAGCTTTGAGGGCGAACCAAAAACACTAGAGCTTCCTAATGTTGATATTGATACAATGACAGATATTATCTGGAAGAATCTTAATGAAGACAATAAGGTTTCTCTCTTTGTAAGATACATTGACCTTGCAACAGGAGAATTTGAATCAAGAATTGTTAATAAAAATGTATAAGGAGATTAGTAATGAAAGAATTTGAACTTAAATATGGTTGTAATCCTAACCAGAAACCATCAAAGATTTATATGGAAGATGGTTCAGAGCTTCCGATTGAAATTCTTAACGGAAGACCCGGTTTCATAAATTTCCTTGATGCATTTAACTCATGGCAGCTTGTTAAGGAAATAAAGGACATTCTCGGTATGCCAGCTGCTACATCTTTTAAGCATGTCAGCCCTACATCAGCTGCTGTTGGTGTGAAACTCCCTGAATCACTTAAAAAGGCTTGCTTTGTTGATGATATAGAGGACCTTGATGATTCACCACTTGCTTGTGCTTATGCTCGTGCAAGAGGTACTGACAGAATGTCATCATTTGGTGACTGGATTGCTTTAAGTGACGAATGTGATGTTACAACAGCAAAGCTTGTTGCTCGTGAAGTATCTGATGGTATTATTGCACCGGGTTATTCAGATGAAGCCCTTGAAATCCTCAAGGGTAAGAGAAACGGTAACTATAATATCGTTAAAATTGACGAGAATTATATCCCCGCTCCTCAGGAAACAAAACAGGTTTACGGTATCACCTTTGAGCAAGGCAGAAACAACTTCAAAATCGATGAAGCATTACTTTCTAACCTTGTAACTGAAAACAAAAATCTTTCCGATGCCGCAAAGCGTGATTTGATTATCTCGCTTATCACCTTAAAATATACACAATCTAACTCAGTTTGCTTTGCTGTTGACGGTCAAGCAATCGGTGTAGGTGCAGGACAACAGTCCCGTATACACTGCACTCGTCTTGCCGGCAGCAAGGCAGATACTTGGTTCTTGCGTCAACACGACAAGGTATTAAATCTTCCTTTCAAGGATAATATTGCCCGTCCTACACGCGACAATGTTATCGACGGTTATATTAACCGCAATGAAGAAGATGTATGTGCTGACGGCAACTGGCAAAAATACTTTACATCACAACCGTCTCCCCTTACCGATTTGGAAATCAAAGAATATCTTTCAACAATCAAGGGTGTAGCACTCGGTTCTGATGCTTTCTTCCCGTTTGATGATAATATTGAACGTGCATATCGTAGCGGTGTTTCCTACATTGCAGAACCCGGCGGTTCTATCCGCGATGATGCTGTAATTGAATGTTGTAATAAATATGATATTGCTATGGCATTTACAGGTATGCGTTTGTTCCACCACTAATAAGGAGTTATAAAATGAACTTTTTTGAAAATCTTAAAAACTTTGACGCAGAAGTTGCAGACGCTTGCGAAAAAGAACTTGACCGACAACGCGGTAATATTGAACTTATTGCAAGTGAAAATATTGTTTCCGAAGCCGTACTTTTAGCGGCAGGCGGTATTCTTACTAATAAATATGCCGAAGGTTACCCCTCAAAGCGTTATTATGGCGGTTGTCAATGTGTTGACATTGTTGAAGAAATCGCACGTGAACGCGCAAAAAAGGTTTTCGGCTGTAATTTTGCTAACGTACAGCCGCATAGCGGCGCTAACGCAAACCTTGCTGCTTTCTTTGCCCTTGTAAACCCAGGAGATACAGTTATGGGTATGAACTTACAGCAAGGCGGTCACTTATCTCACGGCTCACCTGTTAATATTTCGGGTAAATACTTTAACATTGTGCCTTACGGTGTAAGCGAGAAAAGTGAAACTATTGATTATGATGAAATGAGAAAAATTGCGCTTGAATGCAAGCCAAAACTCATTGTAGTTGGCGCATCTGCCTATTCACGTGTTATCGATTTCAAGCGTTGCCGTGAAATTGCAGACGAAGTCGGCGCATATTTAATGGTTGATATGGCACACATTGCAGGTCTTATTGCCGCAGGTGTTCATCCGTCACCCATCCCTTTCGCACACGTTGTTACCACAACAACTCATAAGACACTACGCGGTCCGCGTGGCGGTATGATTCTTTGCAACGACGAAGAATTGGCACTTAAAATCAACAAAGCTGTATTCCCAGGAACTCAAGGCGGTCCTTTGATGCACATTATCGCTGCAAAAGCTGTAGCTTTGGGCGAAGCTTTGACAGAAGAATACAAGGAATATCAACACCAAGTTGTTAAAAACGCCGCAGCTTTAGCAGAAGCACTTACCGAACAGGGCTTTGAGCTCGTTTCAGGCGGTACTGACAACCACCTTATGCTATTAAAACTCGTAAACGAGGGTATTACAGGCAAAGAACTCGAACACCGTCTTGACCAAGTTCATATCACAGCGAACAAAAACACTATCCCCAACGACCCACAAAGTCCTTTTGTTACAAGCGGTCTTCGTATTGGTACACCTGCCGTTACAACACGCGGCTTCAAGGAAGAAGAAATGAAAAAGATAGCAAAATGGATACGCGAAGTTGTTGACGATTTCGAGGGTAATAAGGAAAGAATTTCCGAGGAAGTTCAGGAATTATGTGCTAAATTCCCCATTTATTAAGGAGTTTCTCAATGAAAATAATGGTTGTCGGTGGCGGAGGACGAGAACACGCCATCATAAAAAAATTAAAAGAAAATAAAAATATTAAAGAAATATTCGCCCTGCCCGGTAACGGCGGTATGCACGCTGATGCTACACTTGTTGATATCGGTGCAAAGGAGATTGAAAAACAGGTTGAATTTGCCAAAGCAAACGGTATTGATTACGCTGTTGTAGCCCCAGACGACCCGCTCGTTTTAGGCGCAGTTGACGCTTTAACCAATTCAGGTATCCCCTGTTTTGGACCAAATAAAGCAGCCGCTATTATAGAAGGCAGTAAGGTTTTCTCAAAAAATCTTATGAAAAAATACAACATTCCAACTGCCGAATATGAAGTATTCAACGATTTAGAAAAAGCTCTTGAATACTTGGAAACCGCCCCTATTCCAACTGTTATAAAAGCAGACGGCTTAGCACTCGGTAAAGGTGTTATTATCGCTGAAACACGCGAAGATGCAATGAATGCTGTTCGCTCTATGATGGAAGACAAAATCTTCGGCGAGAGCGGAAATAATGTTGTAATAGAAGAATTTTTAACAGGTCCCGAAGTTTCTGTACTCTCATTTACTGACGGTAAAACTGTTGTACCAATGGTATCTTCTATGGACCATAAACGCGCTTTGGACGGCGATAAAGGACTCAATACTGGCGGTATGGGTACAGTAGCTCCAAACCCCTATTATACCGAAAGCATTGCAAAAGAGTGTATGGAAAAAATCTTCATTCCAACCATCAATGCTATGAACAGCGAGGGCAGAACCTTTAAAGGCTGTCTTTACTTTGGGCTTATGTTAACCCCTAAAGGCCCTAAAGTTATCGAATACAACTGCCGTTTTGGCGACCCTGAAACTCAGGTTGTGTTACCTCTACTTGAAAGTGACCTTTTAACAATTATGCAAGCTACCACTAACGGCACATTAGCTGAGACCGAGGTTAAGTTCTCAAACGGTGCCGCCGCTTGTGTTGTAATGGCTTCAAAAGGATATCCGCAAAAATATGATAGCGGATTCCCACTTAAAATTGGCGAAAACGTTGCCGATAAGGTTTATGTTGCGGGAGCTAAGCTCGTAGACGGTGTTTTAAAGACCGCTGGCGGACGAGTACTCGGTGTTACCGATACTGCAGATAATTTAAAAGATGCGCTCGCTAAAGCATATAAGAATGTAGAAAGTGTAACATTCGAGAATGCGTTTTATCGTAACGATATTGGCAAAAAGGCTATGGAGGTATTTAAATAATGGTATACCGTATATATGTTGAAAAGAAAAAAGAGCAGGCACTTGAAGCTCGCGGTGTTCTTTCTAACATCAATGGTTTATTACAAATTTCATCAGTTAAAGATGTTCGTGTAATCAACCGCTATGATGTTGAAAACATTGAAAAAGAATTGTTCGATTATGCGGTAAATACCGTATTTTCCGAGCCACAGTTGGATATTGCAACTACCGAAATCGATACAACCGATGCCACCGTTTTCGCTACCGAATATCTTCCTGGTCAGTATGACCAGAGAGCTGACTCTGCGGCACAGTGTATCCAAATTATCTCTCAAAAAGAACGCCCAACGGTTAAAACCGCAAAGGTTTACTGTCTCTACGGTGATATTACCGCCGAAGAACTTGCAAGTATTAAAAAATATCTTATCAACCCTGTTGAATCAAGAGAAGCTACACTTGAAACTTATGAAACCTTAAAGGTTAATTACGATATTCCGACAACTGTGGCTACACTTGACGGCTTTATTGAGCTTGACCGCGTAGGTCTTGAAGAATTTATCAAGCAGTACGGTCTTGCTATGGATATTGATGACATTACTTTCTGTCAGCAATACTTTAAAACTGAAAAGCGCAATCCTACTATCACCGAAATCCGTATGATAGATACATATTGGTCTGACCACTGCCGTCATACAACTTTCCTTACAAATATTGACAATGTTGTATTTGAGGACGAGCTTTTACAAAATACATATAATGAATATATTGAAATTCGTAAAAACTTAGGTCGTACTAAGCCGATTTGTCTTATGGACTTGGCAACGATTGCCGTAAAACAGCTTAAAAAAGACGGCAAGCTTGATAAATTAGATGAATCAGAAGAAATTGACGCTTGTACAGTTAAAATTGATGTTGAGGTTGATGGTGAAACTCAAAAATGGTTACTTCTTTTCAAGAACGAAACACACAACCACCCAACTGAAATTGAACCCTTTGGCGGTGCGGCTACCTGTATCGGCGGTGCTATCCGTGACCCATTGTCAGGCAGAAGCTATGTTTACGGCGCAATGCGTGTAACAGGTGCGGCAGACCCATTAAAGAGTGTTAAAGAAACAATGGCTGGTAAATTACCACAGCGTAAAATTGTCACCACCGCTGCCGACGGTTACTCTTCTTACGGTAACCAAATTGGCCTCGCAACAGGTATTGTTGACGAAATTTACCACGACGGTTATGCCGCAAAGCGTATGGAAATTGGCGCTGTTATTGCGGCGGCTCCCCAAGAAAATGTACGACGCGAATGCCCTGAAGACGGCGATGTTGTTATACTTTTAGGCGGTAGTACTGGTCGTGACGGTTGCGGCGGTGCAACAGGCTCTTCTAAATCACATACTCTTGAATCTCTTGAATCTTGCGGTGCTGAAGTTCAAAAGGGTAATGCTCCCGAAGAGCGCAAACTTCAAAGATTATTCCGCAACCCAGTTGCTACAAAAATGATTAAGCGTTGTAACGACTTTGGCGCAGGCGGTGTTTCGGTTGCAATTGGTGAATTGGCTGACGGTCTTGAAATCGACCTTAACGCCGTTCCCAAAAAGTACGAAGGTCTTGACGGTACTGAACTTGCCATCAGTGAATCACAAGAAAGAATGGCAGTTGTTATTGAAAAAGAAAATATTGATAATTTCTTAAAGCTTGCAAAGCAAGAAAACTTGCAAGCGGTTGTTGTGGCACGTGTTAAGGCGGAACCACGCCTTACAATGCACTGGAACGGCAACACAATAGTTGACTTAAGCCGTGAATTCCTTAATTCAAACGGCGCCGAAAAGCATATTGATGTTGAAGTATCTAAGCCTGTCTTGACAGCTAATCACGTTGAAGGCTCTTTCACAGAAAATTACAAAGCTTTAGCAGATGACCTTAACATTTGTTCAAAGCGCGGTCTTTCAGAGCAGTTTGACTCTACTATAGGCGCAGGTACCGTTCTTATGCCATTCGGCGGTAAAAACCAAATTACACCTATTCAGGCTATGGTACAAAAAATCAGTGTTGAAAAGAAACATACAAATGATTGCTCACTTATGGCTTGGGGATATAACCCCTTTATCACTTCAAACAGCCCATATCACGGCGCATATTTAGCAGTTGTTGAATCTGTTTGTAAATTAGTAGCAACAGGCGCTAAATTCGAAGATGTATATCTCACATTCCAGGAATACTTTGAAAAACTCGGTAAAGATAGCAAGCGTTGGGGCAAACCTTTAGCAGCTCTTCTTGGCGCATTCAAAGCACAAATGGAACTCGGTATCGGTTCTATCGGCGGTAAAGATTCAATGAGCGGCTCTTTTGAAGACCTTGATGTTCCCCCTACCCTTGTATCCTTTGCGGTTACAACTGATAAGGTTGACAACATTGTATCTCCCGAATTTAAAAAGGCAGGAAACAATGTTGTTATGCTGACCCCCGTTTATGATGAAAACGGTCTTCCTGTAACAAAATCACTTCTTAAAACCTTTGATACCGTTACTTCTCTTATGCGTAAAGGTATTGTAGTTTCGGCTTATACTCCCACTATGGGCGGTATTGCAGAAGCTGTTATGAAGATGGCATTCGGTAATGGATTTGGCTTTAAATATGACGGAAATCTTGATAAAAACGCTATCTTCGGCTATAACTACGGCTCATTCCTGCTTGAAGTAACAGAAGATATCGAAGATGGAATTGTTATCGGTACTGTTACCGATGATAATAAAATTTCTTTTGGTGATGAAGCTGTTGACCTTACTATCCTTTCAGATATTTATGAAAACAAGCTTGAAAGCGTTTTCCGTTGCAATATCAAAGACTCAAAATCCCCAATGAAAAACTTCTCGTATAACGCTACCGAGCGTGTAGCGCCCGCAATTAAGGTTGCAAAGCCAAAAGTACTTATCCCTGTGTTCCCTGGTACTAACTGCGAATTTGACTCTGCAAAGGTTATGCGTGATGCAGGCGCCGAACCTGAAATTTTCGTAATCAACAACCAATCAAGTGACGGAATTGCCCGTAGTGTTGAAACCTTTGCACAAAGCCTTAAGGATAGCCAAATTGTATTCATTCCAGGCGGTTTCTCAGGCGGTGACGAGCCTGACGGTAGTGGTAAATTTATTACTGCATTCTTCCGCAATGCCGCTATAAAGGAACAGGTTACCGAGCTTTTAGAAAAGCGTGACGGTCTTATGTGCGGTATCTGTAACGGCTTCCAAGCTCTTATTAAACTCGGTCTTGTTCCCTACGGCAAGATTATTGATACCGACGAAAATTGCCCAACACTTACCTTTAATACAATAGCTCGCCATCAGTCCAAGATTGTAAGAACACGAATTGCTTCTAACAAATCTCCTTGGCTTTCGGCTACAAATGTGGGTGATATCTACAATGTTCCGATTTCACACGGCGAAGGTCGCTTCTTAGGCTCAGAAGAGCTTATTAAGGAACTCGCAAGAAACGGACAAATCGCAACACAGTATGTTGACTTGGACGGAAATGCCACAAGCGCTGTTCAGTATAATCCAAACGATTCGATGTATGCTATTGAGGGTATCACTTCACCCGACGGCAGAGTATTTGGTAAGATGGGTCACTCAGAACGTAAGGGCTACGGTCTTTACAAAAATGTTCCTGGCGACTATGATATTAAGATGTTCGAATCAGCAGTAAAATACTTTAAATAAGGTGATATAAATGGCTTTTTTATCCGATATTGAAATTGCGCAAGGTTGCGAAATGAAACCTATAACTGAAATTGCCGATAAAGCAGGCATTGACAGAAAGTATCTCGAACAGTACGGCAATTATAAGGCTAAAATTGACCTTTCTTTAATGAAAGAAAGCCAGAATAAAGGTAAGCTTATTTTGGTTACTGCTATCACACCCACTCCCGCGGGTGAAGGCAAAACCACTACTACCATAGGCCTTGCCGACGGTATGTCAAGGATTGGCGAAAAGGTTTGTGTAGCACTTCGCGAGCCATCTTTAGGCCCCGTATTTGGTATCAAAGGCGGTGCCGCAGGCGGCGGATATGCACAGGTAGTTCCTATGGAAGACATTAATCTTCACTTCACTGGTGACTTCCACGCTATAGGTGCTGCGAACAACCTTTTAGCCGCAATGCTTGATAACCACATTCACCAAGGTAACGCTTTGGGTATTGATGTCCGTAAAATCACTTGGAAACGCTGTGTAGATATGAATGATAGGCAACTCCGCTTTGTAACCGACGGTCTTGGCGGTAAGGTAAACGGCGTTCCGCGTGAGGACGGCTTTGATATCACCGTTGCAAGCGAAATTATGGCTGTTTTGTGCCTTTCTAAAGATATTGACGACCTTAAAGAAAGACTTTCTAAAATCATTGTAGGTTATACTTACGATGATAAACCCGTTACTTGCGGAGAGCTCAAGGCTCAGGGCGCTATGACTGCACTTCTTAAAGATGCTATTAAGCCTAACCTTGTTCAAACACTTGAAGGAACCCCTGCCCTTGTTCACGGCGGACCTTTCGCTAATATTGCTCACGGCTGTAACAGTGTAACTGCTACAAAAATGGCATTAAGCCTTGCAGATTATGCCATCACAGAAGCAGGCTTTGGTGCTGATTTGGGCGCTGAAAAGTTCCTAGATATCAAGTGCCGTATGGCAGGTCTTACCCCGTCAGCAGTTGTTATGGTAGCAACTGTTCGTGCTCTTAAAATGCACGGCGGTCTTGCTAAAACCGAACTTGGTACCGAAAACCTTGAAGCACTCGAAAAAGGTATACCAAATCTTTTACGTCACGTTTCAAATATTAAAAACGTATACAAGCTTCCTTGTGTTGTAGCTGTTAACCGCTTCCCCACTGATACGGACAAAGAGATTGAATTTATAATAGCTAAGTGTAAAGAGCTTGGTGTAAACGTTGTATTGTCTGACGTTTGGGCTAAAGGCGGCGAAGGCGGTGTTGAACTCGCACGTGAAGTTGTACGCCTATGTAACGAAGAAGAGGGCGACTTTACTTTCTCTTATGAAAGCAACGCTTCTATCGAAGAAAAGATTGACGCTATTGTTCGCAAGGTTTACGGAGGCGACGGTGTAATCTTCACACCGACAGCTCTAAAACAAATTGCAACTCTTACAGAGCTTGGCTTCGGTGAATGCCCTGTTTGTATGGCAAAAACTCAGTACAGTTTCTCTGACGATGCCACAAAACTCGGCGCACCCGAAGGCTTTAAGGTAACTGTTAGAAATATCAAAATTTCAGCAGGCGCAGGCTTTATAGTAGCCCTCACAGGTGATATTATGACAATGCCTGGACTTCCTAAAGTCCCCGCAGCCGAAAGAATTGATGTTGATAATAACGGTGTTATTACTGGTCTATTCTAAAATTTAAAAAATTAAACGCTCAGTTTTCACTGAGCGTTTTTTATATATACTTTTTAAGTTTTGCAATAGGAAGTCCTACAATATTGAAATAGTCGCCTTTTATTTTTTCAACAAGCAGTCCGCCTTTTCCTTGTATTCCGTAACTTCCTGCTTTATCATAAGGCTCATCGGTGTCAAGATAAGCTTCAATTTCGGCTTTGGTTAAGTTTTGAAACTTTACCCTGCTAACCACAGAAAAACTCGTCACAACGCCGTTTTTAACGACCGTACAGCCTGTAACAACCTTATGCACCTTGCCCGAAAGTTTTAAGAGCATTTTTTGGGCATCTGCGCGGTCCTTCGGTTTTCCTAAAATCTCTTTACCTAATATTACCGCCGTATCAGAGCCGATAACCGTATCGTCTGGATACTGCTTTGCAATATCAAGCGCTTTGATTTTTGAAAGAAATTCAGGCTGTTTTAAAACGCTTATCCCCTTTGGCACAACTTCTTCCACGCCCGATGGCATTACACTAAAATCTTTAACAATATATCCCAAAAGCTCCCGTCTTCGAGGAGACGCCGAGGCTAAAATGATTCCCACTCACAACATTCCTTTTTTATTAAAGCAAAAATTTAGGTTCCCGCAACAAATGTAGGTATATCATCATGATTAATTTTTGCAATTTCTTCATTAAAAGCATCAACAGCATATGAACCGTGAATTAAATATGAAACTATCATATATGGCAATGTTATTATTAACGGCAAGGTAAGAACTGACAACAAAATCCAACCCGAAAAGCTAAAAATTAAAAACACAAAATCAAGCATTGTTCTTCTGCTTATAACCGTTGATAAATGCAATGCTTCGGCAACCTCCATATCCTCATCAGCAACAAATAGCATAGGCGCCAAATAAAACTTAAAGACATAAACCAAAGTTGCAGTAATTGAAATAAATCTAATAAAGCTGATTAAATTTGAAAGATTTGCCGTCCAAATCGGGATAGATACATTTAAAACATTATATATCCAAGTGCCTGTTATAAGCCGTAAAGCAAAAACGGGAATGGAAAAAACCAAAAAACAAATAACCGTCCTGATAGTTATTGCAAATACTAAATGTAAAGCTTTTAAATAACTATCCTTAGTCGCAAAATAATAAAAAATATCAATTGGGTTATCCTTTTGTCCAAAATTTAAACGCCAAAAAAATCGAATTAAACCTATTACCAAAGGTGAAACCGCAAAAAATACTAAAGCCGCAAACACTACATAGAAAACCACATTACCTGCAACAATAGAAAGTATTGCCGAAATATTATAGCATATAAACCATACCGCTATTACAATGGCGGTTGCAACGGTATTACTAATAAAATTCGGTTTTAAAATGCTTTTTGCCGCAGCTTTTATAGACAAATTTGAAACCGTCATACATTACTCCTTGTAGTTATTTACTATATAATATCATAATCAAAAAGTGAAGAAATTAAATAATTGTTAATTTTGCAAAGCCTGCCATAATCTTTTTTGTTCCAACATTATCGAAAGCAATTTCAAGCAAGCAGTCATTACCCATCGGTGTTACAGAAAGAATTAACCCATTGCCAAAGGTCTTATGCGAAACTGTCTGCCCGATACTGTAAACTGTGTTAACCTTTTCGGTTTTTGCAACTGAAAATGAGGATTTATTTGCATTGGTAGGCATAAATGAAGAGCTAAAGCTTTTGACCTGATACGCTTTTGGTAAAAATCCTGTGTTTTCACACAATTCTACCGGAATTTCCCGTAAAAAACGTGAGGGCAGGTTTCGGTTCGTACTTCCGAACAACATTCGCATTGTAGTATGCGAAATCACAAGCTTTGTTTTTGCTCTCGTAATCGCAACATACGCAAGGCGACGTTCTTCTTCTATTTCATCGTTCCCACCGTACATTGACTGATTTCCTGGGAAAATTCCCTCTTCCATTCCAACCAAAAATACATTTGGAAATTCAAGGCCTTTAGCAGAATGAATAGTCATCATAACTACCTTATCATTTTCAGAATCGAGAGCATCTATATCGCTAATGAGTGAAATCTGCTCCAAAAATTCAGACAGAGACGGCTCGTCGGTTTCAAGTTCATACTGTGCAATATTAGAAGCTAATTCCTTAACGTTTTCGAGACGGTCTCGCCCTTCTTCGCCCTCATTTTCAAGCATTGCTTTATAACCTGTGACATCTAAAACCTGTTCAAATAAATCAGTTATCGAATTTTCCTCTGAAAAATCAATAAGTGTATTTATCATTTGGCAAAACGCACGCATTTTAGCAGATGCTCGCGACAATGCGGCAAATTCGTCAGCACGGCTTAATACCTCAAACATACTTACACCCAATTCACGCGCAATCTCAGCCGCGTGGGTTAGCGAAGTATCGCCAATTCCCCTTTTAGGTTCATTAATAATTCGGCGAAGCCTTACATCATCTTTTGTATTATTAATGAAGTGAAGATACGAAATAACATCCTTAATTTCCTTGCGGTCATAGAAACGCATACCGCCGATAATTTTATAAGGGATACCCGAACGCAAGAAAACATTTTCTAACGCGTTTGACTGCGCATTCATTCGGTAAAGGATAGCGTTATCACAGTATTTTTGGCCTTTGTCAATATTATCAAGAATACAATCCGCAACATATCGCGCTTCCATACGCTCATCCTCGGCTGTATGTACCGTAATTTTTTCACCGTCGCCATTATCTGTCCAAAGGGTTTTACCCTTTCTTCCGCGATTATTTTCAATCACCTTATTGGCGGCATTCAAAATATTTGATGTTGAGCGGTAATTTTGCTCAAGGCGAATAACCTTAGCACCTCTATAATCATCCTCAAAATTAAGTATATTCTCAATAGTAGCGCCACGGAAACGGTAAATACTCTGGTCGTCATCGCCTACAACGCAAAGATTATTGTTTGCACTCGCCAAAAGGCTTACCAAAACATATTGCGCGTGGTTAGTATCCTGATATTCGTCAACACAAACATAACGAAATTTATTTGAATAATATTCCAAAATATCATCATTTTCCTGTAGTAAGCGGACAGTGTTAACAATCATATCATCAAAATCCATCGCATCAGCCTGCATTAAACGCTCTTGGTAAAGCTTATACAGACGGGCAACAGTTTTTAGACGAAAATCATTTGCATTTGTTTCCTCGAATTCCTTTGGTGTGATAAGACTGTCTTTAGCATGTGAAATAGCCGACAAAACATACTTATGTGGCACGAATTTGTCGTCTATATCGTTTTGCTTCATAATCTCTTTCATCAGACGGCGTTGATCATCTGTATCATAAACCGTAAAATGAGAAGTGTAGCCCAAACGCTCGGCATTTCGGCGCAAAATCTTACCGCAAACCGAGTGAAAAGTACCCGCCCAAATATCTTGGGCATCGTCACCGAGTTTTGCAGAAATTCGCTCTTTTAATTCGCCTGCTGCTTTATTTGTAAATGTGATCGCAAGAATTTGCCAAGGTTTAACTTCCCTATCACCAAAAATACCGTCAGGCACGAAATCGCTGTCACCGTTTAAATAATCCATTCCCTTTTGGATATCTGCATCAGATACATTTGGAATATATGTACTGTTATAACCGTTTCCGAATTTTACAAGATTAAGAATACGGTTAACTAAGACTGTGGTTTTACCGCTACCCGCACCGGCCAGCACTAAAACAGGACCGTTTACGGCTGTGACCGCCTCAAACTGCCTGTCATTCATTGTTCTGAAATATTTTTTTATTACTTTTCTTCGCAAATTTATAAAATCCATAACTTATCCTTAATAAAAACAGGCGTCAACAGACGCCCGATATTTTTGTTAATTACCTTGCAAAATAATAATACTATCTTTCAAATAAAAAGTCAATAAAACATTGAATTTTTTTAGTTGACTTTTGGCTTTCGTTAGTGTATAATGTTAAACGTTGGTTAAATGTAATTAAGTTTTACAATATCCTATCGAGGTGTGGCGCAGTTGGTAGCGCACTAGTTTTGGGAACTAGATGCCGCAGGTTCGAGCCCTGTCACCTCGACCAAAATCGGAAATCCGCTGATGAAGATCAGCGGATTTTTGATTTTGTATTATTTATTTTTCACATTAAGTTTTAATTGTAAATCCAGTTTTTATATCCTTCTCTTAAATGAAACACAACATTACCACAAAAATTTTCTTAAACCTAACAAAAAATTAAAAGTTCTTATCAACAAACAAGAACTTTTAATAAATATTACTATTATTTTCTTACGCATCTAACTGTTACTCTTTGTTTTCCACCTTTTGTACAAGTGAACAGTGTGAAATCCCAACCACCTGATTTCATATCTGAAACAGCAGTTCCGTCTAAGGTTTTTAGTTCACAAACTTCATACATATACGATTTTCCATAAGCATCTATAAATTCAACTTCATCGCCGTTTTTCAACTTATTTAATGAACCAAAATGACTTTTATAATTATGCGCGGCAATTACAATGTCATTAGTATTAATACTTCCTGTGTATCGGCAAGGTGCAGATTTTAGACGAGTATAATTCCATTCATCATATACCGGAAGTTCTACCGACAGCTTTTCAATAATAATCTTACCGCAAAAAGCGTCGTCCTCTACAATAATTACGGAATCGTTTGTTTTTTCTGTATCTTTTTGTTTGTCATTTAACTTGTTCAATAGTTCTTCTGCTTGCTGGCCAGCATAATTATCTTCTACAATATTGTAGATATACCAACCACATGCAATCAGAAGTAACATACATCCAATCAGCAAAAAGACAATTCCCCTATTTTTTCTTGACATTTTTCTTTACCCCTATCTCATAGACACCGAGTAAAACAAAGCAAGTACCGGCAATTGCAATAAGAATAATTGGCCACCAATACTGACCGGTTTGCGGCAGTTTTTCGCCATTATAGGTATTTGTTACCACAAAGCCGTTTGTTGCATCTCCACTATAAGCAACTTTATAATTAGCAACTGTTCTCTCTCTTACTGAGTAACTACCGTCTTTTGAAAGTTTTGAAAACGTATGTGCCCAACCGTTTTCTTCACTCAATATAATAGATGAAACAACCTCATTACCGTTTAAAAGTTCAACCGTTACCGAGCCGGGACGCTTTTTAAAAACGTTGTTTTTATCATCCCACCTCTTTAAAACATAAATATTAATTTCGTTGGGGTTATTATCCTCGAGCTTTGGAACAGAAGATATTTCATAATATAATTTTCCGCCCGACTCAAAAGGAAGAAAGACAATATACGGATTGAAGGTATATTTTACATCGTCTTCGGGGAATACAATCCAAATACCTAAATCTAATTTATCAAAGGAAGCTATTCCGTTTTCGGAAACAACAGACATTTTATCTATTTTATTATTCTTAACGTAGTCAGCAATGGTTTCTGCTACAGATTCATCTGGGCTATTTATAACACCGGAAATAGATATGCCGGAATTTTCGAACGCTGTTACGGGATAATATCCCGCATTATTTAATGTGGCAATCTGACAAATATTAACCGTTATACCATTTATTTGATTCTTTTCTTTATCCTCAAGTGTGACTGTAATCTTACCATTTTGATTTGTCGCAAAACACGGAAGCGCCGAACAACACAATAGTACGACAGTCAATATCGTTATAAATATTCTTTTAAGAGTTATTCTCATCAATATTTTCGCCGCCTTCATTTGTTGCTATTTTCTTTCTGCGAATATCACGCAATTTCTTTACAGCAATAAAAATAATAAATAATCCTATAAGGGAGAATGTTATCAAATATTTCATATTAATGTTTAAAAGTTCATTAACAATACCGTCTTCTTTTGCAGACAGGTCACTTCCATCCACTCTTACACCTCGAACCAAAAGACGATGGGAATTTACACCATAAGGAGTGCATGTAACAAGGGTTACACAATCTTTTCCATTAATAACATTAAGACGGGATACATCATCCGGTTCTACAACAGAAATATCGTCAATTTTGTATTCAAGAACCTCGTTTAACACATGAATATAGAATCGATCACCTACTTTGAGGTGGTCGATATTTGTTAATAATTTTGCAGATGGCAATCCGGTATGCCCTGCAAGAACACAGTGCGTATTATTACCACCAACAGGTAGATGCGTTTCGGGAACATGTCCGATACCCTTTTGCAACACATTTTCTTCTATTGAGTGGTAAATAATTAAAGATACGCTGATTTTAGGAATTTCAATATATCCCATCACACCGTTGTTTGCCGCATCAAGAACATTTTCATAGGTTAAACCAAGCTCTTTGAGTTTTCCTTCATTTCCGCGATTTTCATTGAAAGCAAGTGCATCCTTCATTGCTTTATTAAATTCTTCGGGTGTGGTAGAAGAAAAAGTTTCTTTATATTCTCCAATAAGCTTATTGTTCAAGTGCTGATTGTATAAATTACTGACTGTAGGATAAAGGAAGAGGGAAAGACCGCAGAGGAATATAACCGCCACGATAATTGTCGGTAAATGTTTCTTCATAAGTCTTTCCCTCCTTTCAATTTATCTTTATATCGGGTTTAGAAAAAGAAATAGTTTTTCGGGGTGGCTAAGTTTAAAGTCGCTCCTTCAAAAACGAATATTTCTTTTAAGCCACACTACTTCTTTTTCTTGAAGTAAAAAAAGCTACGGCACCTGCCATCAAAACGATACCAAGAACAGTAAAGAGTGTTGTACCCATACCACCGGTTTCAGGAAGTGCAGTACCGGGACGGTTAGATATGTGACCTGCAAACTTCAACGCACCGTGTGTTGAGGTTATGTTGTAGAGTCTGCCGCCGCTGGGTTGTGCTGCAGAATCATAGGTCATTTTAATTTCGGAAACAAGGCCGTGGTTGATATCAGACTCTACAGATAGAGTGAACATTTTTTCTGCTTTTCTATAACCTGTAGGTGCCTTGGTTTCTTTAATTCCATAAGAACCATCGCCTAGACCGATTATTTTAATTTCACCGATATGTCCACCGAAAGATGTACCAACGGATTTATTTGGATCGTCGCCTGTACATTCATCGGTAGTTTTAAGGGTTGTTGTAGTGCCATCAGGTGAATAAACGTATTTTGTGTATTTATGTCCGTTAGGGCAATCCACTTCAACCTCTTTAAAGGTAAGAGCCTCGCCTACAGGATCACCGTTTTCATCTAAGCGATATATTTCGAACTCTGCCCCTGCAAGACGTTTCTGATCGGCGCCGCCGGTAGCTGTTTCTGCGTTTTTAGTTAAGAGTGTTTGCAGAGTATATACAGTTGCAGTAGCGTCGCTTTGACCTAATGTATAGTCGTGAGGGTCGTTAGTGTATGTTAAAGTAGCAGTGTTAGGATAAACCAAGCCGTTTGTTGTATTCTGGGCAGTTGTATCCTTAGCAATAGCTTCATCTGCTTTTAACTCAGCCTGGTATGTAACAGTAATTTCTGCATCGATAGGCCAGTTAGCTTTAACATTTAAAAACTTTATTTCAAAGCCATCGTTTGTTGTAGTAACGCTATAATGAACATCCTTAGTTAAGGTTAATGCAACACCGTTATTAGCAGCAGTAACGTTAACGTATTCTTCTGCTGTGTCTTTCTTATACAAAGCCATACCAGCGGGGAGTTTGTCGGTTATCTTGAAATCATACTTTGTATAACGGCTGTGGTCAGGGATAGATGTGGTAATCTTAAAGGTTTCTACATCACCGATAGACGAAACAGTAGCAAGTTTCCAATCCTCTGTAGTAGCATCGCCGTTGTTTACCTTTTTATCAATAGTAGGACGGTCAGCTTTAAGGATAATTTCTTTTGTTGTGTTTGGTGTTGTTAAAATTGCGGTTGCGCGAACAGCAGGGTCATCTTCACCAATAACAGTGGAATCGTATACCATATAATAGCCTAAAGACAAGCCGTTAAATGTAACCGATGTCTCACCTGCGGGCACATTAGCAACTGCTACGGGCTCGATAACCGGATCTTTAGTTTCATCAGGATGAATATACTCGTGAAGGTCTGCAGTAAGCTCAGATAATTCAGAGGAATGGTCTTCATAGTTGTTGATATAGTCTACAACTTCCTCTATTGTAGCATCCACACCGGCTCTTTCGGCGGTGCAGAAGAAATCGGCAAAAAGTTTCTTACCGTTTTCATCTTCTATCCATTTATAGATGATGTTTACACCGTCGGTTTCAGCATCGAAAATTTTAAATAATCGAAGTTGTTTTCCACCAACTGTAGAGTTAGAGGTCTGAGCATCCATAATTTTAATGCTGCAGCTCTCGTTTTGGTCGACAGTTACTGTGAATGCAGATGCGCTTACTGCCACCATTGCAAAAAGCATTGCAATACACACAATTACTGCCGAAAGTTTTTTGATTGCTTTCATAAAATTTACTCCTTTACTTAAATTTTTTTTGATTTTGAAAGCGATTTTAATTTCGACACCTCCTCTGTTTGCGAGAGATGTCTATGTAAATACCAATGGCTGCTAAAATCAGCAGCATGCCAATGATATAAAACATACTGGTTCCCATTCCGCCCGATTCAGGTAGCGGAACACCGCTTGCGTTTCGAACTAATATATTGTAGGCTGTGTTACCCGCTTGGGCATAATAGTTATCCTCTACCGAAACCGAGCCGTCTTCATTTATGGTAAAGTAGATATATCCACCCAGTTTTATATAGCCCTCGGGTACGGCTTGTTCTGTTAGCCTATATCGCGTATTGCATTTTAGATTATCGAATATCAGCGTTCCTGCATCACCCGTTGTTTCGGTTTTAGAAATTTCGTACGGTAACACATTTCCGTCTGCATCGACCGCTTCTAAAAGGAAAGTTGCGCCTTTTAGCTGCAAGGTTTTACTTATATCTGTTTTGGTAAGCCTAAGCATTACGCGCTTTGTTGTATTTGTAACGGTAAGTGTGATGTGTGGGTTGCCATCCTTGCCAGTAGACTGAATCGGTATGCCGTAGGATGCCAACCAGTTAACAAACGAACCGTCTGCCTTAGCAGTTTCGCTTCCTATCGCAGTCTCTTTAATTGACCATTCAATCTTTTCGCCGTTTACGTAAATAGGCAGGTTTTCCCATAGATGTTGCCAATTATTTTGGCTGTTGAGTATTACCTGCGGTTCAACGCCTGCAATAACCGTTGTGACAAGTTTGCCGTTTGCTAAAAGTTGCACGCTCACGGGTTGCCATTCGTTTTCGGGGCAATCCCAAGCTTTTTTTGCCGTTACCGATAAAACATCAGTACTGTTGCCCACGATAAGTATACCGTTTATATACTTTATCATTTCGCTGTTGCCGCCGATAATGCCTATCGTATTTTGGTCGTCAGTATAGCCAATTTCGATTTCACCGATAGGCGAATAACCCATTGGTGAAGTTACTTCTTGAACGGTTATGTTTCCTAAATCATAACTAAAATCTTCAATAGAAATTTCAAAATAACCGTTTTCCGAACCGCTTAGTACGGTTTGTGTACCGTTTTCGGCATCGTATTCATAACTATCGGTATCGTTATTGTAAGTGAATTTAAGGGGTTGTCCGTTTTGTAAAATCCTAAAGGTTGCCCCTTTGATAGAAACACCAGTAAGAGCGTCCTGTTTTTTAATAATTATAGAGTTGCTCTTGTTGTAAATGTTAGTGAACTCTGCTCTTAAAACTTCGTCGGTACCCTCATCGAGTGCATAGGTCATACCGCTTACGGTAAGCGATGTACCCGAGCCTTTAATGGACTGATTGCCGTGGGCATCCATAATGTTGTACTCGGAATACACACCAAAACTAACACCAAGGTCGGCAAATAAATGCGGATGCTCAGTAATCTCCCATAATTCACCGTAATCAACATTAGTTATCTCCCACATATATGTATCGGTATCAGCATCGTAAGAGGTACAGTTGTCAAGATTTAAAATAGTATTAGTGCCGTCCGTTACGTCGGTTGCATCGATATAAAAATCAGTTTTGGCTTCGGTAATTAACTCCTTGTTTCCTGCAAAGGTTTTATATACGTGTATAAGACCTTCCTTTTTAACAAGCTTACCGTCAATATGCCATGCATCATCTTGACTTTTAAAAACATACCATCGAATAGCATATTCTTTGGAATTAAGGTCTTCTGCTTTAACGGGTTCCCCTCCTACCGAAAGATATCCGGTATTGGCATATTGAACTAAGTTTTCAAAAACGTAATCATCACTTGGGAAAGCACTCAGCCACACCCCATCTATCCTCTCGCCATACAATGCACGGATTTTTTGGTCAGCGCCGTAAGAATTATCCGAGGTTGTATCGGCTATTCCATATTTATTCTGTAGATTAGTTGTACCAAGTGAAGTATCAACACCGCCTACGTATGCAGCAAAAATCTGCTTTGTATATTTATCGGAATCTTGACCGGTAATATTACCTTCGGTATCTACTGCAACCGAGTCAAATCGGATAAAGAAGCTTGCTGTTTGTAAAGGGTCATAATCCCAAACGGCAGTCAGATGCAAATAGGTTGTGTTGCGGGAATATTGGAGAAGCTCTTCCCAAATTAGATTAGTGTTTGCTTGAATAATCGTATCGGTATCGCCGACTCTCCAACCCTTAAACTGAAACACACGAGTAAGTCCTGTGTTGTTGCCCGTAACCGCACCCTGAACTGACTGTTGGGAAACGTTTCTAATAACAACCGAGGCTCCTTCCGAAAACTCATCGGTTACTGTTGTTGTGGTTAGGTTTGCAATGGTCGGTTTGGTTGGAACCGAAGCCCAGCTTCCTGTTGGAAAATTAACATCGTAATAAATGTTGAGGTATGTTATTGGGCCTAACAGAGTACCTGTAAAGGTTGTAGTACCCGTTATGGTTACTTCTTCACCTGAGGCGTAGGTGCTATTACCGTTTGACCATTCGTAATTTCCTTCTGGTAAGGTTGCGGTTGTACCAGAAGCCACAATAGAAGAAGGTGAGGTTATACCATCTGGGTACTCGTACGTAACCGTATAGAATGCAAAAGCCGTGCTACTTGCAAGGGCGTTGTTAGGTATAAGCCTTACATATTTTGCCGCGCGTGAGTTGCTATTGCTTTGCTGGTAGCCAATAGTTGTTGTATTGGCACCCATACCAATATTACTTTTAGAATACGTACCGTTTAATGAGTTTGAAACCGATATATCAAAAGAATTGTAATTGTAATTTGTACCAAGAGTAGTATTCACAAGGTTTAGAACCTCGCTTGTGGCAATGGTACTGTTGTATGACCAGCCGCTTCGCGCAGTTTCAAATTGAAGCGAACCAATGCATGTCCATTTGCCATCAAGATAAATATAAAAGTTAGCATTATAATTAGAGGTTACAGGCTGGTCGCCTATACTATAAGTTGTTGCGCTTTTTAAATACGATGGAGTATTTTCTTCTGTCTGTTCTTGGTTTTCTAATTCTATAGTGCTAAGATTATTTATATTCTCGTTAAGTAAAATATCAGGCAAATCGTCTTCGTTAGAGATTGTATTATTAAGTTTAGCTACCGTATCCTGAGTCAAAGCCACTTCTTCATCGCCGACAGTGGACTCAACGCTGTTTATGTTTGAATTGAAATTAAGCGCAGAAGACATCGTGTCGGTAATTACATTTTCAAGAGAATGACTTTCGCTATTTCCAAGCAGTGTAAGAATGTTGTTAATATCATTTTCCTTTAGCAAAACGATATAGCAGTTACCATCATGCGTATGTGCCGGTTTATCACATATAAGAAAATCCCCGTTGTAACAAGAGTCCGTATGTGTATGCTCGCTTATACCGCATCTTATTTCTTGCTCCAAAGCTACTGCGTGAGTAACATTTGTACAGAACAAAATAACACAGAAAGCCATGCAAAAAAACGCACACACTGTGTAAAATATAATGCTTTTAATATTCAATTGTCGCATGCTATTCTTAAAAGCATTCATTATAATTCACTCTTTTAATTTGGGATTTATTTTATTGGCTTAAAAGTATTAAGACAAAAGACAACTTTTCCTAATAATCTATCCTCTGTAACAACTCCGATTTCGGACAATCTGCTATCCATTGCGACGTCACGGTTATCCCCTAAAACAAAATAGGAGTTTGTTGGGACATTGTACGGAAAATCAAGATTGCTTTGTCCAAGAGTTTTATTTTTAACATAGGGTTCATTAAGCTTTTTACCGTTCACCGATACTGTACCAAAAACATCAATAGACACTTGACTGTTCCCAGTCACCACGGCGCGACGTACAATTATCTTATTGTTGTAGTAAAAAGCTATTATATCTCCGCTTTTAACCTCAGCCATCTTATTTACAATTAATATCTGACCGTCCTTAAGTGTCGGATCCATACTGTCCCCGTAATATTTAACCACAGGCATAATGAATGTAAATAGATTAAGCAAAAGTGAAACGGTAACAATAACAATTAAAACGATTTTCAAAGTGCGTTTGAAAAGTTGACTTTTAAAGAAGGTCCTTTTATCTTTAGAATGTTTAGACATTTCTTCTCTCCTAAAATAGAAATACCAACTTACGCATAGAGAAAAATCCTATGATGCTTAAGTGTGTACAATTAGTTCCGGCTCGAAAAAAGTAGAATTATCTGTTATTTATAAACTCTTCTCACCTTTACACATTATAATCAAGCCTTTTTAGACAATATAATATATCGATATAAATAATATCACATTTTACAGATATAATCAATAGATTATAAAATATTTATATTGATTTTATAAATTATCTTTAAGTGATATAAAACACCCCTGACAGATGGCATAACACCATTTATCAGGGGTATAATTTTGACCGCATTTTAGAAAAAAGTTGTTACGGGTAAAAATACCAATAAATCCATAATCAAAATACCGTAAATATGTCAAATAAGTGTATTTAATGACAAATAAATTCCAAACACCAAGATTACTCCATAAACGATACAAGTTGGTTTAATTGCTTGCGTTTTTTCTCGCGAAGCTTGTCGTCAGCCTTTGCATAGCCGAGTGCAATTACAAGCCTTGCCTTACCGTCAAGACCGCAAATCTTACATATTTTTTCACTGTCAAGCCAACCTAAAATACAGCTTGCAACGCCTTGTGAAGTGGCTTCAGCCGTAAGATAGGCACTAAGAATACCAATATCAATAGAGCGGTAATCATTCCCTTTAAGTTTAGCACCTAAAGCCGCTGTTTTAACATAAGGTTCTTCAGAAATTACGAGCATAACAGGTGCATCTTTAGCAAACTTATTCATACCCATACCCATTGTGGCTTTTGCAACCTTTTTTGCGGCTTCTCCCGAGCATACTGTTATATGATAGGGCTGACCGTTACAAGCAGACGGACTTAAAACACCCGCTTCAAGAATTTTATCAATCTTTTCTTTTTCAATTTGTCTTTCAGGGGCGAAATTTCTGCAAGACTGCCTATTTTGTGCTATTTCTGAAAAATTCATATAAATCACCTTAATTATTATAACATAATATCTATAAATTGTCACCGAATATATTTAAACAAACAGCAAAACTTAATATAAAGGAGTGATAAGATGAAAACCGATATTATTAAAAACACGCTTGACCAAATACCAAACGCAAATCCTGATGCGAAACGCATCATAGGACTTGTAAAAGAAAGCGGTAGAGTTACAGGTTATAAGTTATCTGACGAAAGCTTTGTTTCAAAACCTCAGGCTGTTTCCATGGCAAAGCAAGGCGGTATTGCAGGAGTTGGAATTGCACACAGAGGCAATACCGAATATTTAAAAGCTATACCAAACGGTAACGAAAACGATAATTTAAACAGTTTACCTTCATATTCACCAAAATAACAAAAACCGACATAAAGTCGGTTTTATACATATAAAGACAAAATTATTTGCATTTTCCGTAAAATAGTTTTATAATATTTAATATCCATTAAATTTAGGAGCAACTATGAAAACAGAGAGAAATATTTTAATTGCCTTTGTACTTAATCTTACATTTTCAATTTTCGAATTTATAGGCGGAATAATTACCGGAAGCGTTGCAATTATATCTGATTCAATACACGATATCGGAGATGCTGCGAGCATCGGTATTTCCTATTTTCTTGAAAGAAAAAGCCGAAAGCAACCTGATGATACCTATACATACGGCTACTTAAGATATTCCGTTTTCGGCGGTGTTATAACCACATTTATTTTACTTTTCGGCTCTTGCGCGGTCATATATAATGCGGTTTTGCGAATTTTAAACCCAACCGAAATCAACTACAACGGTATGATTATTTTTGCAGTTATTGGCGCATTAGTAAATTTAGGTGCAGCACATTTTACCCACGAGGGTGATTCTTTAAACCAAAAGGCAGTAAACTTACATATGCTTGAAGATATGCTCGGTTGGATAGTAGTTTTAATCGGCGCCGTAGTTATGAAATTTACCGATTTTGCAATATTAGATCCACTGCTTTCTATCGGTGTTGCAATTTTCATTTTAGTAAATGCTATTAAAAATCTCAAAGAAATTTTAGATTTATTTTTAGAAAAAATTCCGCAAAATATTGATATATCAGAATTAAAAGAGCATCTTTTAGAAATTGAAGGTGTTATAGATGTTCACCATATACACATTCGAAGTATTGACGGCAACAGCAACTATGCTACAATGCACATTGTAAGCGATGGCGATTCTCACGAAATCAAAAAGGCTGTGCGCGAAGAACTTAACGAGCACGGTATTTGCCATGCAACACTCGAGCTTGAAGAACCTGACGAGCACTGCCACGAGCACGATTGCTCTACCGCACACCATCATTCGCACTCACATCACCACCATCATCATTAAAAACAGGAGGCAAATGCCTCCTGTTTTATTACATATCTTTAAGATTAAAATAAATTTGTTCAGCCTTTTCCCAAATTTTTTGACTTTCGTAGGCGGTAGCGGAATTCAGCTTTTGATTTTTAGGACTACCCCACACATTAAAAACACGCGGTCCTATCCAATAGTGATAATCTGTACTTTCAAAACAACCTCTAAGAATCGATAAAACCGCCTTTTTAGGCTTCATAAAAATCACTTTCATCGGATGCTTAATTACTGCAAAAATAAATTTTGGATAATGCGCGGTTATATTTGTAAAAGTAATACCTGGATGCGTAATCGAAAGCTTAACATTTTTCTCATTTTTAAACAATTCATAAAGAGAAAACATTAAAAAACGCTTTGCATTTCCATAAACCAAAGAAGACTGCTTTCGTGTTGAAAAATCTATATCATTTTCATCAATCTTACTGTAGTTATGGGCAATACTTCCTACTACCACTACTCTTCCCTTTTGCTCACTTAAATTAGGCAGAAGTTGTTTTATAATATAGTAGGGTGACACAAAATTAATTTGAAAAACATTCAGGAAGCCTGTATCACAAATTTTTCGTGGAATGCTATATGCGCCTGCATTATGTATAAAAATATCAATTTTTTCCTGTTGAAGTTCAAAACATGCCGATTTAACTGAACCAAAATCCGATAAATCTGCAGTAATGCACTTGACAGCAATTCGATATTCTCTCACAAGTTCAGCTTTAAATCTTTCGCTTCGCTCACGGTTTCGATCAATTAAAATTAAATTGGCGCCCAAATTAGCTAAATTACAACAAAGTTCTCGACCAAGACCGCCTGTACTGCCTGTGACCGCAACCGTTTTACCGATCAGCGAGCTACAATTAAGTTTTAACCATTTTTCGATTTTCATTTGATTTTTCCTTTTTAAAACTTATGTTTCGATTATAACATAAAATTCCAAAGATGTCATTAATCTTTCAAAAAATTCCTTTAATCGCATTTTTTACCTTTAATAAATGATACTATTTTTCACAAGATAATATTGCAAACGCAAAGAAATTATTTGAAATAGGAGTGAAAATACAATGGCTAAGAATGTAGTACCTGAAGCTAAAGAAGCTCTCAACCGTTTTAAGATGGAAGCAGCTAACGAAGTTGGCGTTAACTTAAAGCAGGGTTACAACGGTGACCTTACCTCTAAACAGGCTGGTTCTATCGGCGGTCAGATGGTTAAAAAGATGATCGAATCTTACGAAAACAGCATGAAATAAGATTTAAAAATCTTTATCTTTTGCAAAAACGGGAAATGCTTAGCATTTCCCGTTTTGTCTTTATTTAAAATCAATTTTACAAGCAAACATTATATCGCCGTCATTATTAAGCCCTTTGACAGTTATCAAACCGTCTTCACGCAAGTAATAAACATTCAGTTGTGTACCTTGCATTACTTCCTTACGATAGTCTATTTGAAAACATCTTATTGTATCATCCGCGCTCGGATTTATAGCGTCAATAGCATAATTGGCATATTTTGTGTTGTTAACATGCCCGTTTACATCAAGATCACTAAAACCTGCGTTAACAGTATGGCAGTCACAGTCAATCTCAAAATCTCTAATCTTTTGAAGCTTATCTTCGAACATTACTTCTTCGTGAAAACCGTCTTTAAATGGGTATAAATCGGGCACCGACAAAAATCTTCTTTTCACACTGTCGATTACAACCCACTCTGAACTACCTTTGATAAGTAAATTTCCGCCTTGGTCTTTGATAGAATATTCCCTTTTATAGTTTATTCTATTAGGCGGTAACGGCCAGGTATTTATAACAACTTTCTGATATCGGGTTGGCGCATTTATTATTTCAAATTTTGTTCTTACTAACACCCACATATAACCGTGCTTAATCAAATCCGCAAAACCTACACCAATTTCTTCAGCGTGTTGTCCTGCAGCGTCCTGAAACAAATCAAGCACAGCAGAGGGTTTTATTTTATCATACTTATCAAAGTCGCTTGCGCGTAGTATATATTCGCGTTGCCATAATTTTCGCATATAATCACCTGTCAGATTATTTAACCCACACATTATAACACATATTTTTGGAATTATCAAACTAAAAATTTGCGAGTAATATATTGAAGAAAAGGACAAATATTGTGCAAATTAAAAAGCGTATAGTATACTATACGCCTTCAACTTCTACCCTTTCAGGTATTGAATCTAAAACATATTTTTTAGTAACTTTTAAGCTTGAAGCCCTTACGGCTTTTTTACAAGCGGTTTCAAGAGTATCACCCTCAGCTAAAAATACCGCCAACGCGCCATTAAAAGTATCACCGGCACCCGTTGTATCAACCGCTTTTACCTTTGGGGGTTTAATTTTAGTTTTACCGTTTATAAGGCAACCCTTTTTACCCAAAGTTGTTATAACATTTGAAAAGCGTTTAATATCAATAGCCTTGTTTTCCTGCTCGTTTGGTGTTACAGCATAAACCTCATTTGCAATTTCATCAGGAATTTCGCGTATAGGAGCAGGGTTTAAAATAATCTTTACACCGTATTTTTTTGCAATTTCAACCGCACGGATATTAACATCTTCGGGCACCTCGTTTTGCAAAAGCAAAAAATCACTTGATGCGATTTCCGACTCGAAATCATCAACATCTTTATATGTAAGCTCGGCATTTCTGAAAACTGTAACCTGATTCTCGCCCTTTTTATCGGTTAAAATAAAAGCAAGAGTAGTAGATTTTTCTGCTTTCTTTACAAAATATCCGTCAACACCATATTTTTTAGATATTTCCGAAGCTTTATCACCAAGCGCATCCTTACCTACAGCACACAAAAAAGACACCTTAGCGCCCATTTTAGCACAGGCTACTGCTTGATTAAAACCTTTACCGCCAAATTCTTCATGGATACTTTGGGCGGCTATTGTTTCGCCTTTTTTATGAAAATGGTCTACATTCAAAAATATTGAATTTCCGCCAAGTCCTATAACTGAAATTTTAGCCATACTTTCACCTACAAATGCTTAATTTTGGGTAAAAATTCTTTAATCAGTGCTTTATTGTATTCAGCGCCGCCCTCAATATTACCGCTTTTATAAATTGGTAGTCTTGCGCCGTTTTTAGCCGCAATTTCGCTCGCTTCAAGCAAAATCGACTGCAATATAAAAGAGCTTGCAGCAGTGGAAACACTACCCATCTTAACATCTGTTCCGCTTATATCCATAACAGCGTCGCCGTGCGGTACGCAGTTATCAATATACATATCACTGCATTCATAAAGCTTTAAAGTTTCAGTTTTATCTGCAAAATATTCACTTGATACCACAGATATATTTTTTATGCCACGTTTGGTAGCAACAGCTGCCATTTCACAGGGAACTGCATTTTTACCAGAAGTGGAAACAGTAATTAGTATATCCTTTTCGGTTAAACAATATCGTTCAAAAACACTCTCTGCGATACCGCTCATCTTCTCCATTTTACTGCTTTTTGCCGCGCCGTTATGAAGCATTAAATCGGTATCAAGCATTGCACTCACATTTGCAAGACCACCTGCTCTGTAAAAACAGTCAAGACCTATTAAATGAGAATGTCCGCAACCGAAAATATAGATTATACCATCTTTTTCAATGGTATCAGCAACCATTTTTGCGGCATCTATAATCTTATCGCCTTGTGTTTCTTTAATTTCTTTTAAAATATCAATAATTTTATCACAATAAACATCAAATAGCATACAATTACCACTTTCAAAAATACTTGTTTAATTATACTATTTTAAAATAAATATGTCAACAAATGTAGGGACTAGCGCAAAATAAACGCCGGTCCCTACAAATAAATTTATAGTGTTAACATTTTTCAGCTAAGCAATACGGGTTTTCTTTAAGAGCCTTTTCAACATCGTTCCAAAGCTTATTAGCATCAAAAACATAGGTTTCGGCTTCTAAAAGTTTTACAGGGTTAAGGGGTATTACTTCGGCTAATTTATCGAAATTATGCGCCCAACCTGACTCACGAGCGAATACATGGAAGAATTCGCGTTTGTGTTCTTCCCCGTTTTCATCAATGCAGATATAATCGCGGTGATACTTCGGATCTGAAAAATCAACTCCAAAAGCATATGGCACTTTACAAGCTATTTCCAAGCCGTGAAGAAGAGTGTTTTTCTTAAGACCACAACCAACGAGCAAAATCTTACCGCCATTATTTTTGAGCTTCATAATGGGCGAGTTTTGGTCTAAACAGTTTTGGTCTTGATGATGGTTTTCAACATAATACTCCTTATCCTTGCCCCAAACCGCTAAAGAATGAGTCGGATGAAGACTGCGAACAACACCATCACCGTGTCTGAAAACCTCAGGTACCATACCCACGCACGAAGGCGAGGTTTTAATGTTAAACACTGGGTTTTGGCCGTTAACATTTTCGTAAGTAAAGGTGGGGAACATTAAAGTTCCCTCTTCACCTACTGCCTCTTTGAATGCTTCGATTACAGTTTCAATCCTGCCATCAACAGCACCCAATGCTTTGTACGAAGCATGTACAAGAAGCTTATCACCCTTCTTAATGCCAAGCTTTTCTAAATTTTTAACAATATCTTGTTTTGAATGCATAACAATTACCTTTTGTTAATTTTAGTAAACCAGTCACGCATAACCTTTTCAGCAGGTTTGCCCTGAATTGTAAAGCCACGGTCACCGTTGGGGTCGCCATGGTATTGCGGACGGCGTTGGGTTTCATCCCATTTCCACCACAAAAGTCCCATCCAACCAGGTACATCCATAAAGGTCTGGAAAGAAGCTTCCATATAGTTAGCCTGTTCTTGACCGTCGTATGGAGTATCCCACAAATAGTTTGTCGGATACATTGAGCAACCGTGAGCCGAGCGGATACCGTATTCGGTAAACAAAATCGGCTTGTTGCCAAAGCGTTCCATAATCGACTTAATTCTTTCCTTACGAGAAGAAAGATATTCTTTCATTTCTTCAACTGTAGGAGTAGGACGATTAATAGCTTCAGGGTTAGAAACATGGTTCATATTAGGTGTTGGAGGTGCTGCAGGCGGATAGTAGCTATACGCCAAGAAGTCAACCTTATTTATCCATTCAAGGTTAAACATCTTACGAGATACAAAGGTAAATTCGTAAGTGATAGGACCTGAATAGTGTTTGCGAACTTCTTCAATTACCTCTTCCCAATATTCGTTTTGACCTTCGGTTGGTACACATTCAGCGCCAATCATCAAAGCATCAATACCTGCTCTTTCAGCAAGTTGAGCATAATAGCGCATACCCTCAATGTATGAATTAAACCATTCGCGCCAATAGTCAGTTCTTACACCTTCAATATGACGGCAGTCGGTTTCATTCGGGAATTGTACCTTGTGCATTGCCGCACCGTCAAGAGGAGTAAGGCAAGGCTTTAAGATAACTCTAACACCGTTATCGTGTAAAAGCTTTGTCATTTCAAAAATTTCGGTATCTGTAGAGGTATATTCAAAGTCCATAAACAACTTACGTGAGAAAACCTTTTCTTGACAAAGGTTTACATTAAGAGTTGTCCAGTTAATACCCATTTTATTCATAAGAGCGGGTTGTTCTTTTGCGCTTTCGGTAGCGTAATAACCGCGCTTATTCATAAAACCAAAGTTAGTACCGCAAACGAGTTCGTTAAAAATCGGATGGTCTTTGAATTTTTCGGGAATATTGATATAATCGGGATGTTTCATATTAAAGCTCCTTAATTATTTATACCATTTAGCTGCAAAGTTGTTCTTAACTTCTTCACAAGGTTTCTTACCGCACCACTGTAAAGCACCTGAAAGCACTACAGAAGGCACTGCTGTTTGAGGCATATGCCATGTGGTCTGTAAGATACCGTGGCTGCCACGCTTCTTACAAATTTCAACCATGCTCTCGGTACCAACATCATTGATGAAGGGAGAATAAATGGTTTCGAAACCTTTCTTTTCGAAGAATTCAGGGTCATACCAGTTTTTACCTGGGTTGTCATGTGTCCAAACATTAATAAGAATGTTCTTTGGCAATAAATCAACTGACTCTTCTCTACACTTCCAATAGAGAGCGTCCATTGAGCAGTAAAGCATATCTCCCCACATAACCATCTTAACATTGCGTTCACTCAAGTATGAGTTAAGTGAAGATAAGTGTTTGATAAGAAGAATGTCAGAGCTTATACGACGGTCTTCTTCAGTAGAACCAAAGCAGAATGCCTTATCGCAACCTGTGTGTAAATAAGGAGGATTGCGGAACATTGCGAGAAGTTCGTCAATAAGAGTACGCTGGAATTTTTGTGTCTTGGGGTTTTCGGTAGCAAAGCACCAACCGCCAGGTACATACATATCAGCCATATCAGGTCTTTGATCAAGAACTGTGTGCTTACGAGAAATAATACGGCTCCAAGCAGCGTGTGAAGTCAAGTTCTGTTGAGGAATTGGCTGAATGTGGAGACAGTCATAAGCGAAGTCAATAAGGTCTTTAACTTCTTCCTTGCTGTAAGCATTCGGCCAGTGTGCATAGTCGAGGCTATATGGGAACATACCCCAGAACTCAACAAAGATGTGGTTGTAACCGCTAAGAGCAGCAGTCTTCATCATCATCTTGATATGTTCAAGTGTGCTTTCTTCCTTTTCAGTACCATCATCAGGACGGAATACACAGGTATGTACTGCACGGAAAGGAATGTTCGGATAATCTTCGATATACATCTGGGGCATATCGCCTAATTCTTCGCTCATACGAATGAATGCCTTAAGACCTAAAAGCATTGCTTTTTCGTCTTTACCAACAATAACAACGCTGTCTTCGCTGATATCAAGGAAATACTGTTCGTCATTAACGAAGGTGTATTCTTTTTCTTCGATTTCTTTTTTGCCGATTGAAAGAACTGCAGCGTCATCAACATCATACCAAACACTTTCGGGTGCAGCTTCAAAACCTGCAAGACCTAAAAGATATTTCATATCAGCATCGCTGTTGGTGTAGATTTTAGCATTAGCATCTTTCTTGAAAAAACCGCCTTTTACTGTAAGCTTTTTAGGTTTAATTAAAAGCTTTGATAAAATTTCTTTCTTAGTCATTTTAATTTCTCCTTAAATATAAATTATAACATTTTTACACGCGGACGATATTTTTCCAAATATGCCGCATTCTTTTCATCGCCGCCTGGGGTATTAGCACTTGACCAAACAGGAGGTGTTATACCACGGTCAATACATTGTTTAACACACTCAATTTCGAGCAAGTGTGCGATATAAAAATCGACAATATTCGATACGGGCGCTATTGGAGTATCAAGTCCAGGTACATTTACCACAGCATCGCCAACGGGGTTGAAATCTTCAATGCAAACATCTGCATAATCGAAAAGATTTGTCTTGTTGGGGTGACGGATAAAGTGATCCTGTGGCATTTCTTTCTGCCAAGCTTCACTGGAAATAGCGATAATCTTCGCACCGTTCTTCTTAGCTTCCATAACAGCGTCAATAGTAGCGGGGTTTATACCGATATTGTGGAATACCAAAAGAACATCGTCTTTTTTAAGGTTGTAGTACTTCATAATAGCACTACCGTAATTTACAGTTCTTTCAAGTTCGAGATATTTTTCTGCTTGGTTAAAAACTGAAAGACCGGTTTCCATAATAGGATTTATACAAGAAAGTCCACCGGCACGGAAGAACATTTCGCCCATACAAAGAGTAGTATGTCCACCGCCGCCGTAAACATTTATAAGACGGTCCTCAGCAACAGCATCAGCCATTAAAGAAGCAGCTTTTCTAATGTTTTCGCTTTGGGTTGCATTTACTTTTTCAAGGTTTTCAATTATAGCCTTGTAATAACCAAAATCGTTCATATTAGTCCTCTTTCTTTAATACACGCTTGTAGTTTTCACCGATTCTATCCCAAAGTTCAATCGGATCCTTAGCAGCAACGGATGTGCCGTAACCGCCACGGTATGTCCAAGTAGCAAGGCGGTCAACACCCAATTCTTCGTACAAATCAACAACCTTGTCAACCTGTGCAAAATCTTCGGGGCGCTTGTTGTAACCCATAAGCCATCTTTCAGACTGTTTGCCGTACTTCTTAGCCATTTCAACTGTTCTTTCGGTGATTTCACGGAAGAAGCTTTCAGGCAAGGTCCAGTTAATGATAGTGGTTGAGAATACATCGAAATATGGGCAAGAAGCAACCATTTCCCAGTTATCATAGCCGCGAAGCTCGGTTACATAGTAGCCGTTAAGTGTTGCGTGGACGCAGCAGGTAATTTCAAGGTTAGGATTGTATTCTTTAAGAGCCTTTGATGTGTCAGAAAGGGTGAAGAGAGCTTCTCTCCAACGGAACTGCTTAACATCATCATTCATAAACTTAGGCATTTCATAGCCATAGTATTCTTCAAATTTCTTCATACATTCAGGACAACGGCAAGCCCAATCGTCACCAGCGCCGCCTGTGATAGAAGCATAAGATTTCGGATAAGCATAGTGAGGCTCATCCCAGAAGAAACCGTCAACTTCGGTATTCTTTGCAATCTTAAGACACATATTTTTGAAATAATCGCGGAAGGAATTTGTGTTAAAGCAAGCAGCGTTGAGAACTTCACCAGTATAGGCAGAAACCTGACGGTGATGAATGTTGTTCTGCAAGAAAAGACTTACCTGTTCGCCGCCGAAGTATTTACCAATACCCCACGGGTCTGCGATTACACGAAGTCCTAATTCGTGTGCAGCTTTAACAATGTTGTTGATGTTCGGGAACCAGAAGTCCATATCAAACTCGGTAATGGCAAGAATTACGGTATCGCAACCGTGTTCTTTCATTTCCTTGAAGTCCTCTACAGCGTGTTCCACATAGTTCATTCCGTAATAGCTTACGGCTGTGTGTTTTATTGCCATAATAAAACCCTCCTTATTTTTTATACTTTAAGTATAAAACAAAACACCCATATTATAAACCGACAAAATGTTCTAATGGGTGGACAAAACGAAACTTGACAAATGTTAAAAATAATGTTATAAAGAATTAAAAGAAATTACGAAAAGAGTTTTAAAATGTTCTTTGCCGAAAATGAGCTTTCACTTGAATTATTAGGCGTTTTCAGGATAAGCAGAAAAACTAAAACCGTCAAGCAAAGCCACCCGAGAAATTATGATAGTATCAGCCTTCGTCTTGAAGGAAGCGGAAAATTCAAAACCGCAAACAAGTCTTTTTCTGTCAGAAAAGGCGACATTTTATATCTTCCGAAAAATGCAGACTACACACAAAAAACATCTGGCGAGAGACTAATTGCAATTCACTTTATAAATTACAGCTTTAACCGCAAAAGCAAGATTGAAATTGTAAAAGCCGAAAACGTAGAGTATGTTGAAAAAATCGCTGTGCAAATGTATGATGTATGGAAAGAGAAAAAGCAAGGATACCGCTACAAATGCACCTCCCTGCTTTATGAATTACTGTATTTTTTAAACTGTCAAGAGCATGAGCATATTATTGATTCAATAACACACGACAGCAAAATTAAAACCGCTATTGATTACATCCACACACACTACCGAAACAGCGAAATAGATATTTCTTATCTTGCGCAGATGTGCTGTATATCGGAAACTTATTTTAGAAAACTGTTTAAAATGATATATGAAGTTTCACCAAAACAGTATATCTTAAATCTTAAATTAGAAATAGCGTCACAGTTGCTTCAAAGTCAGTTTTATACGATTAACGAAGTTAGTGATAAATCAGGCTTTAATGATGTTAAATATTTTTCAAGACTATTTAAAAAACGCTACGGTTTTACCCCGAAAGAATTCCAGCAAAACGAAAGCATACATATAAGGCATTGAAAAAAGCGTAACCGACAGGTTACGCTTTTTTAATTACTTAAAGAATAAAGGTAATTTTTCAAGAAAAATTATATCATCACGGTCTGCAGCGTCGCCCTCAGCTAAAACTGCACAGGTAGCAGCCTGAACTGCGCCTGATTTATCAACTAATTTTCTTACCGCTTCTAACGATTCCCCTGTACTTATAACATCATCAACAATAAGAACCTTCTTACCCTTTATCATATTAACTTCGGTTTCACCGAGGTATAAATGCTGTTCTTTTTGAGTTGTAATGCTGTTAACTGTTACATCTAAAGAATTACGCATATACACTTTAATTCCCTTGCGGGCAACAATATAAGGCTTACCGCTTTGTCTTGCCATCTCATAAGCTAAAGGAATACTTTTAGCTTCAGGTGTTATGATAACATCGAATTCAGGGGCTTTTTTGAGCAACTCTTCACTTGCTTTAATTGTAAGCTCAACATCGCCGAAAATTATAAAAGCAGCAATATCAAGTTTATCGCTTACAGGGAATTTCTCGAGTTTACGCTCAAGACCCGCGATTTTCATATTATAATATTCAGACATTTCTACACTTCCTTAATACTATAAATTACAAAAACGGGTTACTATTCTCTTCATTTTATCCCATTTTTCTTCCATATCAGAAACCAACTTAATCTGTGTGCGGCAACGGTCGAGGTTATGTTCGGGATATTCGGTTTTAAAATAGGTATCGCCCTCTAAATAGTCAGTCAAAAAGCGCATACCACATTCAATGGTCATCATCTTAGCGCCCTCAGGCAATAACATAATCTCGCTTTTCGGAAGCTGGCCGCCGCATCCCTTAATAAAGCCTTTTGTATAAATTTCAAACAGATTTATATCCATTGAAACCTTTGATAAATCCTTTTCATCCTCTGCGGCAGTTGAAGCACCGAAACGGATAGCATCACCAAAATCGGTAACCGAAAAGCCAGGCATTATAGTATCAAGGTCAATAACGCAAAGCGCACGGCGGGAATCATAATCAAGCATAACATTATTCATTTTAGTGTCGTTATGGCTTACACGAATTGGTAATTCGCCGCACTTATTTTTATCAATCAGACAGGAATAAAAATCCTTACGCTCATTTATAAAATCGATTTCCGGCTGAACTTCCTTTGCTCTGTCCATTTTATCTTCTTCAACAGCCTTTAAGAAATTTTCATATCTCTTAGGTGTATTATGAAAATCAGGAATTGTTTCGTGAAGACATTCTGGCATAAATGTCGACAAATAGCGTTGAAATTTACCAAATGCCAAGCCCGCCTGATAAAAGTCTTCAAGAAATTCAGGACGGTCAAGACAGATTGAATCTTCAATAAATTCATACATTCGCCAGAGATTTTCCTGTTTATCATAGCAGAAGTATCCATCGTCAAGAGTATGAACAACGGTTAAAACTTCACGCGAAGTTTCAACCTTGGTACGCAAAAATTCTGTTACTTTCAAAATATTTTCCATAACCCAGTCGGGTCTTTTAAAAACATTTTTATTTATCATTTGCAAAACATATCGGTTTTTATTATCCCCGTCAAAACAGGTAATTAAATATGTACCGTTGATAAGACCGTTACCATAAGGTTTGACATCGATAACTTGACCTACTACTTTAAATTTGCGGATAATACAATTTATTCTCTTCATAATATCACCCTATTTTTTCAATATTTAAGAGGTGCTGTGAACATTATATCACATTGTTAATTTTTTTACAAGTGTATTGTGATATTTAAAAACGGGTTTGCAAGGCAAACCCGTTTTAAACTTTATCTCATACCATAATTTTCGATAATATAATCCATATCCTTATCCCCTCTACCAGAAAGGTTGAGAAGAATTGAACCGTGTTTCATTGTCTTTGCAAGGCGTATTGCGTGGGCTACAGCGTGCGAGCTTTCTATTGCGGGGATAATGCCCTCCATACGAGAAAGCTTGAAGAAAGCATCAATAGCCTCTTCATCGTCAACAAAGGGAAAGACACAGAACCGTCCCCCTATCTTACTGGAACCGTCCCGTGTCTTTGCGCTCGGCTTGGTTAAGTGTGTCCTTTTTCCAGTTTTACCGCCATTCTGGTTTCACGCCAACCGTCACCTCTTTATTTTTTCGGAATTAAACCTGCGTAATATATACACTTTATTCCTTCGTCTGTCAGCATCCAATCAACAAATTGCCCTGCGATATTCGATTCATCATTTGATTTATAAACGTAATAATAAGGAACACTCAGTGGATATGTACCATTTAATATGTTTTCTTGTGTGGGAAGAGTATCGTTAATTTTTAATATCTTAATATTATCATTTTGCGCATAAGAAACATCAAACTGACTCTTTAAACAATAACCAATAGAATACGGCGTATTTATATATTCTTGCCTATCCGATTTGTGCTGTTTAACATCTAAAATTTCAACCCACTCTTTTTGCTGTTGGTACATATCGAGCGCATAAATTTCAAAAGCTTCTTGTGCCGACGAGTGAATATATCGTTCATATTTTTTTATTTTTTTATTTTCCCCACCGAGCTTTTTCCAATTTTTAATATCACCATTGTAGATAGCTTTTAAGTCATCTTTAGATATTGATTCAACAGGATTATCGATTGATGTAAATATTACTAATGCATCATTAGCAAAATTCTTGTATACTACATCTATATTATTTTCTTTTGCGTAATATAGCAAAGATGTTAATCCATCGGACGATACAATAGAAATATCCGCGTATTTCTGTTTAGTATTAAGAATTGTTTGAGAAATTTCGCCATTGTTTTCAATAACCGTACCTAAATTTATATTTCTCTCTACTGGGTACATAAATAAATATGGTACTACAGTTTTATCTTTTATAGTGAAAATACTGGCTTCCTCATAAGTCATATCTAAAATTGACATAGCGTAAGCTGTTGTTAATCTTGAGGAATCTAATTCGGTTGTAATTATCGGATAATTACCATATGATAACTCATACACATAATCAGCATTATTATTTATAAGATGATTTTGAGTATTTGATATAACAGTCCTCTCCGAAAGTTTAAACTTGGTTTTAGCCTCTATTGACTCTTCTACTTCTAATGGATAAATTTTATTAGAAAACGCACCAAATTGATCAGATTCAAAATCTGTAGAGATTGAATCGATTAATTTAAACAAAAATAGTATTAAAAAACCAATAAAAACAACTATGATAGTAATAAGAATCAGTTTTTTATTAGATATTGTTAATTTGCGTATTTTTGCTTTCATTCTTCAAGAAAAGTCCTTTCTGCTGTTAACTTGATAATACGGTTAAGAGCATCATATTCTCTCTTAATAACTCCGTTTTTATCCGATACATTAAGAACATTACCGTTATCGCCATAGGTATAGCTTACAGAATCTTCTGCACCTACAAAGCCGGTGATTCTACCCATAGCATCGTAGAAATACTTTCTGCTCTGACCTCTTGCGTTGGTAAGTTGTTCTTTAATATTAAGAGCATTATATCCATAGGTTATTGTGCCGCCCGATGATGTACTTTCGGAAATGAGTCTGCCCATTTCGTCATATGAGTAGTTAGTTGCACCACCAAGAGGACCCGCGAACTTTGTCACGTTACCGAGCTTATCATATTCTGCAGTACTTGTATTATTAAGAGCATCACGAACTACCGTATTTCTACCCATAGAATCATAGGTAAATTCCTGACGGTTGTTAAGAGAATCAACAATACTTTCTACCTTGCCAAGTGCAGTATAAGTGTAGGTGACAAAAAGAACTGTTGGCTTTTACACCAACCGTTCCATTGTGTTTTCCCTCTTAGAAAAGAGTCTTAGAGAATGAAAATTTTAATGATTTTTGTCAAGATAGAGAATCGTCTTCTGTGTTCGACTTGTTTGTGAAAACATCAGCAATTTTATATTTATTGACCAATATCCAGTTTTGTATAAACAGAGCCGCTATTATCGACCAAAGGCAAGCCAGTGACCATAATATAAAACCTAATCCCACCTTATCCGATAAAGTATTTGATAAAATACGAGACAGTATAAGTGCTAAAACGGCAGTTGTAGATATCGGCAAAATAAATGCTCCTATACCTTTATCCTTTTTAGCCCATTTCTTCTCCGTCTCTTTTATTGATAGTGTTTCTAAATCTTTAAGATACCTTATTCTACGAACAACGGTTATAAAAGACAATACAACACAAATAATAAAAATAATTAAATGCAAAAAATTGACTTTTTCTTCATACTCTATAGAAAAAATTATTGAACCATATAATAATTTCAATATAGTGACAAGCATTACCACTGCTCCATACATATAAACTTGAGTGGGAATTTTCAGCTTTGAATACCATATTGTAAAAACAATATCGGTAATTATAAGCACAGATAGGCATATTATATTAAATATTGTCATTTCGATTTTACAGAGTAATAAAGTAATCATCATAACAGCTAATGTAAAACCTACATCAAACCATATTAATATTTTAGCAACACTTTTATTAATGCCACTATCCTTGTGTAAGTTCAAAAATGATAATATTTTCTCCTCAGTCATATCAATTATTCTCCACTATATCATCAATATATTCATCTTGAATCCAATCAAACAATTTAGTTGCACCATAACCAACAAGCAAACCTACGCCAAGTCCAATCAGTGTTCCTAAACCAGGAGCTACAGTTGTACCAACAGCTGCAAAAATTTTAGCTGTACCCCATGTTGCAGCCGTACTAGCAACAGATGAAGCGATTCCTGTTCCTGCTGTATATGTGCCAACTATCCATCTATCTTCCGCAGATTCATACTGACTCACTTCGCCAATAACATCAATAACCTGACCGGCGACCTTAAATTTACGGATAATATAATCTATTTGTTTCATAAAATTCCCCTATTTTTAATAAAACTTAATAGGTTCTATGAATATTATAACACATTATGATTTTTTTACAAGTGTATTGTGATATTTAAAAACGGGTTTGCAAGGCAAACCCGTTTTAAACTTTATCTCATACCATAATTTTCAATAATATAATCCATATCCTTATCCCCTCTACCAGAAAGGTTGAGAAGAATTGAGCCGTGTTTCATTGTCTTTGCAAGGCGTATTGCGTGGGCTACAGCGTGCGAGCTTTCTATTGCGGGGATAATGCCCTCCATACGAGAAAGCTTGAAGAAAGCATCAATAGCCTCCTCATCATCAACAACATCATATTTAACTCTACCTAAATCGCGCAAAAATGCGTGTTCAGGACCCGAAGACGGATAATCAAGACCGCTTGCAACCGAATACACAGGTGCAGGCTCCCCGTTTTCATCCTTAAGCATAATGCTATTAAAACCGTGCATAACGCCCTCTTCTCCGTACTGAAGACTTGCAGCGTGATCGCCAAGCTTTGCACCTTTACCAAGAGGCTCAACACCGTAAATATCAACAGGGTCGTTAAGAAATCCTGAGAAGAAGCCAGCCGCGTTAGAGCCACCGCCAACACAAGCGGTTATAACATCGGGAAGATGACCTGTCATTTCAGTGAACTGCTCGCGCGCCTCCTCACCTACAACATACTGGAAGTCGCGTACCATCATTGGAAACGGATGAGGTCCCAAAACAGAGCCGATACAGTAAATACAATCTTTGTATTCCCTACTATATGCGTCAAAAGCCGCGTCAACTGCTTCTTTAAGTGTTTTAAGACCGTGTGTTACTTCAACCACATTAGCGCCTAAAATCTTCATTTTAGCAACATTTGGAGCTTGTTTTTTAATATCAACGCTACCCATATAAATATCACATTCGAGACCAAAATATGCCGCAGCAGTAGCCAATGCCACACCGTGCTGTCCCGCACCTGTTTCGGCTATAATCTTTTTCTTGCCCATATATTTTGCCAATAACGCTTCACCCATACAGTGATTAAGCTTATGAGCGCCTGTATGATTCAAATCTTCGCGTTTTGCATAAATCTGAACATTACCTATTGAATTACTCAATCTTTCGAGATGGGTAATCGGTGTAGGTCTGCCCTGAAATTCCTTACGGACACGGCGAAGCTCATTTATAAATTTACGCGACTGACAAATAGAAAAATAAGCCTGTGTGATTTCTTCCATTGCGGCTTGCAGTTTAGGCTCAATATAACAGCCGCCGTAAGGCCCAAAATAACCCTTTTCATCTGGATAGTTTCTAAAATAAGTATCAAAATTCACATTGTTAAAATTCATCGTAATTTCCCTTTCAATCATTTAATAAAATATTAAAAAATTCTTGAAATTCACCATCGTTTAGTAAATAAAAACATATCTGCACCTCAATATAAAAAGTCTTGCCCCGTATATTCGGGACAAGACTTGAAATCCTGCGGTACCACCCGAGTTGCCCAAAAGGGCCTCTCTGCCTTACACGAAAATGTAAGCCGATTTGTTAACGGGGACGGTTCCCCGTCGGCTACTACTAACGCTTGCACGCTTTCGGCCGCCCTCATAAGTCCATTCGCATTTACCTTGGTCACAGTATTTCCACCATCAACTGCTCTCTAAAGACCCACAGTAAAGCTACTATTCTTAATCGCAGGTTTAAAATATTCCCTAAATATTAGTCGTTTTTGAAGAAGCTCATAACATCGTCATAGGTTTCATCTTCGTCAGCTGTATTATTGAGAATTGAACCTAAAACATCTGCTTTGTTATCCTTTTTGTCATCGCCAAGACCTGTTGCAACAACAGTTACACGGATTGTATCTTCAATAGATTCATCAAGCTGAGCACCCCAAATAATTGTAGCATCAGGATGAGCCATATCAGAAATGATTGAGGAAGCAAGTTCAACTTCTTCAAGACCGATATCAACAGAACCAGTAATGCTGATAATTACGCCGCGAGCGTTATCCATTGAGGTTTCGATAAGAGGACTGTTAATAGCCATACGAGCAGCCTGTTCAGCCTTATCGCGACCTGTAGCAACACCAACACCCATATGAGCATAGCCAGCGTCAGCCATAATTGACTTAACGTCAGCAAAGTCAAGGTTAACAAGTGCTGTAACATTGATAAGCTCAGAAATGCTCTGAACACCCTGACGGAGAACATCGTCAGCAATATCAAACGCATTCTTAAATGTAATCTTTTCTTCGGAAACGAACTTAAGACGTTCGTTAGGAATTACAACAAGGCTGTCTACATGCTCGCGAAGTGCAGCGATGCCTGCTTCTGCCTGAGTCATACGCTTTTTGCCTTCAAATGCGAAAGGCTTTGTAACAATACCTACAGTAAGTATGCCAAGTTCTTTAGCAATAGCAGCTACAACAGGAGCAGCGCCTGTACCTGTTCCGCCACCCATACCTGCGGTAATAAAAATCATATCAGCATCACGGATTACAGTTGCAATTTCATCGCGTGATTCTTCAGCTGCTGCGTTACCGTTATTTGGGTTTCCGCCTGCGCCCATACCAGCAGTGGTTTTATCTCCTATTTGTAATTTAACATCTGCTTTAGATTTAAATAAAGCTGCTTTATCAGTATTAACAGCAACAAATTCAACGCCCTTAACACCAGCATCAACCATGCGGTTTACAGCGTTTCCGCCGCCGCCGCCGACACCTACAACCTTAATTTTTACAACATTTGCTAATTCTTCTGCGATTTCAAATGGCATTTTAATTTTCCTCCGTCTTTATGTAAATTAGAAATAGTACGCAATTATTTAATCATACATATAGATAATAACATACCTTTTTTCAAATTTCAATACTTTTATTACAATTTTGTTACTTTTTTTATTTTATGTCGGTTTGCACAAAAGTACCTTGTGTATTTTGACTATTCCACATAGATAAGTTTATCTTACCTGTGTCATTTTGGTCAATTTCTTTTATCATTGAGTTTAAATGTTTTATTTTATACTCTAAATCGGCTGTTGTACCGAAATTAACAATAAATCTACCCTCAACCATAGCTTTAAGATTTACAGAATCGGTTATATCAATATTATCAACCGAAATCTCATATTTCCCAAGCCCATCAATAATCTGTTGCACATCGTTGTGTAAAGTATCATTTTCAAACTGAATGGCTGTACCAACCTTGCACTTAATCTTATCACTAATGATTAGTATTACATTCTCAGGCTCTTCGCTATAAGAATTTAGTACCCAACCGCTTTTACTAACAGTAAAATATTCACTGCCTATCATATAGCAAGCATATTCTTTTGCATCGGTAACCTTTAAATTAAGAGTGTCGGGTAAAGAGCGTTCAAACTCTACCGTTTCAATAAACGGGAGTCTTTTTTGCAGTAAATCCAGCGTCTCTTTTTGGGAAACGGTAAAAAGATTATCCCCCGTCTCAATTCCGCAAGAGGCGATAATTTCCCCAGAAGTGTAAACCTTACTTCCCTTTGCCGTGATTTTATTTATAGGAAATAAAACCGTTAAAGAAAGAATTACAGCTATTATAAATAAAATTATTATAAAAAACGCAAAGAAGAACTTCAATCTTCTTTTCTTTAATTTTCTTTGTCGTTCCTGCCTTTTGACCAAGAACTCATCATTTTGATAGTTTTGCTTCAAAATATCATTCCTTAAATTTAATATCCGCGCCAACTGATTGTAAATTAGAAACTATATCATCATATCCCCTAAGAATATGTGAAATTTCGGTTATATTTGTTTGGCCGTCGGCGGCAAGTGCTGCGGCTACCAAAGCTGCACCGCCGCGAAGGTCTGTACACTTACAAGGCGCACCCGAAAGCGTTGGGACACCTTCAATAATCGCTATTCTTCCCTCAACCTTAATTTTTGTTCCTAATCGGTTAAGCTCATCAACATAACGAAAACGGTTTTCAAAAATATTTTCAACAAAAACACAAGTACCGTCCGCCTTTGAAAGCATCGCAATTATAAGCGGACCCGCATCTGTAGGAAAACCGGGATAAACCAGACTTCGCACAGTGGGTACACGATTAAGTTTTTTAGGTGCTGTAACAGTTAAAGATTTGCCAGAAACAGTAATCTCCGAACCGCTTTCCCTGAAAAGTGAAAGACAGGAAACCATATGTGATGGCATTATATTGTCAAGTGTTATCTTACTGCCTGTAACCGCCGCACACGATAAATATGTAGCGGCAACAATACGGTCAGGTATTATTGTATGCCTTGTACCGCAGAGTTTTTTTACACCGTTTATATATATAGTGTCAGAACCGCAACCGCAAATTCTGGCACCTGCCGAGTTTAGAAAATCACCCAAATCACTAATTTCAGGCTCACGCGCGGCATTATGTATAACAGTAGTCCCTTTTGCAGTAGCCGCCGCTAACATAATATTTTCGGTGGCACCCACACTTGGAAAACCTAAATGTATCTCACAGCCAAAAATACCGTTAGATGCATCGCAATATAAATTACCATGCTCTTCAGTAATTTTAACACCCATTTTTTGCAATGCCGACAGGTGTAAATCAATAGGTCGCGGTCCTAATTCGCAACCCCCTGGACTGCTTATAACCGCCTTGCCCATCTTAGCTATAATAGCGCCCAAAAACATTACCGAAGAACGCATTTCACGCATTAGACTGTCAGGAATGACAAAGGCATTAACCGATTGTGAATTTACAATTACGCTGTTTTCAGCACGCTTACAGCTACAACCTAAAGATTCAAGTATTTTAAAGGAAGTATCAACATCAGAAATATTCGGGCAATTATGTATAACACATTCTCCGTCACAGATAAGCGTTCCTGCAAGGACCGGTAAAACACTGTTTTTTGCTCCCTGTACTGTGATTTTACCTGAAAGCTTTCTATTTCCGTTTATTACTATTTCAGCCATTAGAGCACCCCGCAAATATGAATTAAATCACAATTCATACTATGCGAAAATGCGTTTTTTGTCACGCAGAGGTATATAACTGCATTATTATCTCATAAATTCGTTCATTTGCATCAATAATAGCATTTTTGCGTGCCGACTCACTCATTCTTTGAAGTTTAGGTTTGTTTTCAATTAAAAGTTCAACTGTTTTAATTAAAGTATCGCCCGAAAGGTCTTTTTCTTCAATAAGCTCAGCCGCGCCGTCTTTTTTAAGTGTCAGAGCATTATGATACTGATGATTTTCTGCAACATACGGTGATGGAATAAGAACTGAGGGCTTACCGCAAGCCTGTAATTCACCCAAGGTAATTGCACCTGCTCGGCAAATCACCAAATCTGCTGCCGCCATACAAATATCCATATCGTTTATATATTCACGAATTTTTATATTATCAGAAAGTTGTGTGTCTTTTAAATTTTCGAGCATTGCATCGTAACCGATTTTACCCGTAGCGTGAATATGATAAAACTTATCGGAGCCATTGTGCCATTTTATAAGCTCACTTACCGCCTCATTAAGACGGCGAGCCCCTAACGAACCGCCAAAGGATAATATGAGCGGCTTATCGGAAAGACCTAATTTTTCGCGCGCAGTTTTTCTATCAATATTCAACAATTCACTTCTAATAGGATTACCCGTTATAAATGGCTTTTTATTAAGCTTTAAATACTTTTGTGCCTCAGGCATAGCAAGCATAACTCTATCCGCCTTAGGTGCCAACATCTTTGTTGTAACACCTGGGAAAGCATTTTGCTCGTGAATGGCAGTTTTTATACCAAGCTGCTCAGCAGCGCGAAGCACAGGGCCGCTTACATAACCGCCTGTACCTACGACTATGTCGGGTTTTACTTGCTTTAAGATTTTCTTAGCACTCATAATAGAAGTTGCTGCTAATTTAACAGCAGTTAAATTATGGACAATAGCTTTAGGCGAAAGGCTTCTTCTGAAACCCGCCACCTTTATTGTATAAAAATTGTATTTTTTTTCGGGAACCAATTTTGCCTCAAGCTTTTCGGCAGTACCGATATAAGAAATCTCAGCATCTGGGTGATGCTGTTTTATATAATCCGCAACCGCTAATGCAGGATTAATATGCCCTGCTGTGCCGCCACCAGCAAATAATATCTTCATATATTCACCCTCTACGTTTTTTCGACATTTGCGCTTCGTGACACAGACAGCACCACACCCATTTGAGCAAGCAAAATAAGAAGTGAAGTTCCGCCGTAACTGAAGAAAGGAAGACTGATACCAGTGTTTGGTATAGTATTCGTCACAACCCATATATTGAGCATCGCCTGAAGTCCCACCTGAAAAGTAAGGCCGATACTTAAAAGTGCGCCAAACTTATCGGGAGAACGCATTGCTATGAGAAAACCGCGCCAAACAAGTAAACAGAACAATACAATAATAACAACCGCACCGATAAGTCCTAATTCTTCACAAACAATTGAAAAAATAAAATCGTTATGCGGTTCGGGGACCCAAAGATATTTCTGCCTTGACTGACCTATTCCCCTGCCAAGAATTCCTCCAGAACCGATTGCTAAAAGGGATTGGATAGTCTGAAAGCCCTCTCCCGAAGGGTCAAGCCAAGGATCCAACCAATATTTAATACGGTCTGAAGCATATCCTATAGCGCCTGTTACAACAAGAAGTACTACACCGCCGACGCCAAGTCCGACACCGCCGAAAATATAACGTTTAGGAAGACCGCCCACAATCAGCAAAACAATACCAAGGCAAAAAACAAGTATGGTTGCCGAAAGGTGAGGTTCGAGAACTATTAAAACACAAGTAAGACCTAAAATAAAAATTAAAAAAGCTATAAATTTAATATCACGCATTTGTTTTGAATTTCCCGCAATAAGCGATGCGAAAAGTAAAACAATTGCAAATTTTGCAAGCTCGGAAGGCTGGAATGTAATAGGACCGATTGCAACCCAACGCTTTACATCCATACCGCTTACCATTGGCGGTAAAATCAGAAGTAATGCAAGTAGAGCTAACACACCTATATAAATTACCCAAGCGAACTTTTTAAGGTGATGATAATCGATCTTCGAAACGCCGAGCATTATTATCACACCCACAACAGCAAAAAGAGCCTGACGGGATATAAATTTATAACTGTTACCGTAATATTCATAGGAATACGCATAACTTGCAGAAAATAGCATAACAAGACCTATTGTCATTAAAATCAGCACAAAAGACAAAAAGGTTATATCTATTTTACCGCGCGCCAAAGCGCTTTTTTTACGCTTAATTGCTTTTGCCATGCGTTCTCCTCCAAAATTATAAATTAAAAATTACCGGTAAAATTGCCACTATGCAACCTAAAAATGTAACAAAAGAAAAAACAAATACTATTTTATTCTCAGACCAACCGCACATTTCAAAATGATGATGTAAAGGAGCCATTTTAAATATACGTTTTTTGGTCTTTTTGTAATATGCAACCTGAATAATATCCGAAAGTGCTTCAAGCAAGTAAATTATACCCATAAATATCAAAAGTATAGGTCTTCCGCACCCAAAGGATAAAGCCACAACAAGTCCTCCGAGGAACATTGAACCGGTATCCCCCATAAAAACTTTTGCTGGATGAGCATTCCAACAAATAAAGCCTACGCACGCTCCTGCCAAGGCAGCTGCGAGCACATTATTTGATACAAGGGTTAAATAACCTGAAGCTAACATAAAACCGCAAGACACTACAAGTGTCACACTGGAAGCAAGTCCATCAATTCCGTCAGTCAAATTAACCGCATTTGTAAAGCCGTATATAAAGCACAAAGCAATCGGCCAGAACAAAAGTCCAAAACCGCTTGTAATATCTATATCACCAATAAATGGTATTGTTGTGGTTTTCATACCTGCAACATTAAGACACACAAGGTAAAGTGCAGAAACCAATAACTGTAAAAAGGTTTTTTGACGGGCTGTAAGACCCAAATTACGCTTTTTTACAACCTTTATATAGTCATCAACAAAACCGATTGCAGACATACAAACAGCCATCAAAACACCTGCAAGCGTTACCGTTATGCTGAACGAATTATTTATATCCGAATAAAAACTATTTTGGGCGAATATTGAATAGATAACGGCGATTACCAAAGCTATCAGAACACCCATCACAATCATAATACCGCCCATTGTGGGAGTACCCTGTTTAGATTTATGCCAATTAGGACCATCCTCAAGAATAGTCTGACCGAATTTAAGCTTACGAAGATACGGAATTACAAAATAACCCGAAATCAGTGTAACAGCAAAACCTACAAGTGCGGTTATTACAACGGTTAAGTCTTTCATTTTACTACCTTCTTTTATTTTAATTCAGCAAGAGCATCTTTTATAATATCACGCTCATCAAAGGGGTACTTTTCTTTACCGATTATCTGATAATCTTCGTGCCCTTTGCCCGCTAATACTATTATATCATCCTTTTGCCCAATTGAAAGAGCAAATTTTATAGCCTCGCGTCTGTCTTCAATTACTTTACCGCAAAATAGACTTGAAGGTATACCTTTCATAATATCTTCAATAATCGCTGTTGGATTTTCAGTTCTCGGATTATCACTTGTAACTATAACATAGTCAGCGTAAATCGAAGCAATTTCACCCATCAAAGAGCGTTTGCTCTTATCGCGGTCACCGCCACAGCCAAACAGTACTATCAAACGGTTTTTAGTGCACTCTTTAAAGGTTTTTAAAATGTTTTTAAGTCCGTCAGGCGTATGTGCATAGTCGATTATAACAGTAAAATCCTTTGTGTTTGGCACAACCTCTGCTCTACCCTTTACACCGCCGAATTCGGACAATGCACAAGAAATATCTTGAAGTGAAATACCAATCTCAAGCGCACAAGCAATAGCGCATAAGGAATTGTATACTGTAAAATTACCGCCTGTATTAACGCTTATATGCGAAAGGTTCTCACTTAAGAGTTTGTAGTTTATCTGATTAGGCATACAATTAATTGCCTTCGCAGTATAATCTGCCATATTTTGTGCAGAATATGTCACCGCTTTACATTTTATATCCTCAAGCAAGCGTTCGCCGTATTTATCATCCAAATTAATTACTGCTGTTTTGCACATTGAAAACAGCTTCTTCTTAGCCAAGAAATAATCTTCAATAGTACCGTGAAAATCCAGATGGTCTTGGGTAAGGTTAGTAAACATTGCCACCTCAAAATCAAGACCGTAAACATTTTCAAAAATAAGCGAATGTGAAGAAACCTCCATCAAGACATACTCGCAACCCTCTTGCTTCATTTCGGCAAAAAGTTCATTAAGATAATACGCATTCGGGGTTGTATTTATAGCAGGTCTTATCTTCTCGCCAATCATATACTGATTAGTACCGATAACTCCAACCTTTTTGCCAGCCTTTTCAAGAATTGCCTTAAGCATATAGGTAACCGAAGTTTTACCGTTTGTGCCTGTTACACCCAAAAGCTTTAAATCTTTAGCAGGGCTTGAGTACCAATTCGCACACATTTTTGCAAAGGCTTGCGGAGGATTATCAACTAAAACAGCATTCGGAAAACCTATTTGATTCTTTGTCACAATCACACAGGCGCCATTTTCAACAGCATCGCGGTCAAATTGAGGATCCAATGCAGTGTTTACAAATACAAAATCCTTTTGTACCTTACGTGAATCGTTTGTAATTCCTTTAATTTCTAAATCGCTGAAGCTATTTTCACATCCGAGTAATTGTGCTAATTTCATTATTTGCCTCCGAAAAGTTATCCATCAACCGATGTTTCATCTCTAAAATATACAGTAACAACCGTTCCGGCTTCTACCTGTGTTCCTACACCTATACTTTGATTATAAGCCTTAAGACCGCTTGTTGTAAGATTGCCCGAAAATTCAATATTCACCCCTGCTTCTGCAGCTGCTTTATTAGCTTCTGTTGCAGTAAGACCGGTGAAATTAGGCACTGTAACTGTTCTGTCGGCAGTTTCATCCGTATAAAGAATTACGGTTCCGCCGTTTACAACCTTGCTTCCGGCTTCGGGCAACTGGCGTACAACCTTTTCGCCCGAACCAACAACTTTATATTCCAATTTTTTAGCAGTAACTTTACCACGTGCTTCTTCAACAGTAGAGCCTACAGTATCAGGTACTTCTATTGAAAGCTTTTGCATTTCTTCGTCTGTATAGCTTGGTTCATATCCAAGATACGGCAATACATCAGACATAATTTTTGAGTTTACAGGGGCTGAAATCACACCGCCGTAGTAGTTACTTCCCTTTGGTTCGTCAAGCATAACAAAGACTGCAATTTCAGGCTTATCAATAGGTGCTACAGTTACGCAAGAGCTAATATACAGGTACTTATCACCCGTTGCCTGAATTTTCGAAACCTTTTGCGAAGTACCTGTCTTTGTACCGATATCATAACCTGAAACCAACGAGTTTTTAGCGCCGTTTTCTGAAACAAAGTTCATAAGACTGCGCATTTTAGCAGAAGTCGTTTCAGAAATAACCTGACGTTTATAGCCAGTAGATACTGTTTCTATAACCTTGTTGTTTTCGTCAAGCTTCTTTTCTAATAAATGGGGCTGTACAAGATAACCGCCATTAACAGCGGCCGAAACAGCCGCAAGTAACTGTACTGGTGTTACGTTAAAGGTCTGACCAAACGAAGAAGATGCCAATTCAACAGGTCCCATATTTTCTTGTAAATGGTATGTTGAACGCGATTCACCCGGTAAATCAATACCTGTTTTTTCTGAAAAGCCAAAGGCTTTGAAATATTTCGAGAAGGTGGATACACCCACCAACTGACCGATAGTAATAAATGCAGGGTTGCAGGAATTAGAAATTGCCATTTTCAAGTCCTGTGTACCGTGGCCACCGTGTTTCCAGCAACCGTACCCCTGACCTGCAACAGTAGTTCTTCCGTTACAGAAAAAGCTATTCTTCTCATTTATAAGATTTTCTTCAATAGCAACGGCTGCAGTAACAATCTTAAATACCGAACCTGGTTCGTAACTGTCAGACACGGCTTTGTTACGCCATTGACGGTTTAAAAGCTCGGTTTTAAGTTGTTTCTTAATTTCTTCATCAGTTTCTGCTTCTATCTTTTGTTGATCAACCGCAGATAAAGTAAATGCATCATTAGGGTTAAAATCACCCTTAACTGCCATTGCAAGAACGGCGCCTGTATTTACATTCATAACAACCGCCGCACCGCGTTCAGCTATTTCATTTTGCTCAATAGCAGTTTCAAGATATTTTTCAGCAGTGTACTGGATATATGAGTCAAGCGTTAAAACAAGCGAGGTTCCCTTTGTCGCTTCCTCCACCTTTTCATAAGTGAAGCGCATATCAGTTCCCGCCGCATTTTTAGCAGCAACAACGCGGCCCGCAATACCTGTAAGCTCGTTATCATAATAACTTTCTATACCTGCAAGCCCCTGTTCATCGGCACCTACAAATCCAAGCACTACAGAGGCTAAAGAATCATTCGGATAATAACGCTTTGTTGTCTCATCAAGACCTATATATTTTGTAATTTCAAGGTCCTTATTAGCCGAAATAAATTCGCGTATCCTATCGGCAGTTTGTTTGTCGATTTTCTTTTTAACAATAACATAATAAGAATTTTTATCTGTGTTGGCATAAACAGTATCATAATCTACCTCCAAAATTTCCGAAAGTCCTTTTGCTATAACCGTTCTGACTTTCTCTCGTTCTGTACCGTCTTTAATTTTTTTAATTCCGTTTGGCGTGATATACACTGTCCAAGCAGTTGAGCTTGTTGCAAGCACCTGCATATTACGGTCATATATATCACCGCGAGGGGCTGAAACCAAGCTGTCATACAACTGTTGTTCGGAAGCCTTGCTTTGATATTTTTCTCCGTTTAAAATCATTATATTTACAAGACTGCCGCCCGATACCAAGGAAAGACAAAGTATCATTATTACCATTATTACAAAAATACGTGTAAGCATCATTTTACCTGGTTTATGCACTTTTCAATCTCTCCTCCCAATAAAAATTCTCTCTTTTTTATGCCCGAATACGAGAGCCAACCATTTTGACTCTCGTACCCTAAATATTATATTATTTTTATCCTTTAATTTATTACTCCTCGCCGAGAATTACACCCTGTGAATTCTTGGCGACATTTTTATTATTTACCTTTATATATTTAACATCTTCCTTGCTCGGCTTTTTCATACCAAGCTCAACTGCCTTTGTTTCAAGATTAAGATAGGAAATTCTTCTTTGAAATTCCACTTCCAAAGCAGTTTTTTCGCTGTCAAGCTCTGCTACGGCAGCTTTTACATCGTTAATTTCGGAATTAACTTCATTTATTCTGATGCGAAGCGCAATATTACCGCAAAGCGCCGCCAAAACAAAAACCACGCACATTATTGCAGTAACTGTCGGCGAAAGGCTGTGGCTTATGGCCTGTTTTCTCTGCCTTGCTTTCTTAGAAGGCTTTGGCATAACAATAATATTATCGCGTGTATTCTGTTTTTTCTCTTTGGGCATAAACATTTCAAAATCATATGCCAAACTGTCGTTATAATACTTTAAATTATCCACACTGCCTTCTCCTTTGAATTCTAATTTTTTACTATAACCCTTAGCTTTGCACTTCTGCTTCTGGGATTTGCTTCAAGCTCTTTTTGACTCGGTTCGATTGGTTTTCGGGTTTGCAGATGTCCTTTAGGTGTTTTCCCACACACACAAACGGGAAAATCAGGCGGACACGTACAGCCCGTGCAAAATTCTTTAAACCGTTGTTTTACCATTCTGTCCTCTAACGAATGGAAAGTAATTATTGACAATACACCGTCTTTGTTAAGTAGCTCAAATGCTTTATCAAGTGTTTCGTTAAGACGGTCAAGCTCGCCGTTTACTGCAATCCTTATTGCCTGAAAGCATTTTCTTGCTGGGTGGCCGTCACGACGCGCCGATGCAGGATAAGCGTTTGCTATAATCGCCGCTAATTGTGCAGTTGTTGTAATTCTTTCTTTTTCACGCTCTTTTATAATTTTTGAAGCAATTTTGCGTGAAAACTTTTCTTCTCCAAAGCGAAAAAATATATCTGCAAGTTCGTTTTCTGAAAAATCATTAATAATATCCTCAGCCGAAATACCGCTTTGGGACATTCTCATATCAAGTCGTGCGTCATTATGAAAGGAAAATCCCCTATCGGCAGTATCAAGCTGATAAGAGGAAACGCCAAGGTCAAGTAAAATGCCGTCAACCTTGTCAATTCCGAGTTCTCTTAATACTTCAGTCATTTGACTGAAATTACTTCTTATTACCCGTGCCGGCAAACCTTTTAATCTTTCGGTTGCAACCTTAACTGCATCAGGGTCTTGGTCAAGGCAGATAAGTTGTCCGCCTGTAAGCCTTTTTGCAATCTCACGGGAATGCCCTGCTCCGCCGACCGTACCGTCGACATAAATACCGCAAGGCTTAATATTTAATGAATCTATGGTTTCACTAAGCAAAACCGAAATATGTTTAAATTCCATAGCTAAAATTCAAGCTCTGCCATAATATCGGCAATAGATTCAGGTGTAATGCTTTCGTTTTCTTCGGTCCAAAGAGCAGTGTTCCAAATTTCAACCTTATTATTAACACCAAGAATATCAGCCTTATCTTCCAATCGTGCATATTCACGAAGATTAGAGGGCACTAATATTCTTCCCTGAGCATCAAACCCAACATTAAATGCGTTAGCAAATAAGAAACGTTTCACAACGCTTGATTTAGTATTAGGTAGGCTATCAATTTTTTCTACGAACTTTTCCCATTCAGGCAAAGAGTACACACAAAGACAGCGCTTACCTGAAATATCTTGGGAAATTATGAACTCTTCACCAAGTTCTTCACGGAACTTAGACGGGATGAAAACCCTGCCCTTTTTATCGATATTATGTTGGAAATTACCTAAAAACAAGATTTTCACCTCTTTTTACACCACTTTAATGCACTTTTATGGATTTTTACTCCACTTTGCACCACATAATTGTATTATAATGGGATATTCATTAAAAATCAAGTGTTTTTTCAAAAAAATTTAAAAATCTTTAAAATTTTTATGTAAACTGTATAAAAATACCAAAAAATAACAAAAGCAGGGTCTCCCCCTGCTCAATTAAAATTTATATTAACATAACAAAAAACTCCGCCGTAGCGGAGTTTTTTGTTATTCTAATTCGAATGCGCCTGTATAAAGGCTATAATATTTACCCTTTTGGGCAATAAGCTCTTCATGGCTTCCGCGCTCAATAATTTCGCCTTGGTCTAACACCATTATCACATCAGAATTTTTAACGGTTGAAAGTCGGTGAGCAATAACAAAAACCGTTCTGCCTTTCATAAGGCTATCCATACCCTTTTGAACAATAGCTTCGGTACGGGTGTCAATACTTGAAGTTGCCTCATCCAAAATCATAACAGGCGGATCGGCAACTGCCGCGCGGGCAATGGCTATCAGCTGTCTTTGACCTTGTGAAAGATTGGAACCGTTATTTGAAAGTTCGGTATCATAGCCATTTGGCAGACGGGTAATAAAATCATCTGCTCCCGAAAGCTTGGCGGCTTTTATACATTCTTCATCAGTAGCCTCAAGTCTGCCGTAACGGATATTCTCCATAACAGTGCCTGTAAAAAGATTGGTTTCCTGTAAAACGATACCCAACGAACGACGCAAATCTGACTTTTTGATTTTATTAATATTAATACCGTCATACCTAATTTTGCCGTCTGCAATATCATAAAAACGGTTTATAAGATTTGTAATTGTGGTTTTACCTGCACCTGTAGCGCCCACAAAAGCAACCTTTTGCCCAGGCTTTGCATAAACACTTACATTTTTAAGAACAGGTTTATCTTCGACATAAGCGAAATCAACTTCAGTAAGTCTTACATCACCCTCTAATTTAGTATAGGTAAGCGTTCCGTCGCCGTGTGGGTGCTTCCAAGCCCAGAGGCCTGTACGCTTTTGGGTTTCTGTAATATTGCCATCCTTATCAATCTGGGCATTAACAAGTGTTACATAGCCGTCGTCAACTTCGGGTTGGGCATCCATAAGTTCAAACACTCGTTCAGCGCCCGCAAGTCCCATTACAACCGAGTTTATCTGCTGTGAAACCTGATTAACATTACCTGTAAACTGTTTTGTCATATTAAGGAACGGAATAACAATACTTATTGTAAGCGGCAACCCCGAAAGGCTGAAGTTCGGAACTTTTGCCAAAAGCAGAAGACCGCCCACTGTAGCAATAATTACATAAAGAATATTGCCGATATTCATATTAATAGGTCCTAATATATTAGCATAAGAATGTGCGCGCCTACTGTCTTCATAAAGCGCATTATTAACCTTGTCAAAATCTTCGAGACTGCGGTCCTCGTGGCAGAAAACCTTAACAACCTTTTGTCCGTTCATCATTTCCTGTATAAAGCCCTCGGCTTTACCGATAGCCTTTTGCTGACGGATAAAATATTTTGCAGAGCCTCCGCCCACCTTTTTGGTAACAAGGAACAAAAGAAATACTCCCAAAACCACAACCAAGGTAATCCAGATACTATACGAAAGCATAATAAAGAATACCGTTACAACAATTATACCCGCCTGTAAAAGCGCAGGAATAGATTGTGACACCAACTGACGTATAGCATCAATATCATTAGTATAATGGCTCATTATATCGCCGTGCTTATTTGTATCAAAATACTTTATGGGTAAATTCTGCATTGTGCTGAACACCGTTTTACGCATCTTACCAAGAAAGCCCTGAGTAATATAAGCCATAAGCTGTGTATGCGCAAAAACCGATAAAAGAGACACAACGTAAAGACATACAAGGATTATAATTTTAGGAATTATAACTTCCTTAGCGCCTGCCCAATCCGCATTTTTATAGAACTGTTCAATAGCAGCCAAAATTTGTTGATTAAAGATCGCGGGCATTGTAGCAATTATTGCCGAAAAGACTATACAGGCAACCGCAACGGGCAATAAAACGGGATAGCTTTGCCAAAGCATTTTAAGAGTGCGCTTCAACGCCGCGCCGTTAAACTTGCGAATTGCGGGTACACCTTTCGGTAAATTGCGGGGTGTGTTATTATTACTGCTCATTCCTTTCACCTCCGCTTGTCTGCTGTTCATATACTTCTCGGTAAATTTCACTTGTTTCAAGCAATTCATTGTGCTTGCCTATACTTGCAATTTTACCGTTTTCCATAACTATTATAAGGTCAGCATCCTCAACCGATGCAATTCTTTGCGCAATAATAATCTTTGTAGTCTCGGGAATAAACTTCTTAAAGCCTGAACGGATAAAAGCGTCGGTCTTGGTATCAACCGCACTTGTTGAGTCGTCAAGTATCAGAATTTTTGGCTTCTTAAGAAGTGCACGCGCAATACAAAGTCTTTGCTTTTGTCCGCCCGAAACGTTAGTACCGCCCTGCTCGATATAGGTATCGTACTTTTCGGGGAAGCTTTCAACAAATTCATCAGCCTGCGCCAATTTACAAGCCTCGATAATATCTTCATCGGTAGCATTTTCGTTGCCCCAACGAAGATTATCTTTAATAGTACCCGAGAAAAGCTCGTTCTTCTGAAGTACCATTGCAACATTGTCGCGAAGGGTTTTGATATCATAATTCCTTACATCTACTCCGCCGACAGTTATTTTACCCTCGGTCACATCATAAAGACGAGGTATTAATTGCACCAAGGATGTTTTACTTGAACCGGTACCGCCGATAATACCAACCGTCATTCCCGATTTTATATTAAGGTTAATATTTTCAAGCGCAAACTTTTTAGCCTCGCTGTTATATTTAAAGCCTACATTTTCAAAAATAATTGAACCGTCTTTAACTTCCATAACAGGATTTTCAGGGTTTTTAATGTTCGGTTCTTCATTAAGCACTTCACATATACGTTTCATTGATTCAAGTGACATTGTAATCATAACATAAATCATTGAAAGCATCATAAGTGACATCAAAATCTGAACGCCATAAGTAAGCATTGCCGAAATTTGACCTACATTAACATCAAGTCCGCTGCTTGTAATAACAAGATAAGAACCTAAAAATAAAATCACTACTGTATTAAAATACATACAAAACTGCATTATAGGCATGTTAAGCGCCACAATGCGTTCTGCTTTTGTGAATTCCCCTGTTATACCGTCAGAAGCATTTGCAAATTTTTGCTTTTCGTAATTCTCACGCGAAAAACCTTTAACAACACGCATTCCGCGAACATTTTCTTCAATAGATTCATTAAGTTTGTCATACTTTTTAAAAACGCGTCTGAAAGCAGGCATCGCATTACGGCTTATAAGCAAAAGCCCGAAAACTAAAACAGGTATTACCACAACAAAAGAAGTTGCAAGCGCACCGCCCATTCTGTATGCAGTTATAACCGAGAATACAAGCAGCATCGGACTGCGTATAGCCGTACGGATAATCATCATATAAGACATCTGCACGTGGGTAATGTCGGTAGTGAGTCGAGTCACAAGAGAGGTTGACGAAAACTTATCGATATTTGAAAAAGAAAATCTCTGAATTCTCTCAAACATATCTCTTCGAAGATTTCTCGCAAAACCCGAAGATGCTTTTGCACAGGTAATCGCTGCAATACCTCCGCAGCATAACGATATAAGCGCCATACCAATTAACACAAGACCTGTTTTTAAAACGTCAGTCATTGGTGCGCCCGATTGTATATTGTTAACAAGGTCTGCCGTACGGAAAGGTATAAGCACCTCTATTATAACTTCACCCATAATAAATATAAGAGTTAAAATAGACGGCAGTTTATTTTCTCTAATGCTTTTTGCTAAGGTTTTAATCATTATTTTCCTCCATATTTGCCATTAGCTTGTCTGCTATTTTCAAAAAGGTATTAACTTCATTTTCCGTTAACCCTTTTTTCAAACGCTCTTCCCTTTTGTTTATATTATTAAGCACAGCCTTGTGTATATTTACAGCTTTTTCAGTCAACACAATTTTCTTAAGCCGTGCATCACTTTCAACACTTACTCTTTTTATAAAACCGTTTTGCTCCATCGTCTTTAAAATATTACTTGCGGTGGAACGGCGGATTGAAAACTCGGCTTCAAAATCCTTTTGGAATATATCTTTACCGCTGTTGTCGTAAAAATAAGAAATTGCCCAACCGTTTATACCTTTAGGCAAATTTATGCCAAGCTCGTCTTTTCCCTTTTCAACATCGCGCTTTATAAGATTAGATAACATTCTAATTTTAAAGCCAATATCATTTCGCTCTTTCATACTTCACCTCGAAATATTTGTTAGCACCCTAACATATTATCACTATATCCCCTTACTGTCAATAGTAAAATTATGAATTTTCGGTGAATTTAAAAATTATTAAAAAACGCAGGGTTAAGCCCTGCGTTTTATTAATTTATCGGTACTAATATTGTTTTTTTATTATTAAAATCATCCGTTTCAAGCCCGTTTATTGACATTATTTCATCAATGCTCGCATTATATTTTCGAGCAATATCCCAGACGCAACCGCTCCCACCTGTATAACAGATTACCATTCCGCCTTTTTTATTGCTACAGGACGGTTTTTGTGTATCAACCGTCATATCGCATAGAAGTTCTATATGATTTTCCTCATAAACCGCACCGCTAACCATAAGATCTGCTCTTATTTCCAGACAATTTGCGGTAAGAATTGTGAAATTAACTGCTGAAATTTCAATTTCAGGGTTAGAAGAAAGATTTTCACCTTTGCAGCTTACAGGATACGACCATTCAAAATCCAAAGGCTTTTCATAGAAAACAACATTGTCGTCTTCGTTACATACCACCATTCCCACTAAAAGCGTTGCAAAAAGACACATTTTTCCGTCTTCAAACTTAACCTTTTTAGAGGCGACTTCACACCAGATATCTATAACCGAAGTTATATTTTCATTTAACTCTACATTCTTTTTAAAATGGCATTTTTCACTGATGTTATCACAAATCCGCTTAAATGGTAATGCTTTTTTGGTTATTTCGGTTGCAAATTTTGTGGAAAAAGCATCTTCAACAACGGCAATATCATTTACGCAGTAGCTTTCACATTTAAGAAGAATTTTAGCATTAACCGAAAAGCTTCTGCAGTCCCCCGACATTGCGGCAAACGGTTTTATTTCAAGTGAAGCTATTTCTGCTTTTATATCACATTTGCAAATCTCACTAACACCCGGCATATCCACAATTTGACTAAAGGGAAATGTGGTTTTGCAAATTTGCGGAAGTTTTACTCCTTCTGCCCAATAAAGCACTGTTACAGCCATTTCGCCCTTTACAACAACCTTGTCGTTTAACACCTTGCATTCACTGATGCTCAGTACCGCATCACAGCGTATTATATTAACTATAGACGGCTGTGCACTGCCGATACCTATTTCCTCTTCAATAATAATATGCTTTTCGCGGTAACCCATCGGCACAGTAGCAGGCGCCAACGAACGCTTGAGTTGTACATTATCCCCGTCATAATCAGAAACAATGTCATTTGAACAGCGCTTAAATACACGGATATTTATACTTGCCGCACCGTGAATATCAACCTTTCTTCCTGTAACCGCACGGCAATTCAAATAATCACATTTAACAGATGCCGTAAGATTTGCATTATCACACTCTTCCGACATTTCCTTAATTTTACTGAACGGGTACATATATTCATAGGAACAAAGGTTATTGTCCTTATCGCAATACAAAAGGGTTATTTGAACCATTCCGTCAACTGTAATACTTTTTCCGTTTATTCCTTTAGAAGTAATACGCGCCGTAGCTTTACATTTGAAAATTTTAGAAATATCGGGGCAATAATCAGGCAGAGTGAAATCTACATCTATGGGCTGTTCACAGGTTTCACAAAATATATTTTGATTATAAAATACACCTGTCTTTAAGGCTTTGCTATCCATATTTTTTCCTCACTTTATAACTTTGTTAGTAAAGTTTATGAATGAGAAAAATAATTTATTACACCCTTTTTACGATATTGTCCATTGATTTAACTATACAGTCATTTTCAATCACACCTCTAAGTGATGTCAACGGATAAACAGAAGTGTTTTTACCAATAACTGTGCCCGGATTTATAACCGAGCCGCACCCGATATCAGCACCGTCCCCTAAAATTCCGCCAATCTTTCGAATACCTGTTTCAATATCAGCTTCTGCGTGTATAACAACAGCTTTACCGTCAGATTTCAAGTTTGAGCAAATTGCTCCCGCTCCTAAATGCGCCTTATTACCTAAAACCGAATCACCTACATAGTTATAATGCGGAACCTGAACTTTTTCAAGAAGTACACAGTTTTTAAGTTCTGACGAATTACCTATAACACAACCACTGCCTGTAATAACATTTCCGCGCAAAAATGCACCGGGACGGATTTCAGTATCTGAGCCTATAATAACAGGTGCCTCAATCACCGCAGACGGATGTATTTTTACATTTTTGCCAATTAATACACCGTCTGTAATCTGTGTAAAATCTTCAATTCCGTTTTCTATCAATTTTATAATATAAGTTTTAATTTCAGGCAAAATTTCCCAAGGATATTGAGAATTTTTAAAAAGCTCCTCTAAATACGGCGTACGGCAATCAAACAAAGCCGAAGTTTTTATATTTTTATTCAACTGAATGTCCCCTTTCTACAATAAAATTAGCCAACATATTAGCATATTCTTCACAATTGCTTTCACTTTCAACCATAACACGAATTACTGGCTCGGTTCCGCTTTTGCGAAGTAACACCCTTCCTTTATTATTTATAAGTTTTTCAATTTCAGCTTTTTTCTCTAAGATACACGCATCACCGAAAACTGCATCCTTATCCTTTACTCTTATATTTTTTGTGAACTGCGGATACAATTTAACGGGCTTTGCAAGCTCACAAAGGTTTGACTTCGCATCGCAAACCTCTTCGGTAATCATAATTGCAGTTAAAAGTCCGTCACCTGTAGTCGCATATTTTTTAATTATAATATGCCCCGACTGTTCTCCGCCCAAAGAGTAATCATTCTTTTGCATACATTCATATACAAAGCGGTCGCCAACATCGGTTTGCACGCATTTCATTCCCGCCTCTTCAAGACTTTTCATAAAACCGCTGTTTGACATAACTGTAGCAACCACAGTATCGCTATTAAGCATTCCCCTGTTTTTAAGTCTTTTACCCAATATATAAAGCATTTTGTCACCGTCGACTACATTACCGCCCCCGTCAACAGCAATACAGCGGTCACAGTCGCCGTCAAAAGCAAAGCCTATATCCAAATGCTCTTCTCTTACTAATTTACAAAGATTTTCAATACAGGTTGAACCACAGTTTTTATTTACATTCAAGCCGTCTGGTGTATCCCCTATAACCCTTATTTGCGCTCCTAATGCCCCGAAAACTGATTTTGCAATCATCCAACTGGCGCCGTTAGCACAGTCAAGCCCTATTCGCAAATTTTTATAAGAATGTGACGCTAAAGAAATTAAATAACCTACATATCGGTTTCTGCCCGAAACATAGTCTACAATCTTACCTATCCTATCTTTCGTTGCAAGGGGCAGATCTTCACCTGTAACGCCTAAGGCTTCAAGGTCACCGTCGATGTAGTCTTCAATATATGCAGTCGTGCCGTCATCTAACTTTTCACCGTAACGGTTTATTACCTTTATGCCGTTATCATAAAAAGGATTATGAGAAGCAGTAATCATAATACCGCAATCAAACTCATCCTGTTTTGTGACATAGGAAACACTCGGCGTAGTAGTTACATGAAGCATATAAGCATCCGCTCCCGATGCGGTAATACCTGCCGCAATAGAATATTCAAGCATATAGCTTGAAAGACGGGTATCTTTTCCTATTACTATTCTTGGTCGGTAGTTTGATTTATTGCAACCCGAAAGTGAAGAAGAAAAATACCAGCCCAAAAATCTGCCAACCTTATATGCCTGACCAGAAGTAAGATTTACATTTGCCTCGCCTCTGAAGCCATCCGTACCAAAATATCTGTTTTTCTTTTTTTCGATTTTTTCCATTGTAATACTCCTTTTTAATATCTTTTAAATAAACTAAAACACCTTAATAATATTATAAGTTCACAGATATATTATATTCAAATTACAGCTTTATATTTTAGTTAATGGGGTTTGACAAAAAGAAAAAAAGGGCGGATATTTTCCGCCCTTTTAATTATAAAATTGTGATTATCCAATAAACAACCCCATAAATCACACTCGCAATAGTGCCATAAACTATAACAGGTCCTGCGATTTTGAACATATTTGCACCAACGCCTAAAACAAACCCCTCTGCTTGTGGTCAAGTAGGACCCATTAATTTACAGTTAAAACCACCTTGCCGACATTCTGTCCTTTATAGAGAATATCGTGTGCTGCCTCAGCTTCTTCTATTGGTAATGTCTTATAAATAGTAGGCTTTACCTCGCCGCTCTCAACCTTTGGCCATACATTCTTTACAAGTTCGGCTAAAATTTGTGCTTTTACTTCGGGAGTTCGTGAACGGAGTGTAGAGCCAATTATTCTAACATTTCTTACATAGATATTTTTAAGGTCTATTTCGGTTTTTGTGCCTGCCAAAGCGGCAATCATAATCCAACGGGCGCCGTGCTTTAAATAATGAATACATTTACCCATTATTTCACCGCCGAGGCAATCAATAGCAACATCAATGGGATGCCCATTTTCGAGTTCTTCTTTCAGAACTTCTGCAATATTCTCTTTGGTTGTAACAACCACTCTATCAGCATTAAGATGCTTGATGTTATTTGCGATTTCTTCTGATAAAACTGTTGTTATAACACGAATGCCAAATGCCTTAGCCATTGGTATAATAACACTTGCAAGACCGCTTGCACCTGCATTCATTAAAAGGGTATCTCCCTCTTTAATATTCCCTTCAATAAATAAATTAAGATAAGCAGTAGCAAAAGCTTCTGGAATTGCTGCAGCTTCAACCATAGAACAGTTTTTGGGAACCGGCATAAGCATATCATACTTAATATTTGCGTATTCGGCGTAACCGCCGCCACCCAAAAGGGCGCAAACCTTATCCCCTATTTTCCAATTAGATTTTTGCTTTGCACCATTGGCAATTTCAACAATTGTACCCGCAATTTCAAGTCCCATCCATTCAGGGCAACCTGCAGGTGACGGATAATCACCCTCTCTTTGCATTAAATCGGCTCTGTTAAGCGCCGCAGCCTCAATTTTAACAAGGCAATCATCATTACTTAAAATCGGGTCAGGAACATCGTCCCATCTTAAAGATTTATCATCATTTACAAGTATTGCTTTCATACATTTCCATCCTTTAATAATTCTAATTCTATTTTTAAGCCATCCTCTATTGAAATAAAATCGCTTTTCGTAAGACCTGTGGCATTTAAGATTTTGCTGTTATCAATTTTACGGTCAAATAACCTGTCATAAATCAATGTATAATAATTGTTATAATTTACAGCTTCTAAAAATTCTTTTGTAGAAACCCATTCGAATTTTGCGCCGATATTTTTTTCGTAAAGCTTCGCCACTTCTCCCCAAGTGAGATTTTGAGCAGAAGACACTGTATATGCCTCGCAAAATGTTTCAGGTTTCAATAACAAATTCGCTATCAATTTCCCAACGTTGCCCGCCCAATCAATACCTGCTGTTAAGTTTTTTGCTTCTATGGGTAACGGTATTGGTTTTTCTTTTTTGAAAAGCTCAAACAATTCATAGCCATAATATGTAACCAAATCAAAACGAAGCTTTGAAAAAGAAATTACAGGGCGCACAACCGTCCAGTGTTCCCCTTTGCGCTCGTTATATAAGTATTTCTCAAGTTTTGCTTTTGAAAGAGCATATTTTTCGGTCTTCAAAAATTCCTTGTCTTTTGATATGTCTAAAAGTTTGGGTGCGGTTTCAGTAACGGGGATTTGCTCATTGGCATAAACGCGATAAGAAGATAAAACTATAAGATGCTCTGTTTTTGAAATTAAAAGTTCGTGTATAGACTGATAAACTTCAACATCGGGATAGTGAATAAAGTTGACTATGCCGTTATACTTTCTATCCTTTAAAAACTCTTTTAAAGTTTCTAAATTCGCATCGCATTTATAGTAATTCAAATTCTTGTTTTGCGATATTTTATCCTCAAGGCATATTATATCCACGTTGAAATCAAGTTCTAATAATTCCCTTGCGGTATAGGTTCCAAGTGTACCGCCACCGCCTATAAGTAATACCTTTTTCATTTGCCTTCTCCTTTATAGTTACAAGTTTCCAAAATAAGTTTATATAAATCGAGTTCATAATCGAGTGTGTATGGATTTTTTATTTCTTCAGTACACATTTTATAAAATCCATCGAGCATTGCACCTAATCGACTACATGGTTCGCTGTATCCTGTCACACCTTTCTCATGCCAATTTTCTTTTGCAGTTCTTAAAACGCATTTTGTCACAAGTTTTTCACCGTCTACATACCATTCAAGCGGATTAAGCTCTAAAGTAGCATTTTCACAGTTAATTACAAGTTGGCGCCTTGCAAAACCCGAAACTTCTACAGCGGTAGTTTTAATAAAGGAATATCCTTTTTCATATTCCAAAACCGCCATAGAAAAATCATCAGCAGTTACACCGTCAAGATGTGTTGATTTATTTAGCGGTATTATTTTTTCAGGTTTTCCCTGTAGCGTTAAAACCAAATCTAAAAGATGGCACCCGAGAAAAAACATCATACCCGACGGCAAATCTTTAAGCCACTGGCGAGTTTCTTGAGAAAGCCAACAGTTCATTTGCGCCTCAACACTTATAATCTCGCCAAATTCACCGTTTTTAACACGCGAAAGCATTTCTTTTATTAAAGGATTATAACGGTACATATATCCAGTATGAAAGACTTTACCTGTTTTTTTCATGATAGAAATCAGTTCTTCAAAATCGCAAAGCTCCCTGCCTCCCGGTTTTTCCATATGTATATGCTTATGAGCTTTTGCCGCCATTAAAGCATATTTTGTAAGATATATTTCATCTGTTTCTATGGCGACCGCTTCAATTTCGGGATTATTTAAAACCTCATCTAAAGATAACTCTTCATATCCGTCAAAAACACTTAATTTGTCGGAAAGCCTTTGCTTTTCATTTTCGGGCAAAACATATCCCACTATTTCAAATTTATCTTTCTGTTTTTTAAGTGTTTTAAAAACATCTGTGGAATGGCTATATATATTTAGACCTATTTGAGCAATTTTAATTTTTTGCATTAAAACTCCCCCTTTTTTTATAATTGTACCATCTTGTTTTTTTATAAACAATATGTTATTATATATTAAAAGAGGTAATATTATCTTAAATTCGGGCGGTGTTATATCTTGACTGAAGCAAATTTCTATAAATCTTTTAATTTTAATTTTTATAAATTCAACAAATATCACCTAAACGACCAAACCAACTCCGAATGTCCTTTGCATTATTTTGGCTGTATTATTAACGGAAAAGGTAAAATAACAACTAAACACACCGTTTTAACACTCGGTGAAGGCGAAATTTTTTATATTCCAAAAGGTCTTAAATATCGATCGGAATGGTTTTCGACTAACAATGATGAAACAAAATTTTATTCGTTTGGTTTTAAAATATCGCCAATTAATAAAAATTTTGTTTTGCAAAAAATAGATTGTTCAAAAAAATGTTTTGAAATTTTTAAAGAACTTTATAACGAAGTACCTATTACCAGTAAAGGTATCGGAAAACTTTATTATTTTTTCACCCAAGTATCCGATGATATGATAGAAGCGAAAAACCAAAATTCAAATCCCACCATAGCAAAAGCAATTGAATTTTTAGAACAAAACCCCAATTTGAATATTTCTCAATTAGCGAGGCTGTGTTCCGTCAGCGAATCAAACATTTATCCCCTGTTTAAGAAAACCTTAAATAAAACTCCAAACGAGATAAAACAGAATATAATGTGTGAAAAAGCAAAAGTTTTGCTGATAACCACTGATAAATCTATTCAGGAAATTAGCGATTCTTTGGGTTTTAGTTCAACTTCTTATTTTAGAAAGGTATTGCGTAAATACTTTGATAAGACACCTAAAGAAATTCGCAAGTCCGCTAAAAACATATAAAAAGCTTGACCGTTCGGTCAAGCTTTTGTTTATATCCGTCGGCATAGCCGACATATTTTATTACGCATTACACATTAAAACAACGTCGTCATCCAATAAAAAACCCCATAAATCACACTCGCCACCGTGCCATACACGATCACCGGTCCTGCGATTTTGAACATATTTGCTCCCACGCCTAAAACAAAGCCCTCGGCTTTAAATTCTATAGCGGGCGATACCACCGCATTTGCAAAGCCTGTTATGGGAACAAGCGTACCTGCGCCTGCAAATTTTGCTATTTTGCTAAAAAGCTTTAAAGCTGTAAGTAACGCAGATAAAAATATAAGACTTATAGTTACCGCAATTTTTGCGCGTTCCTCATCAAGACCTACGGTTTTTAAATACAATTCACTTAATAATTGTCCTATAACACAGATAATTCCGCCCACCAAAAATGCTGCCGTACAATCTTTTAGCTTTGGCGACGGCGGTGACTGTTTTTTTACCATTTGCGAATACTGTTTATTATTAAGTTGCATATTAAAACACTCCTTTTGAGAATATTCTTCACAAAAGGAGTGCTTTTATACTTTATACATTCATTTTTTCGTTGTTGTTATTAAACATCTTTTTTACTTTTGCAAATATTACTATCACCGACACAACAAGTGCAATAATACAAGTAATCCAAGAAATAGGATATGAAATATAAAGACTATCTAATGTATGATATTTTGCAAAAACTGTAAATATCCACGCAAGTCTTACTCCGCAAACACCTATAATTGAAATAAACATTGTAACAAACGAATATCCCATACCGCGAACCATACCGTTAAGTACTTCCATCATTCCGCACATAAAATAGAATGTACAAATATATGACAAGCGTTTAAAACCGAACTCAATCGAAATTGGACTGTCAGTTATATAAAGCGAAAGCAAATTTTTCGAAAACAACAAAGTAACCGCAATTAAGCAAACGCTCATAACTGTAACACAAATCATATTTGTCCAAAAAGCTCTTAAAATACGCTTACTGTTTCTTGCGCCGTAATTTTGCCCCGTGTAATTAAGCGAAGATTGGTGAAATGCCTGCATAGCGACAAATATAAAACCTTCTATACTTGCTGCCGCCGCATTACCCGCTATTGTCGCCGCACCGAAAGAATTTACCGAAGACTGTATTATAACATTCGAAGCTGAAAATACCGAAGACTGTATTCCAGTAGGCAAACCAATTTTAAGAATTCTTATAAGCTCCGAACGGTAAATATGGATTTTACGAATTTGAAGTTTGAAACAGTCGTTTCTACGGCAAAGGAACATTACCATTAAAACACAAGAAATAATTTGCGATGAAACTGTCGCTATAGCAACACCCGCCACATCCAAATCAATAACCGTTACAAAAAACACATTAAGTACAACATTTATAATGCCTGAAAGACTCAAGAATTTAAGCGGTGTTTTAGTATCTCCCGAAGCGCGACAAATTGCTGCAGAAAACTCATAAACAAGGCTTGGTATCATACCGCAAAAATAAATTTTTGTATAAAGGCTTGAAAGCGAAAGAATCTCATCAGGAGTTCCCATAATGTGAAGAAGCGGTTTCGATAAAGTAAGACCGATAATAGTTATAATCGCTCCAAATATAACAGCCAAAGGCAAAGCGGTATGTATAACACGAGAGATTTTATTATCATTTTGTTCCCCAACAGCATACGCTACCGACACACTAACGCCTGCCGCTATGCCTATAAACAAATTAACAAACAAATGAATGAGCGAGTTTGTAGCACCTACCGCAGCCACGCTGTTACTACCGCAAAATCTCCCTACTACCACCAAGTCGGCGGCATTAAAAAGCAACTGTAAAACCGAAGTGCAGATTATAGGCACGGTATACTTAATAATATTTATAAAAATCGGACCTTGGCACATATCAATGCGCTTTGTCTCTCCAGACACTTTAAACATCCCCTATTTTTTTGCTAAAAACAATTATACTACTTTTTATTCTTATTTCAAGCAAAATAATAAAAACACCGTGAAAAAATTCACAGTGTTTTTATGATTACATTTCCACAATTTCAATATTTATAATCTTTACATCTTCAAAAGGTTTATCATTTGCAACTGTTTTAACATTTGCAATAGCATCTACAACTTCCATTCCCTCATAAACCTGACCAAAAACAGTATGTCGGTAATCAAGCCAAGGGGTGCCACCCATTTCGTCATAAGCCTTTGCACACTCACTCGGAAAGGCTTCGGGCAAATCCTTCATTTGCTCGAGCATATTTGCTGGTACCGTATTTGCCTGAACGATAAAGAACTGACTGCCGTTTGTATTAGGTCCTGCGTTTGCCATAGAAAGCGCTCCGCGAAGATTATGAAGCTCTGGTGTAAACTCATCCTCAAAGCTTTTTCCCCAGATAGATTCTCCGCCGATACCTGTACCCATCGGGTCGCCGCCCTGAATCATAAAATCCTTAATAACGCGGTGGAAAATCAACCCATCATAGTAACCGTTTTTAGCGTGAGTTGTAAAATTTTCAAAAGCTTTCGGTGTATGCTCTTTAAATAATTTTACCTTAATGTCACCCATTGTGGTATGCATAATTGCAACTGTATCACCCGTTTTTACTGTTTCTAACTGTAAATTAGCCATAAAATGCCTCCAAAATGTGAAATTTTCACTTGTATTTTACCACTATATGTAGTATAATACAAGTAATAATTTGGCAAAATTTTAAAATTTAAGGAGTATTTGTTATGAATTGTCCTTTTTGTGCCTATGAAGAAAGCAAGGTTATTGACTCACGCCCGACTGACGAGGGTCAACGTATCCGCCGCAGACGTGAGTGCTTGCAGTGTGCAAAACGCTTCACAACCTATGAAATCATAGAAAGTCTTCCTATTATCGTAATTAAGAAAGACAAATCACGCGAAACCTTCAACCGCAACAAAATTATGAACGGTCTTTTGCGTGCTTGTGAAAAGCGTCCAGTATCTATCGATATGCTCGATAAATTAATTGACGATATCGAAGTTATTATCCAAAACTCACTTGATCGCGAAGTTACAAGTGAAAAAATCGGTGAGCTTGTTATGGAAAAGCTTAAGGGTATTGATGAGGTTGCCTATGTTCGTTTTGCATCGGTTTACCGTCAGTTTAAAGACATTAACACCTTTATGTCCGAGCTTAACAAACTTTTATCAAAAGACTAAATTATGCAAAGGGTATTTTCTAATACCCTTTGTTTTTTAAAACAGGAGCGATTATGTCACAAAACATTAAACTTGCAGATTTATTACTGCCAAATATTGATAAAACCCCCGATTATTATGAAAGCCTTTATCCTGCACGCAATTTACCTGAGGGCGCAAGGGTTGTAAGAATAGCGCCAAGTCCCACAGGTTATCTGCATTTGGGTGTGCTTTTTGCCGCACTTGTAAACCGCATTACAGCTACCTCCTCAGGCGGTGTATTTTTCACACGAATTGAAGATACTGACAAAAAGCGTGAAGTCAAAGGCGGAATTGAGGATATCATCGGCGGTCTTGGACGTTTTGGAATTGCTATTGACGAAGGTTTCATAAGCGGTACCGAGCAAAAGGGCGATTATGGCCCATACCAACAAAGCCACCGCGCCGAAATTTACCAAACCTATGTTAAAGAGTTAATCCGTGAGGGTCTTGCCTATCCTTGTTTTTGCACTGCTGAAGAGCTTGAAAGCGTAAGAAAAGAGCAAGAAGCTCAAAAAATCCGCACAGGCTACCACGGTAAATGGGCAAAGCACAGGGACATCACCTATGAGGAAGCAAAAGCTTTGATAGATGATGGAAAACCGTTTGTAATACGCCTTAAATCTCCAGGCAATGAAGAGAACAAAATAGTTTTTGAGGATGCAATTAAAGGCAAGATTGAAATGCCTGAAAATGACGAAGATTTTGTACTTTTAAAATCCGACGGCATACCTACCTACCACTTCGCCCACGCTATTGACGACCACTTAATGCACACAACACATGTGCTTCGCGGTGACGAGTGGATATCCTCTGTTCCAAAACACATTCAGTTATTCCGTCTTTTAGGCTTTAAGGTTCCAAAGTTTGGTCATATTTCCCCGATTATGAAGCTTGATAACGGCGCTAAGCGCAAGATTTCTAAGCGCAAGGACCCAGAGGCTGCCGTGCACTTCTTTGCGCAAGAGGGTTATATGAGTGAATGCGTTATTGAATATTTAATGACCGTTGCAGCTTCCGACTTCGAAGACTGGCGCCGAGCTAATCCCGATAAATCTTATAAAGACTTTAAATTCAACTTAAAGAAGATGAGTGTTTCGGGCGCCTTGTTTGACGGCGCAAAGCTTATTGACGTAAGTAAGAATTTAGTTTCCCGCCTTTCAAGCGAACAGGTATATACCTACGTGACCGATTGGGCAAAGGAATTTGATAAAGATTTTTACGAAGTTTTAACCAAAAACCCTGAATATACTAAAGCGGTATTTGCTATAGACCGTGATGTACCGAAACCACGTAAAGATATTGCGAAATGGAACGAGGTTAGGGACTATTTCTCATATATGTTTGAGGAATATTATACACCCGACTTTACACTTCCTGAAAATATCACAAAAGAAGATGCTGTGGCTTTCTTGAAAGCATATAGCAATGTTTACTCTCCCGAAGACGATAAACAAACTTGGTTTAACAAAATTAAAGGAATTGCGCCGAGTCTTAACTTTGCGTCTGAAACTAAGGAATACAAAGCCAATCCCGAAGCATACAAAGGCCATGCTGGTGACCTTAGCACAGTGCTTAGAATTGCTATCACAGGCCGTCGCAACACACCCGACCTTTGCAGTATTATGCAGGTTTTGGGCAAGGATAAATGTATAGAACGTATTGAAAACGCAATAAGAGGTTAATTTATGGAAGAAATTATTAAAACCGAAGAAATTAAAACTTCTAATTTCATACACGATTTTATTGATGAAGATTTAGCTGAGGGTGTTTACCAAAAGGTTCAAACCCGTTTTCCCCCTGAGCCTAACGGATATCTTCACATCGGTCACGCAAAGGCTATTTGCATCGACTTTGCAACTGCCGAAAAATACGGCGGCAAATGTAATCTCCGCCTTGACGACACCAACCCCACAAAAGAAGACGTTGAATATGTAGATGCTATTAAGGAAGATATTCAGTGGCTGGGTTTCCAGTGGGACAATGTTTACTATGCTTCGGACTATTTTGATTTTATATACGAATGCGCATTAAAGCTTATTGATAAGGGACTGGCTTATATTGACGAGTCTACACCCGAACAGATAAAAGAAATGCGTGGCACCTTGACAGAAGCGGGTCAAAACAGCCCCTACCGTGACAGACCTATAGAAGAAACTAAGGATCTGTTTAAGAGAATGACCGATGGTGAATTTGAAAACGGCGCAATGGTGCTTCGTGCTAAAATTGATATGTCTTCTTCAAACCTTAATATGCGCGACCCGATTATCTACCGCATAATGAAGGCTACCCACCACCGTACAGGAGATAAATGGTGCGTTTACCCAATGTATGACTTTGCGCACCCATTGAGCGACGCCAAAGAGGGCGTTACACACTCGCTTTGCTCTTTGGAATTTGAAAATCACAGACCGCTTTACAACTGGTTCTTGGAGGTTCTCGAAATTCCCACCCCACCCCGTCAGATTGAGTTTGCAAGAATGAATGTTAACTACACCTTGACAAGTAAGCGCAAGTGCTTAAAGCTTGTTAACGACGGTTTAGTCAGCGGTTGGGATGATCCGCGAATGGCAACAATTTGCGGTATGAGAAGACGTGGCTACCCATCAGAAGCGGTTCGTAACTTTGTTGATAAAATCGGTGTTTCAAAGGCTTACAGTGTTATCGACTATGCCCTTTTAGAATCCTGTGTTCGTGATTACTTGAACGAAAACGCTGATAGAGCTATGGCAGTGCTTCGTCCATTAAAGGTTGTAATAGACAACTATCCAGAAGGAAAAACCGATGAAATTTTGGTTGATATTAACCCCAACAAGCCCGAGCTTGGCAAAACAAAGGTTACTTTCTCAAAAGAAATTTATATTGAGCAAGATGACTTTATGTTAGACCCACCAGGCAAATATTTCCGTCTGTGCCCCGCAAAAGAAGTAAGACTCAAAGGCGCTTATTATATTAAATACGCTTCTCACGAAACTGACGAAAACGGCAATATCACAGTTGTTCACGCGACGTATGACCCTGAATCCTTCGGCGGTGAAACCGCAGACGGCAGAAAGGTTAAAGGTACTCTCCACTGGGTTGATGCAAACAACTGCATCGATACTGAAGTACGCCTTTACGAGCGTCTTTTCAATGTTCCAAACCCCAGCGACGAAGAGGGTGTTTCCTCCTTTGCGGACAACCTTAACCCTGAATCCTTAACAGTAATCAATAACTGCAAAATTGATAAATCTTTGGCTTGTGTCAATGTTGGAGATACTTTCCAATTTATGCGTCAGGGTTATTTCTGTGTTGATAAGGATTCAAGTGCCGATAAACTTGTTTTCAACCGCACTGTAGCACTTAAAGATTCTTTTCAAAAGAAGGCTTAAATATGAAAGTACAGGATATTTTAGAATTCTTGAATAAAAAATTCCCTGTGGATACCGCTTGCGATTTCGACAATGTAGGTGTTCTTATAGGTGACATTAATCAAGAAGTAACAAAGGCAATAATCACGCTTGACTGTACAATGCAAGCCATTAAAACTGCGGTAAAAAACGGTGCAGAACTTATTATTACACACCACCCTGTTATCTTCGAGCCTCTAAAGAATGTTCTTAAAGGTAGCATTGTATACGAGGTAATAAAAAATAACATTTCGGTTATATCTATGCACACAAATCTGGATGTTGGTATCGGCGGTGTAAATGATACACTCTGCAAACTCCTATCACCATTAAAAGTAGAAACTGTTACTGCAAGCGACGGTTATCCGCTAAAAAAATGTTACATTTCCCCTACTACCACTGACGAATTGGCACAAAAACTTAAAACCGCTCTCGGCGGCAATATAAAATATACCGACTGTGGAGAAAAAATTGAGAATATACTTGTGTGTTCTGGTAGCGGCGGAAATTTTGTAAATGAAGTTAAAGCTTTTGGTTGTGACGCTTTAGTTACTGCTGACGTTAAACACAATCAGTTTATGGATGCCGACCGTTTGGGTGTCTCACTCTTCGACGCCGGGCACTTCAATACAGAAGATATTATAATAGAACCGCTGAAAGATTTATTAGAAAATTCCCTTTCGGATATTAATTTTATAACCTTTCATAGTAAAGCAATTAAAAACCGCTGATTCCAGCGGTTTTTAATATTTTATAGAGTTTGGGCAAATAATATTTTCGGTGATTAAATGATTACAACTATTATTCGCACTATTATATTATATGTATTCGTAACCTTTGCTATAAGGGTTATGGGCAAACGGCAAATTGGTGATATGCAACCGAACGAGTTAGTAATAACCCTTTTGATTTCGGAAATTGTAGCCATTCCGCTTCAGGATATCACACAACCGATATTAAGCGGTGTTGTTGCAATTTTTATGCTTATAGTACTCGAAATTTTAATGTCAGTATTATCGCTTAAAAGTATAAAGATCCGAAAATTCATAAGCGGAAATTCAGTTGTAATTATAAATAACGGTGTTCTCGACCAAGCCGCCCTTAAAAATGTTAGAATGACTGTTTTAGACCTTGTTGAACTTTTACGTGGACAAAATGTATTTGATATTTCAACTGTGGCTTTCGCAGTTTTAGAAGTCAACGGAGAGTTAAGTGTACTGCTTAAAAGCGGAGACCAGCCTGCCACTGCGAAGGATATTGGTGTTAAAAAGGATAAAGCGGCTCTCCCCTTACCTGTTATAAGCGACGGAAAGATTTTAAAAGATTCACTAACTGCACTTAATATCACAAATGAAGAATTAAATCAAAAGCTTCGCGCTAACCACACCGAAAGTGACCAAGTTTTTTTAATGACACTCGACCGATACGATAATATATGTATTATAAAGAAGGTATAATATATAATGAAAAGACTAATAATCGCCGCCGTGCTTTTGGCTTTGGTAATTGCAACCTATCTTTCAAGCCTTTATTACATTACTGATAGTTGCAAAAAAGCAGAAAATTTACTTGAAACCTCGGTTTCTGTATATAAACAAGAAAAAACCGCCGAAAAAGAAGCTGGAGACCTCGAAAAGTACTGGGATAAAAAGGAAAAAACTCTTTCGGTTTTTGTGAACCACGACCGTATTGACGATATTGAAAAAGCCATCTCTCTTTTAAATGTATATGCAAAATCGAAAAACAATGAACTCTTTTACGAATATGCCGATAATGTAAAAGTACTAATTCATCAAATTATGGAAGACACAAAAATCACTATGCACAGCATTTTTTGACTTTAAATCAATAAATTCTTGCCATTTTAAAATTTTTGTGATATAATTGATTAAAAATTTTTGCGAAAGGATGTATAATATGGCATTAGCATTTATACTCTACTTCGTTGTCATATTGGTTGTGGGAATATTTTTCTTCTACAAATCCAAAAGCGGCGGCGAAAAAGAATACTTTTTAGGCGGCAGAAGTATGGGACCTTGGGTTACCGCTTTGAGCGCACAGGCATCTGACATGAGCGGTTGGCTTTTAATGGGTTTCCCAGGAAGCATAATTGCTTTTGGTTTGGGCAAGGTGTGGATCGGTATTGGTCTTGCACTCGGTACTATTGCTAACTGGATCTTTGTTGCACGCCGTTTGCGCCGTTTCTCAAAAGCTGCAAACGACTCAATAACCTTACCGCAATATCTTACAAACCGTTTCGCAACTTCAAGTCCTGTTCTTAAGGTTGTTTGCGCTATAATCTTCTTGATAAGCTTCACAGTTTATGTTGCATCTGCATTCAACGCAGGCGCTGAAGTTTTTGCAACCGTTATCCCCTGGTTCGAAACACGCAAGCTTTTAGCAATGCTTATTTTTGCTATCTTGGTTCTTACATATACCTTCCTTGGCGGTTATAAAGCTGTTTGTTGGACCGACTTTTTCCAAGGTTTACTGATGTTTGTCGCTTTGGTTTCTACTCCTATTGTAATGCTTTTAATAGGAAAATTCGATGCAAGCTTTGGCGGTGCTTTTGCCGAAGGTATTACCGAATTCGGCAGCAACCCCTTTGTTGTACCTTGGACCGATATTGTTTCAGGTCTTGGTTGGGGACTTGGATACTTCGGTATGCCCCACATTTTAGTACGATTTATGGCTATCAAGAACTCAAAGCTTGTTAAAAAGTCGGCAACCGTAGCAATTACCTGGTTAGTTTTAACATTAGGTACTACTATTGTAATCGCTTGGCTCGGTCGTACATATATATTAAGTGAAGGCACAGCACTCGCGCAAAAGCTTTTGCCCGTAGGTGCTCAAAGCAGAGTATTTATTGAAGTTGCTCTTGATATTTTCCCACCCTTTATCGCAGGCTTAATGCTTTCGGCAATTATTGCCGCAGCTATGTCCACAGCAGATAGTCAGTTACTAGTTGCTTCCTCTTCCTTCACAAGCGACCTTTATAACCCGATTATCCGCAAAAATAATGCAAAGGATAAAGAACTTTTATGGGTTGGCCGTTTGGTTGTTTTTGCTGTTACAATGATTGCTTTCTTTATCGCAGTAAGCGGTCTTGGTAAGGCTGATTCCTGGGCTTCTAACATTATGGCTATGGTTGAAAATGCTTGGGGACTTTTCGGTTCTGCTTTCGGTCCTGTTGTTATTCTTTCGCTTTTCTGGAAAAGACTTACATACAAGGGAGCAGTAGCAGGTATTATAGGCGGTGCAGTTGCCGATATAGCTTGGCTTGTACTCTTTACAAGCACTGTTACCACCCCCGTTATCTGCGATACTATGGTTTATGAAATCGTACCTGGATTTATAATTAGTTTAATTTGTACTGTTGTATTCACATTACTCGATAAAAAGCCATCGGATGAAATTGTGGCTATTTACGACGCTGCAACCGACTGTAAAATAGACGACTAATCTTTATAAACACCCCAAAGGAAAGGATGCCGTTTTGGCATCCTTTTTTGCTGATATGCATAAATATGCAAAAGACTTGACTTTTTC
>JAZQGI010000021.1:0-162192 GCA_045539955.1 Acutalibacteraceae bacterium | reverse complement strand
ACTTTGTATCACACTTCAAAAAGTACGGCAACATCGAGGCTTTGACGAGACCGTTGCTTACCGAACTTGTGCAAGAAATTTTCGTACACGAGGGCGGAGACATTGAGGTTGTATTCAAGTTCCAAGATGCTTATGCACAGGCAGTTGAATATATCGAACTCAATAAGCAACTCATCGAACCCGAAAATCCCGACAAAAAGAAAAAATCGGCGTAAACAACAAAGCCCATCGAATTATCGGTGGGCTTTACTATTTGTGTGTTCTTGCAATATTCGACATATTATGATATAATATAAATATGAAAAATATGGTAGGAGAATATATGTATGAATAAAAAAGATATTGAAACAAAAGAATATATCGAACTTCTAAACAAAATGATTGAATTAGAAAACAAAAAAGATAAGCACAGTGCTAATCCTGTGAAAATAACCGTGTGTATTGTTGGTGGGATTGCTAGTGTTATGTTGATGGGCGTTCTGTGTTACTTTGTTGTAAAAACTGGTTTTTCTATAGAAAGTATTTTATCTACGTTATTAGCATTCTTTTCAATATTTATTTCAATATTCTTTTATTTCAAAGCTGATGAGGCTAGCACAAAATTTTATAAATCCTCCTATGACTTTATGAAGGATGTATCCGTAACTCTCGGTAAAATAGAAGAACGATTTGGTGAAAAATTAAACAACCTGAGTGACAAGCTTTCTCATTTAGATCATTTAAGCAAAGAGAAGTCTGAAGAAATAGAAAACCAAATAGATGATAAGGATAAACTTATTGATGAATTGATTGCTAAAACAAATTTAAACGCAGAAGAAAAAGATAGATTTAAGCAGGAAATTATAGAAAAAGATAAAATTATTGAACAGCTAAAATTTGAAGAATTTAAAGCCCGTAGAGATGCAGAAAATTTACGCAGAAGAATATATGACTCTAGCGAAATGGAGAGAAAGATAGAACCAAGTCCTGCAATGCTTATGAGACTATTAAAAAACGAAACTGATAATTTAAGCATACATTCCCGCTTAAGATTGCAAAGACTAGGCTTTATTGATGAAAACGGAGTGGTAAATAGAGAACGTGTTTTAAAAGCCTTACACGAAATGTCTGATGATTAAATTTTGGCTAACCTGCTGATATAAAATTCAGCAGGTTTTATTTTATGCCAGAATTTACGTTTGAATCAATAAATGAGTTGTTATAAAAATTTTTGTAGAAAAATAGCTATATAAAAATAAATTTCAGAAAATTTATGGTGTTCACTTGACATTTTCCCCGTCTGCATGCTCTACTCTAAAACATTTTTTCGAGGATACCGATACAACACCCGAAGATTATGATGTGATTTACACAGGAGACCTTGGGAGTGTTGGAACAAATCTTTTATACGAACTAATGGAAAGAGAGGGGTATGATCTTAAATGCCGTCACGCTGACTGCGGCAACTTGATTTTCGATGCAGAAAAGCAAGATACCCACGCAGGAGGTTCTGGGTGCGGTTGTTCGGCAAGTGTTTTAGCATCGTTTATAATGCACCGTTTTGAAAGCGGTGACTTTAAAAATATTCTTTTTATGTCAACAGGCGCATTGCTTTCACCGACTTCCAGTTTTCAGGGAGAAAGTATTCCTGGTGTTGCGCATTTGATAAATATTAAAATTTAAACCCCGCTTTTGCGGGGTTTATCTATTGGTGGATTTATAAATTGAATATTTATATTCTTTTGGTGTTAATTTTGTAATATTTTTAAAGCATTTGCTAAAATATTGTGGATTATCAAAGCAAAGCATTTCGGAAATTTGCGAAAAATTATACTCGCTTTCACGTATCAGTTTTTTTGCTTCTTTAATTTTCAGTTCATTATAATACCGTATAATACCACACTTGCGGTAATTCGCAAAAAGCTGTTTTACAGCACTTTCACTTTTACCAATGTGCGCCGCAACATCCTTAATAGAAATCTTACCGTAAATATTGCTTTCAAGGAAAGATAGAATTTCTTTAATTTTATACGGTACATCCACGCCGTCTATAAGATAACTTTGACGCATTTTTTTAGTTAATACATTTGTGTTGCGATATAGCATTATTAGAAAAATTTCAAGGTAATTTTTTACCATTTGACTGCTTCCAAAGGGGGCAGAATCAAGCTTATTCATTTTTTGAAGCAATGGATTTTGCGGGTCTATAAGCTCAAAACAGGAGGTGCCTTCGGCGATAATTGTGGAAAGCAAGGATTTTTCCTCGGCTGATAACTTGAAAATTTTTCCCTCAAAATACTTCATAGCACGGCTTTTGCATTGAAATGTTATTATACTGACATTCGGCGCTACAGTATTGTTGCCTGAAAGGTTGTGGAATTCATTTGGTTTATGTAAGGTCATTTCACCGTTTTTGAGAATAAACCTTTTTTTATCAGCAGTACAAGTCATTTCGCCTTTATCAATATAAACAATTTCCCAAAAATCGTGACTTTCACCGTCATAACAAAAGTTTTTAGAAAATTCCATATAAAATATTGTTATTATTTTTTCAATATTGAAAATTTTATCAAAGCTTAAAAGTGCAAAATTATCATTCATTTTATCACCCAATTGTCTGATTTTATAAAAATTATACCCGATTTTACTTTGATTTTCAAGATAAAAAATATTATAATTAAATTAAAAAAAGGGAGTGTTAATATGTATACAGTTTTAGTTATATCCTGTCACCCAGATGATATGGAAATCGCTTGCGCAGGTACATTGCTTAAATGTAAAGAGCGCGGTGACCGTGTCGTTGTATGCCATCTTTCAAGCGGCAATTTAGGACATGTAATTATTCCGCCCGATGAATTACGTGTTATGCGCGCAAAAGAGGCTGAAAGAAGTGGAGAAATCGGTGGTTTTGAGATTATTCACGGCGGTTTTGATGATCTTGAAATTTATGACAATAATAAAGAATCACGTGATAAGGTTGTCGACATAATAAAACAGGTAAACCCTGATTTTATTATCACTCATGACCCTGATGATTATATGCCTGACCATACTGCAACTGCCCGTTTTGTTTTTGACGCAAGCTTTACTGCAACATTGCCTAACTATCATACAAATGTAGAGGGAAGTGCAAGACTTGTACCAATATACTATATGGATACACTTGCAGGTGTTAATTTTAATCCGACTGAATTTGTCGATGTTTCTGAATTTATTGATAAAAAGTTGGAAATGCTCGAATGTCACGAATCACAGATTGTATGGATGCGTGACCATGATAATATAGATTTTCCTGATATGGTAAAGACTTGTTGTCGTTATCGCGGCTATCAATGCGGTGCCGACTATGCAGAAGGGTTTAAACAATGTCAGGTTTATTTAAAAGGCACTACCAAAAGATTATTACCATAAAGGAGAAATGAAAAATGGATTTTAACTCAACCGTAAAAGGCTCAGCACTTGAGGGTTTTTACCCTGCAGGATGGGATTTCGATAAGATTGACGCTTGTATCGATGCTCCCGAAAAAATCACCGAAAGACAAAGCTTTTGGAATGAAAAGTTCACACCCCTTATGTGTGAATCGTTAGAAGAATTCAATACATATATGGGTCACGAAATTGCAATGCAGATTAAGCTTGCTAAGGAAAGAAATGAAAAAATTGCTTTCATTTTACCAGTAGGCCCGATGGGTATGTATAAGTGGGTTGTATACTTCATTAAAGAATGGGGTATTTCCTGTGATCATGTTTACACCTTTAATATGGACGAATGGGCTGACAGTGAGGGTAACACCTTGGCTTCTGATAACCCAGGCGCATTCCAGTATGCTATGGAACAAGCTCTTTTTAATCCTCTTGGCGAGCTTACAGTTCCGAAGGACCAGAGAAATTTTGCTACAAAGACAAACCTTCCTACATATCCCCAAAAAATTGATGCTTTAAAGGCTGAGGGTGCAAAGCTTGTACTCGTTTACGGTATCGGCAGAATGTGCCATATCGCTTTCTGGGAACCCACATTTGCTGCTGATTATGAAAGTGCTGCTGAATGGGAAAAGGCTCCTTACAGAATTGCTTGTAAGATTCACCCATTAACCGTTGAACAAAACGCACTTACTTCATTTAAGTCGAGAACAACTTTAGTTCCTTGCCGTGCTAATACCATAGGCCCTGGTCTTTTCTTAAAGGCTGACTATGCTATCGGCGGTGCTGACGGTACATTAGGCAGAGGTATGCAATGGCAGGGTATGTCACTTTGGATGACTCTCCGCCACGGTACTACACCTTGGATTACTTCTTCTTACATTCCTACATTGCCAGGCCGTTTGTTCTTCCTTAAAGAGCTTGCAGGTCCGCTCGAAGCTGAATGTAACTAATATTTTTAAAGTTGCCTGTACAGATGTGTGCAGGCAATTTTTATTAAATTGACAAAATAAATATTTTAGGTTATAATAAAGAAAATATCTCTGTTACAAATTAACAGGGATAATTTTTATTAAATGTTAGGAGGAAGTTGTATGGAAAAGCAAATTTTGACATTAATAGAAGAAAAGAAGTTTCAAAACTTAAGACAACTCCTCGTTGATATGGAGCCTGCAGATATTGCGCTTATTCTTGAAGAAGCGGAAGAAAAAGATTTACCAATTGTTTTTCGTATTTTGCCAAAGGAATTAGCGGCAGAGCTTTTTAGTTATTTAGAAAGCGATATGCAACAATTCTTAATTGAAAAGTTGAGTGATACCGAGTTAAAACAGGTGTTTGACGAGCTTTTTATGGACGATACTGTTGATATTATTGAAGAAATGCCTGCTAATGTTACAAAGCGTATTTTAAAGCAAACAACTGCGGAAAAGCGTAAGATGATAAATCAACTGCTTGCCTACCCAGAAGACAGCGCGGGCAGTATTATGACAACCGAGTTTATCGACCTTAAAAAGTCAATGACGGTTGATGAAGCGATAGATCGTATACGGATGCTCGGTCTACAAACTGAGACGATTAACACCTGTTATGTTATCGGAATTCATAGAAAACTTTTAGGTATTGTCACTATTCGTGATTTGCTCTTAAATCAAAAAGATACTGTTCTTGCTGACATAATGGATGAAAATGTTATTTCTGCAAATACTCTTGATGATAAGGAAGAGGTTGCAAATCTTTTTGAAAAATATGACTTTATGTCTATCCCTGTTGTTGACAAGGAAAATCGTCTTGTAGGTATTGTTACTGTTGATGATGCTATTGACGTTTTGCAAGAAGAAGCTACTGAGGATATTGAAAAAATGGCGGCGATTTTGCCGAGCGATAAGTCTTATTTTAAGACGAGCGTATGGTCAACCTTTAAATCACGCATTCCTTGGTTGCTTTTACTTATGATTTCGGCAACCTTTACAGGCGCCATCATTTCAAGTTTTGAAGAAAAGCTCACAATTTTACCTGCACTTATAACCTTTATCCCAATGCTTATGAACACTGCAGGTAATGGCGGAAGTCAGTCCTCGGTAACGGTTATACGCGCACTTTCCTTGGGTGATATTGAATGGCGTGATATTTTCCGTGTTGTATGGAAAGAAACGCGAGTGGCAATAGTGTGTAGCATTGTATTATCTACGGTTAATTTTGTTAAAATGATACTTATTGACCATTTGCTGCTTAATACCTTTGACGCTGGTAAGTATATTGCAGAGATAATTGTTGTATCGGTAACACTTTTCTTTACTGTGCTTATTGCAAAGGTTATCGGAAGTGTTTTACCGTTATTTGCAAAAAAGCTAAAGCTTGACCCTGCTGTTATGGCGAGTCCTTTTATTACTACAATAGTTGATGCTGTTGCGCTTATTATTTATTTCAATATTGCGGTTATGATATTAGGTATATAATTAGAAGAAACTGGATAAAAAATTTATTTTTAAAAAAGTATAAAAAACACTTGATTTTTTAAAATGAATGTGATATTATACTATGGCGGTCAAAAAACCGCACTTGCGCTGATAGCTCAGCTGGATAGAGCGTCTGGCTACGGACCAGAAGGTCGGGAGTTCGAATCTTCTTCAGCGCGCCAAAATAAAAGCTTCACCTTTTGGTGAAGCTTTTATTTTTTTTACATAAATAGAAGATTCGAACTCTGAGAGGGTGAGCCGCGTTAAGAAAACAATTAACATATTGTTTTTAGCGGCGAAGTGTGAAGTTGGGTACCGAACACGGAGTGTTGGGTCAACGAGCACGGCATACGCGAAGCGGATGCATCTTCTTCAGCGCGCCAAAAATAAAAGCTTCACCTTTTGGTGAAGCTTTTTTATTTTTACATAAATAGAAGATTCGAACTCTGAGAGGGTAAAAGTTATTCTATACTGGCGGATTAAATACGGCTAATGACGGTGGATTGTATGTGAAAAATACGAATAATAATGTTATTAGAAAACCGATAAATAGAAAAAACAGGGAATAATTGCTGTTTTCGAATTTTTCACTGTCAACTATTTTGTTTTTAACCAAAAGCATAACTATTATTGATATATAATAAATTAGAATATTAATAAAATCGATACCATAACCTAAAAATCCTTTATAGCTGTAAAATAAAATAATTATCGACAGCATACCGACAATTAACGATATAACAACGCTTGCAACATAATTTTTAATTTCTTTTTTTGCGAAAATGTATTCTATAAAAGAAAATAAAACAGTGGGGAAGAAGAGTAACTTAAGGTGTTCCCAAGTGCTTTCGTTTATTGGAAAGAAATATCCCAATATTTGATTTTTGCCAGACCATTCATAAACAAAATGGCTGATAGCGCCCATTATACCGATAACTAAAAAAGCAATTAAATTATATTTGAATTTCATTTTATCACCTTTAAAAGTATATGAAAATGATATTAAAATATAATTGTAAAAAATTAAAGCCTTCGTATGAAGGCTTTAAGGATGACACAGTTTACAAGCGGTATATCCATTTTGGATAAATTCTTCGCGAGTTTCAAAATATACTTTGTTTTCGGCCTTGGTGTTTTTCAAGGCGCCGCAGGTGGATTTGTGGAATTTTTTAGAATTTTTATTTCCGCAGTAGCTAATATTTGTATTCTGGGAAGTTGTTGAATTGTTGGAGTTCTCGCTTATATTAGGAAAGACTTCAGAAGCGTCAATTTTATCGGGGATACTGTTTTGTGTTTTTTCATCGATTCGGTAACCGTTTACCGTATTGTCTTTTGGTAAATTAATTACAACAGGTTGCTTTTGTGAATCGGCAATTTTTTCTTCTTGACAGCCGCAAAGTGTAAATATTAATGATAACAATATTATTGCTGAGAGGATTTTTTTCATTTTAACACCGTTTTTGTTTTTATTATACTAAAAATAATTGTTGAAGTAAACCGTAAAATATTATAAAATATTCTAAAAGGTAGGTGAAAACAGTGAATTTAAAGGAATTAAAACAAAAAGCCAACAATTTACCGCTTAAACCAGGCGTATATATTATGAAAGATAAGGCGAGTAAAATTATTTATATAGGTAAAGCGAAAGCGCTTAAAAACCGTGTTACACAGTATTTTGGTGCGGGAAATCAGCACACCCAAAAGGTACGTAAAATGGTTGAAAATGTAGATGATTTTGAATATATTATCTGTGACAGTGAATTTGAGGCTTTAATTCTCGAAAATTCACTTATTAAACAAAACCAGCCTAAATATAACATTTTGCTTAAAGATGATAAAGGATATTTTTACATCAAGATTACTGATGAAAAATGGAAAAAAATCACCACATCAAAACAGTTAGATAAGGACGGGGAGTATATAGGCCCTTATAATTCAGGCTTTGTTGTTAACCAAACCGTTGACGAGGTGCGTAAAGTTTTCAAATTACCTGATTGTAATCGTAGTTTTGATGCTAAATCAAAGCCTTGTTTAAATTATCATATCGGTATTTGTTTTGCGCCTTGTGTCAACAGTATTTCGCTCGAGGAATACAATGACATAGTTAATTCTGCTAAAGAGTATATAAAACAGGGAGAATTTACCGAAAATGCAGTTGACATTTTGCGTGAACGTATGGAAACTGCTGCAGAAAATCTGCAATTTGAAACTGCGGCGCGTCTTCGTGACAGAATTAATGCTATAACCAAGATTTCGCAAAAGCAAAAGGTAGTGAGTATTGCTCATAAAAATCAAGATGTAATTGCAACTGCTACTTTTGGTGAAAATGCTTGCGTAGAGGTTTTGATTTTTCGTAATTTCCGCTTAACAGATAAGAAGCATTATTTTATAAATGGTACTTGTGATAAAATAGAAATATATAATGAGTTTTTACAACAGTATTACTTAAACAATAATGATATTCCAAACCGAATTTTAATTGATGTTGATACGGGGATATTTTCTGTTTTAGAAAAATGGCTTAGTGAAAAATCGGGTAACAAAGTTACTCTTATAAACCCAAAGCAACGCGACGGCAAAAAGCTCATTGATATGTGCCTTAGCAATGCTGCGCAAAACCTTTCTGAAAAAACAAAGCATGACACTAAGGAAATGGCAATCTTAAACGATTTGGCGGAAGTTCTTGGTCTTAAATCACCGCCAAGGTATATTGAAGCCTACGACATTTCAAACACTGCGGGTGAAAATAATGTTGCGGGTATGGTGGTATTTAAGGATGCTAAACCATATAAAAAGGCTTATAAACGCTTCAAGATTAAAACCTTTTTGGGACAGGATGACTATCGCTCAATGGCGGAGGTACTTGACCGCCGTTTTAATGAGTATGAAAAAGGGGAGGACGAAGCCTTTAAAGTCTTTCCTGATTTAATTCTCCTTGATGGCGCAAAGGGGCAGATTTCTGCGGTTTTACCGGTCCTTGAAAAACATAACATAAATGTTCCTATTTTCGGTATGGTTAAGGACTCAAAACACCGCACAAGAGCTATTGCAACAACCGGCGGCGACATTGATATTAAGTCAAACCGAAGAACCTTTACTTTTATTACTAATATTCAGGATGAGGTTCACCGTTTTGCAATCGCTTATCAACGGAAATTACAATCAAAAAAACTGCTGAGTCGTGAGCTATTAGGGATAAAAGGAATAGGCGATAAAAAAGCCAACGCGCTTTTAAAGCATTTTAAAACTATTTCTAAAATAAAATCTGCATCTATCGACGAGCTTTTACAGGTTAAAACTATAAATCGCGAAAATGCGATGCATATATATGAATATTTTAACTGATTATGAACTTTTATTTGACATTATATGCAATATATGGTATTATTTTTACATTATATTTTGGAGGTAAATACTTATGCAAGCAAAAAAGTTAATTCCTAAATTGCTGATTGTTGCATTCGTTGTCGGATTTGGTGTACTCTGCGCATTGTCAGGCTCTATAACAAGCCCTGTAGGTACCTTATGGTCACTTTTTCCGCCCGTGATTGCAATCGGATTGGCACTTATAACAAAGGAAGTTTATTCCTCACTCTTTATCGGTATTTTGGCAGGCGGCTTGTTAGCAACAAGCTTTAAACCGATTAGTACTGTTGACGCCGTAATCAATGAAGGCTTAATCGCTTCTGTTTCAGGCACAGCAGGTATTTTTGTGTTCTTGGTTATCTTGGGCGTTATTGTTGCATTACTCAATAAAGCAGGCGGTGCACAAGCATTCGGTAGCTGGGCGGCAAAGCACGTTAAAGGTAAAATAGGTGCTTCACTTGCAACCTTTGCATTTGGTGTGCTTATCTTTATTGATGACTATTTCAACTGCTTGACAGTTGGTGCTGTTATGCGTCCTGTAACTGATAAAGCAAAGATTTCACGTTCAAAATTGGCATATTTAATCGATGCTACGGCTGCACCAATTTGTATGATAGCTCCGATTTCTTCTTGGGCTGCTGCTGTTTCTGAATATGCTCCCGATGGTGTAAGCGGCTTGGGAATGTTTATCAAAGCTATTCCTTATAACTTCTATTCCTTAATGACTTTTGTTTTCATCATCACTCTTACGTTATTGAAGTTCGATTACGGTCCAATGAAACTGCATGAATTAAACGCTGATAACGGTGATTTATTTACTTCGGGCGAAGGTTCAGCTAACGACGAAGAAGAGGTTATCTCTAATTCACGCGCAAGAGTTATTGACCTTGTTTTCCCGATAATCGTTCTTATTGCGATTTGTGTTTACGGTCTTTACTACATAGGTCAGTCAGGCGGACTTTCTTTTGCTGATGCTTTCGGTAATACCGATGCCACAGTTGGTCTTCCTTGGGGCGGTCTTATTGCTCTTATTGTAGTTGTTATTTACTTTATTGCTCGTCGTCTTGTTTCTTTTAAGGATGCTATGGCTTGTATTCCTAAGGGCTTTAATGCAATGGTTCCTGCAATTCTTATTTTAACAATGGCAACCTCTCTTAAAAATATGACAGGTCTTTTGGATTCTGACGCTTTCGTTAAGGGTGCGTTAGCAAATGCAAGCGGTCTTAATAACTTCTTGCCTGCAATTATATTTATTGTTGCTTGCGGAATTTCTTTCGCTACAGGCACTTCTTGGGGTACTTTCGGTATCCTTATTCCGATTGTTACAAGCATCTTTGATGTTGGCAGCGCACTCGGTGTTATGAGTATGTCTGCTTGCCTTGCGGGTTCTGTTTGCGGTGACCACTGCTCACCGATTTCAGATACAACAATTATGTCTTCTGCAGGCGCTCAGTGTGACCATATTAACCACGTGTCCACACAGTTGCCTTACGCTTTGACAGTTGCTGGAATTTCATTTGTATCATACATAATTGCTGCTTTCATTCAAAACGCTTGGATTTCCTTGGCAATTTCTGCTGTTCTTACGGTTGCTACTCTCTTTGTTATTAAGTCTATCACAAAGAAGAAAGCATAATTTAAGTTGAAATTTATAACCGTTACAGGTATAATATCTGTAACGGTTATTTTTTTGAGGTGAATAATGGCAAAGCGAATTTTAGAAAAGCATATCGAGATTGAACGCAGTATAATAAAAAAATACAGAAAGAGTATCTGGAACAATTTTATTAGTGCTGTTCAGGAATATGAACTTATAAACGCAAATGATAAAATTGCGGTTTGCATTTCGGGCGGTAAGGACTCAATGCTGATGGCTAAATGTATGCAACAGCTACAGCGCCACAGCGATGTGCCTTTCCAGTTGGTATTTTTGGTTATGGACCCTGGATATAATGAACGTAACCGTAAATTAATTGAAGAAAATTCTAAACTTCTTAACATACCTGTAACCATTTTTGAAAGTGATATTTTTGAGGTTACAACCCGAGTTGGCGGTTCACCTTGTTATTTGTGTGCCCGTATGAGACGCGGTTGCCTTTACAATAAAGCAAAAGAGCTTGACTGTAATAAAATCGCTCTGGGTCATCATTTTGACGATGTTATAGAAACCGTGCTTATGAGTATGTGTTATTCGTCTGAAATTAAAACAATGCTCCCGAAACTTCATAGTACAAACTTTGAGGGTATGGAGCTTATCCGCCCTTTGTATAAGGTTAAAGAAGATGATATTATTTCCTGGGCAAATTATAACGAACTTACATTTTTGCAGTGTGCTTGCAAATTCACCGAAAAGAGTACCGAAAGGGAAGACCTTTCTAAAAGAAAGGAAACAAAAGCGCTTATTAAATACATAAAAACCTTTAATAAAGAGGCTGATGATAATATATTCCGAAGTATTCACAATGTAAATTTAGCAACACTTCCAGGTTGGCGTGATTGTGATTCAGGCGAAAGCCATTCTTTTTTAGAAAAATACTGAAGGTGCTTTGAATGAAAAATTTTAGAAATATTTTAATTTTATTATTGTTATGTTGCTTTTTATTCACTTCTTGTAAAGATAAAGATGAAGTAACACAATCGGACCCTGTACTTACACAAAATCCTGTTGTTTCTGAAGCGGATGACAGTGTCGACCCTGAAAATACCGAAAGTTTTTCGGAAAACGGAACAAAAGTCACCGCTAAAGAGGTGGAAAAAAAGACAGGTAAATCAAAGGGAATAGATGTATCGTACTGGCAAGGGAAAATTGATTGGAAAAAGGTAAAGGCTGACGGTATTGATTTTGCAATTATAAGAATTGGCTACCGTGCCGAAAACGGAATGCTGTACCGTGACAGTAACGCTGATTATAATATACAGCAAGCGCAGAACAACGGCATACTTGTTGGTGTATATTTCTTTTCAACGTCAATTAATATAAATGAAGCTGTGGAAGAAGCTGATTTTGTTGTTAATGCTATTAAAGGTTATAAAATTTCTTGCCCTGTAATTTATGACTGCGAGGGTTATCTTAAAAATGATAGCCGTATGTATAACCTTTCTATCGATGAAAGAACAAATAATGCAGATGCATTTTTGAAAAGGATTAAAAATAGTGGTTATGATGCTATGTTTTACGGAGCGAAAAATGAAATTGAAAATAGTCTGTATTGGGATATAGATTATCTGGAAAAAGAATATAAAATATGGGTTGCTCATTATTCAACACCTACATATCCGCAAATTGAGTCACCTAATTATCTTGGCAAATACGATATGTGGCAATATACAAACCGTGGAAGTGTGAACGGTATTAATGGCAACTGTGATTTAGTGGTTTCATATATTGATTTCAAGGAAGCCGCTCCAAAAGATTCCTCTGCAAAAATTGAAACTGCCATACCGCCAAAAACAGAGGAGGAAAAGATATATACCGATATTTCTGATTCGGTCACTGCAAAGGATATAGTTAATCTTCGTGCTGGTGCGGGAACAAATTTTGAAGTGGTTGCAACTTTAAAAAGCGGTGAATTTTTAAATCGTATAGGTGTTGGAAAAAACGGTTGGTCAAAGCTAATTTATAATGGCAAAACAGTTTATGCCATTTCAAGCTATCTTACCGATAAAGTTGTTGAAGTGCCTAAAAAAGATATTGTAAACGGTATGGAATTTGCTCCGCATAGTGATAGCGTTACAGCTAAAATTGAGGTAAATTTACGCCTACTTCCTACAACTGACAGTGAATCTGTCGGCAAACTTGTTGGTGGTACATTTTTAAATCGTACGGCAATTAGCAATAACGGCTGGTCAAGACTTGAATACAATGGACAGTCTGTTTATGCTGTTTCAAGCTATTTAACAACGCAAGCACCTGAAATCACTTCAAAGCCTGCTGAAACAAATTCTGTCACAGAACACGGAATGTTATTTAAAACAATAACACCTGTAAATGTTACAGCTAAGGATGAAACAAATCTTCGTAATAAGCCAACGACAGACTCTAATGTAATTTATACGTTAAAGAATGGTGAATACGTCACTAAAACTGCAGTTAGTGACAGTGGTTGGGCTCGCCTTGAATATAATGGGCAAACAGTATATGCGATAAATTCATTTTTGTTTTAATAGTAACATAATAAAACTTTGGGACGGCAAATGCCGTCCCATTAATTTTTATGCATAATTTTAAGAAATTCCTTGAAAATATGCACTTTTTATGTTAAAATATATACTGTATAAATTTGTGCCGAGGTGGACTATGAAACGAAGACTTGCAAGGGAAGAAGCATTTATCTTAATTTTTGAAAAACAGTTTAATTCAGCCCCAACTGAAGAAATATTAGAAATTGCAAAAGAGGTTCGCGATTTAGAGCCGGATGAGTTTATAAATACAGTGTTTTTTGGGGTTTATGATAATATTGATGCACTCGATAATATCATTTCCGAAAAAGCTATCGGTTGGAAGATAAACAGAATTTCAAAAACTTCGCTTTGTATTCTAAGACTTGCTATTTTTGAAATTAAATTTATGAATGATATACCTGTTTCGGTTTCAATAAATGAAGCAGTCGAGCTTGCAAAAAAATATGCAACGCCTGAAGACGCATCATTTATAAACGGTATTTTATCTTCTGTTGAGAAGTCGATGTAATATGCAAACTGTAACGGTAAAGCAGTTGAACCTGTTTGTTAAGTCGCTGATTGAGGGCGATATGCGACTTAATGATATATATGTTACAGGTGAGATTTCGAATTTAAAAAATCATTATGCCAGCGGACATTTGTATTTTACTTTAAAAGATAACGATGCTTCAATTCGTTGTGTTATGTTCAGAAGCTTTGCTTCGCAGGTGAATTTCCGTGTTGAAGACGGCCTTAAAGTGATACTTCGTGGCAGAGTTTCAATTTACGAAAAAGATGGTCAGTATCAGTTCTATGCTCAGGAGATGCATCCTGAAGGTTTGGGAGATATTACACTCCAATTCGAACAGATTAAAGAGCGTCTTTCGAAAGAGGGATTATTTGTTCCTGAAAACAAGCGACCGCTCCCTAAGTTTCCAAAACGAATTGCGGTGATAACTTCACCAACAGGCGCCGCTGTGCAAGATATTATTAATATTCTTTCACGTCGTTGGAAATTGTGTGAAATATTGCTTTGTCCTGTATCGGTTCAGGGTGAAAATGCCGTACCTGAAATGCTTGACGCTTTAGAGCGTGTTTATTCACTTTCTGCCTGTGATTTAATAATTATTGGTCGGGGCGGGGGTTCAATTGAAGACCTGTGGGCTTTCAACAGCGAGGCGTTAGCGCGTAAAATTTATGAATCTCCTGTTCCTGTGATTTCGGCGGTGGGCCACGAAACAGATTTTACAATTTGTGATTTTGTTGCCGATTTGCGTGCTCCAACACCGTCAGCTGCGGCAGAACTTGCTGTACCTGATGAAAGCGAAATTAAAAGTATGCTTAATAACTATTCAATGCTTTTAAAATCACAGCTTGAAAATAAATTAAGTATTCAAAAGTCAAGATTCAGTATTCTTGAAAATTCAGTTTTTCTTAAAAATCCTTTTGAAAAAATAATTGAAAAACGATATGAAGAAATCGATCACCTTACGGACAGATTACTTTTTGTTTTTAAAAATTTGGTCAATCTTACTAAAACTCGATTATCGGCTGATTTTGCCGCTTTAGATGCATTGAGTCCCTTAAAGGTTTTGGCTCGCGGTTTTTCTGTTGCTAAAAAGGGAAATACTGTTATTTCAAGTGTGGAGGATATTGACTGTGGTGATGATTTTATTTTGAAATTGGCCGACGGCTCACTTAACTGTAAAGTAAATTCCAAAGGAGATTAAAATGGAAAATAATTTCGAAAATTCTTTGTTAGAACTTGAAAATATAATCAAAAAGTTAGAAAGTAATGATGTTTCGCTTGAAGAATCCATTGCACTTTTTGAAAAAGGTGTTAAGCTTTCAGATACTTGCCGAAAAACTTTGGAAAAAGCGGAAAAAAAGATTGTTACCTTGACCGAAATGGAAGAAACTAACAATGCTTAATAATATTTTAAACGATTATAAAAGTTATATAGAAAAAGAAATCAACCGCCTTTTTCCCGCTGATAAAAATTGTGGGTACAATACGGTTATTGATGCTTCTCGTTATAGCTTGACTTTAGGCGGCAAACGTATCAGGCCGATTATTATGCTGGAATTTTGCAAGGTGTTCGGCGGCACAAAAGAAGAAGTGATTAATTTTGCTGTAGCACTTGAAATGATACACACCTATTCACTTATTCACGATGATTTACCTTGTATGGATAATGATGATTTGCGTCGAGGAAAGCCATCGTGCCATATAAAATTCGGCGAGGATACCGCTTTATTAGCAGGTGATACCTTACTTACCGAAAGCTTTAAAATTGCGGCAGATGCGCAGATTTCAGCCGAAAAAAAGCTTAAAGCTATATCAATTTTAGCGCAAAGATCAGGTCTTCACGGAATGATTGGCGGACAGGTTATGGATCTTTCTTTTGAAAGTAAGACACCCACAACCGAAGAACTAAAAACAATGTATCTTTTAAAGACTGGCTGTTTAATTTCTGCTGCGGCGGAAATTGGTTCAATTATCGGCGGCGCTACAGATGAAGAGGTTGTAATTGCAAAAAATTACGCTTTAAATGTCGGTCTTGCTTTCCAGATAATTGACGATATTCTGGACATTGTCGGTGATCAGGCTGTTTTAGGAAAGCCTGTCGGCAGTGACCGAGAAAACCAAAAGCCGACTCTTGCTACACTTTTAGGGCTTGAAAATGCAAGAAAGTTTGCTAAAGAATTAACCGATGATGCTTTAGGTCTTTTGGATAAGCTAAACGGCGATACTAAAACATTAAAAGAACTTACAAAATATTTATTAGATAGAAATTATTAAGGGACTGTAGATTTTGGATTATGAAATTTTAAGCGGCATAAAAAATCCTGCGGATGTTAAAAAATTAAATAATAAAGAAGTACAGAAGCTTTGCAGCGAAATCCGTGATTGTATTATCGAAACTGTTTCAAAAAACGGCGGACATCTTGCGTCAAACCTTGGGGCTGTTGAGCTTACGGTTGCTTTACACAGAACCTTTAATTCACCTGAAGATTCGATAATATTTGATGTGGGGCACCAGTGCTATACACACAAGCTTTTAACAGGCAGATTTGACCGTTTTTCCACACTTAGAACCGAGGGCGGAATTTCCGGTTTTATGAAACCGAGTGAGAGTGAACACGATCCGTTTATCACAGGTCATAGCAGTAACTCCATTTCTGCCGCATACGGCATTTACCGCGCAAAAAAGCTTAGCGGTCAGTCAGGTACTGCAGTTGCGGTTATCGGTGACGGTGCGCTTACAGGCGGAATGGCTTACGAAGCACTTAATAATGCAGGTAGCGGAAGAAGTAATTTTATTGTTGTACTTAACGATAATAAAATGTCAATTTCACGCAATGTCGGTGCACTTTCACGCAGTCTTACAAAAATGCGTAATAAACCGAAATATCATTATTTAAAATTTGCGCTTAATAAATTTTTGGAAAAAATCCCCTTTGGAAAATATATTAATTCTTTTATATTCACTGTAAAAGAATCTTTAAAAAGCGTTATTTACAAAAATAATATATTTTCTTCACTTGGTTATAACTATTTAGGTCCTGTAGACGGACATAATATTGAAGCTTTAGAGTCACTTTTTAAAATAGCTCAAAGCTATAACAGACCCTCTTTGGTGCATGTTATTACCACTAAAGGTAAAGGTTATCAGTATGCCGAAAACAGCCCTAAAAATTATCACGGTGTATCACCCTTTGATATTGTTGAGGGTGCAAGTGCTGTTTCGGCGCCGAATTTTTCTGAAGTTGCAGGGAAAACGCTTTGTAAAATTGCAGAAAAGGACCCTAAAATTTGTGCGGTTACTGCCGCAATGACAAGCGGTACAGGACTTTCCCTGTTTGCTAAAACCTATAAAAACCGTTTTTTTGACGTAGGTATTGCCGAACAACACGCCGTAACCTTTTGCGCGGGTCTTAAAAAAGGCGGAATGAAGCCTTATTTTGCGGTTTATTCTTCATTTTTGCAACGCGCCTATGACCAAATTATCCACGACTGTGCTATCGAAGGTTTGCCTGTATGTTTACTTATAGACAGAGCTGGGATTGTCGGTGAAGACGGCGAAACCCATCAAGGAATTTTTGATATATCATTTTTAACAACTGTTCCAAAAATTCAAATTTATTCACCTTGCTATTATGATGAATTAGAATATTTTATTGAGAAATCAACCGATACGTCTTCTATAACAGCAATTCGCTATCCCAGAGGTAGTGAAGCTGATTTTAAAGTCAATATTGATTATAGCAATGAATATTCTGTTATAAAGGGAAACGGAAATATTGCTTTAGTTACTTATGGCAGACTGTTTTCAGAGGCTTTAAATGCACAAAAAACTGATAACAGCTTTGATATAGTAAAGCTTAATAAAATATATCCGTTTAGTGATGATTTAATAAACAGCCTGAGAAAATATGATAATATTTTAGTTTTCGAAGAAACACTTAAGAATGGCGGTATTGGTGAGCATTTATTATCTGAGTTAAAGGTATCAGGTTGGAATGGAACTTTTGATATTCACGCAATTGAAAATAAATTTGTTCCTGCCGCAAGTGTATCCAGTGCTCTTAAAGCTAACGGTTTAGATAGTGAAGGTATGTTAAGGAGAATTAAATGCCAAAATTAAGATTAGATGTCGCTTTGGTCGAAAAAGGCTTTGTAGAAAGCCGAGAGAAAGCTAAAGCGCTTATTATGTCGGGTATAGTTTTTGTAAATAACCAAAAATCTGACAAAGCGGGCAATACCATAAAAGAAGAAGACATAATAGAGGTAAGAGGCGAAACACTTAAATATGTAAGCCGAGGTGGGCTTAAGCTTGAAAAGGCGGTACAGGTTTTTGATTTTTCGCTTGAAGATTCTATTTGCGCGGATATCGGCGCTTCGACAGGCGGTTTTACCGATTGTATGCTTCAAAACGGAGCAAAAAAGGTTTACGCTATTGATGTGGGGTACGGTCAGCTTGCCTGGAAGCTTCGTACTGATAGCCGAGTTGTGAATCTTGAACGCACAAATTTTAGATATGTCACAAAGGAACAGGTACCCGAAGAATTGGATTTTGCTTCTGTAGATGTTTCTTTCATTTCTTTGTCACTGATTTTACCTGTTATGAGAACACTGTTAAAAGACGGCGGTCAGGCGGTTTGTCTCATAAAACCGCAGTTTGAGGCTGGAAAAGAAAACGTTGGAAAAAAAGGTGTTGTCAGAGAAAAGGAAGTTCATATTGCAGTTATTGAAAAAATAATTAACCTTATAAATGAAAACAATTTTTCTCTTTTAGGACTTGATTTTTCTCCGGTTAAAGGTCCTGAGGGGAATATCGAATATCTATGTCATATTTTAAAAACAAATACACCGCAAAATTTATTTACAATTTCAGCAAGTGAAGTTGTAGAAAAATCTTATGAGGCTTTAAAGGAGTGAAGCTTATGAAGGTTGCAGTATTGCCTAATTTGGATAAGCGCGGTTCGGCACAGGTGGTTGAAAAGTTAGGTGTAATTTTAAAACAGGAGGGAATAGATGCATACCTTCCCGATACTGTTTGCAGTCCTAATTTTAAAACAGCCCCTGAGGAAGAGTTATATAATATTGCAGATATAATCATTACTATCGGCGGTGACGGAACGATTATCCGTTATGCAAAGCTTGCGGCACTTAAAGGCAAATCGGTTTTAGGAATTAACGCAGGCAGAATGGGATATCTTGCCAATATCGAACAGAATGAATTATCGCTTATATCAAAGCTTAAAACAAAAGAATATTTTGTTGAAAACCGAATGATGCTTAATGTTGAAGTATTCGAAAACGGTAAAAAAATCAATGAATACACTGCTTTGAATGACGCTGTTATAACGAGCGGTTTTATTTCAAGAATTATTGATATTTCGGTTTCTGTAGGTAAGGACACAATAAACTATTTGGCAGACGGGCTTATTGTATCAACTCCCACAGGCTCTACGGCTTATTCAATGTCTGCGGGCGGTCCTGTTATTGACCCATTGACTGAGAGTATGTGTATAACTCCTATATGCTCACATTCACTTTCCGCTAAACCTATACTTTTGGGCGCAGAAAATGCAATTTTTCTTAAATCTTTTTCTAAAAAGCGTACAGAAATATATTTGACTGTAGATGGCAGAAAGGTTGCTAATGTCAAACCATTTACTGAAATTAGAATTACAAAATCAGCAAATACTGTCAAATTAATTCGTTTGAATGACCGTTCGTTCTATAAAACGCTCTCTATTAAATTTAAGGATGGCAGGAGTTTTTAAAAATGAAACGTACAAGACAAAAAGCTATACTTGATATTATTAAAGACAAAATTGTTTTAACTCAGGAAGACCTTCAAAATGAGCTTTTAGAGTTAGGGTATGATGTTACGCAGTCGACCGTTTCTCGTGATATTAAGGAAATGAAGCTTGTTAAAACACACGATGCAAACGGTAATTACCGTTATTGCGCAGGTAATAACCGTGCGCAAAGTGACTTTTCACATCAGAGGGATATTTTCATAAAGTCAGTTCTTTCGGTGGATTATGCGCTTAATAATGTTGTAATTAAATGCCGTGCGGGCTTGGCGTCTGGCGCGTGTGTTGCGCTTGATGATTTATTCCATAGCTTTATGTTAGGATCGCTCGCAGGTGACGATACAATAATTGTAGTAACGGCTTCTACAGAAGATTCTAAAAAGCTAACACAGGAAATCAATAATATTTTATAATGGCGGAAATTTTATGTTAAAATTTTTACATATTGAAAATATTGCAGTTATTGAACAAACTGATATTGAATTCAAGACAGGGTTTAATGTTTTGACAGGTGAAACAGGCGCGGGTAAATCAATTGTGATCGATGCTATCAATGCTGTTTTAGGTGAACGCACTTCTAAAGACCTTATACGTTCAGGCTGTCAAAACGCTGTTGTTTCAGCAGTTTTTTGTGATATCGATTCTGAAACATTAAGTCTTTTAGATGAAAATGATATTTCACCCGACTGTGACGGAAATGTTATTATAACACGAAGGCTAAGCACTACGGGTAAAGGGCTTATTAAAATTAATAATATCCCTGTTACAGCAACCGTTTTGCGAGAAATTTCAAAAAATTTAATCAATATTCACGGTCAGCACGATAATCAGGCGCTTCTTAATCCGGATAAACATTTAAGCTTTATTGATGCAGTTGCCGATAATCAAACACTTTTAGAAGATTATTATGAAGAATTCAAAAAATTTAATAATATTCGCAAAGAGCTTTCTGCACTTCAAATGAATGAAGATGAGAAAGCGCACAAAATTGATTTATTAAAATATCAGATTAATGAGCTTGAAACTGCTGATATAAAGCTTGGTGAAATTGAAAAGCTAAAGCAAAATCTTCAAATTGCAAATAATTTTGAAAAAACCTTTAAAGCCTTGTTGGGCGTCGATTTTTTACTTAGCGGAAAAGATGACAGTGACGGCGCTATAACTCAACTTAACAACGCAGTAAAATATTTAAATTCAGTCGATAACGCACAATTCAATAGTAGTGCTTTAAAGCTTAATGATGCTATTTCTGTTATCGAGGATATTCGTGCTTCAGTCGGTGATTTTTTAAGTAATTCAGAACTTTCCGACCTTAATCCAGACGAAATTAACCAAAGACTTGATTTTCTGTCACGACTTATGGTAAAATACGGTTCGTGTGAACAAGAAATGCTTGATTATTTGTATAATGCTAAAGCAGAACTCGAGAACATTACTTTCTCTGATAAAAGGGTAGAAGAGCTTACTGTACTTTTAGAGGAATCAAAGCTTCGTCTTATAAATAAAGGCGAAATTTTGACGGCATCACGAACAAAATCAGCCGAAGTATTTTCTAAACAGGTTTGTGATATTCTTGCATATCTTAATATGCCTAATGTAAAGTTCATTACGGATATAAAGCAGGGAAGATACCAGAAAAACGGCTGTGATACTGCTGAATTTTTGATTTCTGCAAATGATGGCGAAAGTCTTAAACCGCTTCATAAAATTGCCTCAGGCGGTGAATTATCACGCGTGATGCTCAGTATCAAGAGCGTACTTCTTGATAAAGATAATGTTGGCACAATGATTTTCGATGAAATAGATACCGGTATCAGCGGTTATGCCGCGGGAAAGGTTGCAACTCAGCTTAAAAATGTTGCACAAAACCGTCAGGTTATATGTGTTACACATCTCGCTCAAATTGCAGCGACTGCTAATGAGCATTTACTTATTGAAAAGGCAGTTAAAGGCGGTCACACCTTTACAAATGTGACAGCACTCAGTTATGAACAACGGATAAGTGAGATTGCACGAATAATGTCGGGCACAGAGCTTACCGAAAACTTATATAATTCCGCTAAGGAACTAATAGACAGGAGTAATTAAAATGAAAATTTATGAAGAACTTGTAGCACGCGGTCTAATTGCGCAGGTTACTGATGAAGAAGAAATTAGGGAGCTTATCAATAGCGGTAAGGCTACTTTTTATATTGGCTTCGACCCTACAGCCGACAGCTTGCATGTAGGTCATTTTATGGCTCTTTGCCTTATGAAGAGACTTCAAATGGCAGGCAATAAGCCAATTGCTCTTATTGGGGGCGGTACAGGACATATTGGTGACCCTTCGGGCAGAACGGATATGCGTTCTATGATGACGGCTGAACAAATTCAGCACAACTGCGATTGCTTCAAAGAGCAGATGAGTAAATTTATTGAATTCGGCGAAGGCAAGGCTCAGATGGTTAACAATGCAGACTGGCTTTTAAAGCTCAACTATATCGATTTGTTGCGTGAGGTTGGCGCTTGCTTCTCGGTTAATAATATGCTTCGAGCTGAATGCTATAAACAGAGAATGGAAAAAGGTCTTTCTTTCCTTGAATTTAACTATATGATAATGCAAAGCTATGACTTCTACCATCTCTTTAAGGAATACGGCTGTAATATGCAGTTCGGCGGCGATGACCAATGGTCTAATATGCTTGGCGGTACCGAGCTTATACGTAAAAAGCTTGGCAAAGATGCTTACGCTATGACCATTACTTTACTTCTTAATTCTGAGGGTAAAAAGATGGGTAAAACTGTCGGCGGTGCAGTTTGGCTTGACCCAAAAAAGACTTCGCCATACGAATTTTATCAATACTGGCGTAATGTTGCCGATGCTGACGTTCTTAAATGTATCAGAATGCTAACATTCCTACCTTTAGAAGAAATTGACAAAATGGATTCTTGGGAGGGTGCACAGCTCAATACAGCTAAGGAAATCTTAGCTTTTGAACTCACAAAGCTTGTTCACGGTGAAGAAGAAGCAACTAATGCGCAGAATACAGCCCGAGCAATATTTGCTGGCACGGGCTCTCATGAAAATATGCCTACAACCAAACTTTCCGAGGACGATTTTACAGATGGTAAAATTGGTGTACTTGCAATGATGGTTAAAGCAGGCCTTGCAGCTTCAAACGGCGAAGCAAGACGTTTAGTACAACAGGGAGGCGTAAGCATTAACGACCAAAAAATTACCGATCCTTCCCACGCTTTAACATATGATAGTTTTAAAGAAGAAATTATTCTTAAAAAAGGTAAAAAAGTATTTAATAAATATACTGTTTAAACAAAAAGCACCCAATTGGGTGCTTTTTGTATATTTTATAAAATTATGTAAAATTTATCAATAAGGAGTGATAAATTTGAAAAATTTTAAAGAAAGTCAGACAAAAACCAACTTAATGAGAGCGTTTGCAGGTGAGAGTCAGGCGCGCAACCGTTACACATTTGCTGCTGAAATAGCTAAAAAGCAGGGATTATATGTTATTGAGGCGGTGTTTAAGTATACCGCTGATCAGGAGCTTGCTCATGCTAATGTATTTATGAAGCATTTAAGTGAGCTGAACGGTGAGACGGTTGAAATTGACGGCGGATATCCGGTCGAAGTTACAAATTCGGTTATAGAATTGTTGGAAAATGCCGTACACAACGAAACTGAAGAATATGAAGATGTTTATAAATCTTTTGGTGAAATCGCTGAGCAAGAGGGAATTATGGACGTTGCAGGATCTTTTAAGGATATTGCAAATATTGAGAATGAACATGCAAAACGTTTCAAACTTTTTGCGGAGCTTTTAAAACAAAATAAACTGTTTGTAGCAGATGCCGAATGTGATTGGGTATGCCTTAATTGCGGCAATATTTATAAGGGCAAATCAGTTCCTGAAGTTTGTCCTGTTTGTTATCACGAAAAAGGATATTTTATAAGACTTGAATTAGCGCCATATACAACCTCAAGTACCGATAATATTAAATAAAATAGATTAAAAATTAAAAGCAATGCATTGCAGTGCTTTTTTGGTTCGAGTGTTTATAACCAATCTCAAACGCAAGGTAGAAATTATAAAAAGAAGAGCCTCAACTACGCTAATTGCGTGTCGAGGCTCTCGACTGGTGCCGGTGGCCGGACTCGAACCGGCACGCTGTCGCCAGCGGTGGATTTTGAGTCCACTACGTCTGCCAATTCCATCACACCGGCAAGTGTGAAATCATAATGTCAAGTAAATTAAGTGCTCGTAACTCTTGCGGTGCCCGAAATTTATTTCGGCTTGGAGCGCCGATAAATTTCGACCGCTGCGCCTTTTGCACCGTCACTTCATCATCCGCCGGATGCGTTTGGCGCAAAAGCTGCCAATTCCATCACACCGGCAAGTGTGAAATGATAATGTCGAATCAACTTGACTTTGCTATTATACATTAAAGTAAATTTAAAATCAAGTGTTTTTTGTATTTTATTTGAATTTTTAAAATATAAGTTTGAAACACTACATATTAAATCACACCATAGGTGTGAATGTAATCAATGCGAAGCATTGTATGTAATTGCAACGAAAAGTTGCGTATATAATCAAGCCGAAGAAATACACCTTGCGGTGATAACATACACGCTAAAGCGTGATTGCATTCCGCTATCGCGGATTACATACCAATCCTTCGGCTTGGATAAAAGAAAGCACCGCTTTCGCGATGCTTTCTTTTTGGCAGGGGTAGAAGGACTCGAACCCTCACAAACGGTTTTGGAGACCGGTGTGCTACCATTGACACCATACCCCTATGTATATTGTTCGTGAATGAAAATTCACATACAAATATTACCAAGTGCGCGTTTTGGTGGACCAGCAGGGACTCGAACCCCGGACCAACCGGTTATGAGCCGGTTGCTCTAACCAACTGAGCTACTGGTCCAAACGAGCAAGACTAATTATAACAATAATAACGTCTTTTGTCAATACAAAAAACAAAATATTTTTTTTAAATTTTCTAATCTATTTATGTCATAATTTTCAATAATAAAAGTTAAAAAAAGGTTACAAAGTGCCCAAAAGGTTGACATAATGGGTGTTTTTTTGGTAAAATAATATGAATTATTATGGGAAAGTGTAGATATATTGTGTTTTAAATTTCCCGTATAACTATTTATTGCTTAAAGGTGATTATAATGGTAAGAAGTATGACCGGTTTCGGCAGGGCTAAAGCACAGGTAGATGGGCTTGATATCACTGTTGAAATCAAATCTGTAAATCACAGATATTTTGAATTTTCGTGCCGCTGTCCACGTGCTTATTCTTTTTTGGAAGAAAAAATTAAGAGCCGCCTTAACGAAGCGATTTCTCGCGGCAAAGTGGAAGTTAGCATCCTGATTGATGATAATACTGAAAATGCAACGGTAGTTGAAATTAACCGTGAATATGCAGACGCTTACTTAAAGGCATTAAAGGTACTTTCAAGAGAATACAAGCTTAAAAATGATGTTAAGATTTCTTCGCTTGTTGGCAATAACGATATTTTTAAAATTAAGCGTCAAGTTCTTGATGACGAGATTGTCACTAATGCTGTTTTTACTGTTTTGGAAGAGGCATTACAGAACTTTATTGATATGCGCACTGCCGAAGGCGAAAGATTGCTTAAGGATGTTACAGATAGGGCAAACTTCATATTAAAAAAGGTTAGTTTTATTGAAGAACGCTCACCGCAAACTGTGGAAAATTACCGCACCCGCATTGAGCAAAAAATCAAAGAGCTTTTAGGCGACACCACTATCGATGAACAACGCATTTTAACAGAGGTTGCAATATTTGCTGATAAGGTTGCAGTTGCAGAAGAAACTGTCCGTCTTCGCAGTCATATAAAGCAGTTCGAAAGCTTGATGTCTTCAAACGATGCAGTTGGCAGAAAGCTCGATTTCATTGTTCAGGAAATGAATCGTGAAACTAATACAATCGGTTCAAAGGCTCAGGATATAGAAATTGCACATACTGTTGTAGATATCAAGTCCGAAATTGAAAAAATCAGAGAACAAATTCAGAATATGGAGTAATTTATGAAACTTGTAAATATCGGTTCTGGCAATATGGTTTCGGCTGAACGTGTGGTTGCCGTTCTCACACCCGAATCTGCACCTATTAAGCGTATTATACAGGATGCCAAGGAGCAGGGAATTTTAATAGATGCTACAATGGGCAGAAAAACAAAAACAGTACTTATAACCGACAGCCATCATATCATACTTTGCTATTTAACTTATGAAAAATTGGCTTCTCGCCTTAGTGACAGTCAGGTAGACTTCGAGGAGGATGAAAATGAATAAAGGCGGAATATTTATAATTTCAGGACCTTCGGGCTCGGGTAAGGATACCTTGCTTGTTGAACTTTTTAAAAAGCGCCCTGATATAAAATTTTCAATTTCTTCCGTTACAAGACCTATGCGTGAGGGAGAAAAAGAAGGCGAAAAATACAACTTTATCTCACGCGAAGCATTTGAAGAAATGTTAAAGAATGATTTGCTGCTTGAACATAATATTTATGCAGGCAATTATTACGGCACACCGAAGCTTCCAGTGATTGAAGCGAGCCAAAATGGTCATGATATGATGATCGAAGTTGATGTGAACGGTGCTGCTAATATTAGAAAAAATCTTCCTGAGGCCATTAGTATTTTTATAATGCCGCCTTCTTATAAAGAGTTGAGGCGAAGATTAAGCGGGCGCGGAACCGAAACGGATGTTGTAATAGACGAGCGTATGCATATTGCTCTTTCGGAAATCGCAAGGGCTGACGAATATGATTATATTGTAGTAAACGAGGATATCAATACAGCTGTAAATGATATTATTTCGGTAATTGACCACAGCCGTTTGAATATAAAAAGACAAAAACAAATTATTGATGAGGTGCTAAAAAATGTTAAATCCTAATATTGGTAAGCTTATTAAAAACTACGACAACAGATATCGTTTAGTGCTTGATGTTGCAAACACAGCAAGAGATATTTCAAAGAAAATCGAAGAAAGCGGCGAAATTTCAACCTGTAAGCCTGTAAGCGTTGCAATTGATACTTTGGCAAATAAGACCGAAGACTAATTTTTAAACTTTGGAGGAATTTTTATGAAAGGAACTGTTGCGAAAGTTGCATTGCAAGGGACAACCTTTGCTTATGATAAACTTTATAGCTATAAAGTTCCTGAAAATTTTCCTCTTAAAGCAGGTTGTCGAGTATTGGTACCTTTTGGTAAAGGCAATCTAAAAAAACAAGCAATGGTGTTTGAAATTTGCATTGAAGATACCGACGATCTAAAGCCGTTACTTTCGGTTATTGATAAAACACCTATTTTAAATGACGAATGTCTTAAAATGTGTGAGTATATGCACGAAACGGTGTTTTGTAATTACTATGATGCGGTTAATATTATGTTACCGTCAGGCATTACGCACCGCCTTATTGACTTTTATTCTGCGAATGAGGATTTCGTATCTTTATCTTTGCTAACAAATGAAGAGTCCGCTATATACGATTTTTTAAAGAAAAAAGGCGAGACTTGTGAAACCGATATACTTTCAAGGTTTTCTGTTACTAAGGAGATATTGATTTCTTTGACAGATAGGGAAGTGTTGCTTAAAAATAGTGATACTCGTCAAAAAATGTCTGATGCTACTCAAAAATGGGTGCGGCTTTCAGAAAATTATTGTGAAATAAAAGTCACTGCAAGACAAAAAGATGTTGTGAATCTGCTTGAAGATATAGAAACTGCAAGCGTTAAGGAATTGCGTTACTTTACAGGTGTTTCTTTATCTGTGATAGAAAATCTTATTGCAAAAGGTGTTCTTATTTCATTTGAAAAACAAGTATACAGAAAACCTTATAAGCTTTCACAAAGTGCAGTACAGCAAGAAATAATTTTAACTGATGAGCAGGAAAAGGCATTTTCCGGTCTTTTAAATGACTATGAAAGTTCAAATGGCAAGGCATCGCTTTTATACGGTGTTACAGGTTCGGGCAAAACACAGGTTTTTTTAAAACTTGTTGACCGTGTTGCAAGTGATGGCAAAGGTGTAATTGTTATGGTGCCAGAAATCGCGCTTACACCTCAAATGATAAATATTTTCTTAAACCGTTACGGTAATAAAATCGCAGTTTTTCACAGCGCTATGTCTGCGGGACAGCGCATGGACGAGTGGAAGCGTATAAAAAACGGTGATGCGCTTATCGCTATTGGAACTCGCAGCGCTATTTTTGCGCATTTTGAGAACTTAGGTCTTATAATTATAGATGAAGAACAAGAGCATACCTATAAATCGGAAAAATCTCCGCGTTTTCATACAAGAGATTTAGCAAAATTCCGAACCGCTTATCATAAAGGGCTTTTGTGTTTGGCTTCAGCTACACCATCAATTGAAACATATACTAAGGCAAAACAAGGTAAATACTCCCTTTATACATTAAAAAACAGATACGGTGATGCGAAACTTCCTCCCGTGACTGTTGTTGATATGAAAAAAGAAATTTTAAATGGCAATGCGGGTAGTATTAGTACCGTTTTATACGAAGAATTGTCTTCTGTACTTGAAAACGGTAAACAGGCAATTGTTCTTTTGAACCGCCGAGGACATAATACATACATTTCCTGTCCTGATTGCGGCTATGTTGCTACTTGCCCTAATTGCAGTATTTCAATGACATATCATTCTGCTAATAAACGTCTTATGTGTCACTACTGCGGTCATTCTATACCGCTTACAAATAAATGTCCTGAATGTGAAAAAGAACACCTTAAGTTTTTAGGTCTTGGAACGCAAAAGGCAGAGGAAGAATTAAAACTTCTTTTTCCTAAAGCGCGTGTTTTAAGGCTTGATGCAGACAGCACAATGTCTCGGGATTCATATTCGAAATATCTTACAGACTTTGCAAACGGGGAATATGACATTCTTTTGGGGACACAAATGGTAGCTAAGGGTCTTGATTTTCCAAATGTCACGCTTGTGGGTGTTTTGGGCGCTGACGGTGCATTATATAGCGAAGATTATAAAAGCTTCGAGCGTACATTTTCACTGCTTACACAGGTTGTAGGTCGTGCAGGTAGGGGTGAGAATGCGGGTAAAGCAATCATTCAGACCGTTAATCCCGATAATAGTATAATTGAGCTTGCGAAAAATCAGGATTATGATAGTTTTTATAATTCGGAAATTATGTCACGTCAGCTACTTACTTACCCGCCGTATTGTGATATTTGTTATATTTGCGCCCAGTCGATTTATCGTGATGAGGCGTTATCGGCAATAAATGGCATTTTTGACAATATTCGGGAAATGCTAAATGGTGAATATAAAGAAATTAAACTTATTATTTTAGGACCAACAGCTTCTGCAATTGCAAAGGTAAATAATAGGTACCGTTTCAGATTAATGATAAAATGCAAAAACAATAAAAATTTCAGAAGTATGATTAAAAAAGCATTAAGTATTAAACCTGTTAAGGATGTTTCTATAACGGTTGATTTCAACCCTGAAACTGTAATTTAGGAGGATATAATTTATGGCTATTAGAAATATTGTTACTTTAGGTGATGATGTTTTAAGAAAAGTTTGCCGTACTCAAATGCAGTTTGATGAAAAACTTTGGACTGTGCTTGACGATATGAAAGAAACTATGTATAAAGCAGAGGGTGTCGGTCTTGCGGCGCCGCAAATCGGCATTTTGAGAAGATACTGTGTAATTGATGTGGGAGACGGTCTTATCGAGCTTATAAACCCCGTAATTACTGAAATGAGCGGCAAACAAACCGATAACGAGGGTTGTTTGTCATTACCGGGCCGCAGTGCAGAGGTTACAAGACCTAAAAAAGTGACAGTTCGCGCTCAGGATAGATTTGGAAATAATATTACCGTTACAGGCGAAGATTTAAAAGCTCGTGCGCTTTGCCACGAAATAGACCACCTTGACGGTGTACTTTATATTGATAGAGCAAATAAGGAAAAATAGTATGAGAATTGTTTTTATGGGTACACCCGACTATGCGGTTAAAACCCTTGAGGCATTAATTGAAAGTGAACATGAGGTGTGCGCGGTTTTTGCTCAGCCTGATAAACCTGTTGGCAGAAAGCAGATCTTAACTGCACCACCTGTAAAAGTAACAGCATTAGAGCATAATATACCTGTTTTTCAGCCCAATTCTGTTAGAACAGGCGAAGCATTAGAAATAATTAAAAATATACACCCCGATGTTATTGTAGTGGTAGCTTACGGTAAAATTCTTCCAAAGGAAATACTCAAAGTTGCAAAATATGGCTGTGTTAACGGTCACGCCTCTTTACTTCCCAAATACCGCGGAGCTTCACCGATACAATGGTGTATCGTACAAGGTGAAACCGAAACAGGTGTTACAACAATGCTTATGGATGAGGGTATGGATACAGGTGATATTCTTGAGACTGTAACTGTAAAAATCGAAGAAAATGAAACTGCTGAGGAACTTTTCGAGCGACTTTCAGTCGTTAGCGCCGATTTAATGTTATCAACTCTTGAAAAACTTGAAAAAGGTGAAATTACTCCTAAAAAACAAACAGGTCAACCTTCTTATGCGCCTATTATTAAGAAAGATATGGCATTTATCGATTTTAGCAAAAACGCCAATGAAGTTCATAATGCTGTACGCGGTTATTATTCTTGGCCCTGCGCCTTTTTCTTCTTTGAAGGAAAACGTATTAAGGTTATTAAAACTCTTTTAGGTGGTGCTACAACTGAAAAATGCGGTACGGTTATCGGTAATACTGATGATTTAACCATTGCTTGCGGTAACGGTACTTCAATTCGTATTCTAAATTTGCAACCTGAAGGTTCAAAACCAATGACTGCAAAACAAATGCTTTGCGGTAAATCAATACCTATTGGTACTATAATTGGTGAATAATATGGTAAATCCACGGAAAATGGCTGTAAACGCCCTATTAAAAATTGAAAAAGAAAATTCCTACTCCAATCTTACAATTAATTCTATTTTCAAGGGCGTGGAAATTCCAAAAGAAGACAAAGCTTTTATAACAGCCTTAATTTACGGTGTTTTAGAACGCAAAATCACTTTAGATTATGTACTTTCTAAATATATTAAAACTTCGCTTAAAAAGGTTTCAAATTATTCTTTGTCGGTTTTACGGGTGTCACTTTATCAGATTATGTTTATGAATAAAATCCCCGAAAGTGCCGCAGTTAATGAAGCTGTGAAGCTTATCAAAAACTCAAAAGAAAGTCGTAATTCAGGTTTTGTAAATGCAGTACTTCGTAATATCTTGAGGAGCGAAAATTTATTGCCAAGCGGTGATACTGTCGAAGAACTGAGTGTTATTTACTCTTGCCCTAAAGAAATTATTGAAAGTTTAATTAAAGACTATGGCAAAACTAACACAGTTGAGCTTTTAAAAGCAAGCTTGACGGCTGCCCCGTTAACAATAAAGGTTAATACTTTAAAAACAGATATAGACTCCGTTTTAAAAGATATTGGTGTTGAAGCTGAAATAGGCGAAGTCACAGGCAGTGTGATTCTTAAAAATGGTATTGATATTGCCAATAATGATTTGTATAAGCAGGGAAAATTTTTTGTTCAGGACACCGCTTCTCAAAAAACTGTTGCTATTTTAAATCCAAAGCCTTATGAAAGAATGCTTGATATGTGTTCTGCTCCAGGCGGCAAAAGTTTTTCTTCTGCAATTTCTATGGAAAATAAAGGTGAGATAATTTCTTGCGACCTTTACGAGCACAAATGTAATTTAATTAAGCAATCCGCCGGTAGATTAGGGCATAACATTATAAAGCCAGCGGTAGCTGATGCTACAGTATATAACAGTTCCTTTGGTGAATTCGATTGTGTTTTATGCGATGTTCCGTGTTCGGGACTTGGTATAATCCGCCGAAAGCCAGAAATTAAATATAAAGATTTTAGCGAATTTAATAATTTGCCGCAAATTCAATATAAAATTTTAAGTAACGCTAAAAATTATCTGAAACAGGGCGGAAGACTTATGTATTCTACCTGTACGTTAAGAAAAGCCGAAAATGAAGAAATTGTTGAGCGCTTTTTAAGTGAAAATTCTGATTTTTCTTTAGAGTATTCTCATACTTTTATGCCGCATACTGATGGCACTGACGGCTTTTTCTGTGCATTAATTAAGAGAAAATAAAGGAGGGTTAATTTGGAAAAAATCGATATTCGTTCTCTCGAGTTAGAGGAATTAAGTGAATTTTTAGACGATTTGTCACAGCCAAAATTTCGTGCGAAGCAAATCTTTAAATGGCTTCAATCGGGAGTAGAAGATTTTGACCAGATGACCAATATTCCAAATTCTCTGCGCGATATTTTAAAAGAAAAATGCTACCTTGCAAATGTTAAAATTGTTAAAAAGTTCGTCTCGCAGATTGACGGTACGGTGAAATATGTTTATGAGCTGTTTGACGGTGAATATATAGAATCAGTTTTAATGAAATATGAGCACGGTTATACTGTATGTATTTCAACACAGGTCGGTTGCAGAATGGGGTGCTCATTCTGCGCTTCTGGACTTGACGGACTTTGTCGAAATCTCACAGCATCTGAGATGCTTGCACAAATTATGAAAGCGGGAGCCGACAATAATATTCGCGTATCTAATGTTGTTATGATGGGTATGGGCGAACCGCTCGATAATTTTGAAAATTCCATTAAATTTTTAAAGTTGGTTTCTGATAAAGAAGGACTAAATATCGGACTTCGTCATATATCTCTTTCGACTTCCGGTGTGGTTAGCGGTATTGAAAAATTAGCGAAATATAATTTTCCGATAACACTTTCAATTTCTCTGCATGCACCTAATGATAAAATCAGAAATTCAATGATGCGTGTCAATAAAAAATGGAATATTGATGAGCTTTTAAAGGCTTGTAAGGAATATCAAAAGGTGACAACCCGCAGAATTTCCTTTGAGTATGCTTTGATTGAGGGTGTCAACGATACAAAAGAATGCGCTGATGAATTGTCACGAAAGCTTAAAGGAATTATGTGCCACGTTAATTTAATTCCTGCAAACCCTGTAAAAGAAAATTCCTTTAAAAAACCTAATACCCAAAAAATTATGCGCTTTAAAGAACGCTTGATATATAATGGCATTAATGCTACTGTCCGTAGAACGCTCGGCGCTGATATCGATGCTTCTTGCGGACAGCTTAGAAGAAAGGCAAAGGAGGTGCTGCTCAATGATAATACACAGTAAAATTGACAAAGGTGTTATTAGACATAGTAATCAAGACGCTTTTATAGCGGGTGAAATTGCTAAAAATTTTACCTTTGCAATTGTATGTGACGGTATGGGCGGTGCAAATGCAGGCAATATTGCAAGCGAAATTGCTGTTAAAACAGTAAGCGAATATCTTTATAATTCCTACCGTGAAAATATGACTAATGATGACATTGAACGAGTTATAAAAAGTGCTGTTTCAAGCGCTAATCTTCAAATTTTTAACAGAGCTTCTAAAAATGAAGCCTTAAAAGGAATGGGTACTACCATTGCGGTAGCGGTTGTAAGAGATAATGACGTTGTAATAGCCCACGTGGGCGACAGTAGAATTTATCTTGTAAATGACACTTTAACTCAACTGACAAAGGACCATTCGATTGTTCAATCACTTATAGAATCAGGTAAAATCACCCCTGAGGATGCAAGCGTGCACCCAAGAAAAAATGTTATAACTCGTGCGCTTGGTGTTGAATCAGAAGTGATTACAGATACTGATTTTCTTTCAATCAAATCAGGTGAAAGTTTACTTCTGTGCAGTGACGGTTTAACAAATTTTGTTACCCTTAATACAATTTTACAAATCTTTAAAAATAATAATATTGATGTTGTGTGTGATAAATTGGTTGATGAAGCAAACAACGGTGGCGGCGGTGACAACATAACAGTTGTAACGCTTACTGCAATATGAGAAAGGATTGAAAATTATGGATAAGTTTTTAGGAAAACGTCTTGACGGCAGATACGAAATAAGAGAGATTATCGGCGTAGGCGGTATGGCGGTTGTATATAAAGCATTTGATAACGTTGAAAACCGTTTAGTAGCTGTTAAAATTTTAAAAGAAGAATTTCTTTCAAACCAAGAATTTTTGCGCCGTTTTAAAAATGAATCAAAAGCTATTGCAATGCTTTCACACCCAAATATTGTAAGCGTTTATGATGTAAGCTTCGGTGACCTTATTCAGTATATCGTTATGGAATATATTGAGGGAATAACCCTTAAAGAGTTAATTGAAAACGAGGGCAGTCTTCGTTGGAAAGATGCTGTACATTTCACTATTCAAATTTTAAAGGGTCTTCAACACGCTCACGATAAAGGCATTGTTCACCGCGATGTAAAACCGCAGAATATTATGGTCCTTGCCGACGGTACAATTAAAGTTACTGACTTTGGTATTGCGCGCTTTGCCCGTAACGATCAGAGAACAATTACCGATAAAGCAATCGGTTCGGTTCATTATATCAGTCCTGAACAGGCAAGGGGAGAAAAGACCGACGAAAAAACTGATATTTATTCTGTCGGCGTAATGCTTTATGAAATGCTTACAGGCAGACTTCCTTTTCAGGCGGAAAGTGCTGTTTCTGTGGCTATTATGCAATTACAGCGCGAACCTCAGTTACCGAGTGAAATTAACGGCTCTATTCCGCAAGGTCTTGAACAAATTACTATGCACGCGATGCAAAAAAGCCAAGAAAGACGCTATCAGTCCGCATCGGAAATTCTGTGTGATTTATCTGCTTTTCGTAAAGATCCTGCTATAACCTTTGCTTACACTTATTTTGTTGACGATGCGCCAACAAAATTCGTTAACGATATTAGTGAAGAAGCTAATGAAGAACATTCTTCTGTTAAAGAAAAAAATAATATCATACCGATTTTGACCGGTGTTGCGGTAGCTTTAGTGGTTGGATTAATTACTTTAGCAATTATATTTATACCGCGTTTATTTGCTAATACAGGCGCCGAAATTGAATGTCCGAAATTTATTGGGCAAAAGCTTTCGGCAATTGAAGAAAATACTGAATATAACGACAATTTTAATTTCAAGGTTAAGTATGATTTTAATAATGATTACGAAGCTAATGTTGTTTATGAACAGTCTATTCCAGAGGGTCAAAAACTTAAAAAAGATGCAGAAATCACCTTGTTTGTAAGTATCGGTGAATCGCGTCTTAATGTACCGGATGTTTATGGTAAATCAGAATCTTATGCTATAACCGAGCTTGAAAAATCACACGGTTTTAAGGTTGTAACCGTGGAAGAAGCAAGCGACGAGGTTGAAGCAGGCTTGGTTATCAGAACCGAACCCCAACGCTCTACAGTAGTTGCCGAGGGTGCAACAATTAAAGTATTTGTATCAACCGGTAAAGCCGAGGTTTCGGTAGATGTTCCTAATGTAATTGGTGAGCCTATCGCTCAGGCAAAGGAAAAAATTGAAGATCTTAACTTAAATGTTAAGGTTGAAAATGTTAATCTTACACCGGCTGACAGTTATCAGCCTAAAGATTATGTTTTAAGACAGGATCCGCAGGGTGGTTCTAAAAAAATCCCTGAAGGCAGTACTGTTACTATTTATGTAAGCAGCGGTTTTTATGAGACTGATGTTGAAATAGGTTTACCCGCCAACTTCACTGAAAACGTTTGCTCGGTTTCATTATGGCTTAACGGTAAAAACATTAAAACAAGTGAAAATCTCGATTTAACAAAGGTTACTAAATATACATTTAAGGACATAACCTCTGAAAATAAGACAGAAAATTTCACCGTTAAGATTAAAGGTGAAAATGGTAACTCACAGGATTATCAGGAAATTTCTGTTGATTTCAGAAGCGAAAAGAACAATGTAACAGTTATAAAAACTAATCAATTTACTAATACCACAAGCTCTGGCGCAGGCAGTCAGCCGACCACCAGTGATGATAAGTCTTCGAATATCCAATAGGTAACTGTTTAATGATAGGAATTATTATTAAAGCTTTGTCTTCCTTTTATTATGTTGAAGCAGAAGGTAATATATTTGAATGTAAGGCAAGGGGGAATTTTCGTAAAAACGGTTTTTCTCCCTTGGTTGGTGACAGAGTGGAGTTTGAGGTCTCAGACTCCAAGTACGGTATAATAAACAAAATTTGCGCGCGAAAAAACGCTTTAAAACGCCCTAATGTTGCCAATATTGATAAGTTGTTTATTGTATCTTCCTATTCAACACCGGCGCCTAATACCTATATAATTGACAAAATAACAGCGATTGCCCGGTACAATAATATTAAACCGATTATTGTTTTCAATAAATCTGATATGGGTGATTTTTCTGAATTTGTCCGTATTTATAAAAATTCAGGCTTTAAAACTTATGTTGTATCTGCCCAAAGCGGAGATGGTATGCAAGCTCTTAAAGACGAGTTGGCAGGTTGCATTAGTGCTTTTACTGGAAATTCGGGTGTTGGTAAATCGAGTATTTTGAATTTTCTTTTAGGTGACAGACATATAGCTACAGGTGATGTGAGCCAAAAATTAGGAAGAGGCAGGCATACAACACGTCATATCGAAGCATACCATCTTGAATTTAGCGGTTATGTTGTTGATACACCAGGTTTTTCCTCCATCGATTACGATTATAATGATTATGACTTTAAAGAAAAACTTGCTGAATGTTTTTATGATTTTGGCGATAAGATTTACGAATGCAAATTCTCCTCTTGCTCACATACTAAAGAAAAGGGCTGTAGAGTAATCGAAGCAGTTAAAAATCAGGAGATCGAGCTATCCCGCCACGAATCATATATTAAAATATTTGAAGAATTAAAAGATTTAAAGCCTTGGGAAGCGCAAAAAAAGTAAATTCTGTAACATTTTAATTTTCTCCCGATATAATGGTATTGTAAGGGGGAAACAAAATGCGTAAAAGATTTTCTTTCAATAAAGGTTTTGTGGGAATTGCCTTTGCGGGCGGTCTTTTGATTAGTTGCTTTTGTCCTCCTAAATTTTTAATTGCTGTACTTGCAATCTGGGTAATTGTTCTTGGTTGCTCGTGCAGTAAATATTAGCGGAGGTATTTTATGAAAGTTGTAATTTTTAAAGGACCCAAGTTTCTGCAACCTATTTTAAGAATGATTTTCGGTATAAAAAAGCAGACTATAAATAATACATAAAACTCCGCTTTGGCGGAGTTCTTTTTATTTTTAATTAATAGCATAAAAACTTTGTTATTTTATAATAAAGTTATTGAAAAATATCAGTTTTAATGCTAAAATAAAATGTAATATTATATAAAGGGCGGTGTTTTTGTGGGCTTTAAAAAATGGGTTATTAATGAAACAAATAAACAGCTTGCAAAAGAGCTTGCCACCGAATGTGATATTGAACCGATTTTGGCATTAATTGCCTGTGCTCGCGGTTACACTGATCCTGCCGATTTAGAGGAATTCTTTTCAGACGAGCCTTGTTTTTCTGATGTATATTCACTTGCTGATATTATGCATGCCGCAGATATTGTTAATATGAGTATTGAAAAAGGTGAGAAAATTGCGATTTTCGGCGATTATGATTGTGACGGTGTGACCGCCACTGCTTTGCTTTATAACTACCTAAAAAGTAGAAATGCTGACTGTATTTATTACATACCCGACCGTTTTAGTGAGGGTTACGGTATGAATTGCAATGCAATTGAAAAACTTGCTAATGACGGAGTAAATCTAATTATCACTGTTGATAATGGAATTGCTTGTAATAAAGAAATTGAACTTGCAAATAAACTTGGTATCACAGTTGTAGTTACCGATCATCATTTGCCTGGCGAAATTCTACCAAATGCTGCCGCTGTTGTTGACCCTCACCGTAAAGATTGCCCCTCTGATTTTAAATCAATTTGCGGAGCACAGGTTGCTTTTAAGCTGATTTGTGTAATGGAAGGCAAGGAACCCGAAGAACTGCTTCCGTATTTTGCAGATATTTTGGCAGTTGCCGTTATTGCAGATGTAATGCCTTTAACACAAGAAAACCGCAGTATAGTAAAACTTGGTATTCATAAACTTAGGACCTGTGCCCTCACAGGTTTTTCAGCCCTTTTAAACGTTTCAGGTGTGTCACTTTCAAGCGTTACTGCTGAAAAAATCGCCTTTTCCATTTGTCCGAGAATTAATGCCGCGGGCAGAATGGGAAGCGCCTCAAAAGCGGTTGAACTATTGTGCGAAAACAATATGTTAAAAGCACTTGAGCTTGCGAATGAGATAGACGCTCTAAATATTTTGCGCCAACAAACCGAAAAGGAAATTATGCGCGAAGTAATAGAAAAAATTGAAAATGATGAATTATATAACAATCGTGTAATTGTTGTAAGCGGCGAAAATTGGCATCACGGTGTAGTTGGAATTGTTGCGTCCCGCATTTGCGAGCGTTACGGTACACCTTGTATTGTTTTATCGTCTGACGGTGAAACAGCGCACGGCTCAGGCAGAAGCTACGAAGGTTTTTCACTTTTTGAGGCTGTAAATTCCTGTAAAGAAATACTGACAAAATTTGGCGGTCATGCTCTTGCTTGCGGAGTGAGTCTTGAAAGCAAAAATATTGATGAGTTTTGTAAAAAAATCAATGAATATGCTTTTGAACAAAAATATATTCCGCCCGTTTTAAAGCTTGACTGCAAGCTGAATCCCACTGTTTTAACGGTTGATTTAGCTGAAACTTTAAAACAATTAGAACCCTTTGGATTTCAGAATTCTTTGCCGATTTTTGCTATTACTGGCGTCACTTTGCAAAGAATTACTCCACTTTCAAACAACAAACATTTAAAACTTCTGTTTTCTAAGGATAAAAACAGCTTTCAGGCATTGCTTTTCGGTATCGGTACTGATGGTTTATGTTTCGATATTGGTGATGTTTTAGATTTAGCGGTGACTATTCAAACCAATGATTACAATGGCAATTTAAGTGTTAGTGTACAGGTTAAGGGTATCCGTATGACTAATACTGATGATACGAAGCTTTTTAATGATTTTGAAAATTATAATCTCTTTAAAAACGGAAGAAACTTCAACGCAATTTCTATAACTCCAAATAGAACAGAAGTTGGTGAGGTATATAAATTTATAACTCAAAACGGCATTCTGACAGATAAAATTAAATATCACTTTATGAATACTTTAGGCTATGGTAAAACCTCAATCAGTCTTGAAGTTCTGGAAGAATTAAAACTGATTTATAAAAAAGAAGGCTCTTATTATAAAAGCCAGACAAGTGAAAAAACCAATCTTCAAAATTCAGAAATTTATAATAAACTGTTAAAGGAGTGTGAATACAAATGACAGAAGCTGAACGCAAAAACTTTGACGATTTAAAGCTTGCTATGGAAAATTTCGGCGGCGAATACAACCTTGATTTAGTAAAAAAAGCATTTGAACTTTGTGTTCATGCTCATAAAGGACAAAAGCGTATTTCAGGTGAAGATTATTATTATCATCCATATAATGTTGCAAAGCTTGTTATTTCACTTGGTATGGACAGTGAGTCTATTGCTGCATCTCTCTTACACGATGTTGTTGAGGATACAGGTATTACTATTGAAGAGATTACACAACAGTTTGGCAGTGAGGTTGCTTTGCTGGTCGACGGTGTAACTAAAATCGGCCGTCTAAATTTTTCCACAAAAGAACAGCAGCAAGCTGAAAGTTTACGCAAAATGCTTATTGCAATGGGTAAAGATATCCGCGTTATTATTATAAAACTTGCTGATAGACTTCATAATATGCGCACTATCGATGCTATGCGTCCGCAAAAACAACGTGATATTTCGGTGGAAACACTTGAAATTTATGCTCCGATAGCACACAGACTTGGTATCAGACCTGTTAAGGAAGAGCTTGAAGACCTTGCTATCAAGCACCTTGACCCTGTGGCATATAAAGAGATTGAAGAGCTTTTAATGCACCGCAAAAATCACAGGGAACAAATATTAAATGAAATTAAAAATCGCATTGAAGTCCGTCTTAGTGAGATAATGCCTAACACAACTCTTTCTTTTCAGGGCAGAGTTAAATCAATACACGGTATCTACCGCAAAATGTATGCTCAGGGCAGAACCTTTGATGAAATTTATGATATTTATGCTATCAGAATCATTACTGATACTGTTGCTGACTGTTACAACATTTTAGGTATTATGCACGATATGTTCCGGCCGATTCCGAATCGATTTAAGGATTATATATCGACACCTAAACCTAATATGTATCAATCTTTACACACAACTGTTATCAGTCGTGCAGGTATTCCTTTTGAAATACAAATACGAACTTTTGATATGCACCACACCGCTGAATTCGGTATTGCGGCGCATTGGAAGTATAAAGAAGGCATTACCGATAATGATAAAGGTCTTGAGGACCGTCTTGCTTGGATTAGACAGATTATTGATACACAAGATACAACAAATGATGCTTCGGATATTATCCGTACGATTAAGGTTGACCTTTCTGAAGAAGATGTTTTTGCCGTTACTCCAAAGGGTGATGTTATAAATCTTCCGGTAGGCGCTACGGTTGTTGACTTTGCTTTTGCAATACATTCTGCTGTTGGAACGAGAATGGTAGGAGCTAAGGTTGACGGTAAAATTGTACCCATAAATCACGAGGTTAAAACCGGTGAAGTTATTGAAATATTAACCACAAATCAAGCGGGTCACGGTCCGAGCCGAGATTGGCTTAATATTGCTGTCACTTCCTCAGCAAAGGCTAAGATTCGTTCTTGGTTTAAAAAAGAAAAACGAAGCGAAAATATTGTTACCGGTCAAAGTGAATTTGAAAAAGAACTTCGCCGTAATAATATTGCTTTTTCGGAAGAAGAATTACAAAGCTATACAGAAGAGCTTGCAAAGAAATACCGCTTTGAAAACGCAGAAGATTTTTATGCAGCAATCGGTTACGGCGGAATTTTACTTTCTAAAATCCTTCCGCGTGTTAAGGAAGATTACAACAAAAAAGTTGCAAATTCTAAGCCTGCACCTGTTCCTCAAACCGTTGGTTATAACCATTCTAAATCTTCTGAAGGGGTAATTGTAGAGGGTATTGATAACTGCTTAATTAAGCTTTCTAAATGCTGTAATCCTTTGCCTGGAGATGATATTATAGGATTCATTACTCGCGGTCACGGTGTTTCAATTCACAAGCGCGACTGTAATAATGTTCCTGTTAATATTCAGGATTCTGATGAGCCTGCACGTTGGATTTCTGCTCATTGGAACAGTAATAAAACTGAAATATTTACTTCAACGCTTAAAGCGGTTGCTATCGACCGTGAGGGTATTTTAATTGAAGTAATGAATGCTCTTAATAATATGCGTGTGCCAATTCACAGTATCAGCGCCCGACAGACAAAGGACGGCAATTGCGTTATTATTATGACAATCAGCGCAGAAAGTGTTGAGCATTTACGCAGTATTATAGCACGTATCGAAAAAGTGCCAAAGATTTTTAACGTTGAAAGGATAAATCAATAGTGAAAGCTGTAATTCAAAGAGTAAGTGCCGCTTCGGTAACAGTTGATAGCGAAGTTGTCGGCAGTTGTAACCAAGGTTATATGATTCTTTTTGGCGCAGTCGATGGCGATACACACGAGGATGTTGAAATTTTAGCGCAAAAAACGGTGAATTTACGCATTTTTTGTGATGAAAATGATAAAATGAATAAATCAATTATTGATATCGGCGGCGAGATTTTAGCGATTTCTCAGTTCACCCTTGCCGCTGATGTTAAAAAGGGAAACCGACCTTCATTTATTAAAGCAATGGAACCCATAAAAGCCGAAGAATACTACAATCTTTTCTGCGAAAAATTAAAAGAATTTGGTGTTAAAAGAGTAGAAAAGGGTGTTTTCGGCGGCGATATGAAAGTATCACTTACTAACGACGGTCCCGTAACCATTCTTTATGACACAGAAATTTGGAGAAAAAATGGAAATTAGAGTTTTGCCGCTTGGCCTTATTCATTCAAATTGCTATCTTGTCTCAACAGAAAAAGCGGCGGTTGTTATTGACCCAGGTTTTAATTCGGAAGAAGTTACAAACTTTTTAAAAGAAAGTTTTGACAAAGAACGGCTGATTTTATTAACTCACGCTCATTTTGACCATATTGGTGCGGCACCGATTCTTCGTGAAGTGACCGACACTAAAATTGCTATTGGCGAATTAGATAATATTGGATTGTCGGATACTCATAAAAACCTTTCTGATAAATTCCACGCAGGATTAACTCCTTTTTGCGCTGATATTCTTTTATCAGACGGTGATGAATTTACGGTTGGCGATTTATGCTTTAAGGTTTTTCATACGCCCGGTCACACTCCAGGCGGTGTATGTTATTTATTGGACGATGTTTTATTCTCTGGCGACACACTTTTTTGTGGTAGTGTGGGCAGAACTGACTTTTTTGACGGTGATTATAACGCTTTGCAAAAATCTGTCAGGCGCCTTTATACGCTTGACGGAAATATTGCGGTTTTATCAGGTCACGGAGAAGCAACAACAATAAATAATGAAAAAATCAACAATCCCTTTATAAGAGGTTTATAATGCAATTTTGCTTAATTGGACACAATTTCCGATATGAAATTGAAAAACTAATACGAATTTTTTTACCATTTGAGAAAATAGAATATTTTGGTGAATTTCAAAACGGTGATTTTTGTCTTATAACTGAAATAATAGGGAATAAGGCTAAATCCACTTTGAAAATCCAAGATAAGATTTTCGAAAGTGTAAAATCCATAGAAAAAAAGAACGATAATACTGAAAAAGACGCTGAGTTATTTTTAGCACTTGCCGTTTTTGACTGTTTTACGGCCGCTACAGGCTATTTTCCTGATTGGGGAATATTAACAGGCATTCGTCCGGCAAAACTTTTCTCGCGCCTAAAAAAACAAATTGGCGAAGATACAGCGAGTGATTATTTTTCGAACTATTTAATGGTAAATTCAAAAAAACTTTCACTTTGCAAAGAAACCCTTAAGGGCGAAGGTGAAATAACCGCTCTATCCAAACCGAATTCCTTTAGTCTATATATATCCATTCCTTTTTGTCCTACAAGGTGCTCTTACTGTTCTTTTGTTTCACATTCGGTTGAAAGTGCACAAAAACTGATACCTAAATATATTGAATTACTTTGTAAAGAATTATCTATTACTGCCGAAATTGCAAAACGTTTTAATTTACAGCTTGAAACTATTTATATAGGCGGGGGAACGCCAACAACCCTTTCTTCACAAGATTTAACACAAATTATGCAAGCTGTTAAAGAAAGCTTTGACTTATCTGTCTTGCGTGAATACACAGTAGAGGCGGGAAGGCCTGATACAATAACTCGCGAAAAGCTTTTAGCAATTAAATCAGGCGGTGCCACAAGAATAAGCATAAACCCACAAACAATGAATGATGATATTTTAAAGCTGATCGGCAGAAACCACACATCAGAACAAACTGTTGCGGCTTTCAATTTAGCCCGCGAATGCGGTTTTGATAATATTAATACAGATTTAATTGCCGGACTCCCAAGCGACACATTAGAAAGCTTTAAGAACACATTAAACGAAGTATTACTTCTAAATCCAGAAAGCGTAACAGTGCATTCGCTTTCTATGAAGCGCTCATCACGAATGACAAAAATTGGTGAAAATCCGGAAATTGAAATGGAAAAAACTGCATCACTGATGGTTGATTTCGCACTTAATACTCTACGCGAAAATAAAATTTTCCCTTATTATATGTACCGTCAGAGTAAAACTGTGGGTAATCTCGAAAATGTGGGATATTCCAAACGCGGTTTTGAATGTTTATATAATGTTTTTATTATGGATGAAACCCATACAATACTTTCGTGCGGAGCTTCGGCAGTAACTAAATTGCGCGAACCTAAAGGCGATTATATTGAAAGGATTTTTAATTACAAATATCCTTTCGAATATATCAATAATTTTGATGAAATTATTAACCGCAAAAAGAAGATTAATGATTTTTATACTACATATAAAACTTGATTTATTCGAATTTATATGTTACTATAAGAAAAAATGGAGGTTTTCATTTATGGATTTTTTCGATAATGCACTTGATAAGGCTAAAGAAGCAATTGATATTGTTTCTAAAAAAACAGGGGAAGTAGTTAACGCTCAAAAGCAAAAGTTTGATATTGCTTCTCTTGAAAATAAGCGTTCAAAAGATTTCGAAAAATTGGGTGAAATTTATTTTTCACTTATAAAAAATAGCGATATTGAAGATGCACAGACAAAAGAACTTGTTGAAGCAATCATTGAAAAAGAAAACGAAATTGCTCAATTAAATGATGAGCTTAATGCTGTAAAAAATAAAAGAATTTGTCCTAATTGTAAGGCAAATATAAGTAAAAATTCTGTTTATTGTTCTGCTTGCGGTACAAAATTAGAAATTGAAGAATAAATGGCTGTTTTCAGCCATTTTTTCATTGGAGGAAAAATGGAAAGATTAAAAATCGGTATAATTGTTGCTGATGTTGACGAATATCAACCATTTGCTAAAGAAATTGAAAAAGGTGAATTCTCTTACTATTCGGTTTTGAAAAGAACAGGACATAAATTTATAATTAACAACGGCGAAAAATCTGCCGAAGTATTTTCTATTCTTTGCGGTATTGGAAAGGTCAATGCTACGGCAGCGGCAATGCATCTAATTGATATTGGTTGCGATATTATTATGAATTATGGTCTTTCGGGCGGAATATCAGGTATTTCGCGTGGGATGATTACAGCTCCCGATGAATTTATTGAGCATGATTTTGATTTATCAGGTATTGGTTATTCACTTTGCGAAAAACCTTTACAGGAATATATCTACTCTGCTGATGAAAATCTGTTAAAAAGTGCACAGAAAATTGTTCCATCGCTTAAATTGGGCACAGCTGTTTCTGGTGACCATTTTATTTGCGACAGTACTGTGAGAAATTCTTTAAAAGAAAACTTTAATGCAATGTCTTGCGATATGGAAACGGCAGCTATTGCCTATGTTTGTCAATTTTCAAATATCCCGTTCCTTTCTTTAAGGCGCATTTCTGATGATGCAGGGGAGGACGCAACTGAATCTTACCGCGAAATGAATTCTCAAGATGATACCTTACTTTCTGATTATTTAATAAAGATTATTAAGGAAATTTTATGAATACCAGAAAACATACATTAACTGAAAATTCTTTAATTTTAATTATTTCAACCGCAATAGTTAAAATTATCGGTGCAGTATTTAAAATTCCGCTTGCTACTAATACTTTTTTGGGTGACATAGGCTTTGGGTATTACTCTGTAGCTCATGATATTTTTATGCCTTTTTACATACTGGCAATTTCAGGGCTTCCAAGCGCTGTTTCACAAATTACTGCAGAGCATGTTTCAAAAAATAAATTTTATGCTGTAAAAAAGAATTTTAAAATAACTAAAAAGTTATTTACAGCTTTAGGTTTATTGTTTTGTATTGCGATCATTTTGTTTTCTTTTCCCTTATTAATTTCAACTTCAGGAAAAAATACTTTCCTGAGTATTATTACAATCGCGCCATCAATTTTACTGTGTTTTGTCATTTCGGCTTACCGCGGTTATTTTGAAGGCTTTAATAATATGTATCCAACTGCAATTTCAAAAATTATTGAAGCTGTATTTAAGTTATTTTTAGGACTTGCACTATCATACGCAACAATAAAAGCAACACAAAATCCTGCATTGGCTTCTGCTGCGGCGATGCTTGCAGTTTCTTTTGGAACACTCGCTTCATGGCTTTATTTAGCATTAAAATTGAGGCGCAACCCTGATATAAGCGAGCAAAATTTGAAGCTCGCAGAAGAAGAGAGTTATATTACCGTTAAAAGCATAATAACCTTAGCTATCCCTTATGTTTTAGCTTCCCTAAGTGCAAGTATTGTTTCTTTAGTTGATGTATTAACTGTTAAAGTCTATATTTCTAATGCATCGCACGATTATTTACAGATTGTTACCAATAACTTTAACATAGGATTAAATGACATTTCTACATATCTTTACGGGCTGCGTGGTAAAGCATTCACACTATATTATTTAATTCCAACAGTTACAATGTCGATAGGCGTCGGTGCGTTGCCGATTTTAACTGAATACCGCACTAAAAACAATACAGGTGATTTATCAAACAGTGTAAGCTTTTCTTTAAAGTTAATTTCAACCTTCACATTTCCTGCGGCGTTTGGAATTATATCACTTAGTACACCTATTATGAATCTTTTATATTCCTCAAATGACCGTTTAAGTGGTAATTTACTTTTATTTTATGGTATTTCTGCCGTTTTTGCCGGTCTTGCAATACCGCTTACTACTATAATTCAAGCGCTTGATTACCATCGCCTTGCTGTAAAAGTTATAATTATCGGTCTTGTAATTAAAATACTATTCAATATAGCTCTGGTTTCGGTTCCGTCAATTAATATCTTTGCAGCACCTTTAGGCACAGCTTTTTGTTATTTGTATATGACAGTTAACTTGATGATTATTCTCTATAAAAAAATAGGAATAATTGATTTCAAAAATACCATATTCAAGCCCTTTGCTTGTGCATTGATCTGCGGATTATGTTCTTTTATAATTTCTTTAATCTCGACGCAAAAAATTATGACAATTTTTGCAATTATTTTTGCAGTTGTAATATATTTTTTACTGCTAATTTTCAGTAAGGCTTTCACTAAAGCTGAACTGCTTAATATTCCTTTAATTAAAAAATTTATAAGGAGATAGATTTATACTAAAATTTGGTAATAATACATAAATATTATTCGTCAATTTTTCTATTTTTTACGAAAATTGCAAAATATACTTGCTTTTTAAATATAAATATGTTATAAATAATAAGTACTAATGTGCAAAGAGTCTTAAACGATTATGTCGTTAAAAAAATTTTTGGAGGTTCTAAAATGAACAAGACAGAATTAGTTGCATCAATTGCTGAAAAAGCAAACATTTCTAAAAAGGATGCTGAAAAGGCAGTAGCTGCTTTTGTTGACAGTGTTTCTGCTGAATTAAAGAAGGGTGGTAAGGTTCAGCTCGTAGGCTTCGGTACTTTCGAAGTTCGTGAACGCGCAGCAAGAACCGGTATCAATCCTCAGACCAAACAGACAATCCAAATTGCTGCTTCTAAGAACCCTGTATTTAAAGCAGGCGCTGCATTAAAAGCTGCTATAAAATAATTTAAAGGCTAAGCCGTCCGACAGGGCGGCTTAAATTTTACTACTATGAGATTAGATAAATATTTAAAAGTTTCAAGAATTATTAAAAGACGAACAATCGCAAACGAAGCCTGTGATAATGGCAGAGTTTTAGTGAACGGTAAGGTTGCTCGTGCATCGTATGATGTAAAGGTAGGGGATATACTGGAAATTTCTTTCGGTGTACGCACCTTTAAAGCAAAGGTTACCTTAGTTGCTGAAACAGTTCGTAAAGACGATGCTTCGCTTATGTATTCAATTTTAGAATAAAAACCGCACCCTTTAAATATATATTTAAGGGGTGCTTTATTTTGGAAGAACATAATACATTAAACCACAGTGTAATACTTGAAAAAAGAAAAACATTAAATATTTCGGGAGTAAGGGATTGCCTGGGATTTGACGAGGAAACAATTAATCTCGAAACTAACTTCGGAAAAATGACAATTAAGGGTATGGGATTACATATTGTAAATTTCAATACTGAAAACGGCGAGTTGACGGCAGATGGCAAGGTTAATGCGATTATTTATACTGCCAATCAGAATCAAGGCGGTTTCTGGAGAAAGATTATTAAATAGTTATGTGGGAAATTCATAATAATCTACAGCTTTTAGGTTTTCTTTATTCTTTAGTTTTAGGGATGATTTATTCCGTTTTTTACGACCTGTTTCGTACAATCAGGATTTTAAAACATCATAAAAACTTAACTGTGTTTTTTGAAGATATATTTTATTTCTTACTGCTTTGTGTAGCTACGTTTCTCTTCTTGTTAAGTATTACTAACGGTGAGATCAGAGCATATATTTTATTCGGTATAGCATTAGGTTTTCTTATATTTAACAGGTTATTTTCTAAGTTATTCGTAAAAGTATTTTTTAAAGTATTAAAGTTCTTTTTTTCGGGAATTAGAGCCGTTTCTAAAGGTTTTTATTTGATTTTTGAGAAAATAGATAGGTTATTTTTGAAAATTTTTAAAAATAGTCTAAATTTTTTTAAAAAAGGCTTGAAAACTACTAAAGGTTTGTTATATACTAATAGAAAATAACGGCACGGATTTTAGAGGTTTTATATGAAACGCAAAACTCGAAAAAAGCGCAGTATCATACTTAAATTTATGATTTTAGCGGTTTGTATCTATATGTTAGCTACATTATCAAATCTCTGGTCAACGCTTAGCGAAAGTAAGGCTGAGCTTGACGCCTTGAAGCTTCAGTACTCCAATGAACAAAAAACCATTGAAGAGCTTAAAGCTATGCTTATGGACGAATCAAATCAGCAAATTATCGAAAAAGCTGCGCGTGAACGTTTAGGATACATTTATTCCGACGAGCAGGTGTTTATCGATATTTCAGGCAATTAACGCACCGTTTTTTAGGGGGATTTTCAGCATCTATGCAAATTACTATTGGGGAAATTGTACAAGGCAAAATTACAGGCATTACTAATTTCGGTGTTTTTGTTGATTTAGGCGGCGGAAAGTCGGGAATGGTACATATTTCTGAGGTTGCTAACACCTTTGTTTCCGACATCAATGAAATACTTAAATTGGGCGATACTGTTAAGGTTAAGGTTTTAAATGTTGGTGAGGACGGTAAAATCAGTCTTAGCATTAAAAAAGCTTCTGAACAGCCTAAAAAAACGTTCAGAGAACGCAAACCGGCTTCTTCAACTTACAAGCCGGATGGTTCATATACTTGGACTCCGCGCAAGCCGGAACCTACTTCTTTTGAGGAAATGATGAATCAGTTCAAGCAATCAAGCGACGAAAAGTTTTCTGATCTCAAACGTAAAAATCCTGATAATACGCGTTCAAAAAGACGCGCAATGAAATAAAAATTTTGGCGAAGCCATTTTGGTTTCGCCATTTTTTAGGAGTTAATATGAATAAGATGAAATTAGTAGCGCCTTGTTTATTTGGCGTTGAAAAAATTGCTGCAGACGAATTTCGCCGTATGGGCTTTGAAAATATAGTAACTGAAAACGGTAGGGTTTTGCTTGAGGGTGAGCATAATATGCTTGCAAGGGCTAACATATGCTCACGCTTTGCCGAAAGAATATTAATTAATGTCGGTGAGTTTTCAGCTGTAACATTTACAGAACTTTTTGAGGGTGTAAAATCTTTACCTTGGGAAGAATACATTGGCAGAGACGATGCCTTTCCGGTAAATGGCTGGAGTATTAATTCACAGCTTTTTAGTATTCCTGATTGTCAATCTATTATAAAAAAGGCTATTGTTGAAAGACTTAAAACTAAATATAATATTTCAATTTTTGCCGAAACAGGAACAGAATATAAGATCCGTTTTTCCATTCATAAAAATCAGGTTACGATGATGATAGATACATCTGGCGAAGGTCTTCATAAGAGGGGATACCGCCGAAATTCAAATGATGCTCCACTAAAAGAAACATTGGCGGCCGCTATGTGTGATTTGGCGCGAATTTATCCTGATACTAAAATTTTTGATCCTTTCTGTGGCAGTGGTACAATTTTAATAGAGTCAGCCTTAATGGCAACCAAAACTGCACCTGGTCTTCGAAGATTTTTCGCAGCAGAACGCTTCGGATTTCTTGATAGTAAAATCTGGCAAGATGAAAGAATGCGTGCGCAAGATTTAATTCTTAAAAATATTGATTTTAGAGCTCAGGGATATGATATTGATCCGAATTGTGTTGAATTAACCCTTGCGAATGCAAAAAAAGCTGGCGTTGAGAAATATGTTAAAGCTGCAATTGGTGATGTTAAAGAATTTTCAACACCTAAAGAACGTTGCATAACCGTTACAAACCCGCCTTATGGCGAACGACTGTTAGATGTAAAGGAAGCCGAAAAGCTTTATCAAATAATGGGCGAACGCTTTACTTCGGGCGACGGTCAGAAATATTATGTTATAAGCCCACACGATGAGTTTGAAAAGCATTTCGGTAAAGATGCCGATAAACGCAGAAAGCTTTATAACGGTATGATTAAATGTCAGTTGTTTATGTATTTCAAATGATTGACAATTAAGCCCAATAATTGTATAATATGTTTATAAAAATTAATAAATCTTCAGGGCGGGGTGTAATTCCTCACCGGCGGTATAGCCCGCGAGCCTTATGGCTGATTTGGTGAAATTCCAAAGCCGACTGTATAGTCAGGATGAAAGAAGATTAATTTGTATTCCTGCCCTTATCATAATTTTTGATAAGGGCATTTTTAGGTGATTCTATGAAAAAAGATAAACTAATTAAAATATCAGTTACAGGCGTTTTTTGTGCATTAGCGTTTATTTTAACAATTGTTTTGAGATTCAAGGTGGCTTTTTTATCCTTTGACCTTAAAGATACTGTTTTAGCAGTAATTTCGCTTATGTACGGTCCGTTATATGCTGTGACATCTGCCGGAATTGTTGCAGTTCTTGAATTCTTATCTGTGAGTGATACGGGTTTTTACGGTCTTATTATGAATTTCATATCCTCAGCAACCTTTACCTTAGTTGCTGGTTTAATTTACAAGTATAAACGTACCTTAAGCGGTGCCATTGTTGCTGTTATTCTCTCTGTTTTGAGCGTTTGTGTGGTAATGTGTTTCGCAAATATACTTATTACTCCTTATTATATGGGTATCGAAAGTAGGGAAGTGGTCGCTTTAATTCCAACACTTCTTTTACCGTTTAATCTTTGCAAATCGCTTATAAATGCCGCTACAACAATAATTATTTACAAACCAATAAGAAGTATTTTAAAAAGAAGCGGTATAGCTCAGCAAAAAATAGAGGATAACCGTAAAAATCTTTCTAATAGTATAGTTTTGTGTGTAATCGCTTTGGTTGTTATAATACTGACAACTGTATTTATTATATTGAAATTAGATGGTCAGATAGAGTTCTTATAGATGGTATATTTTGTTAAATTTTTAACAAAATATAGGTGTGAGCAATTTTTCATAATAGGTGATACTATTTAATATATCTTTCAATTAGTTTTTTATCCGAGTTTTTAATGAAAATTAATAATATTATTTAATTGTGCAAAATGCGACTAAAATTCTTTCTATCGATTTTTCAGCGCAAACAATGTGATTTCTAATTTTGTGACCAAACATTTAATTATGTTATAAAATAACGCTCTTTTTTAGGCGATAGAAATTTTTGAGGTATACTAAGTATCATTTACAAAAAAGTTATTGAATACATTTTTTATTAATTTAACAGAGTAATGTCTCTTAAAATAAAATTTAATATTTACTCAAATTAAGAATAAACAAATTTCTGGTTTCTAAAAATATAAAATGTTGTTACATTAAATATCTGATTTCTAATACTTATGAATAAGATATCATTCGCTTGTTTTACTAATAATAAATAAATTAGCAATAATTGTATATAATTATATTTAAACGACCCCCTAAATTATACAAAATATTCATTTAGTACAATTCGGAATATATAATAAAAAGGGCTATACGCCCCTTTTATTTGCACCTTACGATAATATTAAACAACTCGTCAAGAAAACTTTTCCAAACTGCAAGTTCTATTTTCTTTCGCATTACTTCGTAATGGTCAAGACTATCCATAGCATGATATCGAACTTGAGCATTTAACATTTCAGTATCATTCTCGATTTGAGTATTTTTGTTATATATCCAAATCATTATTTTATCTCTTATAGTCATATTTAAAGGCAAGCCCCCTGTACACCCCCGTGTAACATGGGGGCTTTCTGCCTATCCCCTTTCTTACTTAAAAATAAAATGATATATCCAAGCAGTGATTTTTATACCAATAGTTATAGCCCACTTACCAAACAAATAAACTAATATACCGCTTAATAAACCTCTGCCAAAAGGTGTTAAAAAACAATTTATTAACCCACGCGCCTTTGTAAATGCACCACCAACAACAGTAACAATATTATTGATAAGAACACCAAATTCACCAAAATCAATAAATTGAACAAAAGGCAATGCTACTATTAAAGCAATTAAAGCAATAGCACCCGCAATAAGCAAACCCCATTTAGCGATATTACTCATTAGCACCACCACCTCTCAATGTTAAAACATAAGATATTATTGAATATAACTCCTTAAAACAATAAACTATTAATGCAATAGTTAATATACTTTGTATCAACAACATAATTCCACTTGGTATTTGTTGTATCCAATATTCAAAAGGTATTTCTAATTTATCCCATAATTTAATTTGAGGCATTACACCCGCTATAGCGGGTAACGAAACACTCGGCATTTCCCAATTACAAGAAGTACCGTTATAACTCATAGCACCAACTAAATTACCCAAACTATTAATGAAACCTTGACTATCATTAGGAATAACATTTCCTATATCGTCAACACCACCACCGCCCGTAGTACCTGCTTCATTCTTTTCATTTTCTTGCAACTGATTTTGATTATCAATTATTTGTTGAGTGTTTTTATCTTCATTTTGAGTTATTTTATCAGTATTTTCATTTTGATTTTGTATTATAGTATTTGAAATTGAATTATATATCTCTTGTAATTTATTTAAAATTTGAGTATTTCCACTTGCAATAACACCCAAACTTTGCATAACTTCTAACATTTGATTATAAGTGGTTGAACTACCACTATATAAAACAGTAAAAGGCGTAATGCTATTTGGAAAACCACCTACAAAATTAGCGCCATAAACTCTAATACCCTCTATAGAAGTATAATAAGAATTACTGGTATAATAAAATGAAAATGAAGCTGATGCAGTACTCTCACTATCGTCAAGAAACAATACAGAAGAAAAACCGTAATTACTACCATTAGAATAAATGAAACCATAATTCAATATACCTGCAACATTTGCCGACGGAATAAAAGCAGTAATATCTATTTGATTAGCAGTACATTCAACCATAAAACTACAATCATAAATACTATCGTGTGAAGCATTCAAACTTATAGTCATAACGTTATAAGAACCATATTTATCTTTTAATAACAATTCAACATAAGCAGAATTTTCCGTAACAGGAGGCTGTGAACAAGCCATTGTAAATACTGAACCTGTTTCAGCTGATACAGAAAAACAAGGAATAATAGCCAAAATCAAACAAAATAGGACAACTACTATCTTTTTAATTTTAGACATTTAAACAATACCCCCTTAAAAATAACAGCAAAAAACACAAGAACGGTTAAAGCCGTTACACCATAAGTTAATGCCCCATCATAAGCGGGTATATCTAAAGATTTTCCAAAACCACAATTTGAATATGTATAATATTCATTCGATACATTCCAAGAAAAATCACTTACTTCTTCCCTACTTACAGTATATCTATTGTTATAGCCACTTGTAGAAATTCTCGAAATTGTAATTTCTTCAACTTCTTTACTTGCAAGATTTTTTACAAGTGCCTTATATTCATTCTCCCCCGTTTGCATTAGAACATAATTGTCAAGCAAAGAAACACTATTAGCAACTATATTTTGTATATCTGCAGATGGACTTGAATAACTATCGCTATACTGTGTTATCATTTAAACCACCCCTGAAAAGCACTTATAACCTTATCCCAAATTATACCTACTACAACAAGCATAAAAACATAAGGCATAAACTGACCAAAGCCTTGAATTATTTCCCCCATTACTTAAAATCACTCCTTTTAACAACTTCTAAAGTATTGTACATTCGCATAACCGAAACGTTAGGAATATAAAAATGACGTTTAGGTTCTTCACCTACATATTTGCCTTGCTCGTCATATTCCGAACCATCAAACACTTTATACGAATACAAAAGGCTTGCGATACCCTTTCTACATTCATAATTAAATGTAGTTTGTTCTCTAACACCTTTTGCAACACGATTAAATCTTTGTGAAGTACCTAAAATAAGTCTTCTATTTTTTCGATTTTGACACCATATCTGCATTGTAGACAATGGCATATTTTTACTTTCAAGAGAATTAAACAATGTATGTATTTCGTCAATAACAAAAATACAACCATCTTTACCATTTGCGTATTTTTCAAAATCTTCAATATCTGTATAAGGATATGACGGAACACCATAAATCGAAATATTAGAAACAACTATAGCATTTGGACTTTGCTCTAAAACTTGTTTTAACAAGTGCATCATAAGTAAAGTTTTACCACTACCCTGTGAACCGCTAAAAGTCCATAAACCCGCAAACTGAAAACCGTCATTTGTCTTTAAAGTATTTTCCGCTAATGTATCACCAATGCCACCTAAATTCAATGGCGGTTGCATAAAATTTTCCATAATAAAACTCCTTCATAAAATTAAAAAGAGGATAGGAAAACCTATCCCCTTTTATTAGGCAAGATTAGATTTTGCCTTTCTTCATAGCACCACTGACTTTACGTACAATAAATCTGTAAGCAAACCAAGCAATAGCAAGAACAACAGTGATACCAAGTGCGGCTACCAATATAGTACCAAGATTAGCGGTAGAGAAATCAGTAAGAGCACCTGTGATAGTAGAAATAAATGTACTTAAACCGTTATTTTCCACTTAGCCTATCCCCTTTCATTTTCTTTGTATGCCAACTTAACTAAAGCCTGTTCGCTAAAGTCAAGAAAGACAGTTTTCTTGTAATCGGGTGTTAACTGAATATCTACTCTTGCATAATCATTACCCGACTTTTTACTTTTTGCAATAATCAATTTACAACTAACGTTCTTTTCCATTTTCAAATATCCTTTCACCATAATTTAATTTGTATATTTCAAGCTCGAACTCTCTTTCTAATTCTTGTTCAAGCGATATACCGTATTTTCTTTGCCTTAATACGTCATTAACATAACTTTTTATTGTGTTGTAATGTATTATAAAATCTCTACCAAATATTTTTGCGACCTCTTGAACTTCTTTACCTTTTATAAGCATTTCCGAAGCAAGCGTGATATTATCGAACTCACTTTCCGTGCTTGCCCGAAAATACCCCTGTTTATCATTAGTCTTAATAATCGACTTATCATATAGGTACTTCCCCTGTTCTCTACACTCTTTTGTGTTATGTGTTAAGTAATCATACATACTAAATACATCATTACAAATTTGTGCAGTAGTTGTTATTTCACCATTTTTGTCTACATACCCACTAAACCATCTACGTATAGCAGATATCGAACAAGTATTATATGTAATTAAAACTAAGTGTATATGCGGCTCTTTCGGTGTACCGTCTTCCTTTATGTCTTTATCGTGATAAGCATAAGCATAATACCTAACTTGTAAGGAATGTAGCATTAAACATACTTTTAATTGGTCTTCACTCAAATATGTAACACAACTAAACTTCCTTGCCCTACCGCTTTTTGCATTAGAACCAACTCTTATTCGCCGTGGTACGTTTGTTGTACTGTTTTCGTTACTCATTTACTAAAATACTCCTTTGCATATTTATCAATGCGTCTTACAAGCCAAATATCACTTACAACAAATACCAAAAGTAATACAAACATAACACAAACACAAACAATATTACCAATCATAGTAGACACTAAAATAGCATTATCCATAGACATATTTAACAACACCTTTATTGAATTTTTAGAGTTCATATGTGAACTTTCTATTTATAATATAGTTCATTTATGAACTAAAGTCAACAGTTAATATATGAACTATGATATAATCTACTTAATACACAAAAAAAGGAACCGATTCTATATGAATTATGCACAAAGATTAAAAGAATTAAGAGAAGATAACGACCTATTTCAAAAAGACATTGCAAAAATTTTAAATACTTCCCAAAGCTATTATGCACAATATGAAAACGGTAAAAGACCACTACCAATAGAACATTTAATAAAATTATGTATATTTTACAACATATCTGCAGACTATATTTTGAATATACCAGACCTACCATATCCAAAAAGATAAATGAGGAATTATATAAATGATAAAATTTTTATTAATAATCGCTATTATACTGTTTATCGCCGATATACTTTATAAAGCATATCGCAAAAACAATAATAAAAATAATGAAAATAATATTGGTGATATAATACCTTACAAAAGAAAATATTTATTGACTAAAAATGAATACTATTTCTATAAAACATTAAAAGAAATAGCCGATAAACATAATTTTTGTGTATTAACAAAAGTTAGATTAGCAGATTTAGGAGAAGTAAATCACGAAGTTAAAGACAAAGATAAACTTAAATATTTTTCTAAAATAAAATCAAAACATATAGATTTTGTTTTATGTAATAAAGAAAATCTATATCCCGAATTACTAATCGAATTACAAGACAATTCACATAATAATAAAAACAGAATTGAAAGAGATAATTTTATTAAAAAAATTGCAGAAAAAACAAAATATAAAATAATTTTCGTCTATGGTACAAATAATTTAGAAAAACAAATTACTGAAAAAATTTACCCAATTACCCAATAAGAAATTCCTTATTGGGTAAAAATTTTATATCAAAAATGGCTTATTTAAGCCTTAAATTTTAAAAATTACCCAATAAGCACCGTTGACATTGACGCGGATAGTCAACGGTGTATTGCAGCCAAGATTTTCGGTTGCCCAGCAAGGCAACCCAACCGAATACAACATACTTCTAAATCTAAAATTTTAAATGCAAACAAAGAAAGGACAAAGGATACTGCTATCCTCTGCCCTTTTACGTTTAAATTAGTTTTGATATTCATTTAGTACAATTCGGTATATTATTTTTCACCTCTTTCCTTTTAAGGTTATTTATAGTTTTTATAATAATTTCAATTAAAATAAAAAAATCAGTAGTTGAAAAATACAACTACTGATTTTTATGTTAATCTTTATTTGTCACAGCACTCATCTTTTTTAATAGGTGCCTTTGGCTTCTGCGCTGGTTTTGTTGTGTCGCCAAGTCCTGTTGTCTCGGTGAATATTGCGTTGCTTGTAACAGCGTTTACAGCATCTGTAGGAATAATTAGCTTTGAGGCGGTACCATTCGACATATTAACAAGGGCTTCATATTTTTTAAGCTCTAATACAGCAGCATCAACACCTGCTTCTCTTAAAGCGATTAAACCGTCCGCTTCAGCTTTTTTGGAAAGGTATATAGCCTTTGCCTCACCCTCTGCCCTGGCGATGCGGGCATCACGCTCACCTTCTGCGGCAAGAATCATAGCCTGTTTATCACCCTCAGCACGAGTTATAGCGGCGGCTTTGTGGCCTTCAGCTTGTAGAAGTGTTTCACGACGGTCACGTTCAGCCTTCATTTGTTTTTCCATTGCGTTTTGAATTTCTTCAGGCGGTATTATATTTTTAAGCTCAACACGGTTAACCTTAATACCCCATTTGTCAGTTGCATCATCGAGAATAGCAGTCATTTTGCCATTTATAGTGTCGCGTGAAGTTAATGTGCCGTCAAGCTCCAATTCACCAACAATATTACGCAAAGTTGTTGCTGTCAGATTAGCTAATGCATTGATAGGATTTACCACGCCGTATGTGTAAAGTTTTGCATCATAAATATGGTAATACACAACTGTATCAATCTGCATTGTAACATTATCTTTTGTGATAACCGGTTGCGGCGCAGAGTCAAGAACCTGCTCTTTTAAAGTAACTTTTTTTGAAATTCTTTCAAGAAGCGGTATTTTAATATGCAATCCAGCTGACCAAGTTGTCTTATATTTGCCTAAGAATTCTATAACATATTCAGTAGCTTGAGGAACAATTCTCACACACGGAACAAGAATGGCCAAAAGCAAAATAATAATTATAGCAATAATCATATTAAATTACTCCTTAATTAAAGCATTTTTAAGCTTTTTGTTTTTTGAAAAGAAAGGAACGAACATTTTAAACGAATTAAGGAAGTGTGTGTTTGAAGAAAGCATTTCTTCAATAGCGGTGGTGACCTTTTCGTTATTATATGCAGCTGCAGCAAGAACAGCAACGGATGTATTTACAGTGTCCCTATCCCCTTTATTGTATGCATTGCCAATAACGTCATAGAATTTTTTTATCTGTTTTTTTGAGCCTTCTTCAAAAAGACGGATAAGGCGAGGAACAAGATGTTCGCCAAAGAAGTTTAGATAAAGGAAATTACCATAAACCGAAATATGACTCTTATATTCTTCCTTTAAAGCAGGAAAAACATCTAATATTTTTTTAGTAAATGCTGAAATGTTAACATTGCCGTCTTTTGATGCAGTTGGAAGTTCAACAATACCATTTGCAACTCTTTTTTGCTTAATGCCGAATTCTTTTCTTAAAGAGGAAGTAAAATCAATACCCACAGAAACGGCGTCGCGAGCATTCTGGCTGTCATCAAAAAGCCAAGCATTAATTTCGCGAAATTCACCGATATTACCATCTTCAATATCAGCAACTGATAACACATACATCTGGCGATTGTCATCATATTTAACAGTTACAGCCTTGGAGTCGTTAGAATAAATACCCTCTTTTTCAGTAATTGAGTTTTCTTCAAAAAACGGTTTCATCTCGCCAATTACATTTTCAAAATACTTATTATCCAATTAAAATTCACATCCAATTAATATATTTATTTTATTATACTACATAAAACTGAATTTGTCATCAAAAATTTATTGTAAAATTCAAAGAATTAAAGTATAATGATTTTAACAAGCTTAGGAGAAAATTATATGAATCTTTCTGATATAAAGACTATTGAATCCGTTTTGCGAAAGCACGGCTTTTCTTTTAAAAAATCACTTGGTCAAAATTTTCTTATTGATGCTTCTGTGTGTCCAAAAATGGCAGAGCTTGCCTGTGATAAGGATTACGGGGTTTTGGAAATCGGTCCAGGTATTGGTGTATTAACAAAAGAAGTATCAAAGGTCGCAAAACGCGTTGTTGCGATAGAACTTGATGAGCGTTTAAAAACAATTCTTCCGGAAACGCTCAGCGATTGTGATAATGTTAAAGTGATTTTCGGCGATGCAATGAAGCTTGATTTAAAGCAAATTATAAATGAGAATTTTTCAGATTGCAAAAAAGTATGTGTTTGTGCGAATCTCCCCTATTATATAACATCGCCTATTATTATGATGCTTCTTGAAAGTAAATTGCCAATTGACAATATTACCGTTATGGTTCAAAAAGAGGCTGCAGAGCGTTTGTGTGCAAAGGTTGGTAGCCGTGACGCAGGTGCTGTAACCGTTGCAGTTGATTACTATTCACAAGCGGAAATTCTCTTTCACGTCGGCCGTGAAAGCTTTTTACCGCCGCCGAATGTTGATTCTGCAGTAATTAAGCTTAATATCCGAGAAAAACCGCCTGTTTGTGTTATTGATGAAAAGAAATTCTTTTCTCTAATTAAGGCTTGTTTTGCTCAAAGGCGCAAAACTCTTGTTAACACTGTTTCCAATACAACTAATTATTCAAAAGAGAGTCTTAAAGCTGCTCTTTTAGAGCTTAATTTAAGTGAAACAGTACGCGCTGAACAATTAACAATAGAAGAATTAGCTGAACTTTCCAATAAACTTTAAGGAGTGGCAAATGCCACTCCTTTAAATTTTTATAGCTTTTGACTTTGAAAAAGAATAAATAACTTTTTCTTTTACCTTTTTGCCGAAAATCTTTTCACAAGCTTTTGCATATACAGAAAGTTGTTCGCCATAAGAAATTACCAAATCATTGGTATCCTCTACCCTGTCGGTTTTAAAGTCGAGAATAACAATTCCGTCATCTTCAGTAAAGCATACATCGACAGCGCCCTGCACGATAATTTTTTCATCATCAAAACGGTTGTCAAGATTTTGGTCAAGCTCAGTTACAGGCAATTCTGTAATAAAACGCATTTCTCTTTTTACAAGTGAAGAATTTTTTATTCTTTCGAAAATATCGCTTTTAAAGAAATCGTTAATAGCTTTAATATTAAGCGAATCTCTTTCTTCTTCACTGATATATTGCCATTCATAAAGGCGGTCAATTTCTTCTTCGATACGGTCATATTGTTGGAAATCAAAGAATTCCATTACTTTATGCATTGCGGTACCACGGCCTGTAGCATTAATGCCGCCCTCACTCATAAATGAAGGTTTTGTTGTAAAAGTGTATTTTTCACTTTCTGCCTTATTAGCAAGCTTTGAAACAGAAATTTTAGACTGAATTTCCATAAGATTTTTATAAGGATAGTCAAATTGGAAATTAGATTTTAGATGTTCCACAATTTCTGAATCAACAGTATAATTACATTCGGAAAATTCGACGTTATTATCAATTAAGTCAACACTGTCAATAAGGCGAATTTTTACATTTGAATGACTGTCAAAGCTTAAAATTCCGTCATTGTTATTGCGCAATAGTTTACCGTCAGGATGTAAAAGTAAAGCTACTAACAACCAATCTGCGTATGATTTTGTACGCGAAAATAGGCTGTAATCAACCGTGTTATTCGAAGAAATAATTAGGTTTTTATAACCTTCAAGCGCTCTGTCAAAATTTGAAAATGATGCGATAAAATGTAATTTATCCTGCGCACGTGTCATTGCAACGTATAAAAGGCGCAGTTCCTCTTCTAATGCGGATTTTTTAATATCATCAAGAATCACTTCACGTGCAACGGTGGTATATTTTTGTTTGTCATCCTCATCATAATACTTAAAACCTAAACCGTGTTTTACAGAATATGCAGCAGAAAAGCGAGATTCCATATCATTAAAGCGCGAACTGCAGGAAGCAACTATACAAATTGGAAATTGTAACCCTTTTGAAGCGTGAATGCTCATAATTTTCACAGCATCAGAATTACTTGAAGTAGCACCTACACTTAAGTTTTGTGATTGTTTTAAGACAAAATCTATAAAACCGGAAAGTGAAGATGAATGATTTTCAGTATACTGTAAAGCATAGTCGCACAATAATAAAAGATTACTTCTTCGCTTTTCACCGTCAGTCATTGCAGAGGCTATATCAAGGTATTCAGTAGCTATCAAAAGCTTAGAAATTAGCTTATTAAGTGAAAGAGTGGCGGAATCCAGACGGAAAACTTCAATTTTTCGCAGAAAATCCGCTGCCTTATCATTTCCGTTATTTGCGGCAAAAATAACCGCGGAATACAGATTGCCATCTTTTTTTTGCGCTCTGATTTGCGCTAAGTCATCGGCGGTAAAGCTGAAAATTGGCGACATCAAAGTTGTTGCTAATTCTATATCACTTTGCGGATTATCTATAACCTTTAAAAAGGATAAAAATGTGGAGATTTCAATACTTTCTGCAAACTCACCAACATTTAAATTTACAGGTATTCCCTGCTTTTTTAATTCCTTTAAAAGTTCGGGAGCTTTATTGCTTATAGAACGAAGTAAAATAGCAAAGTCACTGTATTTCGCTTTTCGTTGTTCTATTTCGCTGATTTTTATACACTCATTCGAATTCATAGTTTCTTTAATGAATGCCGCTATCTGTCGTGCTTCGAGAACCAATCCTTTTTCATCAGACTGACTGCAATCAATAATATCCATTCCAACAGCAATATCTTGCGTTTCGGGAAAAACAGCTGTTGGAATTAATTTTTCTTCGGTTGTGTATTCTATATTGCCGCTAAAGCTTTGCATAAAAATACCGAAGAAATAATTCACAAACCCACATACACATTCGCAAGAACGGAAATTATTACCTAATATTATCTTTTTAGCATTATTATCTTTAGCTATTTCAATATCGGTATATCGGTTTTTCTTATTTAAAAAATTAATTGGGTTAGCGCCTCGAAAAGCATATATACTTTGCTTCACATCACCGACAACAAACAGCTTACGCTCAAAATCAGAAAGCACATAAAACAGCATATTTTGCAAATCATTTGTGTCCTGATACTCATCAACCAATATTTCTTTAAAATTACCAATAAGTTCTTTTGCATACCCAGTGATACCGTTGCTTTCATCGTCATATAAAAGTTCAAGGGCGAGATGCTCGGTATTGTGAAAAGTAAAAATATTATTTTCTTTATATACTTCAAATAGCTTATTGTCAAATTCTTTTAAAATTTCAACAAGCAGTTTTAATGGCTTATAAAATTTCTTGTGCTGTGAGCTTATAAAATTAAAATCAGCATAGAATATTTTTTTAACATTTTCTAAAGCTTTTGAATTGAGGTATTTATAGGTTTCCTTGGCTGCTACTATGTGTGGATAATCATTTAAACCGCGAACTGAGGGCAGTCTTTGGAGCTTAAAATTCCAAACAGCCTCGAAAATATCGTCCCATTCCCCTGTTCTGAGCGTTTCTTCCAGATTTAAAATATCACACTCCGCCTGACTAAAAGCGCTGTAATAGGCGTTTTTAGAGGCTTCAAAGGAAGAAACATTCTCCAATGCAACCGAAATTAGCTTTTTCATTGATTTTACGGTTTTTATTACGCTTTCAATAGCGTATTTATACCAAATATTATCCTTTGAAAATCCACCGTCGTTATAGCAATCTAAAATGTAATCAAACCATTTTTGAGGGAACGGTAACTGACGTGAAAATTCGTATAAATTAATCACTAAATCAGCAAAATTTGTTTCATCAAATTCGGCGCCGACTATATCGAGGAGTTCAAAAAATGTTGGATCTTTTTCTTCAAGAAAACGGTTTATAATTGAAAACAAAACCTCTCGGTCAATTATCTTTAAAGATGATGAATCACCGATTTTAAAATCAGGAGAAATACCCAACTTGTCGAAATTTTCTCTTACCAAGTCAATACAAAAGGAGTCAATAGTACATATTTTCGCATTTGAAAGTAAATGTTTTTGAAGTAAAAGTCCTGCATCGAAGGGATTTTTACGACATTCTTCATCAAGTCTTTTTTCAATTCTTGATCGCATTTCTGCAGCTGCTGCGTTAGTGAATGTGACTATTAACAGTTCATCAGCACGGACAGGATTTTCCTTATTGCAAAGGCGTGTAATAACGCGCTCAACTAAAACAGCAGTTTTACCTGAACCTGCCGCGGCAGAAACTAAGATATTTCCGTTTTCAAATATCGCTCTTTCCTGAGCAGGCGTAGGTTTAAATGCCATTACTGTTCTCCTTTTCTATAATTTCGAAAATTTCACTATTTTTAATTATAGGAACTTTAAAGCTAATATCTTCTTCCCGACCGCAAATAGATTTAAAATCACAATAATCACACGCCGCCGATTCACGACCGTCAACGGGATTTATATAAATTTCACCATTCGCTATTGAATTACCTGTTTTCTTCATTAAAACTTCGATATAATCAAAGATTTTTGAAAATTCGTCTTCGGTAATAAAGTTAGAGGAATTTTTGGATAAAGAACCATCCTTGTTAAAGGTGAGTGCAGGAACATATTCACCCGAATTTTCTTTTTCCATAGCAAGTACAAGATCTATATCAGCCTTGACAAGTCCATTCATACACATACCCTCATTATTCAAATCGCGTTTTGAGGGCATATAAAATATACCGGCTGCATTTTTATCTTCTATTCCCTGACCGCGAGTAATTGCATAAAGATAAATAAGCATTTGAAGATTAAGACCAAATAAAATATCCGGCAGTTTAAAGGTTTTAGTACCTGTTTTGTAATCAACAATGCGTATATAACCGTTAAATTGGTCTACACGGTCAATACTGCCATTAACAATAATTTTACCCTTCGAATACTGAAAATCGAGCGGTATGCCGTCTTTTCCGCCTATTTTGAGCTCGCAGTGATTAGGTTTAAAATCAGACTGTGCAAACTCTTTAGATAAATGGAACAAAACTTCCTTTAAAGAGCGTGAAATTTTAGAAATCAAAAATTCGTGACGCGCCGTTTTTACAGAATTATATCCAACAACAGAATTAAGGTATTCTTCAATATACAAATCACAAAGGTTATCTAATTGTTCACGTGAAAAATTCTTGATATCTTCTTTATAAACCGAAATGATTTTTTCAAGCACATAATGCACTATTGTACCGCGTTGCAAAACATCAAAATCAGCGGGCTGAATTTTTTTAAGGCGCAATCCGTATTTACAGAAAAAAGAAAATTTGCAGCGGTTAAATGTGTCAAATTTTGTGGCAGATATATAAATGTTATTGCCGTATAATTTTTCTGCGTTTTCGGTTGTAATTTTTTGCTTTTGCAAATTAACAGCAGAAAGAAAATCATTAGTTTTATTATCTTTACGTGAAAAATCAATAGCAGTTTTAATGCTGTTAAATTCCTCAGGTTTAGAAATTCTGCGGCACAATTCCGAAAAGGCGGATTGCTCGGTTTCGGGTAAATTTTCAAGGTTAATTTTTGCAGGCTCGCTTACGGTTTTAATATTTAATGAATCCTTTAGGTTTGAAACGAAAGAAGCTTCTGATAAAGGCTCCCCTTTTAATGATTGCAAGCTATATGATATATAAAGTTTGTCAGAAGGACAGAAAAGATTGCAATAAACCAAAAAGTTCTCATCTATAGAATCGTAAATCTGGTTATCTGTGATATCAAGACCTATATCAATTAATTTTTTACGCTCTTTAGTTGCAAAAATACCGCTATTATCCGAAAATTTTGGAAATATCCCTTGATTAGCGCCTAAAATAAATGCAATTTTAGTGCCCGAGGTTCGAATACGGTCTGCCTGACCGAAAACCACTTGGTCAATCGTTTGCGGAATAATTCCGACCTCTTCAAGTGAAATTGCAAGATTGAGCGCATCATAATACTCGGAAATTTTGAGAGTTTTTTTACCAAAACAAGTAACAAGACTATCTAAAATGCCCATAAAAATATCGTAGGCTTGTTTTAAGGCATCAGACGAAAAAATATCATTTGAAGATAGTTCTTTACACATATTTTTTAAAGAATCAGCAGCACAGCAACTATCTAACAGTTCTACGATAGCTTTTGACATAATTTCAGCATTACCACTGAAATTATTTTTAAAAAATATCAAAGGTTCAATAGCTTTTCTGCGGATATGATTAATTTTTTCAAGCTCAGAAATGGCATTTTCGTCAAGTTCTTCTGTTATAAAACCGCGAGTATCCATATCCCAATCTTTTAGCCAAAGCTCACCATTAATATTCCAAAGATATGTATAATTTTCAAGCAGCGAGATTTCTTCAACTGATAATACCCCTATTCCCGACTTGTGAAAATGCAGAATATTTTCAGTTGAAAAATTAAGAGCTTTTATTGCAGAAAGAACTGCGACCGAAAGCGGAAAATCAGCCATAGAAAGCTTTTTATCTAAAAAACAGTAAACGCCGTTTTTATCACAGGCATGTTCAATAGCAGTGGCATATCTCTCGGTATCGCGTGCTATAATCGCAAAATCACGGTAGCGGTAATTTTGGGTTCTTACAAGCTTTCTTATAGTACGTGCGGCAAACTCAGCCTCATCATAAACTGTATTAGCTTTGCAAATAGTTACCGTATCATCATTGATAACACTTACATTATTTCCTGAAATTACCCGTTCAATTTGAGGTATGGTGTTTGAGGTATAGTAAGTATCTGATAAAATAATGGGCTTATTAATTGAAACGTTATAACTGTTTGCAATTTTTTCAATTTTCATTATCGCAAGACGTATATTTGAAAAAATGTCAAGTTCGCGTTTCGAATCCGCATCATTTGTAAAGGTGATATAAACATCATTTGCTTGAGAAAGTATTCTGCTAATGATTTTAAACTGTTGTCCTGTAAATCCCTTAAAACCATCTAAAAATACAGTTTTATTTTTAAAATAATGGTGATTTTCAAGATTGTAATACAGTTTTGTAAGCTTGTCCACAGGGTCAATATATCTCTCGGCAATTAACATCTCATAAGTTTCAAATATTAGTGCGAAATCTGAGAGCTTGTCCTTAAGGCTTTGTGAATCTGTAAGCAGCTGTGCATTATTAATTTGCTGGGTGGTAATTGCGCAGATTTTAAATTCGCCAATGCTATCAAGCATTGTTTTTGCAAAATTCAATGAATTAGCATATTTCCCCCATACCTTGAGTTCTCCCGAAATTTGTTTCAAGGCTTTATTCATAAAAATTATTTTATCGCTATCCTTTAAAACTTTTGCAGAAATTCCGCCGATTTTTCTTGAAATTTCATCTTGTAAACGGGTGAAACTTAAAACTTCAATATTAAGAGCAAAAGAATCTCCCACAGTTTGTAAAACGGATTTTTCCGTTTCGAAAGTGGCTTGTTCAGGCACAATAATAACAGAATTTTTACCATCATTTGCGAGTTTTTTTGCTATGGATAGAATTTTAGTTGTTTTTCCCGAACGCGGCAAGCCAAAAACAAATTGAAGCAAAATATCACCCTCTCACATACATATTACAATATTTAATGTACCATAAAAGTCACATTAAAGCAATATATTTAAAAATAAAAAACCAATCACGGCAGGTACGCCAAAAGTCAAGGTTCCAATAGCGGTGTATTCATTTAACGCCAGAGTAATACCAGTATATTTTTTAGTAAGATATATAGTGCAAAATACACATATTCCTAAAAATGAATTTAAAACTAATAGTCTTAAAGCTTTTTTTGTTCTGGCCGAAAAAATCAGTATAATAAAATAACCAATACCTAAAACGCATAAACACAAATATTTTAAAATTTCCATAATATCACCTAATAATAATATGAAAAGATTTAAAATATCATTCTTAAAAAATGCTGCCTCAACATAAAGGCAGCATTTATAATTAATTAATTTACAGCGTCGGTATTATTTTCTTCGTTGTCCTCAGCCACCTCTTCAGCTTCGATTTCGTCAAAATTTGCGTATTCTTCAATTTCTTCAAAATCATCATAAGCTTGGGCTAAGATTAAATCATTATCCTTATTCATAGACTTTCTGATAAAATAAATGATCAGCATAATCAAAAGAGCAAAAATACCGAGTATAAGAATGCTTACAGCAATAACAATAATTTTTGCATTAGTAGAAAGAGATGCAAATCTTGTGAAAACATTATCTTTCACTTGGGCGGCAGAGCCCGCAATTTTATCAAAATCCGGGAATCTGTGTAAGGAAGCCTCCTTAGAATCAAAGCGATAGAAATTATAAACACCGTCATTATAACAATATACATAATGGAAATCAGACATTTCGGGTGTGGTATCAGAGAGACACTCAACCGAGAAACCTGCAATATCTATATTTGATTCATAAAGATTCTCAGGCAGAGAAATATCTTTTGGAATATCGCAGAATATGTAATAATTCTCACCTATAACAGTATATTTTAATCTATCAAATTGATCAAGTACTTCATCATATAAATACGGAACAATTTCTTCACTTTCAGGTGCTTTTAAATAGAAAATTCTGAAATCGCCGTTTTTATCAACTGCTGTTTCAACATCGTGACCGTTAACGTTTTTAACCTCTACAGTAAAGCCTTTAAGCAATACTTCTTCAGGTATTTTAGTTAAAATTGTATGGTCAACACCCTCAATATTGGTTAAAAGAGGTTCTTCTTCAGGAACTTCTACGCCTTCAAGTCGAGTAACAGCGATGGTATAGGTTTTTTGAGTGCCGTTTTGGGCTTGTACAACAATAGTAACCGTGTTTTTACCAACATTGAGCTTTGAACTGCCTTTTACACTTACAACCTTTGCGCTACTATCTGCAGGAACAGCAGTAACACTTATTTTTTTAGCTTCAAAGGGAACTTCGAGTGAATAGCTTGTAGTAGCAGAAGAAAACTTAGGTGTGAGCGAATAACCGTTAACTTTTAAAGATTTAAGGTCTGCGTTTGAAGATAAAACGGGGTCTTTTACCGTAACTGATACAGAAGCGCCGCCAAAGTCTACAGAAGCAGCTCCACCGTCACCTAAAATTTCATAGCCGCAGTTTGTAACAGAAACAGCGCTTGTGCCATTTCCGATTGCTGAAAATGAATAGCTATATGAAACGGAAGTTTCCCCAGAGGGTGACTCTTCAACCTGTAAAACACCGGCACCGCCAACACCGTTACCGCTTTCATATTTTAGCACCGAGCTGTCATATTCCAAGTAATAGCCTACAGCGTACATTGCTACTCCTGGATTTATAGTAACAGTAACAGTAACCTTATCCCCTACTTTTGCTGTACTTGAGCTAAGTCCTATTACAGCGCTGCTTGCCGCATTTGAAGAAAAGGTAAAAACCGAAAACAGCAGACAAAGGGTTAAAATAATAGTTGTGAATTTATTTAAAATTTTCATTATATTTGCTCCATTATTTAAGTGTTATTAATTTTAATAAATGTAGTCTTATATTAGCCAAATCGCTACGTGTAATTTGACCATCTCTATTAGTATCGGCGCCTGTGAGATTACCGTCTTTGAGAGTTATCAGCTTCAATAAATGCAGCCTGACATTTGCAAGGTCGCTTCTTGTGATAGCTCCGTCACCGTTTGTATCGCCGCAAATACCGCTTCCCTGACCTCCGCCAATAGTATTTACTATCAATTGACAATCGCGTTCAGCATAAACATTAATTGTGTAAACATTTTGGTATCCAGTTTGAGAAGTTATAACAAGCTTTACTGTGTTATTGCCTTGCTTTAAATAGAAAATTTCATCACTTGATAATGAAGCGCCCGAGGGTACAGTTACATTTAAAGCTGTATCAAAGCTTACAGCCAAAGAGTAATTGTATTCATAACGTGAAAAAGCAGGCGTTAATCCTTCGGCCATTATATTCTCAATATAGTAGTTATTAAGCTTTGAACTTGCTTCTGGAAGAGCGCAAATGTTATCAGGCATTGATGAGTAAACAGGTATTCTAAAATTGAGTCTTATGTTTTTCTGTTCAGAATAAGCGGCTCTTAAAAATCTCGAAGAAGTTAAAGAGTCGGAAACATTTTGCGCATACTGATGATTAAGTTTATCAGGATTAAGAACATTATAATTTTTATAAAAATATGTATCTTGCCCTACGCTTATATATCCAGAACCATAATTTATAGCGCCGCCCTTAATAGCTTCTGACGGGGTGGTCCAACCTGCATTATATGCATAATTAAGACCGTTATTTATAACTGCAGCCTCATCCTTACCTGAAGCGCCGTAATTGAAAAAGTTATAAACCACAACACCGTTATATATCGAGCCTTTAGATAAGGTACTACCGTTAACACCCTGTTCCTGAATAATTGTTGAAGCTAAAATATAAGGATTCACTGAAGATTGCTGTGCCGCGTAAACAATCGCTTCTGCAAATCTTCTATTATAAAATGCATCATTTGGATCGGAAATAGCGGAATCCAAGAAAGTACCTGCAACAATTTGTTCCACGCCTTGAATTGTTTGGCTGTTACTATCATAATTTTGTTGCAAATACTGATAAATATCATTTGCGTTTAAAAAGTTTCTTGGATCCATATAGTAAGCAATTACTTCACGCGAAGCGCCGTACCAACTGCCAGTATCGGTTGCTATAAATGTTTGGGTAGGCCAATCATAACATCCGTATCTCATTGAACGCCAAGAATTATTTGTTGATTGAACAAGTCTTCTGAACCTATAATCCTGACCGTTTACAGCTTCATAAAATGTAGTGGGGACGATATCTGCGCTAAAAGTCCATTGAGGATACATTGAATGAAGCATTATTAAACTATTATGATAGCTTGGCGGAAAACTTGACAAAGTAGAAATAAAGCTTTCATCAACAGTATATTCAGAGATTTTAATAAAATCCTCTCTGATATAGCCTGTAACGGTTTTGCCAGAGGTAGTGTATGTAACATTGTACCAATGGTAATTACTGTTTTGTGATAAATCGTGTTTTTTGCCAAGAACCGTAACTGTAAAATTTGAAATCTTGCCAAGTGAACTGGAAGATGTAGAAGCATCGGCACGAACATTAACATTAGTACCGGAAACATAACCCATTGTAATTGTTTGCGCTTTAACGTGTGTTGTGAAAGATATCGAAACCGAAGCGATAATCATTACAACAGCTATTAAAAAACTCTTAAGTTTTATTGAAATAGTCATAAAACTATCCTTTCGACATAAAAATACAAAATACAATATTATTATATAGTTTTTTTATTCATCTGTCAACAAATAACAAAATTTACATAAAGAAAAAACCCACATAAAAAGTGGGTTTTAAAGATTTAAATTTTCTCTATAGTTTCCATTAAGTAATCGCCGAACTGTGAACAGGTAGCACTATTAGGGCTATCATCAATAACGACACTTTTTTCAATTTCTGTGCAAATGTTTAAAGCTTCATTTAATTTATTAGCCTTTTCGGTAAAACCGATATGTCTAAGCATCATTTCAGTTGCTTTAAACATACTTGTAGGATTAGCGTAATCCCCTCTTCCAGCTTCGATAAGACGGGGCGCGGTGCCATGTATAGGCTCAAACATAGCGTATTTATCGCCAATATTTGCACTGCCAGCTGTTCCTACACCACCTTGAATTTGCGCAGCTTCGTCAGTAATAATATCACCGTAAAGATTTGGCATAACAAAAACTTGAAAATTAGAACGGATATTTTCGTTAACAAGATTTGCAGTCATTATATCAATATACCATTCTTCTGCTGTAATTTCAGGGTATTCCTTTGCAATTTCGTGAGCAATTTGCGAGAATTTACCATCAGTTTTTTTCATAATGTTAGCTTTTGTAACAATAGCAACATTCGTTTTTCCGTTAGCTTTAGCAAATTCAAACGCAGCACGGCAAATTCGCCTTGTACCAGCATTGGTTGTAACCTTAAAATCCATAGATAAAGTGTCAGGGATTTCAATACCACGGCTACCCAATACATATTCACCCTCGGTATTTTCGCGGTAAAAAGTCCAGTCAATATTCTGTTGTGGAACACAAACAGGACGGACGTTAGCATAAAGGTCAAGTTCCCTTCTCATTGCAACATTTGCGCTTTCAAGTGTGCCGCCCTTTAAGGTGGTTGTCGGTGCTTTAAGAATTACATTACAAGCCTTTAACTCTGCCAAAACATCGTCGGGTATAGCTTTGTTATGGGCTATTCTATTTTCAATAGTAAGACCTTCAATTACACGGAGTTCAACTTTACCGCTTTTTATTTCATCTTTCAATATATATTCCAAAAGTCTTTTGCTTTCTTTTGAAATTATCGGACCAATACCGTCACCGTAGCATATACCGATAATTATTTTTGAAAGCTTGGAATAATCAGTAGCGCCGCTTCCATTTTCCATTTTTTGTTGGCGGGCGATTTGCTCTTCTAAAACTGCGCGAAATTGCTCGACAGCATTATTAATATAATTTTCCATTATTTACCTTCCTTTGTATAAGCTAAAAGTCCGCCTGCTTTTAAGATGGCTTTTTGTCGCTCTGTAAAAGAACAAACAAGCTCAAAGCTTTCACCTGTGGTTTCGTTTTTGAGTATAATTTCACCCTTATCCATACCGTCGAAAACATCGCTTAAGGTAAGCTTGTCACCTTGGTTTAATTTATCATAATCATCAGGATTTTTAAATGTTAAAGGCATAATACCCGCATTTATAAGGTTAGCGATATGAATACGCGCAAAGCTCTTTGTAATCACCGCGCGTACACCCAAATACATTGGTACGAGGGCTGCATGCTCACGCGAAGAGCCTTGACCGTAGTTGCTACCACCTACGATTATTGATTTACCGAGCGCTTTTGCACGTTCTGGGAATGTTGTATCACAAACACCGAAGCAGAACTGCGATAAATGCGGAATATTCGAACGATACGGCAAAATTTTAGCACCTGCAGGCATAATATGGTCGGTTGTGATATTATCGCCAACCTTAAGCACCAACTCTGCAGAAAGTGTATCTTCCTGAGGTAATGATTGTGGGAAAGGCTTAATGTTAGGTCCTCGCAAAATTTCGAGAGCCTCTGCATCATTTTCGTTTGCGGGTTCGATAACTGCGCTATCATCAATTTTGAATGAGTCTGGCATTTTAATTTCAGGCATTTCACCCAAAAGGCGTGGGTCTGTGATCTCACCTGTCAAAGCTGCTGCAACAGCAGTTTCAGGAGAAACGAGATATACGCTCGCATCTGCAGTACCGCTTCTACCAATGAAATTACGGTTAAAAGTACGCAAGGAAACACCTGCTGAATTTGGTGAAAAGCCCATACCAATACAAGGACCACAAGCACATTCAAGCACACGCGCACCTGATGCTAAAATATCACTTAAAGCTCCGCAATCTGAAAGCATTGAAAGTACCTGTTTAGACCCTGGTGAAATGGAAAGACTCACAGAGGGGTCAATAACCTTGCCTTTTAATAGCGCGGCAACCTTGAGCATATCAAATAGTGAAGAATTGGTACACGAACCAATGCAAACCTGATCTACTTTTGTACCTTTTAATGATTCAACAGTTACAATATTATCAGGACTGTGAGGGCAAGCAATCAATGGCTTTAATTCATTTAAATTGATATCAATAATTCTATCATATTCAGCATCAGGGTCACTCGAAAGCTCAACAAAATCCTCTGGTCTGCCTTCGGCAATTAAGAAATCTCTTGTAATTTCGTCAGATGGGAAAATTGAAGTTGTAGCGCCAAGCTCTGTACCCATATTAGTAATGGTTGCGCGTTCAGGAACAGAAAGGCTCTTAATACCTTCTCCTCCCCATTCGATAATAGCACCGACGCCACCCTTAACCGAGAGAATACGCAAAATTTCAAGACTGATGTCCTTCGCAGTGACAAAGGGGTTAAGTTTACCTATAAGGTTAACCTTATACATTTTAGGCATAGTTATGTAATAAGCACCGCCGCCCATTGCGACAGCAACATCAAGTCCACCTGCACCCATTGCGAGCATACCGATACCGCCGCCTGTGGGGGTGTGACTATCAGAACCGATTAGAGTTTTACCTGGTTTACCGAAGCGTTCAAGGTGAACTTGGTGGCAAATACCATTGCCGGGGCGTGAAAAATATATTCCGTGTTTTTTACATACTGACTGAATATATCTATGGTCATCAGCATTTTCGAAGCCCGACTGCAAAGTATTATGATCAATATAAGCAACACTGCGTTCGGTCTTTACACGCTTAAGACCCATTGTTTCGAATTCAAGATAAGCCATCGTACCTGTGGCGTCTTGAGTTAATGTTTGGTCAATTTTAAGAGCTACCTCACTGCCAACAGTCATATCACCGCTAAGCATATGTGCTTTAATAATTTTTTGCGCAATAGTTAAACCCATTTTAAAATTCCTTTCTTTAGGGACAAAATTTCTTATAATTATAGCACTTTTATACAGGCTTGTCAAATCGAAAGACAAACTTTTAAAACGAAAAATTAAATCAAATTTATTGAAGTCTGTAAATCCGTAAACTCATCAAGAAAATCAATATTAAGGTTTATAATATAACACTTTTTATTTGAAGCATATTTTAATGTATTCCTCGTACCGCCGGCTTTTCCGTCATACCAACAAACCACAAAATCGCTATTATCTACCATAAATTTATTACGCTCTTGATAGCACCAGCTATGATATTCCTTTGAAACATATATCACCTCGTCGGAAATCTCTAAAACATCGTAATAACGGTTGCGCCAATCTGCTGTAAAAGAACGCTCTTGATTCTCAAACGGAATTGCACAAATAAGCTTTATATCCTTATATTTCCGTTTTAAATCCAAAACACATTCCGCGCAAATAATATCAAACCCCTGCGCCATACCAGAGTAAAAAATCCTACAGTCATCTTCAATAAGTGAAGTAATCGTTTTTATAATTCGCGATTTTAAGGTGAGAAAATCTATATTATCATTATTTAGCTTAAACGGGAATTTTTCAGGTCTGTACCCCGTAAAACAGACTTTTTTAATATTTTCTAAATTTTTCATAAGTTAATTATAACGAACAAATGTTCATTTGTCAAATAAAAAAAGCAAGGTGGATACACCTTGCTTTAATTTAAATTATTTCATAGAAATGGCTTTTAAAGCCTTTTCCTTAATGTTTACAGCACGCAAACCAAACTCGTCAAGAAGCTTTTCTGCAGGGCCTGAATGACCGAAAACATCATTAACACCAAGCTTTATAACCGGTACGGGACATTCTTCACATAATAATTCGCTAACAGCACTTCCCAAACCACCGATTACGGAATGTTCTTCAGCGGTTACAATTGCACCGGTCTCTTTAGCAGCTTTCAAAATTATTTCTTTATCAAGCGGTTTAATAGTAGCAATATTGATAACCCGCGCATTTATTCCCTGTTCCATTAATAAATCGTGGGCAATAAGAGCTTCGTTAACCATAAGACCTGTAGCAATAATTGTAACATCGTTGCCGTCTTTTAGCTTCACACCTTTACCGATTTCAAATTTATAATTATCATCAAATACTACAGGTACTGCTAATCTGCCGAAACGAAGATATACAGGGCCGTCGTGATTAAGGGCAGCTTCGGTAGCTAAAGCAGCCTCTGTAGCATCTGCGGGATTTATGATAGTCATACCTGGTATAGTTCTCATAAGCGCTATGTCTTCATTGCATTGGTGTGTTGCGCCGTCTTCACCGACAGAGATACCGCCGTGTGTTCCGCCGATCACAACATTTAGATGAGGATAACCGATAGAATTTCTTACCTGCTCAAAAGCTCTGCCCGCGGCAAACATTGCAAAGGAGCTGCAAACTACCCTTTTTCCAGTGGTTGCAATACCGGCGGCAATGCTCATCATATTTTGTTCTGCGATACCACAATCGTAAAATCTGTCAGGAAATTCTTTTTTAAACTTACCTGTTTGGGTTGCGGCAGCAAGGTCAGCATCCAATACAATGAAATCATCACGTTTGTGACCTAAATCAACTAGTGCTTGTCCGTAACCGGCTCTGGTAGCAATTTTTTTAACTTCAGCCATTTTGGTCACCCCTTTACTGTAATTCTGCAAGAGCTTTTTTAAGGTCGCTCATTGCAATTTCATACTGTTCATCGTTTGGAGCCTTTCCGTGCCACTCGCAAGAGTTTTCCATAAATGAAACTCCCTTACCTTTGGTGGTATTGGCAATAATACAAACAGGTTTATCGATTTTTTCAGCCTCATTAACAGCGGCTTCTATCTGGTCAAAATCGTGACCGTCAATTGTAATTACATGCCAATTAAATGCTTCAAACTTTTTATCTATAGGATATGGGGAATTTACTTCTTCAATGCTACCGTCAATTTGAAGATTGTTATAGTCTACAAATATTGTAAGATTAGAAAGGTTCTTGTTGCCAGCAAACATCGCCGCCTCCCAAACCTGTCCTTCCTCAAGTTCTCCGTCACCAAGAATAGAATACACTCTGTAATTATTACCAAAATGCTTAGCGGATAAAGCCATTCCCACAGCACAGGAAATTCCTTGGCCGAGAGAGCCGGAAGACATATCAACACCGGGGATATTTTTCATATCAGGATGACCTTGCAAAATGCTACCTATCTGACGAAGTGTTGAAAGTAAAGAAACATCAAAAAATCCTCTATGAGCTAACACAGAATATAAAACGGGAGCAGCATGACCTTTTGATAAAACGAAGCGGTCTCTATCAGGTTTTTGTGGATTTCGAGGGTCAATATTCATTTTATCGAAGTACAGATATGTCAAAATATCTGCCGAAGATAATGAACCGCCAGGATGTCCTGCCTTTGCACTGTGGACACCCTCTATAATCCCCATTCTAACTTTAAAAGCTATTTTTTGAAGTTCCAGTTTTCTTGAAGCTTCCATTTTCCCCAACCTTTCAGAATTTTTTATATGTATTAGCCAAATAATCAATAAAATCAGCAACTGCACCGTCACGACAGTCAACTGTAACATAATCAGCTATATTTTTAATCTCATCAGGAGCGCCGTTTGTAGCGGCAGAAATATCTGCATTTTCTAACATCGGCAAATCGTTATAATAATCACCGATTGCAAACCAACAACCTTTTTTTATATTAAACATTTCACGAAGTTTATTTATAGCTGTGGCTTTTGAAATACCATTTGGTACAATCTCTAAAAAGGAATGTTTTATCCCATCGGCATTCATACATGTTGATATCAGGTTTGATTTAGCACCGATCTTTGTAGCAATTTTTTTAACTTTATCAAACTCGGCAATATTTTCAGCAAAAAATACCACCTTGTTCCAATGCAAATTGTCTATATCTTCGAAATTACATTGCGGTGCTTTAAAGCCTTCATATTCTTGATGAAAATCTGTTTCACTGTTTCTCAAAACTGTAAAAGCATTAATTCCGGAATGCACTTCACAGCCGACATCAACACCAGCTTCAATTACGGCTTTCAAAATTTTATGGTCTTCTTTCGGTATTACTTCGTGGTATAGGACATTTTCATTTTCATAGTCGTAAATCATACAGCCATTAGCTACAACCGACGGTGAAAACCGTCTTAGAGCGGCAGTAACAGTACCGATAGCATTTGCGCTTCTACCGGTTGCCAAAGAAAACATACCGCCCTCATTCATAAAATATTCAATTTTTTCAATATTTTTAGGGTTTATATATCCATTTGAAACAAGTGTATCATCAACATCACAAGTTATCAAACAACCATTAAAAATGCCCATTGAATTTTAACTTCCTTAAAAATTTGCTAAAATAGTCAGGTAATTGAGAATCAAATTCTAAATATTCTTTAGTAGTCGGATGAATAAAACCGATTTTTTTTGCGTGCAAGCACTGACCACAAAGCTCGGTAATTACCTTTTTCGGTCCGTAGACATCGTCCCCCGCCACTGCGTGACCGATATAAGACAAATGAACTCTTATTTGGTGTGTTCTGCCCGTTTCGAGCTTTAATTTTAAATGAGTAAAATCGCCAAATCGTTCTAAAACTTCGAAATGAGTAACTGCATTTCTTGAAGCAGTATTTGTTACAGCCATCTTTTTTCTGTTTACAGGGTGTCTGCCTATTGGTGCATTAACTGTGCCGCTATCTTGCTTAATATTACCGTAAACCACCGCTTCATACTCGCGCGTAAAGGTGTGTTCACTAATTTGTTTCGCCAAAAAATTGTGTGAATTATCATTTTTAGCAACAATTAAAAGACCGCTTGTGTTTTTATCAATACGGTGAACAATTCCAGGACGCAAAACACCGTTAATACCAGATAAATTATCTTTACAATGATACATAAGCCCGTTAACGAGCGTGTTTTCGTAATTACCTGTCGCTGGGTGAACCACCATACCCTTTGGTTTATTAACAACAAGTAAATCCTCATCTTCATATACAATATCAAGATTGAGATTTTGGGGTAAAATATCAAGATTTACAGGTTCAGGTATTGTTACCGTAACAACATCATAATTATGCAATTTATCATTTTTTACAGCAGTTTTACCATTGATTTGAACTAAACCGTCGCTAATAAGTTTTGTTGCGCGCGAGCGTGTAACATCAGCAATTTTTGCAACAAATACATCAATTCTTAGGCGGTCATCTTCAAGATATACTTCTGTTATCTTATCCATTTCTGTGTTCTGTCACCTATTAGGAATTTTGTTTTTTTAATTTATAATCATTTATACTGTCAAAAATCAGGTTTGCAATCAAAAGAAATGCGCCAATCACAACTGCGCAATCGGCAACATTAAAAATTGGGAATGTTGGGAAAAATTCAAAATGAAGAAAATCCACAACGTTACCATCACGGAAAATACGGTCAATCATATTACCGAGACCGCCAAATAAAATTAGTGTTACCGACCAAAATATCAGTTTATTTTTCTTACCTGCTTTAAAAAGGAAAATAAAGCAGGTAATCATTAATAAAGCAGTAATTACGATTAGTAACCAAGTTTTACCTTGCAGTATTCCCCACGCTCCGCCTTTATTATGGATATAAATAATATCAATAAAGCCATTTATAAATTCGCAGCCTTGACCTAAATTGAAATTAGAAATAATGTAATACTTAGAAAGCTGGTCAACACCGAGAAATACTATACCGCAAACTATAGCTAAAATATAACTTGTCAAAAAATTCACTCCAAGTAATTAAACGCTATGCTCTTCTTCATCTACTAAAGATTGTGCCACTGTAAAGCCTTCAGATGATACTTCATCAAATACCTCATCAGCAGTTTCTTCTTTTTTATCTACAATAAAATCCTCGGCTTGTGGAACATTATCAATTTTAGCGGTTATAATTTCCGCCATTTCCTGAGGACTCATTTTAACAGTATCGGGTATTTCTTGTAAAATACTTAAATGTTCCTTATATTTTGAAGTGATTGAAGATTTGAATGCTGCAATTTCAAGCTTTAATTTATCAAATAAAACCTGTTGTCTATTTACTGATTCTTCAGCAGCAGCAGTAATTGCGCTTGCCTTACGGTTAGCATTTTCAACCATTTCTTTAAGTTCGTTTTCTAATAAAGCTTTGCGTTCATTTGCTTTTTGTTCAAAAGCGTAAGCCAGCTCTTTTTCCTGTGCAGTAATTGCGCTGATATTCTGTTCCGCATTAACGATAATTTCCTCGCTTTTTTCTTTTGCTTCATTTACAATTTGGTCAGCAAGCTTTTGAGCGTTCAATAGAACATTTTGAATTGAGTTTTGTGAATTTTTATACGATTCAATCTGTTCATTTAAATCTTCAATTTTTGCTTCATAATCCTTGATAATACGTTCAAATTGAATATAATCAGCCTCAATTTTATCAAGAAAAACATCCACTTCTTCAATTTTATAGCCGCGCAAAGCATTGGAAAACATAATATTTTTAATTTCAAGTGCAGTTAGCATAATTAATGCCTCCTAATTTTTTTAAAAACTGTTATAAATTAAAACAGTATTTTCCTTTTTAGTTTTTTTATCAGTAGATAAAATTTGAAATTTGCCTTTGTGTCTTATCGAAATCACATCACCGCTGGATACAGTTTTAGTCGCCTTTTCTAATATAACAGAATTTACACTTACAAAACCATTTTGAATATATTCATTTGCAGTATTCCGTGAAAGATTTGCAATAGATGAAACAACGCAATCAAGTCTCAAGGAGGCCACAATCGCAGTTTTTTGAATTAATGCATCTGTTTCTGGCAACGGTAATACATAGCCTAATGTGGCAGTAACACCTGTATTGCCGATTTTTGTAAGATTTTGATGAACAAAATCCACAATATCTTCATTTAAGAAAACAACGCCTCTACCTTCTTCAATAAGAATATCACCGACAGCTTCCCGTTTAAGACCTAAGGACATTAGAGCCCCTAAAAAATCTCGATGACGCAAAGTGTCCGTTTTTCTATATGTAAAAGTCAAAGCCTTAATTGGAAAAACAGGTTTATCCATCCATTCAGGATAACAGCACAGATATAACCTTTGCGCTTGATGTTCGCCGCCAAAAAAAGAATAGTTTACATTGCGTTTTTTAAGGAAATTGTCGACTAAAACAGATTCCTCTTTTGATAAAAAGCCTAAAAACCTTGGCTTGTTATTAAGTAAACAAGCATTCAAACAGTCATCAACACGCGCAAGTAAAAGCTCATTTTTCATTAAAAGTACATACGTCCGTCATCAAATTCCTCAAGCATAAGCTCTCCAGAAACATCAACTTCTGTAGGAACTATTATAAATGTAGAAACAGCAACCTTACGAATGTTACCGTGGTTTGCATAAGCAACACCGCTTAAAAAGTCGATAATTCTTCTTGAAACATCGCGCTCGCAGGATTCAAGATTCAAAACAACTGTTTTTTTATCATTAAGATGGTCGGCAATGGCGCTGACATCTTCAAAACGGTCTGGCTTAACAAGAATAACCTGCATTTGATTTAGGTTAAAGTTTACAGTTTTTGATTTGCCACCGCCCAAAATACGTGGTTGCGCTTCACGCTTTTGTTCGAATACAGGCTTGTGCTTAGGTGCTTCTTCAACCTCTTCAATTTCTTCGAATTCATCCTCTTCAGGTATATCCATAATATTTTTTATTTTGTCAAAAATTCCCATAAATTATTTCCTCTCATATTTATTTTAAAGATAATTTCGTTTTCCGAACAATGCGGTGCCAACCCTTACGAGATTAGCGCCCTCTTCAATGGCGATATGAAAATCATCAGACATTCCCATTGAAAGTATGTCCATATAACTATTATCTATATTTTTACTACCAATGTCAATAAACAGTTTATACATTTTGCGGAAATATTCTCTAATTTCCGTTTCAGTCTCACAAATCGGCGGAATAGTCATAAGTCCGCGAATTCTGATACCTTCGAGCTTTGCTATAGTTTTTACAGCCTCCTCAGCTTGTTGATAAGCAAAACCCCACTTACTTTCTTCGCCACCAATATTTATTTCAAGCAAAATATCCATCACTTTGTTGCGTTTTATTGCTTGATTAGAAATTTCATTGGCAAGCTTTAAAGAATCAACAGATTGTATCAGTTCAACCTTATCTATTACGTCTTTTACCTTATTCGTTTGAAGGTGACCGATAAAATGCTGGTGAACTTCACATAATTTATCGTGCTTTGCCACAAGCTCCTGTACCCTGTTTTCTGCCACATAGGAAATCCCTTTAGAAATGGCATAATTAATAGTATCCACATCGACAGTCTTTGTAGCAGCAAGAAGAATTACATCTTTAGAAGTTTTATTTACCTTTTCTAAAGCAGAATTAAACTTTTGGGTAACATTTTTAAAATTCAAATCAAATTCATTAGCCGATAATTTTTCCATCATAAAGATTTTTCCCCCTAACTACAACTTGATCGTAAAGACGAAGCGAACCATCACTATCTGATTTTTTGCATAAAATGTAGTCATCGGTAGAATGGATTATATCAACAGCTACAAATTTAACCTGCATACCGCTAACAACGTAAACCCCACGCACAGAATCCACAACACGAAGTGCTTTTTTAGGAACTTTAAGGCCCGAGTATTCACGGTTAACAACTGTCATAGGGCCGCTGCGCATTGAAGCCAACTCACTGTTCATATTACTGCAAGCAAAAATTATAACAGCATCTGTTCCGTTTTCAGAAATATTGATTTTTTTAACCGTGACAGGTAACTGCGGGGCGCTTTTAAGACTTGTATTAACCCACAGGCTATCGCCTTCTTTGAAATTAAGCGACTGGTTTAATGTTACCTTTGCTGCAATATACCATTCATAATCTGAAACTATTTTACCAATTACATTTTTTTCGGTATCATTCTTCGAAAGCTTGTCCAAAAATTCGGAAGTTACGGTTGACAAATCTTCAATATCAAATGCAGTTTCATAACCATCTGTAACAGAAAGAAAATATCCTGACTCTGAAGCAGTAATTTGTTTAATTGGGTTTTGTAATGAATTTTTTAGTTGAGATAATTGCGAATTTAAAAGCACTAACTGTGCTTCGAAATCATTTGTATCACCAAGTAAAGCCTGGCGTCTGTTAACTGATGCAAGTAAAGATTCACTTAAATCTGGAACCTCATTAAAATCACCAAATGCAGATGATTTGATTAAATTATTAAGATTATTTGAAACATTGTTATTTGCTGCATCAAGATTTGAAGCTTCAATATTATTGATAGCCATAATGCTCTCAACATTTTTAATTTTACTTTCTACAGATTTAATTTCACTTAATACAATAGAAGCCGCTTCACTTGAATAAACATTTGCAATAACTCCATCTTTCGCAGCACGGCTACCATCTTCAGTAAGAAAATGCAGAACGCCGTCTTGTTTAGATTTAATGAGTTTTTCATTCCTTATAACAATGCCGGTAATATCAAAACCGTCTTTTAGCGTATAATATTCGGCACTTTCGGTAGTAATCGGTTTGTAAAGTGAAGAAACAAGCTGATGAATTAAAAACGTTAATGCTAAAACACCAATAATAGCCCTTATTGGCGATATCTTTTTCATTAGCTATCTCTCCTTTACGAAATTTTGTGACATATTGAAGATCTTTCCTAAATAATCAGGGTCTTTATCTGGATAAAACCAATTTATGCGGTCATCACGCCTGAACCAAGTCAACTGACGCTTAGCGTAACGCCTTGTTTGCTGTTTTAGATGTTCAGCCGCTTCATTTAAAGTAGATTCACCGTTAATATAACCGTAAAGCTCTTTATGCCCTATTGCCTGAAAAGCACCGCTTTTAGAAGTATTTTTAAAATTAGCTTTCGCTTCTTCTAAAAGTCCTCTTTCAAGCATTAGATCAACACGTTTATTTATGCGTTCATAAAGAATTTCGCGGTTTTCAAAATTAATGCCGATAACAAGCGGTTGGATTTCACCCTGATTTTGTCTTGAAAGTAAATTTTGCTCAGTTATAGTTTTTCCTGTTTGAATATAAACTTCAAATGCACGGATAATTCTTCGTCGGTTATTAGGGTGAAGTCTATTAGCAGAATCACTGTCAAATTCACTAAGTTCTCTTAGCATTTGTTCGCCGCCTAAGGCATCAAACTTATTTTCCAATTCATTTCTAAGTTCAGTATCAGTGCTAAGTGAAGTGAATTCAATGTTATCAAGCAAGGACGAAATATAAAGTCCTGTACCGCCCACTATAATAGGCAATTTTCCTCGCTGAGCAACTTCCTTTATACATTCGCGAGCCATCTTTACATATTCTGCGACAGAAAACTCATCTGTTACTTCTAAAAATTCAAAAAGATGGTGAGCTATTCCCTCTTTTTCTTCTTCGTCAGGTGCCGCAGATGCTATATGAATGCCTTTGTATATCTGCATAGAATCGGCAGAAATAATTTCACCATTAAGTTTTTTAGCAAGTTCAATACTTACTGCTGTTTTACCTGATGCAGTAGGACCTAATATAAATAAAGTTTTTATCATTGTATTCTACCAAACATTTTTTCAAGCTCGCGTTTTTTAATTTCGAAAGCTACGGGTCGTCCGTGGGGGCAATACATAATTTCCTTTGAATTAAGAACCTTTTGTGACAGGCTTAACATTTCGTCAGAACTAATTCTTGTTCCGGCCTTAATTGCCGCCTTGCATGCAACTGTATGGTAAAGATTTTCACAGATTTCTATCTCTACCTTGCCGCTTTTTTGCAGACTTTCCGCGATTTCAGAAATAAGTGAAGAAATATCTTCCCCTATAAGCGTTGTTGGTACCGCACGAACCGCTAAAGCGGAATTACCGAAATCTTCAATTTCAAAACCGCTTTTATTAATTAATGAAATATTTTCAATAATCACATCATATTCTTGTTTTGGAAGTACAACTGTTGCAGGTGTTAACAAGGCTTGAACTTCAATTTTACTACTGTTTTTAAGTTCATTAAATAGGATTCTTTCGTGGGCGGCATGCTTATCTATCATAAAAACGCTTTCACCCATTTGAACAACTATATATGTGCCAAATGCTTCTCCTATCAGAATTATATCCGCAACCTCTTGCGGCTCTTCTTTTACAATTTGAGAATTAACCGCCGATTCTTTTTCAGGCTCTATTTTTTTAGCCACAGGTTCATAATTGGCATCTTTACCCTTTTCATCATTAAGAATTGCCGTATCAGTAAAGATAGGATTTTGGGGTGAATTCAAAGTCTGAACCGCTTTAGGTTCTTTAAAAATATCGGCGGAAGATGGTTTATTACCGATAGTATTATCAGGCTTTTGCTGTGTTGTGATAACGGTTTGCCTAAATTCGTCTGTGGTCATTCGCTCAAACTTATTAAATGTCGGTGTTTGAACCTTGATTTCAGGACGTGTATCACCTGATGCCAAAGCATTTTTAACGGCAGAATATACACTGTCAAAAATACGTTTTTCATCTGAAAAACGAACTTCAGTCTTTGCGGGGTGAACATTAACATCTACAGTTTCAAAAGGAACCGAAAGATAAAGTACAAATGACGGAAATTTACCAATCATTGCGCTGTTTTTATAAGCTTGTTCAACAGCGGCAATAACAGTACCTGAACGCACAAGTCTGCCATTTAAAAAAGTATATTGGTTATTACGCGTAGGCTTGCAAAATACAGGCTTGCAAATAAGTCCCCAAACCTTAATACCTTCAAGAGTTCCAGATACATCAATAAGGCTATTTGAAAATTCTCTTCCCAAGACACTGTAAACCGCGTTTTTTAGGTTGCCATCACCTGTGGTTGATAAGGTTTGTCTGCCGTCACGAATAAATTTAAAAGAAATTTCGGGGTGAGAAAGCGCTATCCTATCCAAAACATTTGCACAAGCATTCGCTTCTGAAACATCTTTTTTAAGAAATTTCATTCTTGCAGGAGTATTATAAAACAAATCTTTTATGATGATAGTTGTACCGTTAGGACAGCCCGATGGTGAATTTTCAGTTTCAATACCACCTGAAATACAGTAATATGTGCCGTTTTGGGCATCGGCGGTTTTAGTGAGCATTTCAACCTTTGCAACCGAAGAAATAGCAGCCAAGGCTTCACCACGGAAGCCTAAGGTTGAAATTGAATTGAGATCCTCACCATTTTTGATTTTACTTGTAGCGTGGCGCAAAAATGCCGTGGGTACATCTTCGGCAGAAATTCCGCAACCATTGTCAGTAATGCGCATATAGGATATACCGCCATTTTTAATTTCAACGGTTATTATTGTAGCACCTGCATCTATTGAATTTTCGATAAGTTCTTTTAAAACAGATGCCGGTCTTTCAACAACCTCACCTGCAGCTATAAGCTCTGAAATATGGTTAGGCAAAAGATTAATTTTTGGCATTTATTGCACCTCTTTTCTATAAAAAATTATAAGTTCTTACTTCTATTGCAAATATCAAACAAAATTTGCATCGCTTCAATAGGTGTCAGCGTATTGACATCAATTGCATTTAACTCTTTTATAATATCCTGTCCGCTTTGCATACCAAAAGACATTTGAGAATCAATATCAGAAACCGTTTTGTAGGTAACTACACCCTCTTCTTCGGTTTGCTTTAAGATGTTCTTAGCACGCTCGATAACAGAATTTGGTATTCCGCTTAGTTTTGCGACTTCAATACCATAGCTTCTATCAGCGCCGCCAGGAACAATCCTGCGAAGAAATGTTATATCATCACCGCGTTTTTTAACAGCTATATTATAGTTCTTAACACCGCTTAGCTGTTCTTCCATAGCGGTTAGTTCGTGATAATGGGTTGCAAATAATGCTTTAGCACCAAGCTTTCGCTTATCAGCAACATATTCGAGCACTGCGCGTGCTATTGACATACCGTCAAAGGTGGATGTGCCTCTGCCTATTTCATCAAGTATTAATAAGCTGTTTTTGGTAGCGTTTTTAAGAATTGCGGCAACCTCGCTCATTTCAACCATAAAAGTAGACTGACCTGAGGCTAAATCATCAGAAGCACCAACACGGGTGAAAATTGCGTCAACAACACCTATTTCAGCAATTTCTGCAGGAACAAAACAACCTATTTGCGCCATAAGGGTAATAAGTGCCGTTTGACGCATATATGTAGACTTACCTGTCATATTTGGACCTGTAATAATTGCACAACGGCAATCTTGCATATCAAGAAAAGTGTCGTTTGCAACAAAAGGAATGTCAATTACTTGCTCAACAACAGGGTGTCTGCCAGATTTAATAGAAATTTTACCGCTATTATTTACTAAGGGACGGCAATAATGATTTTCAGCAGAAACGAAAGCCAATGATGTAACTGCATCTAAATCGGCGATAGCGCAAGCAGTTTTTTGTACCCTGATAACCTCTGCCGCAACTTTTTTTCTAATATTATCGAAAATCTCATATTCAACCTGAACAATACGGTCCTTAGCGGTTAATACGCGTTTTTCGATTTCTTTCAATTCTTCTGTTATAAAGCGTTCAGCATTGGTAAGTGTTTGTTTTCTTATGTAATCCTCAGGCACTAAATCAAGGAATGAATTTGTAACCTCAATATAATACCCAAAGACTTTATTGTATCGCACACGAAGATTTTTTATTCCGGTGCGTTCTTTTTCTCTGGCTTCAATTTCAGCAAGGACTGAGGTTCCGCTTTTCATATCGTTACGGAGTGTGTCAACGATATTACTATATCCGTCTTTTATAAGACCGCCCTCACGTAAAGTTGAAGGTGCTTCGGGGTTTATTGATTCTTCAATTAAAGAATATACATCCTGTAAAATATCAATATCATTGAAAATGTTTTTAAGCATTTTTGAATTGACATTTTCTAAAAGCAATTTAATTTGCGGAAGCTTCTCAACGGTTTGCGCTAAATTTAATAAATCTTTTGCATTAGCAGTGCCGTAAACGATTTTAGTCATAATACGCTCAATATCACGAATACCATACAGGCTTTCGATGATTTCACCACGCAAAATAACATTGCTCACAAGCTCTTCTACAGCATTTAAACGGGAGTTTATAGCAGTCAGATTAATAAGAGGCTGTAATACCCAGTTACGAATAAGACGCTTACCCATAGGAGTTTTAGTTTTATCAAGCACCCAAAGAAGCGAGCCTTTTTTGGATTTGGTGCGCATCGTTTCACAAAGCTCAAGATTTCTTGCGGCAGTCATATCAAGTCGCATATATTGACTGTCTGTATAAATATTAATTTCGTTAACCGAAATATGTCCGTTAACGCCTGTTTCATAAAGATAATCAAGCACTGCGCCGAAGGCTGAGGATACCGAAGAACCTGTTTCAACGCCTAAATTTTCAACACTTAAAACTCCAAAATGCTTAATAACCAATGGTTCTGTTTTTTTACAGTCAAAAGAGCTGTCTTCCCTTACGGTTATAAGACCCGTAAAATTAATTTTCAAAAATTCTTCAACAATAGGAGCTTTTAAACAAAAATCCTTTTGAAGTAATAATTCACGCGGTGAAAAACGGGAAATTTCATCAATAATTTTATTTTGAAAATCGTCATTTGAAAGGACTGTAGCATGGCATTCGCCTGTTGAAGCATCTGTAAAGCAAACGCCTATATCTCTATCGGTTATAGAAATACTTGCGAGATAATTATTTTTACCTTCGTCAAGCATATTATCTTCAAAAACAGTACCAGGGGTAATCGTGCGGATAATTTCACGCTTAACTAAACCCTTTGCAGTAGCGGGGTCCTCTGTCTGCTCGCAAATAGATACCTTATAACCCTTATCAATAAGGCGGGCTATATAAGCATCGCAACTATGAAACGGCACACCGCACATCGGTGCACGCTCAGGAAGACCGCATTCCTTACCTGTGAGTACCAAATCTAATTCTTCAGAGGCTTTTTTAGCATCCTCGAAAAACATTTCATAAAAATCGCCTACACGGAAGAAGACAATGCTATCTTCGTTTTCAGCTTTTATTTGATTGTACTGCTTCATCATCGGTGACAGCTCTGCCATTTTTAACTTCCTTTCAAAAAAATATCTTTAAAATTAGTGACAACCGCCACAGGTTGAACAGCTTCCTGTGCAACCGCTTTCAACAGTCAATGTCTCAGGGTCTTCGCCGTCAAGTGACTTTGAAAGCACAATATTTACTTCATTCATCATCTGGTCAAGCAAGGCTTTTGCGGTGTTATATTCAACCATAGGTGCACTTGACATAATTTCGCCATAAATTTTGCGAAGCTCCTCATTAAGAGTTTTAATTTTTTCTTCATTTTTTGTTTCTTCGCCGGTTGCTTTTTCAAGCTCCATTCTCTTAATGTTAAAATTACCTATAGCCGACTGTAAATCAGCATCATTATCGTTAGCAAGTTTTGCTTTAGCGTAGCGAATAAAACGCTCATCAGTCTGAATTGCTTTTCCTAATTCTCTTGCAGTCTTAATTACATCCATTTTTAATACCTCTTTTAAATTATTTTACCGCGAAGTCCGTTTTCATAAGACCCCACTTTAATATTAACAAATTTACCAAGCAAATCTCCGTTGCCTTCAAATTCAATAACAGCAGTGCCTGAAGTGTGACCTATCATAAAACCGTCTTTTTCGGAAAAATCGTCACACAAAACACGGAAGGTCTGCCCTAAAAATTTATTTATATTTTCTTGTGCTACCTTTTCTTGCGCAAGTAAAAGTTCACTAAACCATTTTCCTTTTTCGGCACGGGAAATATTATCTTCCATCTCAGCCGCAGGTGTTCCCTTTCTTTTTGAATAAATAAAGGTAAATAGTGAAGCAAATTTCACTTCTTCAACAAGACTCAGGGTTTCTTTAAAGTCACCATATGTTTCCCCAGGAAAACCTACAATTATGTCACTTGTTAAATCAACATCAGGAATGCGTTCTTTAGCATTTTTTATAAGTAGAAGATACTGTTCACGGTCATAATAGCGATTCATTTTCTTTAAAATTCGGCTGCTGCCGCTTTGGAAAGGTAAATGTAAATGACGGGAAACTTTTTTACATTCTTTAATTGTATCAAGAAGCTCAATAGTGCAGTCCTTCGGGTGTGAGGTCATAAATCTTATTACAAATTCACCCTCAATATCATTAAGCATTCGTAAAAGCTTTGAAAAATTTACTCCGTGCGAACAGCCTTTACCGTAAGAATTGACATTTTGTCCCAAAAGTGTTATGTCTTTATAACCGTCTTTAACCATTTGCTTAAATTCAGAAATGATTTTCTCAGGCTCGCGCGAGCGTTCCCTACCTCTAACATAAGGCACAATACAGTAAGTACAAAAGTTATTGCAACCATACATTATCGGAAGCCAGCCTTTAAACTTACCGTCACGCTTTACGGGGATATCCTCAACAATTGTATTATCCTCCATTGATAGCTCAAAAATACGTTTTGCACCTGTAAGTCGCTTGTAGAGAAATTCAGGCAGTCGGTGTTCAACATGAGTACCCATAACAATATCTACATAAGGATAACTTTTTTTGATTTTTTCTGCAATGTGACCTTGTTGAACCATACATCCGCAAACTGCAACAATGGTATTCGGTCGGTCTTTTTTAATTTGCTTCGTCATACCAATATTGCCGAAAACTCTATCTTCTGCATGTTCTCGCACAGCGCATGTATTAAAAATTATAAAATCAGCTTTTTCCATTGTGTCAACAATAGTATAACCCATCTGAAAAAGCATACCCTTAAGCCGTTCAGAATCGCTTACATTTTGTTGACAGCCAAAAGTTGTTACGCAGGCTTTCGGGCAGTTTCCATAAACTTTAGACAGCAACGAAAAAACACGTTTAGCATACCCCATCTGCTCATCTAAAACGGTATTAGTTTTTAAACTTAATTCCAAAACATAGTCTCCCAAGATATATAATATATTATTATACTATAAGATATTATCTAATGCAAGGAAAACAAATAAAAAATCACAGCAAATTTTCACTTGCTGTGATTTTAAAAACACTCATTTCCAATATCCTAATTCTTTGCCTTTTTCATACACCAAATCCGCCAAAATCTTGTAACCCAACTTATTTAAATGGCAATCATTGTAAACCGCTTTATGTATAAATCGCGTTGAAAGTTTACCTTCTTTAAGACATTTAATATCGTCTTCGTCTTTTTCGATATTATAATCTGCCCAAACTTTTTCTTTGCAATATTCACGCAAATCCACACAATTTTTACCAAATACTTCCCTAAACTTCTTGGCGACATCATCACCGCGATAATGCGGAATTAAGGGTATAAAACGCTTGTTCAATGCTTCGATTTTTCTATATCGGTCTATTATTATATCTATCGGCATATCACCGTCATTAGCACCTTGTAAAAGAACAGTACAGTAACACTCTTTATAAATACGCGAATAATCATACTTTATAAGCGCACCCACCTTTATAACTTCACGCTCACTTGCATCCTCGCGGCAAAGTACATATTTATCCTCTTCTTCTATACCCACCCTATCAAAGCGCAAGGTATAAGGCTTTTCGTCTATAAACAGATTTGTTATCGGTAAATCACGGCCCATAACGCCGTATCTATAACGCATCATTTCACCGTTTATGCCAGAAAAAATCTTGTAATTTGAAAAGAATTCATACTGTCCCTTTTCAAAAACAATATCATTAGTAACAGTAAAAGGCAAAGCATTTGCACGCGAACAAATTGTATAACTGTTTTCTCCTCCGACACCCGCATTCAAAACCTTTATTTGATCTTTCAAATGCTCACCCAATACACCGGGATAAGCGTCCTGTCGAGCCATTGCCATACCCTCTGTGATACTATCTCCTAAACAGATTACAACCTTATCATCTTTTGGCATTTTAATACCCCCTTTTGCTTTCTTAAAAATATTATAACTTTCACGGCGCACAAGGTCAATAAAAAAATCCCGCATTACTGCGGGATTTTTAAATTACATTTTAGCAAGATTTGCTTTGAGGTTTTCAAGCTGTTCTTTGAGTTCTTCTGGGAGCTTATCGCCGAATTTCTTATAATGTTCAGTAATTTCAGCAGCTTCCTGTTCCCATACAGCCTTATCAACAGTTAAGATATCCTTAAGAGTTTCAATATCCATATCTAAATCTGTAAGGTCGATATCTTCAGGCTTCGGAATGTAACCGATAGCGGTTTCAGTAGCATCAGCCTTGCCTTCGCAGCGGTCAATAATCCAGTTAAGAACGCGCATATTGTCGCCAAAACCTGGCCATACGAAGTTACCGTCGTCATCAGTACGGAACCAGTTAACATTGAAGATTTTAGGAGCCTTATCGCCAAGCTTTTTGCCCATTTCGAGCCAATGCTTGAAGTATTCACCCATATGATATCCGCAGAAAGGAAGCATTGCCATCGGGTCACGACGAACAACACCAACAGCACCAGCAGCGGCAGCTGTGGTTTCAGAAGCCATTGCAGAGCCTACGAATACACCGTTAACCCAATCCTTTGATTGATATACAAGCGGAGCGCACTTAGCACGACGACCACCGAAGATAATTGCAGAAATCGGCACGCCCTCACCCTTGTTGAATTCTTCAGAAATACAGGGGCAATTTTCAGCAGGGGCTGTAAATCTTGAGTTAGGATGAGCTGCATAGGTTGACTTATCAGCCTTATCAAACTTAGAAGCATCCCACTTGTTACCGCGCCAGTCAATAGCATTTTCAGGTAAATTTTTATTAAGACCTTCCCACCAAACTGTGTTGTCATCTAAAACATGCGCAACATTGGTGAAAATGGTGCCTTTCTTGGTGCTTTCAAGAGCGTTGAAGTTTGACTTTTCATTGGTGCCAGGAGCAACGCCAAAGAAACCGTTTTCGGGGTTGATAGCATAAAGACGACCGTCAGGACCTATCTTCATCCAAGAAATATCGTCACCTACAGTCCAGATTTTATAACCTTTCTTACGTAAATATTCGGGTGGAATAAGCATTGCAAGGTTAGTCTTACCGCAAGCAGACGGGAAAGCAGCAGCAACATATTTAACTTCACCTTGGGGATTTTCAAGACCTAAGATAAGCATATGTTCAGCCATCCAGCCTTCTTTCCAACCTTGGTATGAAGCAATACGAAGAGCAAGGCACTTTTTACCTAAAAGAACATTTCCGCCATAACCTGAGTTCACAGAAATAATTGTGTTATCCTGTGGGAAATGGCAGATATATCTCTTTTCAGGATCAACATCACAACGAGAGTGTAAACCGCGTACCCAGTCATTGCTGTCGCCCAAAACTTCAAGAACCTGCTTGTTAACGCGGGTCATGATAAGCATATTAAGAACAACATATACAGAGTCGGTTACTTCGATACCGATTTTAGCTATCGGAGAGCCAACAGGTCCCATTGAATAAGGGATAACATACATAGTTCTGCCTTTATAAGAACCACGTGCAATGTTGTAAAGCTTTTCATACATTTCTTTTGGGTCGCACCAGTTATTTGTAGGACCTGCTTCTTCTTTAGTAGCAGTACAAATGAATGTGCGGTCTTCTACACGAGCAACGTCGTTAGGATTGGTTCTGTGAAGATAACAATCAGGTAATTTTTCCTGATTTAATGCTTCGAGTTCGCCAAGTTCTACAGCGAGTTTACGAAGCTCTTCTGTCTGTTCTTCACTGCCATCAATCCAAACAACCTTATCAGGTGTGAGGAGGTCTTTCATTTCGTCTAACCATTTTAAGACGGTTTTGTTGTTGGTCATTTTAATTCTCCTTTTTGAAAATCAAATTTTAGCAGTATATATTATAACCTATTCAAAGCACAATTTCAACACTTTTATTAAAATTTTAACAAACTTTTTAAAATTTAATTAACTTATAAAAAACACCCAAGTATTAGAAAATACTTGGGTGTTAATTTTTGTAAATCTTACGCGTTTACCTTATTAAAGCGTGTAACTAAAGCAGATTTCTTTCTTGCAGCATTATTCTTGTGGATAATACCTTTATTTGCAGCTTGGTCAATCTTCTTAACAGCTTCGTTAACAACTACAGCCATATCATCGCTTTTAGCGTTGATAGCAGCATCAGCTTTTTTAACAGCAGTTCTTAAAGCAGAACGGTAAGCCTTATTCTTTTCATAATTAGCTTTGCTGATAAGTACTCTTTTCTTAGCAGATTTAATATTAGGCATCAAGACACCTCCTATCGTTTTACTCACTTGCAGTATATTATAACATAGCGAATTTTAAAATGCAACAGTTTTTTTAAAATTATTATAAAACTATTTTTTTGCTTTTTTAAGGAAGGGTTTCCCCTTCCTTAAATTATTTCACTAAATTGTTTGAACCAATAGTTATCTTTGTGGTATAAGTGTTACCGTTTCGGTAAATTTTAGCATCTACCTTTTCTCCCACAGTGCATTGTGAAAGTAGCTCTTCAAGCATTGTATATTCCTTGATTTCTTTGGAATTAAACTCTGTGATAATATCACCACGTCTTATTCCTGAGTTATAAGCCGGACTGCCCTCAGCAACACTTAAAACAACGGCGCCTGATGGAAAACCGTAGAGCGCTAAAGCTTTTGAAGTATATTTTTCACTGATAGTGATACCAATATATGGCTCGGGCGAGTTTTCCCTTTCGATAATTTTATTGCATATCTCAACAACTGTATTTGAAGGAACCGCAAAACCCATTCCCTCAAATTCTTCGGCAACAATTTTTGAAGAATTAATACCTACAAGCTCACCCTTTGTATTAACAAGTGCGCCGCCAGAGTTACCAGGGTTAATAGCAGCATCAGTTTGTATGAGAGATACCTCAGAGTCGGAAGATACAACACGGTCAAGACCGCTTATTACTCCGTAAGTGACACTGTCCATAAATTCAAGACCACCCGGATTACCCACGGTTATTACATACTGGCCTGCATTTAACTGAGAAGAATCAGCAATATCAATTTTAGGAAGATTTTTAGCGTCAATCTTTATAACGGCTAAGTCAGCAGAAATATTATACCCAACGACAGTTGCAGAATAAGCTTCCGAATCGGCAGTATCTAAAAATACTGATATTTTAGTGTCAGCTCTGTTTTCAACACCGTCAGCAATTACGTGGTAGTTAGTGATTATATAACCATCCTCACGGTAAATTACACCGCTACCCTCACCGTTTGCTTCTTGATTGCCGAAAAAACTCATAACAGAGGTTGTTGTTCTAATGCCAACCACACTCGGTGTAACCTTTTTAGCAACCGCCTCAACAACAGAAGTTGCCTCTTCATCAACATTTATGTTAACGCTGTTCTGCTGTAAAATAGGTTCTTGGGTAACATTAGAAACAGTTTTATTGCCAAACCAAAATACAGTATAGGCGCTGGCTGCTCCGACAATTGCACTCAAAAGGCAACAAATAATTACCAAACCTACACCGATTTTTTTCTTTTTTGGTTTTGGTTTCTTTTGCGTGTATGAATAATGATAAAAACCATCATTATTATTTTGATAATTAAAATCGTTCATAAACAAACTCCTAATTTTTTATAACGAATATACCATTATTTTGTTTCGTCACAAAAAATAATATGTTAATAAACCGTGAATTATTTCGCTAAATGTATAAGCAAAACCGAAACATCGGCAGGGCTGACGCCAGAAATTCGAGATGCCTGACCGATATTAGTCGGTCTGATTTTATTAAGCTTTTCTATTGCCTCAAGCCGCAACCCGTAAACATTATTATAATCTATATCAGTCGGAATATGTTTATTTTCAAGACGCAACATTTCATTAACCTGCGCTTGCTGGCGGGAAATGTAACCTTCATATTTAATTTCAGTCTCGACCTTTTGAATTACATCCTTTGGCAAAGCAACACGTGTTTTATCAAACGGTGCTAAAATATCATATGACAACTGCGGTCTTTTCACAAGGTCTGCAAGACGCATACCAGTTGTCATTGGCGCCGTTCCTAAATCGCAGAGAATTTTATTAAGCTCTTCATTCGGTCCGATAAAAGTCGTATTAAGACGTTCAATTTCAGCTTCCTTTTGCTTTGTGCGAACTTTAAAATCATTATAAGTTTCTTCTTTAATTAGTCCAAGTTTATACCCTATTGGCATTAAGCGTTCATCAGCATTATCCTGACGAAGTACCAAACGGTATTCACTTCGTGAGGTCATCATTCTATAAGGGTCCATACAGCCTTTTGTAACCAAATCATCAATAAGAGTACCAATATAAGATGATGCGCGTGACAAAACAAGCGGTTCTTTACCTTGCACACTTAAAGCTGCATTAACACCTGCAACAAATCCTTGTACTGCGGCTTCTTCATATCCTGAAGAGCCGTTAAACTGTCCCGCACCGTAGAGTCCGTCAAGATTTTTCATTTCAAGAGTAGCTTTTAGAAATGACGGGTCAATACAATCGTATTCTATGGCATAGGCGTTACGAATAATTTTAAGATTTCTAAGGCAAGGAATTGTCTTGTAAAACGCCAGTTGAACCTCTTCTGGAAGTGAAGACGACATACCTTGTAAATACATTTCTTCAGTATTTTCACCGCAAGGCTCAATAAAAAACTGATGGCGTTTTTTATCAGCAAAACGGACAATCTTATCCTCGAGGCTTGGGCAATAACGGGGACCCACACCCTCGATATCACCGGAATACAAGGGTGAACGGTCGATATTTTCCAAAATCACACGCTTAGTTTCATCATTAGTATAACCAATATGGCAAACTACTTTATTTTCAAGAGGAGTTTTGGTGGAATAACTGAAAGGAATAATTTCACTGTCACCCTCTTGAACTTCAAGATCGGAAAAATCGATACTGTCACGAAGTACTCGCGCAGGCGTTCCTGTTTTAAAACGGCGAAGCGGAATGCCAAGCTGTTTTAAAGAATTGGATAGTTCTCTTGCTGGGAAACAACCGTCAGGACCGCTTTCATAGTTAACTTCGCCAACATATATTCTGCCTCCCAAAAAGGTTCCTGTAGCAATTATGACCTTTTTGCAGACAAATGTAGCGCCGAGATTTGAAACGCAAACCCAACCGTTTTCTATTTTTTCGAGTTTTACTATTTCGCACTGTTTAACATCAAGATTAGACTGTTTTTCAACAGTATGCTTCATATATTCACTGTAAGCGCGGCGATCGATTTGGGTGCGTAGTGAATGTACAGCAGGACCTTTGCCGAGGTTTAACATACGGCTTTGCAGAGTATTAGCATCTGCCGCTTTACCCATTTCACCGCCCAAAGCATCAAGCTCACGTACAAGATGACCTTTTGCGGTACCGCCTATCGAGGGATTGCAAGGCATATTCCCTATCCAGTCAACAGTAATCGAAAACATAATCGTATTACAGCCAAGTCTTGCAGAGGCTAAAGCCGCTTCAATGCCTGCATGTCCGCCGCCGATAACTGCAACATCATAAACGCCGGCATCATATCTTTTAATTTCCAAAAAATATCACTCTATTTTCCTAAAATTTTTTGTTGTCTGATATCGCTTCCCAAAAACTTATTCGCATTAAAATTTCCAATAAGTCTTGAAGCGATACGGGGTGAATAAATACTCTCAATTTCTTTCAATGTAAGATTTGTATTGATTATCGTCGGCTTTTTGGTAAGTAATCTTGTGTTAACAAGATTATAAAGCGCTGACTTTGTAAAGGAATTAGCCATTTCGGTACCGAGATCGTCAATAACAAGCAAATCACAGTTAAGCATATTCTCGTAACTTCCCTTGTTTTCACCACTGAATTTTTCTTTTTCAATAGTAGTGAATAGGCTGTCTGCAGGGCCGTAAACAGACATATAACCCTTTTTTATAACACCTGAAATTATTGCCAGTGTTAAATGAGTTTTGCCAAGACCTACACCGCCTAAAAACAATAAGTTACCCGAAGTTTGCGGATCAAAATTTATGACATATTCTTTACATAACTTTAATATTGTTGTCATTCTACGGCGCGGATTTTCGCCCTCGGTAGAATAATAATTTAAATCAAAATTATCAAATGTGCATTCATCTATCGGCATTTGGGAAGACAATTCTTTGATAGCAAGACTATTTGCAATTTTTTTAACGCAATCGCAAATTTTTCCACCGACATATCCCGTATCACTGCAAAGCGGGCAATCATAAATTAGCTCGCTCACATTACAATCTTTCAAAATTTGCTCTTTTTCAGCCGAAAGCATTTGTGTCTTAATTCTTATCTCTTCGAGTGCTGTTTTATGGCCTGAAAGCGCAGTCAAAGCAAGATTTGCACCCAAAGAAGATAATTCATTATCAATTTGCGAAAGTCTGTTATTTGAAGAATAAGCAGTTGATAACATAATTTCTCTTAACTTTTGTTTTTCTTTAAGTGACTGCTTTTTAATTTCAAAAGCCTTTGCATATGTAGTTTCTTTTGTAACCATAATTTTAATCCTTTGAATTTAACATTTTTTCAAACAAATCAATATCGTATGTTGCAGTTTTGTCAACATTTTTCTTGTCTTTGTTTTTAATATCTTCTAATGAATTAATACCGTTATTATGCCAATTTTCGATTATTTTTGCAATATATGCAAAAGAATACTTAGATTTTGAATCGATGCAGATATCATAAGCTTCCTTTAACATTTCGGGCGAGATTTTCCAATCGTTAATCCATAAAAGAGAAAGTGATTCTTCCTTTTTGCTCGGCTTTCTATATTCTATACCAAAAGCCTTTGAAACAATAAACCAAGCTTTTTCTATAAGGGCTAAATATCTTACTTCTTCTTCAGCCTGTTCAATCGTTTCGACGCCTTTATCTACCCAACTAACTGCAATGGATTCAATAAAGCTGATGTTCTTCTTTTGTTTCTGAACTGCATATTCCACAATAAACAAAATCAATGAAACATCCAAACCTAAATCATCATACAGCCACACAAGAGTCTGACATTCATTATTTTTCAAACCTCTGCCGAATTTAAGCTGGGTTTCTGCCAACAAATATTTGATTTTTGGGTCTTCAAAACCTCTTTTGGCAATATCTTCGCGTGATGGCTTTAATGACTTTTTAACCGTTTTTTGTTTTTGGTTTGAGTGTATGGAGGTTTCAGTCAGAAGAATACCTGCATCTGCCCAAAAAAGAATTGCTTCCTTAACCTCGTAAGCTGATAAATCAAGTGCTGACGATATCTCTTCAACTGTAGGTTTATTTGTACTTAAACGTAATATGTATAATAAAACCTTGAGGTGTTCCCCCTTGCAAAGCTTCAAATATTTATCTGCAATCGTTGTGGGGAAAACAAAAACATTGGTAAAAACAGAAGGATTGATATTATATTCCATACTTCACCTCTTAAAACAAAAAAGTAATCGTAATTATTATACCAATCCTCGTGCAAAAAGTAAATATATTTATTTCGAATTTCAATCAATTATCTGCAAATTTCTACAAAGAATATCTATTTTTTCATTCCAAAAATAACAATCAGGTATAGTAAGGTTTGTTTGCGAGTTTTCAATAATATCAGCAAAAAAATCCAAGGCTACACCGCTTTGTGAAATTCTCTCACAAATTTTTTTAAGAATTTCACCCTTTATTTCGCCTGTTTCAACTCTTTGTATATAAGAGCAAACCTGAAGCCCTGTATATCTTAACATTTCACCGTCAACCGTTAATTCAATGCCACCGAGATAATCAACCGTACTCCTCAAAATATCGGTGTCAGCCTCGACGGTATAATCAACCGTATAACCGTATATTTCGCCTTTTTCTTCATCAGTAGGTTTCAGTGAAATAACAAGTTTTTCATTCTCAAAATCAAAATAAAAAAATGTTTTATCTCCACTCATTTCAAGTAAAACCCCTGCATTATTAGGGTTTTCCTGTGTATACGGCACAGACTCTGTTTTGTTTTCTACCGTTTTAAAATTTGTGTTTAGATAAAAGAAACCCGCTCCTACAAAAAACGCACAACACACCATACTGATAATAAATGATTTTAAAAAAATTCTCATATTTTTTCGCACAATTTTCACCAAGAATATTATGCCTAAAAAATCAAGGGTTATCCCGAAAGATAACCCTTGAAACTTAATTTTCCATAATACTTCTGAACTCATCACCGCTGATTTTTTCGTTTTCAAAAAGAACCTTTGCGGTTTCGTGAAGCTTTGGCATTGCATCTTTTAGAATTGAAAGAGCCTTTTGGTATTGTGTCATAACAATGCTTTCAATTTCCTCGTCAATGATAGCTGCCGTTTTCTCAGAATAATTAGGTGTTGAAGAAAAATCGCGCCCTAAAAATACTTCATTTTGGTCATTACCGTATGCTACAAGCCCTAATTTATCGCTCATACCGTACCTTGTAACAATACCGCGCGCTAACTCAGTTGCGCGTTCAATATCATTTGAAGCACCAGTACAAACATCATCTTGCGTTAGCTGTTCGGCTGCGCGTCCGCCGAGCAATGAACATATATCCTCAAGCATTTTATTTTTAGAAATATGACCGCGTTCACCGTCAGGAAGATACATTGTATAACCTGCCGCCATACCTCTTTTAATAATAGAAATTTGGTGTACAGGGTCTTGCGTGGGTAAGAAGTAAGATACTACTGCATGACCTGCTTCGTGATATGCAGTAATCATCTTATCCTTTTCTGTTACTACATGGGATTTTTTCTCAGTTCCCATAACAACCTTAATAGTAGCTTCCTCAACCTCTTCCTGAGTGATTGCCTTTTTGCCGTGTCGCACTGCTAAAAGTGCGGCTTCATTAAGAAGATTTTCAAGGTCTGCACCTGTAAAACCTGAAGAGTTTTTAGCGATAGTTCTAAGGTCAACATCAGGTCCTAAAGGCTTACCGCGTGAGTGAACCTTTAAAATTTCCTCCCTACCCTTAACATCGGGATAAGCAACGGTAATTTGTCTATCAAAACGACCCGGACGCAATAGAGCTTTATCAAGAATATCAGGGCGGTTAGTTGCAGCCATAACAATTACGCCTTCGTTAGCGCCAAAACCGTCCATCTCAACGAGCAACTGGTTAAGAGTTTGTTCGCGCTCGTCGTGACCGCCACCAAGACCAGCACCACGCTGACGGCCTACAGCATCAATTTCATCAATAAATATAATTGCAGGGGCTTCTTTTTTAGCCTCAGAAAACAAATCTCTTACACGGGAAGCACCCACGCCAACATAAAGCTCAACAAAATCAGAGCCCGAAATCGAAAAGAACGGTACATTTGCTTCACCTGCAACAGCGCGAGCTAATAGAGTTTTACCTGTACCTGGAGGGCCAACTAAGAGAACACCCTTTGGTATTCTGGCGCCAAGCTCATTAAACTTTTTAGGATCCTTTAGGAAGTCAACAATTTCACTCATTTCTTCCTTTTCTTCATCCGCACCGGCGACATCGGCAAAGGTGGTCTTTTTTCGCTTATCGGCTCTTTTTGCCTTTGATTTGCCAAAGCCCATCGTTCTGTCGCCGCCCATTGTGGCACTCATGCGCTTTGTCATTAAAAACAGCAAAAGTATAACCGAGCCTGTCATTAAAACCGTTGGAAGCAATTTTGCAGCCCAAGCTCCGCCACTGCCTCGATCATAATCAAATTTGATAACCAAATCCGTGCCTTTGTTAGCCTCATTAATTTCCATAACGGTTTCGTTAATATCGTTATAGAAAATATTAGGATCAGCAACGGTATAACGGTAAACCTTTCCGTCTGAACGCAAGGTGTATAACAATTGACCGCTATAAAGATTGAGCTGATACTCCGACACCTGATTGTCTTTGATTAAATTAACGATTTCATAATACTTTTTTTCTGCGGTATTTTTATTTAATTGCGAAATTGCCGTTACTGACAATATCAGAATAATCGGAATTCCAATAAATAAAAGTACACTTTTAAGATTCTTCTTCAAAAGTTTTCTCCTTTCCCTTTATGCGTATACCTCTGGCGAAAGTACTGCAACATAGGGTAAATTTCTATATTTTTCATTATAATCAAGTCCGTAACCTACAACAAACTCATCAGGCACAACTTTGCCGATATAATCTGCTGTGATATCAGTCTTGTGATTAGTGGGCTTATCAAGGAAAGCGCAAACTTTAATACTGTTAGCATTACGGTCCATAAGAACCTTTTTAAGATAAGAAAGTGTTATTCCTGAATCTAAAATATCTTCTACTATAAGTATGTCATAACCCTCAGGATTTAAGTCTAAATCCTTTTTAAAATTCACATGACCAGTTGTTTTTGCGCCGTTATATGAAGAAACGGCTAAAAAATCAATTCTGCAGTCACAAGTAATATGACGCATAAGGTCTGCAAGGAAAACAACCGCGCCTTTCAAAACACTTACAAGCAACAGCTTTTTACCCTTATAGTCTTCAGAAATTTCTTTGCCAAGTCTTGCACATATTTCTTTAATTTCTTCTTCTGATACGAGAATTTCTTTAAAATCCTTATCCATTTAAACTTCCTCCGCTTAAAATTTCAATTTTTAATATCTTTTTAGTATTATCGCTTACAGCACAGCGATTTGCAACACCGATATTATGAACCCAAACAACACCCACATCGTCCGCAATTACGGGGAGAGTTTCCCTAATATTTAATGGGATTTTATATTCTGTAAATAGCTTTTTTAAGGTTTTAGTGTAAGAACAACCGTATAGGCGGATTTTGTCACCTACTTGGCGGGTTCTAACCCTCAACTTGCCTACTATCTTATCACAGTCAAGTAAATTATTTGAGAACAAATTATTAACATTTTCATATTCTGTGATTTTAACTGTAAAATCTTCAGTTATAGCCTGAGTTCCGTCAGAAAAAATCAATTTTCCATTGCACACTATAGCATACAAATCTGACGGTAAATTAACTTTGCCGACACCGTTTATGCAAATAGTATAAACTTCATTTATATGACGGTTTTCAAGTGTGACCGATGGATACAATATGTTAAAGAAACTTATAATCACTCTTTTAGCAACCGCTTCATCAAATTCCTTAAAGTTTTCAACAGAAAGTGACTCTTCGCCATATAAAGAAAATAAAAGCTCATTTGCCTTTTTTTCTAAAAAAATATTATCAGCAGTCAGTATAACAGATGTTCTGACAGCCGCCAATTCGACATTTGGGTTTAACTGTCTTAACACTGGTATTACATTGTGCCTAATTTTATTTCTTGAATAATCGTCCGATAAATTTGTGCTATCGGTAATAAATTCAAGACCATTCTGAGAGCAATACTTTTCAATATCTTCCCGTGTGCAAAAAATTGCAGGACGAATTATATTATCTCTCTTTGGCGGAATACCGCAAAGCCCCTTTAAAGCTGTACCTCGTGACAAATTAAAAATCAAAGTTTCAAGGTTATCACTTGCTGTGTGGGCGGTAGCAATTTTACCAACTGCCACTCTTTGCAAAAAATCATAACGAAGTTTTCTTGCCGCAAGCTCTAAGCTTAAATGATTTTCCTTTGCAAACGAGGGGACGTCAAGCTTCTCACAAAAAAATTCAATTCCATATTTTTTACAAAAATCTTCTGCAAATTTTTGGTCGCGTTCGGCCTCTTCTCCACGGATTGAGTGATTAAGATGCGCCGCATTTACTTCAATACACAACTCATCTTTCAAAGAATATAGGCAATGCAAAAGCGCAATCGAATCTGCACCACCCGAAAGAGCTACCGTAACGGTATCGCCCTTTTGCAAAAGAGAAAATTGAGAAATCGCTTTTAAAACTAAATCCTTCATTATCTGAACACATCCACAGAGGTAAATCTTGTGAACTGACCGTCCCAATGCATATCGATTGTACCAATTTCGCCGTGACGGTTTTTAGCTACAATACATTCGGCTTTATTCGGATCTGCCCTATCCTCATCATCGCCCTTTTCGTTATCATAATAAGTATCACGATAAAGGAATAAAACAATATCAGCATCCTGTTCGATAGAGCCAGATTCTCTAAGGTCAGAAAGAGCGGGTCTGTGCGATTTACCCTTTGTTTCAGTACCACGCGATAACTGAGCGCAAGCAATTACAGGAACCTTAAGCTCTTTTGCCATAATTTTTAAATTTCGTGTAATTTCAGAAACTTCCTGAACTCTGTTCTCGGTAGATTTTGCAGATTTCATAAGTCCTAAATAGTCAATTACCACAAGGTCAACCTGACGCATTCTACGAAGCTTTGCTTTCATTTCGGGAACTGTAATAGCTGAAGTTTCGTCAAAATAAATATTAGCTTTTGAAAGGTGGTCGCCTGCTTGTGCTAATCTTGTCCATTCATCAGGTAAAAGATCACCTGTGCGTAGCTTTTCACTCTTGATACCCGCTTCGCTCGAAAGCATACGTTGTGCTAATTGGTCACGCGTCATTTCAAGAGAGAAAAAACAAACAGTTTTACCGCTATTAACCGCTACATTGCGCGCAATATTTAAAGCAAACGAGGTTTTACCCATACCTGGACGGGCGCCTAAAATAATAAGGTCAGATTTATTAAGACCTGTAATCATCTTATCAAGGTCGCCAATGCCAGACGGAATGCCAATATAATCATCTCTTGTTGCTGGGTCAGACATTTTTGAAAGGCGGTCATAGGTTTCGTTTTCTATAACGCTTTTTATATGTGTAAGACCGCTGATTTCCCTGCCTTGACGGATTTCATAAATACGCTGCTCAGCAGAATCAATAAGCTTACCCGAATCCTCAGTATTTTCATTTATATCCTTAATAATTCCCTGCGCCGCAGTTAAAAGCGCACGCGCATAATAACGCTCGCGGATAATCGCAACGTATGTAAGCACATTTGCCGAAGATGGCACAGTTTGTACTAACTGAGTAAGGTAAGCCTTACCGCCGGCATCGTCATATACACCGTCTTTTTTCAGTTTCTCAAGCAGTGATACAAAATCAATAGTCTGACTCAATTCATACATTGAAGACATCGCAGTATAAATTTCCTTATGCTGTGGGATATAGAAATAATCCGTCTTCATTTGTACTGCAATTTCATTAAGGCATTTAGGGTCGACAATAACCGACCCTAAACCCGCCTGTTCAGCCTCCACCGAATAAGGAAGCCTTGTTCCGTCGAGGTTGTATATAAGTTTTTCGTCACTCATTTTATTATTCCGTAACCTTTACAGTTATTTTTGCAGTGATACCTGTGTATAATTTAATTTCGGCTGTGTATTCACCGAAGTTCTTAATGTCGGGAGCGCTCATTTTTTTACGGTCAATTTCAATGCCTAATGAATTTTTAATTTCGGCTGCGATTTCCTTTGAAGTAACCGATCCAAATAATTTACCGTTAGAGCCTGCCTTAGCAGAAATTGTAACTGTTTTGCCTTCGAGCTTTTTAGCCGTAACATTAGCGGCATCAATTTCTTCTTTTTTGTGGTGTGCTGCCGCTGCTTCACGATTTTTAAGGTCATTTAAAGCAGTGTTATCTGCCTCAACCGCTAATTTCTTTGGAAAAAGGAAATTACGCGCATAACCGTCAGATACGTTGCAAAGCTCTCCTTTTTTTCCGTGTCCTTTAACATCTGCAAGTAAAATTACTTTCATTTTTATACCTCCATTAATATTGGCAATACCATCGGGCTTCGTTTTGTTTTAGTGAACAAAAATCTCGAAACACCGTCTTTAATTTTAGTTTTAATCGTTATCCAATCTCTTACATTGTGAATGTGGCAACGCTCTAAAACATCGCATACCACATTCTCAATTTCATTCATAAGGTCTTCAGATTCTTTAACATAAACAAATCCACGCGAAACTATATCGGGACCTGCAACAACCTCTCTTGTCACCTTGTCAATTGAAACTGCAACGACTATAAGTCCGTTATCAGATAAGTGCTTACGGTCACGAAGAACAATGCTACCAACATCGCCTACGCCTAAGCCATCAACAAAAACTCTGCCTGCAGTGACTGTTTCTTCACACTTAATATTTTTCTTTGAAACCTCAATAACCGAGCCATTATTGCCGATAATTATATTATCACTCGGTATACCCATTTCTTCTGCTAACATTTTGTGTTTTATAAGATGCTTTTGTTCGCCGTGTACGGGTATAAAGAATTTAGGTTTAACAATGCTCATCATAAGTTTTAATTCTTCCTGACAAGCGTGTCCCGAAACATGAACGTCATACATTCTTTCATATACAACTTCTGCACCGCGTTTCATAAGTTCATTTACAACTTTATCAACAAATTTTTCATTTCCTGGTATAGGAGTTGCAGAAATAATAATCATATCGCCAGGCATAATAGCTATTTGACGATGGTCAGAAAATGCCATTCTATGAAGAGCAGAAAGCGGTTCACCCTGACTGCCTGTGGTTATAATAACTGTTTGTTCGGGCGGATAATTCTTAACTGCTTCAATTTCGATAAGAACATTTTTGGGAACCTTTAAATATCCAAGCTCTGAAGCTACATTAACAACATTGAGCATACTTCTGCCCGAAATAGCAACCTTTCGGTTACAACGCACCGCTTCATCAATTATCTGTTGAATACGGTGAATATTTGAAGAAAAGGTTGCAACGACAATTCGTCTGCCCTCTGCCTTTTTAAAAAGGTTAGAAAAAGAACCGCCAACAAGCTTTTCTGATGAAGTATAACCAGGTCTTTCGGCGTTTGTAGAGTCAGAAAGCATTGCAAGAACACCTTTTTTACCAAGCTCTGCAAATCTGCCGAAGTCGATTACAAAATCGTCGATAGGTGTTGTGTCAATCTTGAAGTCACCCATGTGTACAACTGTTCCAACGCCCGTTTTAATAGCAAAAGCTACCGCATCAGGAATTGAATGATTAACGTGTATAAATTCAACATCGAATTTACCCAGCTTTACTATTTCCCCTGGTTTTACAGTATTAAGCTTTGCGCTTTCAAGAAGTTTATGCTCTTTAAGCTTGCCTTCAATCAAACCAACAGTAAGCCGTGTAGCGTATATCGGAACATTAAATTCTCTTAGGAGATAAGGAATTGCACCTATGTGATCTTCGTGACCGTGTGTTACTACTAAACCTTTGATTTTATCCTTATTTTCTAAAACGTAAGAAAAATCAGGAATTACAATATCAATACCAGGCATCTCCTCATCAGGAAATGCCATACCGCAGTCCACAAGAAGCATATCGCCGTCATACTCATAAAGCGTAATATTTTTACCAATTTCCAAAAGACCGCCTAAGGGAATGATTTTAACGGGCAGTTTTGGTGCTTTAGGTTTTCTTGGCAAAGTATTTTTTGATTTATAATTTGTTTGTTTTTTTGTGTGATGAGCTTTGTTATTAATATTCTTATTATTTTTATTTTGTTTCACTTGCTTTTTAACGTCTTTTTTAACGTTTTTTTCGCTCATATAAGTCCTCCGTAAAAAATTTATGTAAACGCAAATTCAATAATTTAGGTAGAATTTCCCTTATAATATATATCTTATAATATATTACTATCTTTCATACGCTGTTGTCAAGTAAATAATAACAATATTATAAGCAATTTTATCGTTTTTTAACCAAAAAAGAAAATCCGCTAATCAAAATCGTTTTTTAACCAAAAAAAGAAAAACCGCTAATCAAAACTGATTAGCAGATTTTTAAATCTTTATAGTTACTTCTCCAGAGCATAATGTCTTTTTAACTTTATTAGGAAATTCAATTAACAGTCTACATTGATCATCAATATCAATTGCCCGTGCAATTTTTTTATCATCACCGCACGTAACACAGATTTCTTTTCCTAAAACAAGATTTTTTTCACGGTATTTTTGTAGAAAAGTTTTGTTTTCTAAATCGTCAATAAATTTAAAAAAATAATCAAGTAAAATGCTAATAAACTTTTCTTTAATATTAATGTCTTCTTTTTCAAAAATATAGGTTGCAATATCTTTAATTTCATTTGGAAAATCGTTTTGAGGTTTAAAAAGATTAACCCCAATTCCCACGATTATATAGGGTATTTTACCGTCGGCATTAAAGACAGATTCACAAAGTATGCCGCAAACCTTTTTATTTTCAAGATAAATATCGTTAACCCACTTAATTTGCGTTTCTTTGCCGCTTATCTTATTTATAGCATCACTAACAGCAACCGCCGTTGCAGAAGTTATCAAAGTGGCATCAAAGCCTTGTACTTTAGGGCGAATAAGAATACTTAAATAGACGCCGCCTTTTTGAGATATAAAAGAACGGTTTTTTGTACCTTTGCCCGATGTCTGACAATCAGCAATTACAACCGTTTTTTCAGGGCAACCGCTTTTGGCAAGCTGTTTTAAGTAGTCATTTGTAGATGTTATGGTATCAAGCTTAATTATTTTTATCTGTTCAGTTTTCATAAACTACCTATTTTAAAAATTTTTGTATTTTTGTATGAAATCGGCCCAAATAAACACATGCTAATTTGGAAACTGCAATATCATAAATCACAAACACAATATTACCGAGAATTAATAAAATAATTGCTCCGTATTCTGCAAGTGGACCTATATCCTCAATGGAAAGCATCAGCAATTCGGAAAATACAAAATACATCGACACAACACAAGTGTTAAAAAGTAAAAATTTTATTATCCATTCTGCAAACGGTTTGCCGATTTTTTCAATAAGACATTTAAGAATTGGGTAAAAGCCAAAAAGAGCGATATAAATTAACTTGCTTTCTGTTTCAGCGAATAAAAAAGCTAAAAATGCTGAAGAAAAATAGGATAAAAATGCCCATTTACAGCCGATTTCAATCACAACTACCATAATACAAAGTCCTGCTACAGCAGGCACAGCATAAGTGAAATACGGAAAATATGAAACAAGCATTACAACTGCCGCCAAAGCAGACATTATAGCACAAAAAGTAATTTTTTTAGTGTTTTTCATTAACAACACCTAATTAAATCGCCGCCTAAACATTCGCAGCAGCAATCCGCACAAATAAGCCCCTGACACATACTGCATCCGTCACAGTCACCGCCTGAATAGGTGCGGTACGGATTATTTTGCTGTCGGGACGCCTGACGACTTGCATTCATAACTGCATTACGGTATTCCATATTTGATGGATCCATACGCGAGGCAGTAGCAAAGCTTGTGTATGCCTGATCAAACCAACCGCGTCTATAAAGCACAGTACCGTTAAGAAAATACCACTCAGCATTTCTCTCATGCGGTGGAACACCGTCCAATAATTCAAGCGCTTGCTCAAGTCTTCCCTGTCTTATAAGATTTCTAACCTCAGGAAAATCAGTTGTGGTGGAATTATCCCCAGCAGATGAACCGGAAGTTTTTTTGCCCTTGCGGGTATTTATAATTGCATCATAAGCCTCATTGATTTCTTGCATTTTTTCTTCCGCTAAATCGGAAAGCGGATTATCCCCGTAATTATCGGGGTGATATTTCTTTGCGAGATTTCTATACGCTTCTTTAATTTCGTCATCGGTAGCGTTTCTGTCAACACCTAAAATTTTATAAGGATCGTTCATTTTTCTAACTCCTTTATAGCGGTTTCTTCAAGTCCTAAATATATGATATTACCAAGAATTGATTTGTACTTTTTTATATTTAAAAGCTCGAAAGCCTTTGCAGCCTCATTAATGCAAAAATAAATTTGCGATTTTACATAATCTTTAACCTCATTTTTCGGTTTTTCTTTAAGGCAGTTATATCTTCCCTTTTTTATATCTTCCCCTAAATCGCAAAAAGCATCAAGCAGATAAATATACCTGCCCATGCAATAACCCAAACGCTCTAAAATGCGTTTTTGTGATGGTTCCTCACTGCAAAGCATCAACAATTTTGAAAGTGCAATTGCTGTGGGGTCACAAACACGGTCAATCTCACGGCAATTTTGGTTTTCAAGCTCTGCCTGTTTGGAAATATAATCAAAAATAATTTTTTCAATATGAGGATATTTTTTCTTAGCTTTATTATTTGCCGACTTTAAAAAAGGTTTCAAAATCAGAAATCCAATTTTTTTAATTCCTTTTTCATCTGCAATATTATCAAGCAATTTATAATAAGACATTATCATTGCTGCCGCAGATGGCATTTCAAAATTTTCGGTATTTTTGCAAAAATTACATTTTTTAAGCGGATTAAAGGTACAACTCTTTGAATAAAATTTATCACAACCGTCTTTTAAAGACATATTAAGAAGACTAAGAAATGTAAAATCATAATTCAAAGTAAACCTTGACAATAAGCCAAAATTTTTTCCTAAGGTTTTACAAAGCGAACAGTAAACACTGCGGTAAAGCTCATATTCTTTAATTTTAAGTTCACCTTTACAAACCTTAATATACCCAAACAAGCGTATCACCTCTAATCATTTTAACAAAGTAATAAAAATTATGATGAATAAAATGTTAAAAATATTATAACATTAATAAAACACCATATCAACAAAAAATTCACCGCTCGAAAAATTTTACCGAGCGGTGATATTATTATCCTATTTTACAGAAAATTTATATACAGTTGTGCTATTGAATAATTCTCCTGCTTTAAGCACGCAAGAAGGCCAATCAGAATGATTTATACAGTCAGGATAATGTTGTGTTTCCAAGCAAAAAGCACTTCTCCAACCGTACTCTGCACCGTCTTTACCCTTTCTGTCAGAGGTGCCGTTACCAGTATAAAGCTGAACGCCAGGCTCTGTAGTTTCAACCGTCATAACAATGCCGTTTTTATCAGAATAAACCTCGCAAGCAGGCGATTTACCATTTAGAACAAAGTTTACATCGTAACCGCCGTAGGGTTTAACAAACTCATCCATATCGGCACGCTCTGCGATTGTATGGAACTCAGTAAAATCCATCGAAGTTCCCTTAACCGAAAGAATTTCACCTGTTGGCAAGCAATCAGCATCATTTGGGGTGAAATAATCAGCGTTAATCTTTAAATATTGGTCGTTAACCTTATCCTTGCCGTCGAGATTGAAATATGCGTGGTTTGTTGGGTTAAAGATGGTATCCTTATCACTTGCAGCTTCATAATGAATCGAAAGTCCGCCGTCTATTATTGCGTATGTAACCTTAATTTCCAAGGTTCCGGGGTAACCCTCGTCACCGTCGGGTGATACAAGATAGCAAGCAAGTGAGCCGTCTTCATCCTTTAAGTCCCAAACTCGCTTGTCATAACCTTCAATACCGCCGTGAAGATGGTTAGGGCCGTCGTTAGTAGCAAGCGTGTATTGCTCACCGTTCAATGTGAATTTACCCTTGCAAATACGGTTTGCGAATCTTCCGACAGTGGCACCAATATAACCGTCATTCTCAATATATTCTTCAACAGTATCATAACCGAGAACAACGTCAGTAGGTTTTCCGTTTTTGTCAGGAACAATCAAAGAACGCAAAGTTGCGCCATAATCAATAACCTCAGCCGACATATCACCATCGGTTATTGTCCAACAAAAAATTTCTTCTCCTGTAGGCATTTTTCCGAAAAGTTTTTTAGTTATCATATAAGTTCTCCTTTAAAAGAGTTTTATTACTTTGATAATATCATATAAATATTTATTTTTCAACAAAAACATAAAGAATTTCAAAAATTTTGGTAACAATAAACTTTAGGTGATTAGCTGTGGTAATTCTTTTGTCAAACCGTAAGAGTAAGCGTGAAAAGGAATTAGTAAAAATTCTTGAAAAATACGGCGGAAACTTTATTTCGGACAAGTTTTTAATTGAAAACAACGGTAGTTTTACAATAGTTAGTATCTATAAAAAAACAGAAATTTCACTCAATAAAGGGATTGCGGTTTTTTTAGAAAAAAGTATTCGTTTTAAAGACCAAAAATTTCCCATCGGTGTTATCGGGGTTTGTGAAGAGGATAATAAAAGTGGCTTTGAAACATTTAAAAAAAATAAAAACGCTGTTATCACCTGTGGAATTAACAACAAAAACACCATTACCCTTTCAAGCATTTCAGAAAACACACTGCTTGCAACACTACAACGTTCAATTTATGATATAAACGGTAATCTTTTAGAGCCTTGCGAATTTAAAATAAGGCTAACCGAAAAATTTTCGCCTTTTTCTGTTATCAGTTCAGTGATAATTTTGCTTTACCACGGCATTGTCCCAGCGGAATTTTGAATAAAAAAACAATTTTTGCCAAAAATATAAATACGGAGTGTGATTTTATGGCAAAGGTTCAAAATAAAAAATATATGATTTTAGGAATAATACTTGGTGTTTTTCTCTTGATAATAGTAGCCGCAAGCAGTTTTGCTGTTAAAACTCAAAATGAAAACACAGATAATTGGGTTATCCGTTCACATGAAAACACTGTAGTTTTACTTAACAACGGTGAAGTGGTTGAGGTTTTCGGTGATATCTCTGTAGATACATTGCCGAATGAGGACAAGCAGCACCTTGAAAAAGGAATTTATTTTCTAACAAAGGACGAAGCACTGACTGCATTGGAAGATTATGACGGATAAAATAAAAATCCCTTTCGGGATTTTTATTTTATCATTTCGTTAAATTGTTCTTCACTAATAACCATAACACCTAACGCATTAGCCTTATCAAGTTTACTGCCTGCTTCTTCCCCTGCCAATACATAATTAGTCTTTTTTGAAACTGAAGAAGATGTTTTACCCCCAAAGCTTTCGATTATATCGGAAGCTTCTTTTCGCGATAATGTGGGCAAGGTGCCTGTAAGAACAAATGTAAGACCTAAAAACCTGTTATCCTTTAATTCCTTTAAAGATTTTAAGTTAAGACCTAATGACTTAAAGTGCTCTATCATAATTTTAGTGCTTTCAAGTGAGAAGAAATCAAAAGCTGATTGCGCTAAGATACTTCCAAAACCGTCAATCGCTTCAAACTGTTCTTTTGTTGCGCTTATAATAGCATCTATATCTCCAAAATGCTCTGACAAGAGCTTACCTGCCTTTGCACCTATATGTCGAATACCCAAAGCAAAAATAAACTTAGATAAATCGTTTTCCTTTGAAGCTTCAATGGCATTTTTAAGGTTTTGCACTGATTTTTCACCTGTGCGTTCTAAAGAAGCCACTTTTTCATAATCAAGGGTATATAAATCAACAATGTTATGAACCAAATCGGCTTCGAGTAGCTGTTCTAACACAGCAGGTCCTAAACCTTCTATATCCATCGCATCACGGGAAGTAAAATGAATAAGATGTCTCAACAACTGCGCAGGGCAATCGGCGTTTGTACAACGGATGACTGCTTCGCCTTCTTCACGGCTGACAGGTGAATTGCAGGACGGACAATATGATGGCATACTGTAAACCTGAGAACCTTGATTATGATATTTTACTGAAAGCACCTCAGGTATGATATCCCCTGCTTTTCGGACAATAATTGTATCACCAATAGCTATTCCCTTGGAAGAAATAAAATCCTGATTATGAAGAGTTGCTCGGCTGACAGTAGTCCCCGCGAGCTGTATCGGGTCAAAAATTGCAGTAGGTGTTAATGCGCCTGTTCTGCCAACACCGATTTCAATTTCCTTTAAAACAGTTTCCTTTTCTTCGGGTGGATATTTGAAAGCTACCGCCCATTTAGGAAACTTTGAAGTACTGCCTACGGTTTCACGGTATGAAAGATTATCAGCTTTTACAACTGCACCGTCAATATCATAAGGCAAATTACCGCGGGAGTTACCTATACGCTCAATCTCTGTAATTGCTTCTTCAATATTTTCACAACGCTTATATGTGGGCAAAACATTAAAACCTAATTCTTTAATAAAATCCAAGGTTTCTATATGACTATCAAACTCTTTGCCCACTATACGCTGAATATTAAAAACAAATATATCAAGCTCACGTTCAGCAGTGATTTTCGGATTTTTCTGCCTTAGAGATCCAGCCGCCGCATTACGAGGATTCTTAGCCGTTGCCTCACCTAAAAGCTCTTGCCGTTCAACAAGCTTTAAAAAGCTTTCTTTGGGCATATAAACCTCACCGCGAACCTCAAGCTCACCGCCGAATTTAATAGCTTTCGGAATTGATTTAATCTGCAATAAATTTGCAGTTACATCTTCACCGACTTCACCGTCACCGCGAGTTGAACCACGGAAAAATAAACCGTCACGATATTCGAGTGAAACAGAAAGACCGTCAATTTTAGGCTCAACAGAAAAGGTGGTTTTAGAAATATCTATTTTTTGGGCGAAAGCGCGTAACTCTTCAAAATTAAAAACGTCCTGTAAACTTTCCATTTTTACAGTATGCTGCACTTCGCTGAAAAGCTTAGAAACCGCACCGCCTACTAACTGTGTTGGGGAATCTTCACGTTTAAACTGCGGGTATTCTTTTTCCAAATCTTCAAGCTCACGAAGCATTGCATCATACTCAAAATCTTCAATCTCGGGCGAATCTTCAATATAATACTTACGGTTATGATACTTAAGTGTTTCGCTTAAAAATTCGATTCTTTCTTTAGCTTTTAGAGTATCCATTTCATTCTCCTACTACCCCACCGTAATCATTTATAAGACCGGCGGTATTATCTGATTCTTCTTCTATAACATTTGTAAAGCTTTCGGGAACAGCGCCCACAATTACAGTTTGCGCCGCAATCGCCGAAGTATTTGCCGAAATACCTTTTTTATAACCTGCAATAATAAGACTTCCGTTAATTTTAATGTTAACAACAACTCTGTGCAGTACCTGATTTATTCCTGCACTTGTGAATTCGTGTTCAAAATCGACAAATGCAGTTGAGGTCATCTGCATTTTAAAATTTATATCAGGCCCCAAACCAGATGTAAAAGTATTTGCTAAAAATGTACCAAAAGGAATAGAAACTGTATATCTTTCTTTATTAGCAATTACCTTTGAAATCTCGTTTGAAATGTGGCTTTTTAAGTAATTTACTTTATATGTATCAATTTCAAGGCTCTGAACTAAGCCATTATTATCACGGCTTAAAACGGCGATATCATTATAAGAAAACTCTTCATTTTCAAGGATATTTACAATCGCCTCATTTGCAGAATTAAGCATTACCGTTTCCGCAATGCTAACAGCATAACGCAAAATTACAGGTTGCATTTTGTAGTAAATATACCCCATTATAATTGAAAAAATCAAAAGAAGCGTTAACCAAGATATCAAAACCCGATAAACCGATTTTTTATTAATTTTGATAAAAACACACCCTTTCCGTACTATATTTTACGGAAAAAGTATTATTTTGTTAAAAACAAACACCCTGATATCATCAGGGTGTTTGTGGTGCGGGTGACAGGACTTGAACCTGCACGCGTAAGCGCTAGCTCCTAAGGCTAGTGCGTCTGCCAATTCCGCCACACCCGCATATTACCATATTATTTTACTTTATAGCAAATAAAATGTCAAGACAAAAATAATGGGTGATTTGCACATCACCCATTACAATATTTAATCACTTATTTAATCTCGCTTCTATATAGAAACGCTTATCACAGGCGTTCCCCATTGAAAAGGTTTTGCGCGGTAGTGAGCCATCTTGCTTGATTGCATCGAAAAGTTCGCTTTTTTGCATACCTTCAAAGATAAAGCCTAAGGTGTTGGGCTGTTTTGAGAGCGAATATACCACATCTTCGCCGTGAATATAGTCAATTTTAGCATCACTATTCTCAACAAGATATTTATCGAGCCAAGCTTGTAAAGTAGCAACCGCCAATTTACCAGTCGGTTTTACGGAAATTTCTTTAACCTTATCACCAAAAACGCAGGTGAACCTCTGCGCATCGGTGCCAAGATATTCACCGCCGAGGTCTCCTATAAATTGGTTTAAAAGTTTTTCAGGCTCTACACCGAATAAAACGCGGTAAATCGGCTCGAATTCAAGAGAAGAATCGTGAATATTAACAATTTCTACCATTGCATATTCCGAATTACACTCTTTTGCTGTTGCAAGGGAATGATTACCGTCACCAACAGCAAACAAAAATTTATCATCTATTTTATCTACAAGCTTTTCTAATGAATTCTGAACCTGTAATACTGTTTTATTATCAACTGCAAAGCCCTTAATATGACCGCTATTTTGCATCAAATCGAAATCATAAACCTTATTAAAGCTTTCGGTTTTCAAAGATAACGGTTCAATCACAGAATTATTCTCATCATCAATCAAAAGCATTATATGTGGAAGTTCTAATAAAGCGTCTTTACGTATTTCAACGCGTGGAGGAATTCTTTCAATAACGGTAGCTTCTGTAGCGCGCACAAGAGTTTTAGCGTTCTTATCGTAAGAATAATCACAAAGTTTTATAAGACCTACAATTCCTTTGCGGATTTTACCGCCTGTAACCTCACGCTCGACATAAATAAAGGTATCATTAATCTTATTAAAAATATCCTTTTCAATATAGTCTTTCATTGTTTTATTGATTTTTGAAATACGCTCACTGTTATCTGCTTGCAAATAAACTTCAGGCAAAATTATATTAAGCGCAGACGGTTCTTCGCCCACAAATTCTTCAACCGACTTCCAATATTCAGGCTCAGAAGTATATTGGTCACATGCAACAACTGCCCATTTTTCGAAATCAGATTTAGGTAGTAAAAAATCACACGGATAAAAATATGTATTCATAAAGGACTCCTTAAAATTTTAGCCGTCACCAAGGTGACAGCTAATTATTATTTATATTTCGAAAATTCAACAGCCGTTACTGAATCGTTTTCCAGATCAACAAAAATTCTAATTTTATTTCTACGGTCGCGCTTTTCTAAAAAGTAATCAAAATAATAGGTGTTTTCAGTCTTTTTATAAAAGTGCGAAGGTGTTCCAAGAATTTGTGTAATATCAGTTATTACTGATATATTTGTAATACCGCAGACATTAAATTCTTTATAATTTTCATTCGGATAATTATTATTTATACGAAATTTTACAATATCACATTTTGAAAGACGGATAGAAGAATTTGATGAATTATAAAACAAAGCGGTAATCTCTGCACCTTGTGTATTTTTAAAATTCAATTCAACTGTTTCCTTGGCATATACCAGTGAGTTTTCGTCATAATCACTGCCTTCAACTAATTGCCAACCGCTCTTCCCAATATCGTCCATATTAGTAGGAACAGAAAAATAGCTATTATCATATACAGCGTTTATTTCAAATTTCTTTCCCAAGTAAATATCTGCATAGTTTTCTTCATCAAAAAGGCTTATGTCAAAATATTTTGACATTTTACTATCAAGCGATGTAATCTCGGGCAAGGTAGAAGACTGTACAGATGAAACATCAGATACGACTTGCGGTTCACTAACTTCCCCATAGATTTTATCTGCCTTTGTGCAACCGCACATAGAAAGCACAAACACAGATATTAAAAGTAATGACAGAACTTTTATAAATTTCATACCGTTTCTCCATAATATTTATATTATAATTTTATTATTAAATAAAAGAAATGTCAATAAAAATTAAGAGTCTTCAATACAAAACTTCAAAAAAGATTTAAGTTCGGCTAAAATATCTTCAGTATCAACTAAAAAGCTAAGTCCGTGCCCAGCTTCCTTTGATAAAAACATACGGCAGTTATTCTTACAGCAAGCAAAAGCTTTCTTTGTCATTTCGCAGGGTACAAAATTATCCTTTTCGCCATGTATAAACATAATCGGAAGTTCGGTATTTTTAACCGCATCAACTGTTGAAACCCCAGTAATTGAGAATTTTCCGAAAATTCTGCATGCCAAATCAAGAAATGGAATAAAGAAATGAGCGTTAACTTTAAAAGAATCCTTACCCACTTTTTCGATAATATCCGCAGGTGAAGTGAAACCGCAATCAGCAATAACACCTTTTACATTTTTAGGCAGATTGTGTCTTAAAGAAAGCAAAACGGTTGTAGCCCCCATTGAAAGACCGCTGATAATTACCTGTTCGGGTGAAAATTTTGCATTAACAAACTCAACCCACGACACAACATCGCGACTCTCTTTCACACCAAAGGTTATAAGCTTTCCATCACTCCTGCCGTGTGCACGTTGGTCTGCTAAAAATATATTAAATCCCATCTTTAGATACATTTCAATTGCACAGGAAAAATCATGATCTGCGCTGGAACGGTATCCGTGGAATAAAAATATTGTGCAACTGCTGTTATTATCAAAATACCTCCCCGCCAGACGCACACCGTCAAACGCGGTAGTATAATACCAATGTTGCGGTTTTGATTTTATGAATTTCATTGAATTTTCAATCAAATCCGAATAAGGCTTCAGCGATTCGCTTATTGTGGGATCCATATCATCAACATTTGTGTTATTCTTTCGCACAAATGCAAGATTAAAGAAATATAAAACAATCGCCAAAAACAAAAGTAAAATTAATAAAAAATATATCAAAACATCACCGTTTATTTAATTTTTTTAAGAACAATTGCTGTTCTGTTTGGTAAATAACACTTAAAACCGAACCATCCGGCAGGTGTTTTTTCGGACTTATACTTATAGTCAGCATCAACACGTGAATAACCGCCGAAAACACCGTCATCACTATTTAAAACAGTTTTATAAACCCCTTCGTTACCAACAGGGATAAAATAACCGTCAAAGGATTTTGATGGGTGGAAATTGAAAATGAAAACATAATTTCCCTTTGTATAAATTATAACCTTATCATCCTCATGAATCCAACGGTTTTGGGCATTTGCCTCTAATAATTTTCCTTTTTTCAAGAGGTCAAGCATAGCCTTATCAAAATCATTAAGCTCGCGGTAACGCAAATTTGGATTATCAACAAGACTCCATTGTCTTCTGCAATAATGATAACTCCAACCGTTGCCCTCTCTTGGGAAATCTATCCATTCAGGATGACCGAATTCGTTACCCATAAAATTCAGATATCCTTCCCCTGCAAGCGAAGAAGTGATAAGCCTTATCATTTTATGAAGCGCAATTCCACGGTCTATTACATAATTCCCTCCGAATTTTTGCATACCTGTGTACATTTCAGCATCACAAAGTCTGAACATTATTGTCTTATCGCCCACAAGTGCTTGGTCGTGTGATTCGCAATAACCGATGTTTTTCTCACAAGGCCTGCGTGATGTTAATTCGTACCAAAGATTTCCCATATTCCAATGCTCGTCTGCCTGCTCTTTAATAGTTTTTATCCACAAATCAGGCACACCCATTGAAAGTCGAAAATCAAAACCAATACCCCCGTCACGAATAGGAATACACATACCAGGCATACCTGACATATCCTCCGCAACAGTGATAGCGTTTTTATTAACTTTATGAATAAGCTCATTAGCTAATTGAAGATAGGTCACAGCCTCGGTATCTGTATTCATTGAAAAATACATACTGTAATCTGTAAAAGCGGAGCCTAAACCGTGGTCGTGATAAAGCATAGAGGTTACACCGTCAAAACGGAAACCGTCAAAATGAAATACCTCCATCCAATATTTAAGGTTAGAAAGCAAGAAGTGTAAAACCTCATTTTTGCCGTAATTAAAGAGCTTTGTTCCCCATGCTGAGTGTTCGCCTTTTCCTCCCTCGTGGAAGAACTGATAAACCGTACCGTCAAACTCATTTAAGCCCTCATTTGTATTGCGCACTGCGTGTGAATGAACAATATCGAGCAACACCGTAATTCCCATACTATGTGCCGCATTTATAAGCTCTTTAAGTTCTGCACTCGTGCCGTAACGCGAAGAAGCGGCATAAAAGTTTGAAACCTGATAACCGAAAGAACCATAATACGGATGCTCCATAATTGCCATAATCTGAATTGTGTTATAACCAAGCTCTTTAATGCGGGGCAAAGTATTTATGGTAAATTCGCGGTAAGAAGTCACTTTTCCCTCTTCGCCCGACATACCGATATGACATTCGTAAATAAAAGGTGTTTTTGAGGGTTTAAAACCTTTGTCTGTCCAATCAAATTCTGCAAAGGTATCCTCAATTTCAGCGCACCAAAGGTATGTTACAGGATCTTGTACAACGCGTGTAGCATAAGTGGGAATTCTGCGCAAAGTATTACCGTTGTGAACTATAATCGCCTGCACCTTTTGACCGCTTTTAAGGGAATTTTCGCCTTTCAGTTCTACTTCAAAAATTCCGTTTCCAAGATTTTTTAAAGGGCAGCTTTCAGTATTCCATCCGTTAAAATCACCTGTTAAAAATACCTTTTCTGCTGCAGGCGCCCATTCTCTGTAAACCCAACCGCCATCTATCTTATGAAAACCAAAATATTTATAGCCGTTGGCAAAATCAGTTATATTTTTAGTATCTTTTAACAACTCTTTGCGCTTTTGCTTATAAAGCGACATACGCAAATCTAAATCATCCTTAAATGGTGTCAAATAAGGGTCGATTTCTAAAATTTTCAAAACTTTTGATTTTGCCATATTAAAACCTCCGTTTAAATTGTCAGCTTATATATTTATTATAACAAAAATCATTGGTAAATAGCAATACAAAATAGAAAAAATTAAAATACAGCACCGAATTTAATCAGTGCTGTTTTTGGCTAAGGACTACAAAAAAGATATTTTCTGCAACTTTGCGTATTAATTCGAACTCTCGTAGTTTTAAGTGAGATCATTCGCTTACGCTCACGGTGAAATAATCCTTCGGATTGTGAAATTTGATGCTGATGCATCAAGTGAAATGAAATAAATCCACTCACGCCCGCAGGCATTTCACACGCCGTAGGCGTATTTCACGCCCGAAGTGCATTTTACAAATCCCGCAAGGGATTTATTTCGTTGAAAAAACGACGTGTCAAAACACGTCGTTTTTTCTGGCGGAGTAGGAGAGACTCGAACTCTCGCACCGGGGTTTAGCCGGCCTACGCCCTTAGCAGGGGCGCCTCGTCACCAACTTGAGTACTACTCCATAGATTACGTTACTATTTATGATATTAAATTGTTTTTTGTAACCACAGATTGACTCGGCTGCGTGCCCTCTTGCGGTGCCCGAAAAAATTTTCGGCTTGGAGCGCCGAATTTTTTCGACCGCTACGCCATTTTTCACTCACTGCATCCGCCACAGGCGGCGTTTGTGAAAAATGCCCGTCACCAACTTGAGTACTACTCCGTAGGTTACGTCTGTATTTATAAAATAAAAAAATGGCGGAGAGGATGGGATTCGAACCCATGTGGCTTGCGCCAAACGGTTTTCAAGACCGCCTCGTTATGACCGCTTCGATACCTCTCCGTGTGACCTTGCTATTTTAACATAAAGAAAAGTAAATGTCAACACCTAAATTTAGCAAAATCATAAGTTTTTTAATCCATTTTAAAATAATTATACGGTGCCTGTTTTTCAAACTCCGCTTGCTTTAATTTTCGTCTTTCCAAACGTTTTTCTTTAGCTTTTTTCCGTTTAAAAACGATAATTTTTTTACGAATAATTAGAAAAACAAAGCACAGCAACACAAAAGCTATAACACCTAAGAAAATGTAAACGTACAAATCAACCGTGTGCCAGAACACAATTAGACCGTTAGGCTTTACAGTGTTCTTTGCCACAGTGTTACAACTACCTATAACCCTATTATTTAAAATAAAATTCACATTACCTGAAACCTGACCGCTGTTTACGGGAGAATTAAGATAAACATTGTCTACTAAATTTTCAGGTATGAAATCGGTTTTAAGCTGCGATAAATCAGTACCCTTTGGTAAAGTGGCATAAACATCATTTTTTAAAACTAAATCAGTTGTTTTAGAAAATGTCTCGAAAACAGGAAGATTTGCAACAACGGTACCAGCTTCGGCAATTTTTACAAATTCATATGTCTTGAAAGCATATTCAAAAATTTCAACAGCTTCCAAAAAATCAGAGCGTATATACCCCTTACGCACCCATTTTTCAGGTGTATCAAGCAGAATACAAATATACCTTACTCCGTTTTTTTCAGCGCTTGCCGCAAGGCAACGTCCCGCTTTATCTGTATTACCTGTCTTAAGTCCTGTAGCATAAGGATAATAATATCCGCTTCCCTCAATGAGCATAAAATTTGTGGTGCGAATCTGCCTTTCACCCTGAAGATTGGTTGCTGGAACAGTATAATCTATACATTTTGCAATATTATAAAGGATTTCGTTCTCCAAATATGCATCTGACAAAACAGCCAAATCTCGCGCAGTTGTATAATGATTATCATCGTGAAGTCCGTGTGGATTACAAAAATTAGAATTTTTCATTCCAATTTCTTTAGCTTTTTCATTCATTTTTTTAGCAAAGGAACTATTATTACCGCAAAAATGCTCTGCCAAAGCATTAGCCGCATCATTACCCGAAGGCAAAAGCATAAGATAAAGCATCTGTTTTACTGAAAATTTTTCACCAATCTTCAGCTTTGCAGTAGAAGACTGTGTTCCGTAAAGCGAGGTCACGGCATTTTCGCTGACAGTTATAATTGTACCGTCTAAATCTTCACATAAATCCACCACAGTAAGTGCTGTAAGCATTTTTGTAAGCGATGCCGGATACATTTTTACATTCTCGTTTTTACCGTCCACCACCTCGTCATTATCAGGATTATAAATAACATAGGACGAAGCGGTAATTTCGGGCTTTGTTTCGGTCTGTATTTGGGCAGCGACAGGCACTGATAATACAGAACACAAAACAAAAATTGAAATCAATTTTTTAAACATTCTAACACCAATCGGTCATTTTAATTTTTTAGGACAAATATTACCAAGCGAACATTTATCACACTTTGGGTTTCTTGCTGTGCAGATTTCACGGCCAAAAAGTACACTTCTATGGCAAAAATCATTCGACTTTTCAGGAGGTAAAAGCTTCCGCATTTCATTTTCCACTTTTAATGGATTATCACTTTTTACAAACCCTAAACGATTGCAAATTCGGATAAAATGCGTATCCGTAACAACGGCGGGTTTTCCGTAAATATCACCGCAAACAAGATTTGCAGTCTTTCTTCCCACCCCAGAAAGAGTTGTAAGTTCTTCAATAGTATCGGGCACGATACCCCCGAAATCCGTTTCGATTTTTTGAGCAATTAAAACCAAATCTTTTGCCTTTGTTTTATATAGACCACAGGTTTTAATAAGCTCTTCTACCCTATTTATATCAGCATTTGCCATACTTTTTGCTGTGGGAAATTCGGCAAATAAGTCGGGTGTTACCATATTGACACGCTTATCAGTACACTGTGCAGATAGCCTTGTTGCAATGAGTAATTGAAAAGCGTCTTCATACTGTAATGAGCAAATCGCCTCGGGATATAGCTCTTCAAGGCGATTTGCAGCTTCAATTACGCGTTCCTTTTTAGTCATTTGCTGAAACCAACTTTAAATCATTAGGTTTTATTAGCTTTAATTTACGCATTGCTTCGCTAATTGCAAGACAAATTACTGCAGGAAGTACAAAATGCATTAAAGCAATTTCGAGAAGTGAAACTACAGGTGTAACCCCTGCCGCAACCATACTGTCATAAGCCATAAACTGACCCACAAGACCGGCAGAACCCATACCTGAGCCCACAGGGTTGCTTACCATTTTAAGTGCTGCAGAAGCCACAGGACCTAAAATTGCACTTGAAATAATTGATGGCAACCAGATGAGCGGATTTTTAACAATATTTGGAATTTGAAGCATTGAGGTGCCTACACCCTGAGCTATAAGACCGCCGACTTTATTTTCACGATAGCTTATAACCGCAAAGCCAACCATATTGCAACAGCAACCGATAGTCGCCGCACCTGCTGCTAAACCTGTAAGTCCCATCGAAATACCGATAGCGGCAGAAGAAATCGGCAATGTAAGAAGAATACCCATAACAACAGATACAATAATGCCGCCTAAAATAGGACTTTGTTCAACATTTATATTAACAAGCGCGCCAACCCACTTCATAGCTGTTGATATGTAAGGACCAACAAAATATCCAGCAGCTGCACCTATTAAAATACAGCAAATGGGTGTTACAATAATATCAACCTTTGTTTTTCCTGCCACAAGATGACCAACCTCAATAGCTACATAAGCTGCAATAAAAGCGCCTAATGGCTCACCAGGAGCGCCGACTGTAAAGGCAGTGTTTGCAATATTCGGGAAAGCACCAATCATACCGCAAACTGCGGCGGCAACTGTTGTAAGAGGGGCAGATTTTAATTTACAGGCCACACCTACTCCTATACCCGCGCCTGTTAATGTTTTTGCAACATTGCCCATTGCGGTTAGATACTCACCCACAACATTAGAGCCAACAAGCTTTGCGATCTGGCAAATAATTGTACCGATGATAAGTGTTGAAAATAAGCCATACGCCATTCCAGACAGTCCATCGATAAATAAACGGTTTAAATACTTCTTCATTTTCAAAATTCCTTTCTTTTGAATTTTACAACATTTTCTCTATTATATATAATTTTACCTGATTTTACAAGAGCAAATAATAAAAAAAGACCGTGCAAAATTGCACAGTCTTACTTACAAAACGAATTGTTGTTCTTAACGAGTACTGTTTCAGCGCCCACCACTTCAATATTATCCCAAGGTATTACGATATCCTCATATTTACCAAACAGACCTAAAACACGGGGTTTCCCGAAAATTACAATCGATGAGATTTTACCGTCACTGCTATTAAATTCTATATCCGAAACGAAGCCGAGAACATCTCCCGAATCCACACAAACAACCTGCTTGTGACGAAGCTCTTCAATTCTGCAAATCATATTCCACACTCCAAAACAGTTATGTAAAATATATATGCATAATTTTCAAAAATCAGTCGTTAAAAATAACACCGTCGTCGTCTTCATCTTCATTTTCTTGTGTATTTTCAGATTTTTCCTGTACTGTTTCAATTTCCAGACCTAAATTTCTGCGCTTTTCAATATCTTCATCTGGGTGTTCCTTATAATAAGGGTCAATAATATATTTTTTAATACTCCCAAAAGTGCAATACTGCACAAGCAAAGCATTAAATGCAGGATATACACAAACAAAGCAAAACAGTTCAACAAGCAATACATAAAGCGAAATATTACGTAGCACAAACAATAATGCAATATTTAAGACAAAAATCAAAATATTTATGAACAAACAAAGAAAAGAATACTTGAAATTTATAAAAACAAACTTAAAGCTATTAAGATATGCCTGTTTCAAGCTATAATTAAAGGTTATTATAAGCGTCCATAAATAATAGTTCATCATTATAAAGGTAACAAGAATTGCAAGTGTAATACCTGTGCCAACAACACCAAGACTACCCTTTAAAAGCGAAAAGAAATACAAATCAAAAATTAAAAAACCTATAACCACAGCATTGATAATACCTGCAATAATAGACTGTTTTAAATTTTTCTTAATGGTTTCAAAAAAATCGCTAAGTCCAAATGAATGCTTGTCCCTTGCAGTATTTCTTGCAACATTGGTAATACCTACATTTGCCATACCGTTTGTAATAATCGGAATTGATAATATCCAATAAACAACATTTATTGAAATAAACTTCCAAAAATTACGGAAAAAGGTTTCAAAAAATACCACAAAGGTCTTCTTTTTCGGAGCGTCCTTAGCGATACCAGGTCCTTCCTTATCATAGTCAAATAAACCAAAAAATCCTGCCATTTTATTTCTCCTGATTATTTTTATAAATAAGCTTTTCGCTTACTAAAATTGATTTATAGCCCAGAATATACGCAAAATGTGCTATAAGCGGAATTATAAGCAACAAAGCATAAAGTAAGGCAAACTGCCAAGGCACAATTTCAGAAATATATCCGCCGCCGTTTGTAAGAGTGATAATCGCTTCGTATAAATGAGGGTTTAAGAAAGCATATACTGCAATCGAAACATCTTTAGCAAATGTTGATTTTCCGATTAAAACAGCCGTAAGCAATATAAACGCAGGCAAAGCGGTTAAAAATCCAATTAATAAGCCTTTAAGCTTATTTTCAGCTTTAACTCCGATTTTGACAGAGTTATTATCCTTAAAGCCTAATTTCCACATATCGTTATAAACAAAAACGCCCATCATAAAAATTAATAGAATTTCAGAAAAGATATCCCACGCAAGAGCAGTTTTTTTAGACATTTGAGAGCGGATATTAATTTCGCTGACTTCATAACCGTTATCAATATACTCTTGCTTTTTAGTATCCTCTCCGTCAGCAAAGTAATGTGTATAAAGCTCAACCCGTTCTTGTGAATTATCTTTTGCGCCATACGCTTTATATCCAACATTTTCAGTGAAAAAACCTGTGCCGATGACATTAAGTGTAATCACAAGAATAAAACACATAATACTTCCAACAATACATTTTCCGTAAAGTTTTAAGCTTTTACTTATAATTTCCTTCATATTAACACCCTTTAAAATCAGATATTGCTATTATAGAATAAAACGCGAAAAAATGCAAGCAGAATAACTCCCACTTGCATTTAATTTACAAATTATTTAAAATATGGCAATTAAACCACCTATAACGGCAAGCAGAACCGTTGATAAAATCAACGAAAATACTGTTAATTTTCTAACTCGCCGCAGTTTTCTTAAAGGTTGCCGTGACATTGAATTATCAAAATTAAAGGAAAATGTACTTGCCGCTTTTTTAAGTTGCTTAGCACTTAAATTTCCATATTGCGGTGTAACATAAAATACTATTTTTTCAAAATAACGGCTACCTGTATTATTTACTTCAATTACTGTCTTATTTACTCCCTTTACCATAAATTACCCCTTCCAGTCTTTGTAATTATTCTTGGCAAAGTTTTCTATAATTATTCAGGTTAACATAAAAAAGTGGATAAGTTGGTGGAAAAGTGGTATAAATCGCGTCAAATAGGCAAAAACTTATCAACTTTTTACATTTTTCGACAGATTATGTAAATTATTCCTCGCTATAATGTCTGCCGTTTAAAAATGCAACTGAACGCTCAACTGCATCTCGGCTTGTGCCCCAATCTTGATTTTCCTGCTTTGCGCGATAGTCATACATAGAGCAATATTTCTGCAAATCTGCGTGTAGACTTTTAACATACTCCCCTGTTATTCTCGTAAGATTGCTCTCAAACTCGCTATTATACTTGCGTAGGTTTTTCTTTTCTGCGTTATTCATCAAAAGTTCATAATGCACAAGGCAAATTTGGCTTTGCGAATTAAATAAATCCCTAAAATCGCGGTCAGATTCGTATGATAAAAACAATGTTTTAATCATATTTTCAAAGCCCCACTCCACCTTAGAGCATACAAAACATGAATCAGATATTTTCTTTGCTTTTTCTCCTTTTTTAGAAACAGAATTAAAAAGCTTTTTTTCGAAAATATTTTTACTGATTTCATCAATATGCGACTCTAATATAAGCGCTAACTGCAGTCTTCCGCGACTATTCAGCATCATATCAAAATGCCTCTCGCAAAAACCTAATTTATTGGTTTCAATTCGCACATCGGGCTCCATCATAGCGGCTCCCATTATGTATTCAACTATTCTCTTTTCAACCGTTTCTCTCATACGGCAAATAGGACAACCGTCATTAACTTCAAACACTTCATTAACGGGTATTGTACAAATATCCTGACGCATAACAAAAAATTCCTTTGCATTTTTTATTGATATTATACCATAAAAATTATATAATGCAAATACGGAGTGATTTTTATGATTAATTACGAATATAAAAATAAAAATATTTATATATATGATATTCCCGAGTTTGACCTGCCCCACACACTTGATTGCGGACAGGCGTTCCGATGGGCTTGCAATAATTGTGGCATTTGGTCAGGTGTGGCATTTAACCGATATTTAGAGCTTGAAAAATTACAGAATGGCACAGTCGTACTTTACAACACAAACGAAGACGATTTTAAGAATATCTGGTGTGATTATTTCGACCTTGAGCGCGATTACAAGGCTATTGTTAAAGATTTAAGCCAGAATGAGATCTTAAAAAAGGCTTGTGAATATTCATACGGTATTCGTATTTTAAATCAGGAACCGTTTGAAACACTTTGCTCGTTTATAATTTCCCAAAATAATAATATTAAGCGAATTAAAGGTATAATAGAGCGCCTTTGTGAGAATTTTGGTGAATATAAGGACGGATATTATACTTTTCCCACTGCCGAAAAAATGGCAAGCTTGACCCTTGATGATTTAGCCGTGATTCGCAGCGGCTTTAGAGCAAAGTATTTACTCGATGCGGCAAAGAAAGTAGTAACCGGCGAAGTAAATCTAAATAACCTTAAAGATCAATCTCTTGAAGACGCAAGAGCAGAGCTTATGAAAATTGTAGGCGTAGGACCAAAGGTTGCTGACTGCTGTCTTCTATTTTCTCATCGTCATACCTCCGCTTTCCCAAAAGATGTATGGATTAAACGGGCTATGGAGGTTTTATTCGACGGCGAACTACCTGAAAATGCGCAAAATTACGCGGGTATTGCCCAACAGTACATATTCTTTTATGCGAGAGATACCAAACTTTTAGACGAATAATACTTGACATATTCCGAAAAAATTATATAATTAACATATATTACAGAGTAGATAACAAAGCGTTAAGTGTCTTGCGGACGGGGAGTTGCCGCAAGAACGAAGGATTATTTCCCGCGGTTTTGTTATCGCATCCCGCTGTCAAATAATATGTAGATTTAATCTCCTATTATCGACAATACGGGTAATAGGAGGTTTTTATTTATGAAAAAAAATCAATTATTCAAAATCATTCTCACCGCTGTTCTTGTAGCTCTTAATATCATTTTGGAGCGCTTTATGCCAAGTTATTCGGTATGGAACAACAACATAAGCTTTGGCTTTATTACAGTAGCTTTTGCGGCTTGTTATCTTGGGGTTCCGTACGCTATTGCAGTTGGCGGACTTGGTGATTTGATTGGCGCAGTTATTAAGCCATTCGGTCCTTATTTTGTGGGATACACTGTTACAAATATGATAGTAGGCTTTATTCTTGCTATTTTCCTTTATAGGAAAGCGACCGTACTAAGAATTACGATTGCAACCGTTATAAATAAACTCTTTTGTTCCCTTTTACTCAACACGATTTTTATATCAATTCTCTACCGAGGCGGTATTGCGGCATTCTGGTTGGTATTTGTAAGCCGTATACCTTTTGTAACGCTTATGGCAGCAGTTGAAATCTTAATAATATGCCTTTTATTCAGTGAAAAAAGTAAGGTTAACAAACTTATTTTAAAAAATTTACCAAACTAAAGGTGATATTATGTCAAAAGAAAAAAGATTTATAAAAACATATTCCCAAGGTTGTGGAAGTATGGAAATTTGGGTTGACACACAAACCGGTGTTAACTACCTTTATCGTTGCGGTGGCTATGGCGGAGGTCTTACTCCCCTATTAGACGCTTTCGGCAAACCGATTGTAACACCGAATACTAAAATGTAATCTTTATTTTAATACTTTTAATGCATTTTTATAACATATTTTTTCGGCTACACTGTAGCCGAATTTTTTTATAACAGTATCTGCCAAAATTGGCATTTCAGCACAGGTTTGTAAAAACATATCGCACTGCATACCGTCAAAATCAGTACCAAAAGCTACCGCTTCCTCACCACCGATTTTAATAATATGTTCGATATGACAAATAATATCGAAAATTTCGGTTTTACCGCCACCGTTTAAAAACTCTGCGTAAAACGGCACGCCTATAATTCCACCTGAATTTGCAATAATTTTAATCTGCCAGTCATAAAGATTTCGCGAATGGTTCTGCAAATTACGACAAGCTGAGTGAGTAGCTACAAACGGTTTTTTGGAAATTCGGGCAACATCATTAAAACCGCCGTTACTCAGATGCGAAACATCAACAGTAATATTTGTGTAATTAAGCACTTCAACGACTTCTCTGCCGAAATTTTTAAGCGGTAATTTGTCAAGTGCTATATAACTGGAATGCGGAAACCCTAAACAATTTTCTTCATTATGAGTCAATCCTAAAAACTTTACACCGTATTTTTTAACATAATCTATTCTGTCAATATCTCCGTTTAAAAAATCCGCATTTTCAACGGTTAAAATTGCTGAAATTTTGCTGTTGTTCACATTTTCTCGAACATTTGCAAATGTTTTTGCAGTTTCTAAAATTTTGCTTTCTGCTATCAGCTTTAGAAACTTACCGTATTGCTCTTTAAAAAATAAAAATCCATCTTCCCCTTTAATTTTTGCAGGTAAATATATCGCAAAGCACTGTGCTAAATAATCGCCAGTTCTCAGTTTTTCTTCGGTTATATGTCCGTCATTTTCTTTAATTGAATATTCGCCATTTGCGAACTTATAAAGAGTATCACAATGCAAATCTATTATTTTCATTATATCACCCAATAAAATATATTGAAATTTTAATATAAAAACAACCTGAAAACTTAATTAAATATAAAGTGAGCGCCCTGCGGATTGTTCGCAGGGCGCATTGATTAGATATTATTTAATTTTCTTGTGTCTCTTCTTTTTTACTATATACAGCAGCGCTGAATACACCGCAGCCACTTACAAACGCAAGAGCAAACCATAACCAACTGTTGCTGTTATCGCCCGTCTGTGGAGATTTTTGCTCAGGTTCGGGTTCAGGAACAGTGATTGTTTCTGGCTCATTCTTCGGTTTAGGTTCGGGCACGGGTTTACTATAGGTATTAACGAAAGTCATTTCCTTAACCTCAGCTTCGCCGTCTGCGTAAGCGTACTCAAGCTTGAAGGTTCCGTCAAGATTATCGGTTACCGTTACAGTCACGGTGTAAACCGTTTCATCATAGGTAATATTTTCTTGACGGTCATTAAGCTCACGAACAGTGTATACATACTCACCGGCTGCTTCTACGGGGATTGCACTGAAAACAAACTTACCGTCTACCGTATTCTTAACAGTTTCAAGCTTCTGATTATCACTGTCATAAAGCTCAAATGAGAATTCATCTGCCTTAATGTTGCGGCCCTCAAGTTTCTTAGTGCCTTCAATTACAATCTCGGTTGCTGCCGCTTTATAGTAGTTGTGGAATTTAACCGTATCTGAAATATCGCTTGTAATCGGTTCGCGGTCAACAAATATTTTAGCGATTAAATTACCCTTATTATTATCGGTAACGGTAATTCTAACCTCATAAGCGGTATCATCGGAAGTAACACCCTTATCGTTTGCGGGTTCATCTTCAACGATTACATAGAAGTAATCGCCCTCGGCGTTAAATTCCATAGGCATAAATCTTACATTGCCTGTGCCATCGTCATTAAGCGTCAGTACAACATCGTCTTGAATAACGGTATCTTGATTGTAGTTGAAACCAGCATCAGTCTTATGAAGATCGAATTTAAACTCGCCGTCAATAAGGTCACGACCGCTAAGAAGCTTGGTTGCTTCAAGTGTTACATAAGCGGGGTCGGCCTTATAGCTGTTATTGAATACCATTTTTTCGCCGTCAGGTACTTCGTTATAGTTAACAACCTCGGTAAGAACTCCTCCAACCTCTTTTTTAGTAACAGTGCCCTTGTAAAGCTTCTTCTCACTTATAGAAAGGTCGCCTTCTTCGTCCTTTGCAACCTTAACGAATATGTGATAAATTGAAGTATCGTAGGTTACACCCTTTTCGGCGCCCACAATTTCAGAAATTCTAAAGTGATATTCGCCCTCGTCAGGAAGCTTAACTTTTGTGAACGCAAATTTACCGTTAGCATCGCTCTTGACAGTATCTCCTATCTGAACACCTGTGATAGCATTCATAAGCTTGAACTCAAACTCACCTGCTATAAGATCGCGGCCTTCAAGTACCTTTTCACCACCGAATAAATCGTAGATGTCAAGTTCTAAAGGTGTGGGAGTAAAACCGTTTCTGAAAACAATAGCAGTAGAAGTGATATTGTTTCTCTTCATATCAACCCTTGCTGAAAGTCTGCCTTGAGAGTTGTCGGTAACGGTTACGGTAATATCATAAACCGATTCGTCATAGTCATAACCGACTTTACCTTCATCAGTTTCGGTAAGAGTATAGGTATAAACGCCTGCTTTAGTAAAGGTTATATCGCCAAACGCAAACTTGCCGTTAGCATCGTTTTTCACTGTAGAATTGCTTGGCATAGGATTATTAACATCAGCAGGTGTCAGAACAAAGTTAAACTCGTTATTAAGCAGCTTTTTACCTGTTAGAAGCTTTTCGCCTTCAAGCTTTACTGTAGCGGGAGTAGCGGAATAGGTGTTAGTGAAGGTCATAATTTCGTCATCACGCAAAGTTCTGCCTGTATCGTTTTCATTTACCTTAACGACTCGTGTTACCGATGCGTAGAGCTTTCTATCACCCCTATCGGTAACCACAACTGTTACCTCATAGAAGCGTGCGTCATAGTCAAAACCGCCTATCTTATTATCCTGCTTCTCGTAAATCTTGTATTTATAGGTTCCTACGGCTGTAAATTCGATAGCGTCGAATACAACCGCGCCGTTAGCCGCATTCTTTACGGCGGTCTCGTTCGGTAACGGTGCGCCGACTGTTAATGCCTCAATTACAAACTCAAATTCATTTGAATTAAGAACACGCTCACCAACTATCGATTTATTGGCAGTTAATGTTACATATGCCTCTTCTGAGGGTGTAAACACATTGGTGAAAACGGGGGCATCATTTACTAATTCATCGTCCGGAACTGAGGTGATTTTAGGCGTTGCCGAGGTAGTGCCGTCACCGTTATCCGTTAAGGTAACCTCCACCTTGTAAACAGCTTTGGAATAATCGATATTCGGGTTACCTGTGTTAATTTCGGCAAGGTAATAGGTATATACCGTGCCTGTTGCTGTTGCAAGATGCGGTGGGTAGGTCCAAGTAAACTTCGCATTACCCGAAGCATCTGTAACAGTGGACTTTAATACCTCTTCAGCATTAGCATCAGTAATCGGATTTGCATTATAGAGTGCAAACTGGAAGCCGTTAAGACGGTACTCACCTACCATCTTCTTAATAACATCAATTTCAACAGTTGCCGTATCGGTAGGAGCGTAAACATTTTCAAAGTTCGCCGCAACTGTATAAACGTTGCCCGATTTTGTAACAGTGGTATTAGCCTCGTTATTAACTGCGGTTATTTCAAGGTCGCCGTCCATATCGGAGTCGGCTACAACTACTGCAAATCGACGATCAACAGTATCGTAGGTTATACCCTTTTGGTTGCCTGATAACTCGGTTATAGTATAACGGTAAGTGCCCGCTGTGTTATAGGGCTCATTTTTAAGGTCTAAGGTGTATATCTTATCGGCATCATTGTTATCAATGGTAAACACATTGATTGTGCCGTTCGGACCTGTTACTTTAAAGCTATAGCTTTCACGGTTAAGCCAGTTAGTACGGTTACCGCTAATTTGCTTGGTAACATTAACCTTTACATCTTCTCCATCAGTGCCAACAGGTTTATAGGTATTAACGATAAGCGCCTGATCGTTACCTTCAGCATCAATTATACCTTGCATAGAGCTTCTCGACTCATTAAAACCAAATCCTTGCGGAATTTGGGTTTCCACTACCGAATACTCGGTTCTCTCGGGAAGTCCTCTTACAGCGAAGGTTTCGCCCTCTTTAAGACGTACAGTAAACTCACCGCTGCTCGGTATAGTTATTTCGCCTGCGGCGTTAGTCGCCTTAAATGTGCCAGATAAGGGATTGCCTGATTTATCGGTCAAGGTAACCTCAGCGGTAAAGGTGACGCTGTCATTTATATCAACAGGAGAGCCATTATCGTCGACAACCTGCTTAGTAATAACAAGGTCGCCTTCGCCTACTGCTGTATTTACAAAATCAACATCATCAATAAAGTATGCAGCAATAGTACCCGAAGCAATTGTACCAGTAGAAGTACCGTTTACGTGAACCGATTTAACCTTATAATCTGAATTGTCAGAAATTTCTTCAATAGTATAGGTTGCACCCGTAGGAAGACCTGTCAGCCATAAGGTTTGGTTTCTTGAAAGGTTGGCGATATAGGTTCCCGTGGAGGACATTTGTATTGTGGTCGCATCGCCAGTAGGAACTACATCAAGGTCGGTAATATAGCTTTCAAGTGCGCCTGTGTATGAAGTACCGTTTGCGTTATGAACGGTTATACGGAAACTAAAATCGGTAGAAGTACCACTTTCATAAATATCAATAGTCTTGGAAAGCTTAATACCCTGTGCGGGTGTAACCTCTAAAAGACCGTTGTTACCGAGGTTCATATCTATATAGACCATATTATTCTGCTCTGTAAGATATGGGTGGAATACCATTTCAGCCGATTTTGTATCAATATTATCGGTAGTGCTCTTTTGTTCATCGTACATTGTAAGCTCTCTTGCAGGAGTACCCGCAGGAACTACATAAGCACCCTTTTCACCTGTAAGGGTTTCGAAATTATCTTTCCAGACAGCCGCTCTGATAGAAGCTGACGACATCCTTTCATAAAGGAATATGGGTTTTTTATCTTCGTTATTTGTAAATATATAACGGCGGTGATAATATTCACCATCTTGATTGAGGGTTTCATTTTCCTCTACAAGAACATACCCATTACCTACTCGCTTATGAACTGCAGAATCAAAAGTATAGTAGAAACGCTCATTTTCCTTTGAGGGTGTAAACTCTGCCATAGTGGTAATATGGTCATCGTGCTCTGGGGCAGAAATATCGAAATAGTTAGTCCAGAACTGCCTTGTAACGCCGTCCTCGGCAATATGCTTGCTATCGGTAATACGGGTTATATTAAGCTCGTTAAGGTCGGAACGAAGTCCGCTTTCAAACACAAGACGGATGGGTGAAATACTGTCCTTATTCTCTACCGTAACATTAACATTTTCTGCTTTATCAACATTGATTCCATCAAGGGTTACAAGATAGGTTACCATAGGAACAAGGGCTGCTGGTATTTTCCACAGCATTGTTTGCTGACCTGTAGCAATATTTGTACGAACCTGAACCGACATATACATCATATCGGAGTTTTTAATACTGCCTGTAGTCTCACCCAAGAAGCCATAAGATTTAATCTTGTATACTGCATCGGCAGGTGCGGAAGAGGTAGATTTTTCATCCCAGAAGCCTGCATAAGTGCCGTCTGCTTTAGCATACCAAGCAATATAGTTTGACCAATCTGTAGCAGAGTTATATTTAAGCTGACCTGCTGCAAAAGCATCTGCAACAAGCTCTTGCGCTACGGCAGTTTCAGCAATGCCTAAACGGGTTTTAACAGCGCGGATAAATTCATCGCCCAAATCGGTTGGGTTTTCAACGGTACCCAAGCCGTCGCTTGAATTACTGGAAAGCTTGGAAGCCATCATATGACCATCATAAAGAGTATCGCCAAGCAATATGCCCTTTATATCCTTAACTTCCATATACTCGCCTAAGGTATCCTTAAACTCAACATAACCTGAAAAGTCGGGGCTCCCGCCCTCTAAATGCGTGGGATAATAGCGAGACTGCAGAATAATTTCTTCAACGATAGACTCAAAAGCTGTATTAAGGCCGTTGCCCGAAGCCGAGAAATACTCATCAACATAAGACTTACTGGTAGCGTAGGAGTTTTTAGTAATAGAAACATCAGACTGATTACCGTTACGATTTTTGACACGAACCGACATACTACCGGCAGTTAGTCTATTATAGGTATTCCAAAGCGAATCCGTATAGGTAGAGTTATCAGGATTCATAACGCTTTGTGCTACATTATTAGTTCCTATATTAAAACCTAAGGTGTAAAAAAGACCGCGAACATCAGAATTTTTTTGCTGATAATGTGTCTCGATTTGATTCATAACATACGAGGCTGTAAGCTGAGTAAGAAAGGCGTTGCCTGCGAGCAGATTCGATTCATTACCGTTACCCACATTAGATTCGTAAACAGTCTGTGTACCACCCAAACCGCCGCCTGTAGTGTAATATGAATTCTCAACATCAGCATAATATGAAGTGCCTGTGGAGGGTGCGCCGTCAGACATAAGCACCAAAATGGGCATGCGGTTATCGCCCGACTGCCAGTTATTGTCCCCAATAACAGTGTCCATTTCCTTGAACATCTTCATAGCTTCCCAAAGGCCTGCTTGAATATAGGTGCCGCCACCGAAAGACTTTGTGTTATCAAGGTCAGCATTTGCAACGGTGCCTTCAACATCGCCGTCAACTGAAACATTGCCGTTAAATGTGTTGAGTCTTAAATATATGCCGTCTGTATCAGTGGTATAACGATCAATAGGTAAAATACGAGTAACACTTTCACTATAGGTCGAAGAGCCTGTCTCATCGGAAGCCGAATACAGCACAACGCCAACGCGGTTGTTATCATTTACAGCCAACAACTCGCCAATGGCATTATTCGCAGCTTTTATAAGATCCTCTTCCGAATCAGAATTTTCCATAGAACCCGAAAGGTCAAGCACCAATACCGTATCAGTAGGAACGGTAGAATAACCCACAACCTCTTTATTGGCGGCTATCGCCGACAATGCAGTGAGGAAATTTTCTTCACTGTTGAGCATTGAAACCTTACCATCAAAAGCGGAGGCATCCTTGAATACAGATTTGTCAGTCCAGACACCGCCCGCATTTTTTGTGGAAGGATTCTCAATGTCAAAATACTTATTCCAGTTATCCATTGTGTTTACATCTACAACACGGTTATAAAAAGAGCCTATATTATCTGCCGCAAACACCGTCAACGGTAGTGAGGAAAAAATTATAACCGCCGCCACAAGCAAGGCTAAAACAGGTTTTGCTTTTTGTTTAAAATGCTTAGCACATATTTTGCAAAGATATATTAGCAAATATAACGGAAGCATTAAATAGAATTTTACCGCATCAAATCTTGTTTTCATAACCTTTCCTCCAAAACTATTATTACATTAATTATTACACATATAATAAAAATTATTTTTTTAAAATCTCTTTTAGAGCTTGTTCGTTAATTTCTAACATATAATTCTTAAAGTCATTAAGAACATTTTTTCCGATTTCATAATAATTGTTAGAAAGTATTTTATCAATATTTTCTCTGCGTGTTTCCTCAGGTACATTATATATAGTCAATATGCTGTTTAATGCACCTTCTATTCTCATATCCATAGAAACGGGAGTCTTTTCGGTGACAAGTGTTGCATATTCAATACCCGAAACTAAAATTTCAGCCTCAGCAAAATTATTATCATCCCAATCAGAACAATATTTTTTAAAAATAATTTTTGCACGCTGTGCATCATTGTTGCGTATTATTTCGAGAGAACGAGGATGTGAATAAGCAGATACGAAAAAATCTCTGATAATTTCACTTTCATAACTTACAACCGCCATTGTAGCAAATTCTAAACAAAGTCCCAAAAGTGAGTCCTCACCTTCTTCTACCACTTCGTCTACAAGCTTCTGTTGAAAATTACAAAGGTTTTCAACCAGAACCGCTAACACATCTTCCTTTGTTGGAAAATAAAAGGTAAAGTTACCAGTGCTGATTTGTAGCTCATCACATATAGCTTTAATTGAGGTTGAAGAAAATCCTTTTTCTAAAAACATTCTTGTAGCTACCTGTAGGATTTCCATCTTAGTAGTATTTATCTTCATACGCGCCATAAAATTCCCCCCTTGTGCTAATTTTTTACTCTAAACGACATTTTAGCACATATCCTAATTAGTATCTATCCAAATTTTAGCACGCATACTAAAATTTGTCAATATGTATTTCAACATATTAAATTTTTGTAATATTTTAAGCCCCCAAATCTATGGGAGCTTAAAATATATTATACCTTGTTTAATTATGACGCTTCTTTTAAATTTTCCTCTGCAACGCTTTGGGCTGTTTCGAGCATATTTTCGGCGAATATGCCGTAACCTTTTGTGCTGTCGTCAAGTAGAACATGTGTTACAGCGCCTTGTAGGGACAGGCGTCCCCGACTGTCCGTTACCGTTTACAAAATCGGGCTGCCCGACACTAGTGTGTCAAGAGGGATACAACAACTTTATTTTGTCCATTTAAAGGCAAGTTTCGACCTGAAAATGCTCATTTTGACACAAAAAGGAGTGAAAGCATTGAAATAAATACATATTAGGTTTATTTTTGTAGAATAGTTCATCCCCTATGTAGAATAGTACATCCGGTATCACACCATTTGTTTTGTTATAATCCAAGACACAGAACCGTCCCCTGTAATTTACAATAAATACTCCTTACTCAGTTTCAATAGAGATAATTATTTCTCTATCTTCCATTTCCGAAGCCTGTAAAACCACTATAACTTTATCATCAAACCATTCTACAGAGGCGATATTGTGTTCACCAGCATCAACACCGTCATCACTTATGGAAGTGTCATATTTTTTTATAATTTTTCCTTGTTGATCTTTAAGAAGCAATCTTACATCTGTTGAACCGAAAGACCATTGGGGCTCACCGAGTTGCTGAAAAGTCAATGTATAGCCATTTTCTTCATAACTTACAATATCACGAACATCAAATTTATTAAAAGCACCATTCCACCACAACACAAAAGTTTCTATGAGTGCTATAACTATAACAAATAAGATCGATAATAAGATTAAAATGATTTTATTTTTTCTCATATACTGCTCCCTAAAACGATTGCAATATTGCGCAAATCTTTAAAACTAGTAAAAACAATATCGGCAAAGTGATTATACTTGTTAAAATATCAATTACTATTCCTTTGATTTTAAAATTCTCTTTTCTTACTCGGACATAAAATATAATTGCCATTATAAACGCAACAAGAGACAACAAACCGGCAAAAATACTACACGGATAGGCAATAGGATGCATTGACATTTCGAGAAACGCAACGATGCTATACCAAATAAAAAAGCACGAAAGTCCCGATGCGCCAAAGAACGATATTATCAAAGAGAGTGCAGTTGTCTTTAATCTGCAATTATTTATAACAGTTCTTTTGAAGACAAGGCAAAACCCACCGCATAAGAACAATGTTAGTCCTAAAATTAAAGCGAATAGCAAATGTCCATCAGAATATTTCAATAAAAACAATAGTGTGGGCGCATCTGTACCGCCAATTATTCCAACACTTCCGTTTTGTGCAGTGTAATTACTTAATTTTATAATCGGCACCAAAACAGATGCTAATACGAGAAGTAATCCTGAAATTAAGGCAATAGAACTATATATTTTAAATTTCCTCATTAACAACATCCTTTCAAATAGCTTTCAATGGAGTTAATCCCCATATCACTGTAACAACAAAAGAATAAACAAAAACAGATTGATCAATTATAAATCGAATATCATCAATGGGGCCGACCTTGATTAACCAAAACAAATTAGTATTAAGCCCCACCAAAAAACACAAACCACATAAAATCGTTAATATCCATTTTGTTTTAAAGAGTCTGTCTTTTAAAAAGCAGTTAACTATTATTGTCAAAAAACCAACAATATAAAAAATTTCTTGCAGAGAAATATACGAACCAAAAAAATTTGGTGTATTTTCTAAATTGTAACTCGCTTTAATTCTAGTTATCGTATTCAAAATATCGGTCAATATGTATGTCGCCGCCATTATGCTTGCAAAATATTTGCAAACATCTGATAATTTTATAGTTGCATTAAATACTCTTAATATTGAAGCGATTCCCAAAAATGTGAAACATAATGCAAATGCAAAGCTATCTAAATATAAACAAAAATTAAAATCATCAAGCCGATTAAATTCTTGGTGCACATCTCTCACTAATGAAAACAGGAAAAACAGTAAATAAAGCATTGGAATTAAGCGAAATAGTATAAAATCTGTATATTTAATAATTTGTTTCATATAACCTTTCCTCTACGTTTACTGCAAATAAAATAAGTTGCATAGAACAGTACTGTTATGATAGTAAAAATTACAAAAAAATCGTAGTTGTTAGATATATGTATATTAAAAATTTCAAGCAAATCCATTATCGCAAACTCAAAATGCTGAACGGCTATACCAAACGATAAAGTAATTAATGAAAAAAGCAAAGTTAAAATAGAAAAATTGAAGCCATCAAGAATTATTGCTACAGTAGTAACTGCAAAAACGCAAGCAAAATATATTGAAACTATTATCAAAAACTTTTTACTTTTGGCATAGACTGCTGTAACGAAAAGAAATGATATAATAGTAAGCAAAGAAAATACGAAGCTCAAAATAGGATTTGGTGCATATTCGGGATATGGAAAATTACAAGTGCAGAAACTTAAAATATAAAATACAACAAAAACAATTAATGATATTATTTTTTTCATTTTTTACTCCATATGAGTTATACTATTATCATATTTTTTCAACAGTGTAATTAGTTTTTCCTCATTTAACATATATTTTTCTTCAGCTTTATAAATCTCATAAGGCACATCTGTAACCCCGCTGTCCCCACACATTTGACGTTTCACTATACCACCGTCTTTTAATAAATATATTTTTCCAAATACTACTTCTTCGCCACCATCACTAATAGTATTTAAATAGATAATATGAGTATCAGGATAAACTAAAAGTTTGTTAGTTTCTTCTTTTGTCAAAGTGTGGCTCCTAGTATATTTACTTAAAAAAGCCCAATCTTCTTTAACAGGTATTCTAATCAATTCTTCGTCATACACATTATGAATCGAAATAGAAGATAATAAATTAGTATTTATCAATATTTCAGAATATTCACTACTAGAATTTACAGAATTATTATCTTCCTTTACTTCCAAAGACCCACAAGCAGAGGCGCTTAATATTAGTAAAGCACAAATTAAAAATGCCAAAACTTTTTTCATCTAATCTCATCCTTTCGCTTTTGCACCGCCGTTTTACGAAAGTCAGCAGGGGTTGTGCCTGTGATTTGCTTGAAAATACGGTTGAAGTGTTGTACCGTTTTGAACCCTACCATATTAGCAATATCCTTAATAGGAACATCGGTAAAAGCGAGTTGCTTTTTCGCAATGGTAATTCGGTACTGCATCAAATATTCGATTGCCGTACAACCAAGTTCTTCTTTCATAAGTGCAGTAAGAGTAGTATGATTTATTCCGGCATTAGCTGATATATCGGACAGGGTTATACTATCGCCATAATGCCCCTCTATATAAAGCACCGCATCACGAAGCTTTGGATTTTTAATAATTGGTGTGTTATCCGATTTTTGATGAGTTAATCCATAACCTATGAGACCGTACATACGTTCTAAGGCAATAATAATCTCCATAAAGTAGGAACGGCCTCTACAAGACCAATACCAATCTCTTTGCTCGGTTAGTTCCTCTAACATATACTCGGCGGATTGTTCTATTTTTTCCACCTGTGTATCGGCAATGGGAATCACATACGCTTTATCAATAAACGGTTTTAACATAAACATATCGTGGGTAGTGGCAATATCACCATATTTACTGGAACGTAAAAGTTCAAAGGTCATATTGATATTTAAGAATTTAGGGTGGAAATACACACAAGTGTAGCGTGCTTTTAATTTTGATATAAGCACGGGGTTTTCCGACTCGTCAAAGCACAAAAAAGACGGAGCGTTAGCAGTAACTTTCTCACCACTAACTTTAAATTCTAACTTTCCTTTAGTGAGTACGATAAGTAAAAAACACTTGTCTTTGATATTGATATTATCAAGCGAACCGTTCTTAACACACTCAACAAAAGCAACTTTACCTTCGTTATACTTTCTTCCAACCGTAATATGTTCCATATTTACACCACCTTAAACTACATTCATTTTACCATAATATGAAGATCCATACAACAATTAAACTTTATCTATTCTCAAATTTGTTTTATCTAAAATTAAAAGTATACACAAAAACCGCTGCAGAAAATCTGCAACGGTTTTATTTTATGATGCGTCTTTTAATTGTTCATCAGCCACACTTTGCGCTGTTTCAAGCATATTTTCGGCGAATATGGCGTAACCTTTGGTACTATCGTCGAGTAATACATGAGTTACCGCACCGATTAGTTTCCCATTTTGGAGAATTGGGCTACCTGACATCCCCTGAACAATACCGCCTGTTTTTTCTAACAATTCCTTGTCAGTGACCGTAACGAGCATATTTTGTGTTGAAGAATTATAATTAGAATTGCGGATTTCAATTTCACAAGAATATGCCTTTGGTACTTCCCCGTCTACAGTGCAAAAGATTTCTGCTTTACCCTCTTTCACCTCTTGTTTTAAAGCGATTTCGGTTAAATTTGTAAACTTAAGATTTCCTTTAAATTCCGAATAAATACCTCGTTCGCAATTTAATTTTATATCGCCCAAGGTTTCAAAATTAAATCTTCCCTTTAACTGTCCTGCTGTGCCAAGCTTACCTTTCTCTACTGATATTATCTGCGCTGAAACAATTTCACCGGAATCAATTTTCAAAAGCTTTTTACTCTCATCATCGCAAACACCGTGACCGAGTCCGCACAAAAGATTTGTTGACGGACTGTAAAAGGTAAGTGTTCCAATACCAGCAGAGCTATCCTTAACCCATATACCGATTTTATATTGCTGTGTGTCCTTTTCTTTTACTGCCGAAAATGAAAAATAAATTTTCGTGTTACCGCGCATCACTTCAAACTTCATAATTTCGCCATTAGAATTTTCGACTATATAACCTAAATCCTCGTTTGTATAAACCTTTTTTCCATTAACTGAAACTATATAATCCCCTGCTTTAAGTCCCGCCTCTTTTGCGGGATTCTTGTTCCCCTCATTTGTCGCAACATCAGCGAGATTACTTACAAGAACTCCGTCCGTATAAATTTTCATACCAAACGGAGTACCTAAAACCGCGACTTGAAGTTCATCTATCACTTCTACCCTTGCAGTAGAAATCGGTATTATCCCAAAGGCTTTAAGGTTAACCTCAAACTCTTCGCCAACTCCGTAATTACCACTCACTCTTGACAATTGCGCGCCTTTATATTCAGCAGTTATCGGTACTGCGGAGCTTATATTAAGCTCTTCGCCGCTTTTAATTTTAAATTCGCTGTCAATACTATTATCAAGGTAAATTACAGCAGAAAAAATTAAAATATTCGAAATTAAAAGCCCAAAAAATATAGCTTTAATAATTTTATTTGCAATCTTCAAATAATCACCCTCAAATATTTTGCTCATATTTCAAAATTTTAATAAATGTAAAATATAGTGAAAATGTTAAATTTCTTGCTATTTTCAGTTTATTATGATATGATAATTTCGGTGATTATTTTGACATTAATTTATTTTGTAAGACATTGTGAGGCTTATGGAAATCTTAAGCGCCTATTTCAAGGTGTGAGCGATTTTGACATAAGCGAAATGGGTGCAAAACAACTTGAATTTTTAAAAAAACGCTTCCAGAATATTAAAATTGACAAGGTTTATTCCAGTCCTTTAACACGCGCCTTTAAAACAGGAGAAGCAATTAAAGGAGATAGGAACATTGAAAATGAAAAATGTGACGGTCTTCGCGAGCTTGACGGAGGCATTGTAGAGGGCAAGCCTTTTGCCGAAACCTTCAACAGTATGCCCCATCTCGCAGATGCTTGGGATAACCACCCTGAAGACTTTCATCCAGAGGGCGGCGAATCTATGCGCCACGCTTACGAGCGTATATATGAAACTGTGCTGACCCTTGCAGAACAAAACCGCGGAAAAACTATTGCCTGTGCCACCCACGGCGGTGTTACAAGGTGTCTTTTATGCCGAATTTTGCATAACGATATTCGCGAGCTTAAAAACACTCCTTGGGCGGACAACACAGCAGTTGCGCTTCTCAAAATTGATGATGATAACAATATAACTCTTGATTATTACAACGATACCTCACACCTACCGCAAGAATTACTTCCAAAAAGAACACGATTAGCAACTTTTATGAGGGCAAAACAATGATTATAATGTCAGTTGATTTAGGAAAAGCGCGAACAGGCATTGCCGTGAGTGATGAACGTGAAAGCTTTGCTTTTCCAAAAAGAGTGATTACCGAATATAACACTGAAAGACTAATTGATAAAGTGGTTGCAAGTGCTGACGAATACGGCGCTCAACTAATAGTTATCGGTCTTCCGAAAAATATGGATGGTTCTGAGGGTGAACGCGCGGAGGAATGCCGTGAAATCGGCGAAAAGATTACCCTAAAAAGCGGTAAGGAAGTTATTATGTGGGATGAACGCTGCACCACAGTTTCAGCGCATACAGCTCTTAATTTTACCGATACACGCGGTAAAAAACGAAAAGCTGTTGTTGATGCTGTCGCAGCAGTTATTATACTTGAAGACTATCTGAAGTTCAGAAAAAACAATAAAAATACCGCCTTGCAGTAAGCAAAGCGGTATTTTTTTACATTCTCTTACAAGGCTTCATATCAAAATTGGGATTAAGTGCATAGAAATTCTTGGAATTAAGCTTGTCGGTTGCGAGTCGCAACGCTTCACCGAATCTTTGATAATGCACTATCTCACGCTGACGCAAGAATTTGAGAGGTTCTAATATATCAGGATCGTCTATAAGGCGAATCAAGTTATCATAGGTCACTCTTGCTTTTTGCTCTGCGGCGAGGTCTTCGTGTAGGTCTGCTAATACATCGCCTTTTGACTGAATATATTCAGCACGCCAAGGAAGTCCCGAAGCTGCAACAGGATATACGCTTGCTGTATGGTCAACAAAGTATTTATCAAACCCGCTCTTCTTAATTTCTTCCGGTGTTAAATTCTTTGTTAACTGATGCACCATAGCACATACCATTTCCAAGTGAGCAAGCTCTTCTGTACCTACATCAGTGAGTATGCCTTTTACTTCATTAAACGGCTGACCGAAGCGTTGTGTGAGATAACGCATTGAAGCGCCAAGCTCACCGTCAGGGCCGCCATATTGGCTTATTATGATTTGAGCATATTTAGGATTTGGGTTTTTAATATTTATAGGAAACTGTAATTTTTTCTCATATTGCCACATATCTAAACCTCCTCATTTTCCCATGGCCACGGGGAATTTAGCCACTGCCAGCAACCACTCGCCGGAACATCTGCCGGTGTCACAATATACGGGCCGTATTTTTCTTCGTAAAGCGCAATACAATCTTTACGCTTTTGGCGGTATTCGCGCAATAATTCCATCGCTTTTTTGCAAACCGGATGGGTATCAAGATAAAGCACTAATTCGTGAATTGCAAAATCAAGCGCATGAATTTTCTTTTTTAAAGCTTCTTTATTGTTCATACTCTTTTACCTCCATAAAAAGGCTTGTCAATGTTGGGGAAAATCGTACCTCTTTTGAAGCCGTCTTCGGTTTCATATACACTTTCTATTGGTTGCATATTCACAAACGCCATTGTGAGAATGTTACCATTCACAGCATTATAGTCTGTTTCTAAACAGAAATTACCGTTAAAGCATTCTTTTGCTGTAGGTTTGTTTTCATAATTATTATTATTGTTGTTTTGCCGGTATAGCTCCAGCATATCAAATATTCTTCTATCCATTTACTTACTCCTTTAAAAAGCTTTCATATTAGTTGTCCCTTTAACATTATATTTAAGAGTAACGCGGCTGGTTACAAAAGAAAAAATTAATATATTTGAAAAAATTATATATTTTATTAATAAAACACTTGTAATTTATTGACAAAGCGTATATAATTAGTGTAAAAGGGCGAGAATTGGAAAATTTAACACAATATTTTGTTGTTTCTATCCTTTTTGCAAATTTTAAGGAGGTGCTTATATGCCCGAACCATCAAATTTATTCGTTTGTTTACTCGGAATCGGTACTGTGTTTATTGGTCTGATTTGTTTGATTTTGCTCTGCAAAATTGTAGGTTTATTGACCAATAAAGCTGAAAAAACCACCGAAAAAGCAACACCAGTTACTGCTGTTAGCGTATCTAAAGCTTCACAAACAATCGAAAACCGTCAAGAAATTGTTGCCGCAGTTTCTGCAGCAATAGCCGAAGAGCTTGGTACAGACATTTCGGCATTAAGAATTTTATCATTTAAAAAAATTTAAGAAAAAGGTGTAAAATTATGAAAAAATATAATGTAACCGTTAACGGTACTGCTTACGAAATTACTTTAGAAGTTGTTGACGCTGCTGATGTAAAGGCAGCACCCGCTGCTCCAGCTCCTGCAGCAGCACCTGCTCCCGCTCCCGTAGCACCTGCTGCTCCTGTTGCAAACGCAAACGGCGAAACTGTAAACAGCCCAATGCCCGGAACCATTCTTTCCGTTAATGTTCAGAACGGCGCCTCTGTTAAGAAGGGCGATGTTTTGATGATTTTAGAAGCTATGAAAATGGAAAATGAAATCATCGCTCCTTGCGACGGTACTGTAGCTTCTGTTAATGTTCAGAACGGCGCTTCTGTAGAAACAGGCTCAGTTCTTTGCGTTATTGCTTAATTTCTTTAACTTAAAGGAGAATTAAGATAATGGACGCAATAATGAATTTTATTAAAGAAACCGGTTTCTATTCTTTAATAGGCGGTTTTCTTTCAAGCGGCGGTTGGCAAAATCTCGTTATGATTTTGGTTTCGCTCCTCCTTTTATGGCTTGCTATAAAGAAACAGTTTGAACCGTTGCTTTTAATAGGCATTGCATTCGGTATGTTGCTTACCAACCTCCCCGGTGCAGGACTTTATAACCAGGAGCTTTGGAACGAATTTATGAACTCTGCTTCTGAAAACTACCATAGCTACGGTTATATTCTTGCTAATGGCGGTTTGCTTGACTATTTATATATTGGTGTTAAAACCTGCATTTACCCCTGCCTCATTTTCGTAGGCATCGGTGCTATGACCGACTTTGGTCCCCTTATTTCTAACCCCAAATCTTTGCTTTTGGGTGCAGCTGCACAAGTTGGTATTTTTGCCACATTCCTCGGTGCTAAAGCCTTAGGCTTTAACGGTTTGGAAGCTGCATCTATCGGTATTATCGGCGGCGCCGATGGTCCTACCGCAATTTTTGTAACTTCACAATTAGCTTCTCACCTTTTAGGACCGATCGCTGTTGCGGCATATAGCTATATGGCTTTAGTACCCGTAATTCAGCCTCCGATTATGAAGTTGCTAACTACAAAGAAGGAACGCCAAATTGTTATGAAACCTCTCCGTCAGGTTTCTAAGACCGAGAAGATAATCTTCCCGATTGCTGTTACAATCTTCGTAGCTTTATTAGTTCCCTCTGCAGCTCCCCTTGTTGGTTGCTTAATGCTCGGTAACCTTTGGAAAGAATCAGGCGTTGCTGACAGACTTTGCAAAACCGCACAGAATGAGCTTATGAATATTGTTACAATATTCCTTGGCATCTCTGTCGGTGCCACTGCAGTAGCATCCAACTTCTTAACCGTTCGCACACTCTCTATCATCGCTTTAGGTGTTGTTGCATTCGGTGTTGCATCTGCTTGCGGTGTACTCTTTGCTAAGTTTATGAACTTGTTTACCAAGAACAAGATGAATCCCCTTATTGGCTCGGCAGGTGTTTCGGCAGTTCCTATGGCTGCCCGTGTTTCACAGATGGTCGGTCAAAAGGAAAATCCATCAAACTTCTTGCTCATGCACGCTATGGGTCCGAACGTTGCAGGTGTTATCGGTTCGGCAATTGCAGCAGGCGCATTAATTGCTATATTCGGATAATTCCAATTCTTTAAGGAGATAAAAATGGAAAACAAAAAGTTACTCATTACTGATACCATTCTGCGTGATGCTCATCAGTCCCAAGCAGCTACCAGAATGAAAATTGAAGATATGATTCCCGCGCTTGAGCGCCTTAATGAAATCGGTTATTGGTCGCTTGAATGTTGGGGCGGCGCTACATTTGACGTATGTATGCGCTTCCTCAATGAAGACCCTTGGGAAAGACTTCGCACACTTAAAAAATATATGCCCGATACAAAGCTTCAGATGCTTTTCCGCGGACAAAATATTTTAGGTTACAAACATTATGCCGACGATGTAGTTGACAATTTTGTTGGCAAATCAATCGAAAACGGCATTGAAGTTATCCGTATTTTCGATGCGCTTAACGATACCCGTAACCTTGAACAAGCTATTAAAAGCTGTAAGAAATACGGCGGTATCTGTGAGCCGGCTCTTAGCTATACCGAAAGCCCCGTTCACAACGAAGAATACTTTGTAAAGCTTGCTAAAGAGCTTGAACAAATGGGTGCAGATGTTATTTGTATTAAGGATATGGCTAACTTGCTTCTCCCCTTTGATGCTTATTCTCTTGTTAAAAAGCTTAAAGAAAATGTAAGTGTGCCGATTCATCTTCACACCCACAACACAACAGGTACAGGTGATATGGTTTACTTGATGGCTGCACAAGCTGGCGTTGATATTGTAGATACCGCATTGTCACCTTTGGCAAACGGTACTGCACAGCCCTCTACCGAAGCATTAGTTGCAACACTTAACGGTACTGCTCGTGACACAGGTCTCGACCTCGAAAAATTGAGCGATATCGCAGGTCACTTCCGCAAGGTTGCTGATAAAATGAAAGCTGATGGTATCCTTGATCCTAAGGTTCTTAATGTTGATACCAAAACACTTCTTTACCAAGTGCCAGGCGGTATGCTTTCAAACCTCTTATCTCAATTAAAACAGGCAAACGCTGAAGATAAATACTATGATGCCTTAGCTGAAGTTCCGCGTGTTCGTAAAGACTTCGGATATCCTCCCCTTGTAACCCCAACAAGCCAGATTGTAGGTACTCAGGCAGTTCTTAACGTGCTTTCGGGCGAACGCTACAAGATGGTTCCAAAAGAATCAAAGGGTCTTCTCCGCGGCGAATACGGAAGACTTCCAGCTGAAGTAAATGAAGAAGTTCGCAAAAAGGCTATCGGCGACGAGGAGGTTATCACCTGCCGTCCTGCTGATTTGCTCGAGCCCGAACTTGAAAAATATGCAGCTGAAATGAAAGAAAAAGGCATTGGCAAATCTGAAGAAGATGTTTTAAGCTATGCTTTGTTCCCACAGGTTGCTGAAAAATTCTTTAAGGTACGTGATGCCGAATATACAGTTCGCAATCTCGTTGTTGAAGATTTAGGTTGTTAAAATTAAAAAGAGCATATTGCTTTCAATATGCTCTTTTCTTTTACATTATACAAGTAAGCACAAGAAGCTCTCTTATTTGTTTATAAATTTTAAAGGCATCCTTTGCAGGCAAAGGGTTTTCCCCTTTACCGATTTCGACTGTGAAACCAGGGCGTCCGAATTCTTTTATAAACCAATCCTTAAACCCACCGCCTGATGCAATACTTATTGGCACATCTAATGCATATCCGCTTGAGGTTGCCATAATTTCTGCCATACTTTTAGATTTTTGAGGAATTTTATCCCCAAAAGTCCAATAAATTACTTCACCTTGAGAATGAAGCGACAGAACATGACTTATATTCTGGCTTTTGCAAAGATTTACAAGCGCTAAAGTTTCAGGCTCACTGTGGGGTTTATATCCGCCAAAGCGTGTCGGCGAAGGCGAAGAAATTCCGAGAGCTATTTCCTTTTGTTTTAAACGTTCCCAGTCGGCGTCAAAATTATGGTTTATATCAACTCCGCGAAAATTAGCATTCCATTTATGAAAATTGCCCTTGCAAATATTTCTGATTCTCTCTGCTTTTTCTAAGCACGCCTTACTGCCAAGTAGTGAAATATCGCAACCGTCCGGATTCACACAAGGGACAAAAATTACTCCCCTGCCTTGCATACCCTTTCTGATTTTTAACCCTTCGATACAAAAATTGTTTTCAAATGCGCGACAAAGTTGTTCTATAAACATTAAAAGCACTGTCGCAGTTATTCGCTCACTCCCGTGAGTTGCGGCAGTTATCAGGCAATAGCTTTCACTCTTTCCAAATTTAAGTGCAGTAATTTCTTTGCCAAGACAAGATTTCCCCAATGAAAATTTTTCAATAAAACTATACTTTTCACATAGACTGTTTATAAGCTTTTGTCTTTCAAAATATGTATATTCCCGTGAAGTTACAATACTTTCCATACGCTCAACCCCTTAAATTATATATATTAATTAGTGGTGATAATAATGAATTTAACCGAAAAGCAATTAGAAAAAAACTATATTTATAAAGGTAAGATATTAAATTTACGAAGAGATGTTGCTCTTTTACCTGACGGTAATACAGCTTACAGAGAAATAGTTGAACATAACGGCGGTGTATGCATTGCACCTTTGACCGACGACAATGAACTGATATTTGTACGACAATTCCGTTATCCTTATATGGAAGAGGTTTTAGAGCTTCCCGCAGGCAAGCGTGACAGTATCGATGAAAACCCCTTACAATGCGGTATTCGTGAGCTTAAAGAAGAAACAGGTGCAATAGCCGAAAAGGTTATATCTTTAGGTGAGCTTTACCCATCACCTGGATACTGTGAAGAGATTATTTGGCTTTATTTAGCAACAGGTCTTACTTTTGGAAAGCAAAGCCCTGACGAAGACGAATTTTTAGAACTTGAAAAAATACCGCTTGAAAAAGCAGTGGATATGGTTCTTTCGGGCAAAATTAAAGATGCTAAAACACAGGTTATAATTTTAAAAATTAAACTGTTAAAAGACGCTGGAAAAATTTAAAGAGCATATTGGACTTATTGTCCAATATGCTCTTTTTTAAGATAAAATCAGTTAGAAAATAATTATTACCACTTAGGCATTGCCTGCATACCGATTTTTGGATCACGGTTAGAAATCATTTCGTAAGCCTTTTCAATTTCGGTGTACGGGAATACAGAGGGTTCGAAGTACTTACCTGTAACCTTACCTTCACTGATAAGCTTAATGCTGTTGTTAAGTATTTGGTCGCTGGTCCAACGAACATAAGCGTAAGGAAGACCTGCTTCGGGACCGCCAGCACGGGTTGCAAGAAGTGTTACTTCCTTAAAGTAGAAGTCGCCAAACTGGAAGTTCATAGGACTTGTATGCCAACCGAGAATTACAACCTTACCACGATCACGAACAATGTCAAGTGCGGTCTGTTCAGTGCCACGCGCACCACTGGCTTCAATAACAACATCAGCTAAAATACCGTTGTTAACCTTCATAATTTCTTCAACTATGTCACACTTTGTGGGGTTAAGTACGACATCGGCGCCTGCATTTTTTGCAATTTCAAGACGGCTTTCATCCATATCTATAACAATAACTCTTGAAGCACCGCCAACCTTTAATTGCTGTGTTGCAAGATAACCCAAAACACCTGCGCCGATAATAGCAACAGTATCACCAAAATCGATATCTGCACGATGAACACAGTGAGTAGAAGTCATACCAAGAACTGCAAGAGTTGCTTCCTTTGAAGAAACATTATCAGGAACTTTTGTTACAAATTCAGCAGGAAGACAAGCATATTCAGCGTGTTCTCCAAGGCATACAACTCTATCACCGATTTTAAAATCAGAAGCCTTATTCATAAGGGTTGCGCTCTTAGGTTGTAAAGAATCAAGCTGTGACATATTTGTATCAGCCTTTACTTCTTCGCCAATAGCAACAACTGTACCAACAAGCTCATAACCGGGGCATACAGGATATTCAGTCCATTGAGGCCACTTTTTAAGCTCAAAATTCGGGAATGTGCCTTGATAAAGCATCATTTCAGTACCAGCGCTGATACCCGAAAACTCAGTTTTAATTAAAAGTTCGCCAGGTCCGGGAGTCGGAGTAGGTACATCTTTAATTTCTACTTTGTGAGGTCCTGTAATATAAATTTTTTTCATATTTATATCTCCTTTCAGTTTAGCTTAATTATAAATTTTAGACAAAATATTGTCAATAAACCACAGGAAATATAGTAATAATATTCCGATTTTTTAGGATTTTGTTCTTTTTTACCTTTGATTAAATTATTTCATCGGTATTTTTGTGTTTTTGAGCAACAGTTTTCTGAAATTGCGAGGGGTTGATTTTTTCTAACTCTTTAAAGCGATTATTAAAGGTTCGCACATTGTTATAACCACAAAATACTGCCAATTCCGAAACTGAAACATCTCGCTGTATCATAATACGCTTTGCCTCATCGATACGCCGTCTGTCAAGAAAGGCTTTAAAACCGATACCTGCATACTCTTTAAATATGTAAGAAAAATATTCAGTGGTGTAACCAAGTTTTTTAGCAAAATATGAAAGCGAATATTCAGGGTTTGTAGCATCTGTTCTTATTTCATTTAAAACAGGCTCCAAAATTTCCGCATTTTTAACCCTTTGAATCTTTTGAATATCGAAATTACGTGAAAGAACACAGATAACATTCAAAGCATAAGCAAATGCTATAGAAGCATAATATGGTTTTTTATCGGTAAATTCACTATTTATACGGTCGAACAAATAATCAATTTCCTCCTGTAAACCGTCAATTGTAGCTATTTGCTCTTGCGAAATATAGCATGGAAATGCAGGAAATTCGGTTATTACTGAACGCGATTTATGAAGAGGTATCAAAAACACATCTGCCAAATGGTCACCGTCACACTCAAGCATATGGAGACTTTTACCCGGGATAATTACAATATCGCCAGCGTGGAATTTATACTTTTTATCCTCAATTGTAAAAACGGCTTCCCCACTTACAAGTTTACACACCTCTAAATTTTCGTGCCAATGAAGTATTCCCACTGATAGTTGCGCTCTTCTGTATAAAAGTCTATCATCACTTTTTTCACGCCAATGGTTTTTTTCACTCGAAAACTCTGCGCCCCTAAAAGCAAAACGGCGACTACTCTTTTCATATTCAACCTTCATTTTACACACCTCAAAATATAACATTCGAGCAATACAATTATATTTTAATAATATCATTTCTTTATGCTGTTTTCAATATTTTTTCTTAAAAATCTCAAAAAATCATACAAATAATTAAATATATCGTAAATTATTTCCGATATATTAACAATAATTTCTTTTGTTTGATAAATATAATATTTCAAAAAAAAATATATAAATACTGTTTACCTTTTAAAAAACAATAATTCAATCTTCCGCCAGAATTTATCTTTAATCAGTAAATTATTAATATTTACGTTTCTTTCTATTGACATAATATAACAAAATATGTTATAAATTAACTATAAGAATCTTTATTGAAATCAGGTGTTTTTATGAATCAAACTGTTTTAAATTTTGCACGCAGTGAACTTGCAAAATATCTTGAAAAGCTTAATGTTAATGCTGATATTTCTCTCGGTCTTTTTGAAGATTTCGGTGTTGAAGAAAAGGTTGATGACCCATTTTTTGACGATGCGTATGTTATTTCTGTCAAGAATAAAGCCGGTTATATTGCTGGTTCTAACGAACGAAGCGTTGTTTTCGGTGTTTATCGCCTTTTAGAAGAATGGGGTATGACTTGGGTTCGTCCAGGTCCTAACGGCGACCACTTCCCCGAAAATCCGACTGTTCGTGACCTTGACATCAACGAAAAAGCATATCTTCGCCACCGCACAATGTGCACCGAAGGCGCCATAAGTTTTGAAAATGTACTTGATATGGTTGACTATATCGCAAAGGTTGGTTTCAACGGCTACTTTGTTCAGTTTGAAAACTCTTTCGGATTCTTCAACTGTTGGTACTCTCATAAATTAAACCCATTTAAAGAACCCGAAGAATTCAACTATGAAATGGTTGAAGAATTTATGAAAAAGCTTGATGAAGAAATTCACAAGCGCGGTCTTTTATTCCACCGCATAGGCCACGGCTGGCATTCTTTCCCGTTTGGTATTCCGGATGATCCCGCAAAAAGACCGAAAGAAGCACCCGAGTGGTATGTTGATATTTGCGCTGAAAAAGACGGCAAGCGTGAAGTTGATAAAAACGGTTTCTACTTTAATCAGCTTTGCTTTACAAGACCTCGTGTTATTGAAACGATTGCTGACGCGGTTATTAAATACTTTAACGAACACCCCGAAGTTGATGTGCTTCACTTCTGGCTAGCTGACGCACTCAACAACACCTGTGAATGTGACGATTGTACAAAGTTCCGCTATGCAGACGCTTATGTAAATATCATTAACGAAGTAACCGACCGTATGAAAGCCAACGGTATTACCAAAAAGATTGTTCCTATCGCTTTTCTTAATACCTTGTGGCCGCCTATCCAAGAAAAGCTTCGCAATAAAGAATGTCTTGTTATGACTTGGGCTCCTATCACCCGTACATATACAAAATCATTCCCCAACGGTCATCAAAGACTCGTTGCACCCGAATATAAAATTAACGGTTATCACAAATCTTATGATATTGATGAAAACCTTTCATACCTTTATGAATGGCAAAAGGAATTTGACGGCGATTGGATAGACTATGACTACCATCTTATGTGGGACCAAGTACTCGAAGCAGGTGGCGAAGGTATTGCTAAAATTATTAGCGAAGACATTAAAAACTTTGATTCATTAGGTCTTAATGGCTTTATTTCCTGTCAACTTCAAAGAAACGCATTTCCTACCTCTATTGGTATGACCACAATGGCAAAAACTATGTGGAATAAGAATGCCGATTTTGATGAAATTCTTGAAAAGTTATATTCCGGTGCATTTGGCAAAGATTCTGCAAAATCTCTTATGGAATACTTCTCTACACTTTCGGATTGTTTTGATTTAGCACTTATTAAGGATGAAGCATCCGGACACGATGTTATCGACAAAGATGTCGATAAATCTGAAGATGTTGCTGTTCTTAGAGCAAAGATGGAAAGAGCAATTAAAACAATGACCGATTTCGAACCAATAATTTCGCAACACTTTGTAAACTCCGACCCATGCGAGCACGATTCTTGGCGTTATCTTGATTTGCACCGCCAAATCTACACCTTACTTGCTAAATCAATTGTTGCACGTATCGACGGTGAGTATGAGAAAGCAAACGAACTCCGTGACGAATGCTTCAACTTTGCATTCAAAAATGAAGATTTCTTACAGCCCGTATTTGACTGTTTCCGCTTCTGCGCTATAGTAAAAGGCAGAGTAAGAGTTGCCAACCCAGAAATAGGCGCACCTGAACTTATTTAATTTTAGGAGAACAATATGCAACACAGACATTTGCGTTTCCCTGGCGGTAAAGCAAAAGCTTTTACCATGAGTTATGACGACGGTTGGGCACAAGATAAACGCTTTTCCGACATTATAACAAAGTATGGAATTAAATCTACCTTTAACATAATAAGCCGTGATATTGGCAAAGAAAAAATTCTTACCAAAGAAGAAATTAAGGAATACATAATCGACCGCGGACACGAAATAGCTGTTCACGGTGCCGAGCACCGCGCAAACGGACTGCAAAGAGCTATTGGCGGTATTCAGGATATCCTTAATTGCCGTCTTGAGCTTGAAAAAGAATTTGGTCTCATTGTAAGAGGAATGGCTTATGCTTATAGCGGAATTACTGTTTTTAATAATGGTGAAAGTTACGAAAATGTAAAACGATATCTTAAAGATTTGGATATTACTTATTCTCGTAGTTTTGCATACAACAATGATGAGTTTTTCTTGCCTGCTGACTGGTATAATTGGTTACCTAATACCCACCATCAAGGCGAGCACGCTTTGGAATATGTTGAAAAATTTGTAAACCTTGAAATGCCGAAATGTATCGCATGGCGTATGCCCCGCCTTTTATTCGTATGGGGACACACCTATGAGTTTGACAATAACAACAACTGGGACAGACTTGAAAAGATTTGCCAGATGATATCTTCTCAAGATGATATCTGGTGCGCTACAAATATGGAAATTTACGACTATGTTATGGCGTATAATTCCCTTGTCTATAGCGCAGACGAAACTAAAATTTATAACCCCACGCTAAAAACAATTTGGCTTGAAATTGACGGAAAGCCTTACGTTGTCAAACCTGATGAAACAATTACAATTGAATAATAGATAAAATAACACCCGAAACAAAAATTTGTTTCGGGTGTTATTTATATATTTAATCTTTTTTATCGTACTTTGCTACAATATTCTTAATACGGTCAACGGGGTCTAAAAGACTGCTGATTGAGTTATCGTAGTTAAGAGTTTCAATAAGGAGTGCAATATACTTCGACATATTAACACTGCAGTACCATTCGCGAGAAAGAAGCTCGGGTGTTTGGTAAATAAGGTTTGTGGTGAACACCTTATCAATAAGACCGTTTTCATAATATTCGTCAAACTTTTCAAGACCTTCTACAAAAAGACCAAAGGTTGAGAAAACGAAAATTCTACCTGCACCCTTTTCTTTAAGTTTTGCCGCGATATCGAGCATTGATTCGCCTGAAGAAATCATATCATCAACTAAAATCAAATCCTTGCCCTTAATATCGTTTCCTAAAAATTCATGAGCTTCAATCGGATTTCTGCCATTAACAATTACGGAATAGTTACGGCGCTTGTAGAACATACCAAGCTCCAGACCTAAAACTGAAGAATAGTAAATACAACGACCCATACCGCCTTCATCGGGAGATACTATCATTGTATGCTCACGGTCAAGCTTAATATCAGGCACGGTTTTTAAGAGGGCTTTAATCATCTGATATGCTGCCTGAACATTATCAAAACCGTCAAGCGGGATTGCGTTATTTACGCGTGGGTCGTGAGCATCAAAGGTGATAATGTTTTTAACACCCATTGAAACAAGCTCTTGTAAAGCCATTGCGCAGTCCATAGATTCACGTGCAGTTCTTCTATGCTGTCTGCCCTCGTAAAGCATCGGCATAATAACTGTAATTCTTCTGGCTTTTCCGCCGAGTGCCGCAATAACACGTTTTAAATCCTGAAAATGATCGTCAGGGCTCATCGGAACGGTTTTACCGTACATTTTATATTCTACACTGTAATTAAAGCAGTCACAAATAATGTAAACATCCAATCCACGAGCGGTATGCTTAAGTACAGCCTTTGCTTCACCTGTACCAAAACGAGGACAGTTTGCAGGTACTACAAATGTTTCATCTTCTGGAATTTCACGCCACTGCTTTAAATAATAATCAACTCTTGAAGAAATATCTTCACATCCGCGCATACTGATTACTGCCAAGTCGCCATAAGGAGTATGCTTAAAATCAACACATGCCATTTTTAAAAGCCCCCTAAATTTTTATCTATTATATAATAACATAAACTTTCAAACAAAAAAAGTCTTTTTATAAAAAAATTTATATTTTTTTGCAAATCTTTGTCTTTTAAACAATTTTTTGCAATTTTTATTGAATATTAACTGATTTTTTGGTATAATTAATTGAATATATTTTCGAAAGGTAAGATTCTTATGGCAAAGGTTTATCTTTTAGCACATACCCCCTGTCCCGAACACACTGTGGCATCTGCCGCAAAACTTTGTTACAGCAGTTCTACTATTTCAGGTCTTCGTGAAAACTTAACTGATGAAAGCGCCGCAAAATTTGTCGAAATGCTTTCAGAAATCGGTCACGAAAGCCCCATCGAACACGCTTCCTTTACCTTTGGTATTGAGGGTGTTTCACGTGCGCTTTTAGCACAAATTACCCGTCATAGAATGGCATCTTTTTCGGTTAAAAGCCAACGCTATGTTCGTGAAGGTGCTTTCGAATATGTAACCCCTCCCGAAATCGAGTCTGTACCAGAAGCCAAAGCAATATATGAAGAAATTATGGCAGAAGACCAAAAGAGATATGACCGCCTTACCGAAATTTTAAAAGAAAAACATATTAAGACCTTTTTAAATGAAGGTAAAGATGAGAAAACCGCTAACCGTATGGCTGAGAAAAAGGCTATCGAAGATGCGCGTTTTGTTCTTCCGAATGCTTGTGAAACACAAATGATTATGACAATGAACGCGCGTTCCCTAATGAATTTCTTCAAGCATCGCTGTTGCAACCGCGCTCAGTGGGAAATTAAAGATGTTGCCGACCAAATGCTCGCTCTTGTTTTAAAGGTTGCTCCCGAGCTTTTCAAAAACGCTGGTCCTGCTTGTGTTAGAGGCGCTTGCAGTGAGGGTAAAATGACCTGCGGAAAAGCAAAGGAAATTAGAGAATTTTATAAAGGACTTAAAAATAATGGGTAAACTTATTGTTATAGAAGGTCTTGACGGCAGTGGAAAATCAACCCAGCTTGAACTTCTGCCCCAAAATCTTACTAAAAACGGAATTAAATGTAAAACTGTTTCGTTCCCCGATTACGACAACCCTTCGAGCACACTTGTAAAAATGTATTTAAAGGGCGAATTTGGGAAAAAACCCGACGATGTAAATGCCTATGCGGCTTCGACCTTTTACTGTGTTGACCGTTATGCTTCCTTTAAAGCAAATTGGGGCGAATTTTATAACTCTGGCGGCACCGTTGTTGCCGGCAGATACACAACCTCAAACGCTGTTCACCAATGCTCAAAGCTTCCAGAAAGCGAGTGGGAAAATTTCCTCGAATGGCTTTATGATTTTGAATATACAAAAGTAGCCATTCCAAAGCCTGATAAGGTAATTTTCCTTGATATGCCAATTGAGGTTTCCCAAAAGCTTCTCTCGGGCAGATATGAGGGTGACGAAAGCAAAAAGGATATCCACGAAAGCGATACCGAATATTTGGCGCGTTGCAGAAAAGCTGCTTTATTCACTGCAAAATATTCAGGTTGGGAAGTTATCCCTTGTGCAGAAAACGGAAAAGCCCGCAGTATAGAGGCTATAGCAAATGATGTTCTAAAGGCGTGCTTATCAATTTATTAAGGTGAAATTATGATTTATATTTTTTTAGCAGATGGCTTTGAAGAATGCGAGGCATTAGTTCCTCTTGACATTTTAAGAAGAGCAAATATCGAAGTGAAAACAGTCGGAATTAACAACAAAGCCGTAACAGGAAGTCACAAAATTTCAATAAATTGCGACATTGTAAATAAAGATTTATCCCTTGAAAATTTAGATGGCATTATTCTTCCGGGCGGTCTTCCCGGTGCTACAAATCTTGAAGCCGACAAAACCGTGCAAGACGCTATTGACTACTGCCATAAAAATAATTTGCTAATTTCAGCAATCTGCGCCGCTCCCCAGATTTTAGGACATAAAAATCTCTTAAAAGGCAAAAGCGCAACTTGTTTCCCAGGGTTTGAAAAAGAGCTTGAGGGCGCAACCGTTTGTAATCAAAAGGTTGTACGGGACGGAAATATTATTACTGCTTGGGGCGCAGGTGCGGCTTTTGAGTTTGGGTTTGAAATTTTAAGTTATCTTACCGACAATACTACCGCAGACCAAATGCGAAAGAATATGAAGTATTAAAACTTGGAGTTTAAAAATGAACGATAATTTAAAAAATAATTTACCTGAAGATGATTTTATCATCGGTAAGGGTTTTGAGGTTGAAGAAATAGAAATTGAACAAAAAGATAAAAAACGCAATAAAAAGCCAAAGCACACCCTAAAATCTACGCTTTGGATTATAATGATTTTTGCCATTTCTATCATTCTCGCTTTTTCAATAATCTTCGTCGGTTCTGACTATATGGGAATAGGCTTTGGCAGAGGTAAAGATGTTACCATTGAAATTCCACAAGGCAGTCCTACAGTGAAAATTGCCCAAATTCTAAAAGAAAACGGTGCTGTAAAGGTACCTATTGCCTTTAGACTTTATGCAAAGATTAAAGGTTATGAAAGCCAGTTTAAATATGGTGTTTACAACTTTAACACCGAAGCAGGTTACGATGATATTGCCGATATGCTTATAACACAAGGAGCAAAAGCACAAAGCGTTACCGTAACTATTCCCGAGGGTACGGGTATTAACGACTATACCAAAAATGTTAACGGTGAAAAGGTTACCGTACCGGGCATTGCATCCTTACTCGAAAATGCGGGTGTATGCACCAAAAGTGACTTTTTAAACGCTTTAGATGATATTGAACTTGATGGCAAGCTTCTTTCAAATGTTGATCCTGACCGCACTTATCACGCACTTGAGGGCTATCTCTTCCCTGAGACCTATGATTTTTACAACTATGATTCCAAGGAATGCGCAGTTTTAGCTGTCAAAAAAATGATAGCTGAAAGTGAAAACCGTATTACCGACTCTATGTATAAAAAAGCCAACGATATGGGTTATAGTATGAACCAAATTCTCACGATGGCTTCTATTATACAAATGGAATCGGGCAAAGACAATGCTTCACTTCCAAAAGTTGCAGGTGTTTTCTATAACCGTCTTAACAGCCCCGATTTTGCAACGCTCGGTTCTTCCCCAACTTGTTACTATGGCGAATCATTTAAACGTGACGACGGAAGATACAACACCTACAATGTAAAAGGCTTACCCCCAGGACCATTGTGTTCTCCAGGTATTGATGCTATTAATGCAGCACTTAATCCCGTAAGCAGTGATTACTACTACTTTGTGACCGATGCTAATGGTAAATTTTACTTCCATAAAACAATGGCAGAACAAAATTCAACTATTAATAAATTAAAACAGGACAAAAATTGGATCTATGAATATTTCGACTAATAAAATTCCCGAGCTATTATGCCCTGCGGGCGATTTAACCCGTCTTAAAGCCGCTGTAGACTACGGCGCTGATGCTGTTTATCTTGCGGGCGAAGAATTCGGTATGCGCACAGCCGCAAGTAATTTTGGAATTGAAGACTTAAAAGCAGGCGTAAAATACGCGCACGAAAACGGCGTTAAGGTGCATCTTGCTTGTAATACTATTCCCCATAATGAAGAACTTCCCCGTCTACCCGCATTTTTGGAACAAGTGAACGATATAGGGGTTGATGCGGTAATTTCCGCCGACCTTGGCACTATTGGTTTAGTTAAAAAATATGCTCCCGACACAGAGCTTCACATTTCAGTACAATCGGGTATTTGCAACTATGAAACCGCAAACGCTTTTTACAATTTAGGCGCTAAGCGTGTTGTATTAGCACGTGAGCTTTCCTTAAATGAAATTGCCGAAATCAGAACAAAAACCCCTAAAGAGCTTGAAATTGAAGCCTTTGCGCACGGAGCTATGTGCGTTTCCTTTTCGGCAAGGTGTTTGCTTTCAAGCTATATGACTGGAAGAGATGCCAACCGCGGCGACTGTGCTCAGCCTTGCCGTTGGAGTTATTCCTTAATGGAAGAAAAACGCCCAGGTCAATACTTCGACATTACCGAGACCGATAAAGGCACATATATTCTTAATGCCAACGATTTATGCATGGCAGAATACCTCGACAAAATGAGAGACGCGGGTATAGACAGTATAAAAATCGAAGGTCGCGCAAAATCTCATTATTATGTAGCAGTTACAGCCAATGCTTATCGCGGCGCTCTTGACAGCCTTAAGAACACAAGCGGAGAATGGACTTGTCCGACTTGGGTTACAGAAGAGCTTAATAAAATCAGTCACCGCAACTATTCACAGGGCTTTTTCTTCGGCCGTCCCGAAAATGCACAAACTTACGCAAATGCGGGATATGTGCGCGATTATTCTGTTGCTGCTATTGTTGAAGACTACCGAGACGGTATGATTATCGCTACTCTTAAAAACAAGTTCCTAAAAGGTCAGGAATTTGACTGTTTAGAGCCTAAAAATAAACCGTTTATTGTTAAGGCTGACATTGTTTACGATGAAAAAGACAATGAAATTGACTCTGCGCCGCACCCTATGATGACAGTTAAAATTCCGTATCCCCACCCTGTAAAAAAAGGCTCACTTCTCAGAATGAAAGCCGATTAAAATTACACCTCCTGCCAATACTATTGGGGAGGTGTTTTTTTATGACCGATAATTTTTTTTGGCGAAATTTTGCAAAAAGAAGTCTGATTTGCTTTATCATAATAATTATCCTGCTTTTTAGTTGTATCCTACGCACAGCAAAAATCGCAACCTCAAATTATAGCGAAGTTCAAAAAAATTTTTCTTCTCTTAAAATAAAAATCGGTAATACACGGGGAACTATTTTCGACTGTAATAAATACCCTCTGACCAATAACCAAAAAAAGATAATTGCCTGTGTTTCTCCCACACCGAGAGCAATTACCGCAATCAGTCAAGTGCTTGAAGGGGAAGCTCTTGAAAGTATTTTAAATCTGCTAAAAAACGGTAAGCCCGCTACTTGTGAGGTGCCTGAAATAATTAGTTGTAACGGTATTGTCTGCACCGAAATTTATTCCACCTCAGATTATATACCCGCAATTCATACAGTCGGTTATACCGATACCGAGAATAAAGGTGTAAGCGGTCTTCAAAAAGCTTATGATAATATTTTATTTAACTCACAAGATTTAACGGTAAGATTTGCAAGTGACGGCAAAGGAAAGGTTTTATCTGGTATAAACCCCGAAATATCGGGAGAAAACTCGCCTTATAATAATGCCGTTGTAACAACAATTGATATAAATATTCAAAAAATTGCCGAACAGGAAGCGGAAAATTTAGGTCTGGGTTCTATTGTCATCGCCGATGCCGAAACTGCAAAAATCCGCGCTATTTCAAGTGTTCCAACCTTTAATACCACAAATATTTCACAGCTTTTAAATAAAGAAACCTCCCCCCTTTTTAACCGCTCTTTAGCAGCGTATAATGTGGGTTCTGTTTTTAAGCCCTGTGTTGCCGCGGCAGGAATTGAAACCGATAATTCATCCTTTTGCTACACCTGTACAGGTAGCTTTGAAATTATTGACCGTGTTTTTAAATGCCACGAGCATATGGGACACGGATTTACCGATTTAAACAGCGCTATTGCAAATTCTTGCAATACCTTTTTTTACAATTTTGGCTTAAAAATCGGCAAAGATGAAATTATAAGTCTTGCCTCAAACCTGAATTTCGGTAAATCTATAAAGCTTTGTGACGGTGTTTTAACCGCAAAAGGAAGCCTTCCTGAAAAAGAAAAACTTCAAAACATTGCACATTTAGCAAATTTCAGCATCGGTCAGGGTGATTTTACTGCAAGCCCCGTTTCGCTTTTGCCTCTTTACTGTGCCATAGCAAACGATGGCTTTTATCACTTGCCAAGTATTGTTGAAAGTACAATAAATAATGGCAAAGAGGAAAAATATAATATCGGCAGTCCGACAAAAGTTTTCAAAATTGAAACCGCGCAAAAACTAAAAACTGCTTTATCGCTTGTAATAAGTGAAGGAACAGGCACCTTAGCAAAACCTCAAAATGTGGCCGCCGCAGGTAAAACCGCCACAGCACAAACAGGAAAATTCCGCAATGGAGTTGAAATAAACAGCAGTTGGTTCTGCGGTTTTTTACCAATAGAAAATCCCAAATATGTTATAATAATCTTTTGTGAAGATACAAAAAAACAGAGCAAATCCTGTGCTGAAATTTTTTCACGGATTGCTGACAACCTATATCCAAACGATAATTTTAATAACCCAGATTAAATTGCTTGAATTTTATATATAAACTCCATTATTTAAGGGAAAAACAAGCTTATTTCGGTTGACAAACAGTCACTTAAAGTATATAATGAATTTGTGCGTTTAATTTTAAATAAAGGATGTTTTTATATGAAATGGACTTCACTTAACGACCTTAGAGAAAGCTACCTTTCATTCTTTGAATCAAAAGACCATTTAAGACTTCAAAGCTTTTCTCTTGTTCCGAATAACGATAAATCATTATTACTTATAAACTCAGGTATGGCGCCGATGAAAAAATACTTTACAGGCGAAGTAACACCACCCAGCGTTCGTGTTACAACCTGTCAGAAGTGCATAAGAACCCCCGACCTTGAACGTGTTGGTATTACCGCGCGTCACGGTACTTTTTTTGAAATGCTTGGAAACTTCTCTTTCGGCGACTATTTTAAGACTGAAGCTATTTCTTGGGCTTGGGAGTTTCTGACTAAAACTCTCGAAATCCCTGCAGAACTCCTCTGGCCATCAGTTTACGAGGAAGACGACGAAGCATATAACTTTTGGCGTGATGTTATCGGCGTGCCCGAAGAGAGAATTGTAAGAATGGGCAAAGAAGATAACTTCTGGGAGCACGGTACAGGTCCTTGCGGTCCTTGCAGTGAAATTTATTTTGACCGCGGCGAAAAATACGGTTGCGGCTCACCTGACTGTAAACCAGGTTGTGACTGTGACAGATATATGGAAATCTGGAACAACGTTTTTTCACAATTCAATAATATGGGC
>JAZQGI010000020.1:0-66328 GCA_045539955.1 Acutalibacteraceae bacterium | reverse complement strand
CCTCAAAATTCTACTCGTTTAGGGTCGAAGAATTTTAAAGTGGAGGATTTTTGGCTTGGCGAGGCACAAAACGCAGCGAATACTTTCGTATTTGCGAGTATTTTAACAATGCAAAGACGAAAATCCACCCTTTAAAATCAGGTTTGGATTATTCGTGTTTGCTTATATGAGTATACTATTATTTTACATCTTTTTTGTATTTAAGTCAATACGGCGAAATTTTTAATATTTTTTAAAAATATGTTGCAATTATAAAATGTTTGTGGTATAATCTTTAGGCTGCCCGTATTGTGGGTAGTAATATAATACACACATTCCGCTTTTATGCAGAAGGTCTCTTTGCCGGAGTTTCCTGTCATGGGCGGGGTGGAGGTTTAACCTTAGGAGGAAAAACAAATGGCAGTAGTATCTATGAAACAGTTGCTCGAAGCCGGTGTTCATTTCGGACATCAGACTCGTCGCTGGAACCCGAAAATGGCTGAGTACATTTTCACCGAAAGAAACGGTATTTACATTATCGACCTTCAGAAAACCGTTAAGAAACTTAACGAAGCATATCTTTTTGCTCGTGACATTTCCGCTGAAGGCAAGGATATCCTTTTTGTAGGTACCAAGAAACAGGCTCAGGATTCCGTTAAGGAAGAAGCTGAAAATTGCGGTATGCCTTACGTTAACGCTCGTTGGCTTGGCGGTATGCTCACAAACTTCAGCACCATTCAAAAGAGAATTGCTCGTTTAAAACAGCTTCGCGAAATGGAAGCTGACGGCACTTTTGATCTTCTTCCCAAGAAGGAAGTTGTAGGCCTTAACCTTGAAATTGAAAAGCTTGAAAAATATCTTGGCGGTATCAAAGATATGAAGAAGATCCCCGGTGCTCTCTTCATCGTTGACCCCAGAAAAGAAAGAATCGCTGTTGCCGAAGCTAAGAAGCTCGGTATTCCGATTATCGCTATTGTTGATACCAACTGTGATCCTGATGAAATCGACGCAGTTATCCCCGGTAATGACGATGCTATCCGTGCTGTTAAGCTTATTGCTGAAACTATCGGTGCCGCTATTATCGAAGGCCGTCAGGGTGAGCAAGACGCTCCCGTAGCTGAGGCCGCAGCAGAAGAAGTTGCTCCTGAAGCAACCGAAGAAGCTGCTGAATAATTCTTAAGAAAAGAGGAAAAGTATTATGGCTTTTACTGCTAAAGACGTACAGGCTCTTCGTGAGAAAACCGGTTGCGGTATGATGGACTGCAAAAAGGCTCTCGTAGAGTGTGACGGAAATATGGACGCAGCTGTTGACTATCTTAGAGAAAAGGGTCTTGCTTCCCAAGCTAAGAAGTCCGGCAGAATTGCTGCCGAGGGTACCGTTGCCGCTATCGTTAAGAACGGCGTAGGCGCTCTTGTTGAATTAAACTCTGAAACCGACTTCGTTGCTAACGGAGACGGCTTTAAAGCACTCGCTGCTGAAATTGCTGAAATCGCAGCAATTCAGAACCCTGCTGACCTTGACGCTCTTCTCGCTTGCGAAAAGGACGGTCAAACTGTTGAAGCAAAGGTTCAGGAATTATTCCTTGCCATTCGTGAAAATATTAAGGTTCGCCGTTTCGCTCGTTTTGAAGGTAAGGTTGTATCTTATGTTCATGCTGGCGGTAAAATCGGTGTTCTCGTAAACTTCGATACCGAAATCGCTGCTGATAACGCAGAGCTCATTGCTGCCGGTAAAAATATCGCAATGCAAATTGCGGCTATGAACCCCGGTTTCTTAGACAGAGCATCAGTTCCTGCTGAAGTTCTCGAAAAGGAAAAGGCTATCCTCGTTGCTCAAATGAAGGAAGATCCTAAAATGGCTAACAAGCCCGATGCAGTTCTCGGTAAGATTGTTGAAGGTAAAATTGGCAAATTCTACAAGGAAAATTGTCTTGTTGAACAGCAATTTGTTATCGATGGTGATATCACCGTTGGTAAGTATATTGAAAATGTTGCTAAGGAACTTGGCGCTCAAATTAAACTCGCTAACTTTGTTCGTTTTGAAAAGGGCGAAGGCATTGAAAAGCGTGTAGACGATTTTGCTGCTGAAGTTGCTGCAATGGCAAAATAAGGTTGGTTTAGTAAGCATAGACCAAAAGAAAAACAAAAAATTAAGCGTCTTGTAAAGATATTTAATCTCTACAAGGCGCTTTTAATATGTGAAAAGTTTAGTTTCTGATATTATATTTTTCTTTTTAAGCGTTTTTTTACGATTTGAAGTACAACGTATGTCTAACGTGGTAAATAAAACGCTTTCTATATCTTACTAATCCAACTTATTTTTTGTTTATTTAATTTTAAAATGAACAGGCATGCCATTCTTTGTTTTTGTTTGCACTTCTCCGTTTATAAGGGGCAGGAAGTATTCGATAGCTTCGCTTGTAATGTTTGTTCCGTTATCGCAAATCCATTCCTTAGGAAAAGTTTTTTCGGCATTGGCTACAAGACGGGCATCTACACTTTCGATTTTGATTTTATATGGGTTATTAGATACGCGTTTGAATGCCATCATTTTACCTGTTTCACCCTTTAGCGCAGACTCAACACCTTTAGCGCCTATGAGGGCGGCTTCTTCAATATCGGTTTTAGAGGATAGGTGAGAAGAACAACGCTGCATAACATTAAGTTCTATTGAACGAACCTTGCAACCGATTTTTTCGGTAATGAGATTTTCTAAAAGTTTTCCAATACCTGAGAGATATTCGTGACCGAAGTTGTCAACTTTGCCTGAGCGATATTTAGCATCATCGAGCTTTATGCCTTCTGAGACAGCCACGATAACTGAATTTCGTATTTCTAATTGCGCTTTAACATCACTTAAAAATTTTTCGGAAGTAAACTCACCCTCGGGCAAGTAGATTAAGTGGGGTGCAGATTCGCCGTTTGCGTGGAGTACACCGCTTGAAGCTGTAAGCCAGCCAGCATGTCTGCCCATAATTTCAACAACTGTTACAGATTTTAAGTCGTAAACTGCGCTATCACGTACAATTTCCTGCAAGGTGGTTGCAAGATACTTTGCGGCTGAGCCAAAGCCTGGGGTGTGGTCGGTAAAGCATAAATCGTTGTCAATGGTCTTTGGAACACCTATAACCTTAACATCAATTCCGTTTTCCATAGTGTATTTTGAAAGCTTGTCGGTAGTGTCCATTGAATCATTACCGCCTATATAGAAAAAGGCACCTATATTGTACTTTTTAAAACATTCTACAATTTTTTCGTAAACCGAGCTATCCTTTTCGGGTGACGGCATTTTATAACGGCAAGAACCTAAAACGGTTGAGGGGGTAAGCTTTATGAGTTCAACATCGTCTTTGCTATTTATAATGGTTTTCAGGTCAACGAGATTTTCATTTATAATACCTTCTATACCATTTAAAGAACCGTATATTTTGTCAATTTGGGGGCTTTTAAGCGCTTCCTCAAAAACGCCCATAAGTGATGCGTTTATTGCAACGGTAGGTCCGCCAGATTGAGCAACAGCAATATTCATAACATTTTGTCCTCCAAAAATTACTATCACTATAATATCATTTTTTTGTTTAAAAATCTACATATTTCGTAAAAATATTCCAAATGTTTTTCTGCTTGTCTTTTGGTGGAAAATGTTGTATAATATAGTTTAGATTGGAGTGGTATATCTTGTTAGGAGAATTGATATCAGGCAACCTTGGATTTACTGGTGCTATAATATATATTTTATCAACTCTTGCGGTTATATTTTTAACCTTGCCGATACACGAGTTTGCCCATGCCTTTGTGGCGGATAAGCTTGGTGACCCAACACCGCGATATCAAGGCAGACTCACTCTCAACCCCTTTGCACATATTGATTATGTGGGTTCTTTGTGTATTTTGCTTTTTGGTTTTGGTTGGGCAAAGCCTGTGCAGGTTAATAACTATAATTTCAGAAAGCCTAAAAGAGATATGGCGCTTGTTGCCTTGGCAGGTCCTGTTTCAAATTTGATATTGGCTCTTGTAGCTTTGTTTATTTCAAATGCTATTTTTGCTATATCGCCTAATCTTATGCTTTATTATGTAGTATCTTTCTTTTATTTTATAGCGCAGATAAATATTTACCTTGCAGTGTTTAACCTTATTCCAATTCCGCCGCTTGACGGTTCGCGTCTGCTTTCGGTTTTCTTGCCTGATAGATATTATTATAAACTTATGCGATATGAAAGATATATTTACTATGCATTGCTGGGTTTGCTGTTTTTCGGCATTTTAGACATTCCGTTAATGAGTGTATCTAATGCTGTTATGGGTGTTCTTGAAAATATTGCAGCATTACCCTTTAATTTGTTGAGGTAGATAATGGAAAGTATATTAAATTATAAATTAGAGGGTTTTGAAGGCCCGCTTGATTTACTTTTGCAGTTAATTGCAAGAAACAAGTATAATATTTACGATATCCCGTTATTAGAACTTATTGAGCAGTATTTACAGCAGATAGAACGATTCCAAGAAGATGAAATGGAAGTTTCGAGTGACTTTCTTGAGATGGCGTCCCGTCTTTTGTATATTAAAACTGTAAGTCTTTTGCCAAAACACGATGAGGTTGTAAAGCTTAAGGAAGAGCTTACGGGTGAATTGCTTGAATATATGGTTTGTCAGCAGATGGCGGCAAAGTTTGCTACTATGCAGGACGGTTTTAATATGTTCGTAAGAAAGCCTGCTGAATATGAGTTTGACAAAACCTATGAGCTTATACACCCTAAAAATGTTCTGTTTGAAAGCTATATTGCCGCTGTGGGTAGGGGACAAAGACGGCTGCCGCCTTCAACAGCACCCTTTACAAAAATTGTAGCTCGTAAAATAGTTTCAGTTTCCACAAAAATAGTTTTCGTAATCCGAAATCTGTGGAAAGGCGGTAAGAGCCGACTTTCCGATTTATACAAAACATCTAAAAGCCGTTCTGAAATGGTGGCAACCTTTTTGGCGGTGCTCGAGCTTTGCAAAGCCAACCGTGTTAAAGTTGAGGGTGACGGCGAAACTCAGGAAATCACACTAATTAAGGGGCATAAAAAGAATGACAACTAAAGAATTAATAAAAGCCTTTGAGGCGGTGCTCTTTGCGAGCGGTGAGCCGCTATCAATAGACCGTTTTACACAGGTTTTTGAAATAACTCCTGAAAAAACAGTGGAGATTATGGAATCGCTTTCAGAAAAATACCAGAAAGACGATAGCGGTCTTAAGCTTGTGAGAATGGAAAATACTTACCAGATTGCGACTAAAAACGAATATGCCGATTATATAAAGAAGGCCTTTGACATCAGAAGAAGAACACCTTTGTCTTCAGCTGCTTTAGAAGTTTTGGCGGTTGTGGCTTATAATCAGCCAGTTACAAAATCGTTTATTGAGCAGGTTCGCGGTGTTGACTGTTCAGGTGTTGTGACAACCCTCATTGAAAAAGGTCTTGTTGAAGAGCGAGGAAGACTTGAGCTTCCAGGAAAGCCTTTACTTTACGGTACTACCAAAAACTTTTTAAGGTGCTTTAGTCTTGGAGATTTGAGTGAATTGCCTCCGCTTCCTAAAGACCAGAACGGCGAAGCAGTTAATGACTTGGGTGAACAATTAACCCTTGACGAATAGTTTTTAATTTTCGTTTAAAAATATTTGTAGGAGTGCTGTAATTGTTTGTTCTATATATTTTAGGCGCATTAGTGCTAATTATCGCTTTGCTTTTGTGTCTGCCTTTAAGGGTGAACCTTAAATTTTTTGAAGACTTTTATTACGACATTAAAATTCTGGGATTTAAAGTGTATCCGCCTAAGGAAAAGGAGGAAAAATCCGAAAAACCGCAAAACACCGCACAAAAAAACACCGAAAAAAGCTTGTTTCAAAAGCTTCAGGAAAAAAGAGGCTTTAAGGGTGCGGTCAAAGAACTGTTTTCGTTTTTTGGTTCAGTTTTAAATCCGCTTAAACGCTTCTTAAAGTTTATAAAGTTTAGAAATATTAAAGTTTCATTATCGGTAGCGGGTGAGGATGCCGCCAAAACTGCAATAGATTACGGAATGGTTTGCTCTATAGTTTACCCTGTTCTCTCGCTTTTTGACAGCATTTTGAATGTTAAATATAAAAGTATAGATATAAGAAGTGATTTTGAAGGTAAAAAGTCAAGCTTTAATTTTGAACTTTCTATAAAAATCTCTTTAATTTTCATTTTAATTTTTGGCTATAAAATTTTTAAAGAATATAAAAATTTTTGTGTAAGGAATGATTTACAATGAGTGAAAACAGCATCAAAAATATTATGGATACTACTTTGGAAAAACTAAAGGGAATGGTTAATGCCGATGTTATAACAGGCACACCTTTACAAGTGGGCAATATAACACTAATTCCTGTTTCTAAGGTGGCTTACGGTTTGGCAACAGGAGGCAGTGATTTTGCGACTAAAAGCGACTCTGCACTTTTTGGCGGAGGCGGTGGTGCTGGGGTAACAATTTCACCGATTGCTTTTATTGCGATTAATGGTGACAGTGTTAAAATGCTTCCTGTTTATAATGAGCTTACTACTGTGGAAAAGGCAATTTCGATGGCGCCTGAGATTATCGATAAAGCGAAAGAGCTTTTCGCAAAGGATAACGATAGCCAAAGCATTTAAATTCGAACCAGCCTTAAAGGGCTGTTTTCGGGCGGCTTTCGGCTCATTGTCGCCCATAGGCGTTGGCCTTATGGGCTTCGCTTCACCAAAATCTACACATAAAAAAGCACCTTTAAGGTTACAGAATAAAATAAAACACCTTGTCATAAAATTAGACGAGGTGTTGATTTTGAAGAGATATATCACAGTTGTTATGGTGTTTGCTTTATTGCTCTTACCATTTAATATTTCTGCAGTTACGGTTTCCGCTAAAGCGGCAGTAGTCTTAAACGGAGATAACGGTGAAGTGATATATGAAAAAAATGCCAATGAGCAGCTTTCGATGGCAAGCACCACCAAAATTATGACTGGTCTTCTGCTTTGTGAATACGGCAATTTCGAGCGTGAAATAACAGTTACTCAAGAAATGCTAATGGTAGAGGGCTCTTCAATGGGGTTGCTTGCAGGTGATAGGGTTACTTTGCATGACCTTTTGTATGGTCTTATGTTGGCTTCGGGAAATGACGCGGCAAATGTTATAGCCTTTGTTTTGGGAGGCTCTATAGAAGGCTTTGTAGAAATGATGAACCAAAAAGCCCAAGAGTTAGGGCTTGAAAATACGCATTTTGCAACCCCGTCAGGACTTGATGCTGATGACCATTATACCACAGCTCTTGAACTTGGTAAGCTTGCAGTATACGCTATGCAAAACGAGGAATTTGCAAAGGCAGTAGCAAGTGAAAGAGCGGTTTTGAATTACGGTAATCCGCCATATCGCCGCTCGCTTACAAATCACAACAAGCTACTTAAAATGTACGATGGCGCTGTTGGTGTAAAGACAGGTTTTACTAAAAAATCGGGCAGATGCTTAGTGTCTGCGGCAAGGCGTGACGGAAAACTTGTTGTAGCGGTAACGCTTAATGCGCCTAACGATTGGTCTGACCATATCACAATGCTTGATTACGGACTTTCTGCTATCAAGCAAACACAATTTTCTCCGCTTGTAAACAGTTATAATATACCTGTAATAAACGGGGAAAGCGATACTCTTACAGTGGATATAGAACCCTTTACGGTTAACAGTCTTGAAACTGAGAATATTGAGTGTGAGGTATATTTACCGAAATTTATGTATGCTCCGATTAAAAAAGGTGAAATTCTCGGAAATGCTGTGTACACGCAAAACGGAAAGATTATAGGTGAAAAACAGCTTTTATCAAAGAATGATATCGCTCAGGAGATTGGAACAAAGAGCGGATTACGGGTTGTTTTAGAAAATGCAAGATACATATTTGATAACATATAGGTGAATAAAATGAAGGATAATAAAATAAGACTGCAAAAGCATTTAGCTGAATGTGGCATAGCTTCGCGCCGTAAGGCAGAAGAGCTTATAGAGATGGGCAAGGTAAAGGTTAATGGTCACATAGCTACGATAGGCTTAAAGGTTGACCCTAAGAGAGATAAAATTACAGTGCGCGGCAAAACCGTTGTTGCAAACACCACCAAAATGTATATAATGCTTCATAAACCGCGTGGATTTGTAACTACTGTAAGTGATGAAAAGGGTAGAAAATGTGTTACCGACCTTGTGAAAGATGCTCCTGTGCGCTTGTTTCCTGTCGGCAGACTGGATATGAATTCTGAGGGACTGCTTTTAATGACAAATGACGGCGAGTTTGCAAACAGACTGACACACCCGTCTTATCACGTCAATAAGACCTACCGTGTGACCGTTAAGGGCGATGTTGTTGATGAAAAAATTATACAGCTTAAAGAGGGAATTATGCTCGATGGAGAGAAGACCCTGCCGTGTGATTGTTTTGTCGCTGAGCGAAAGTCCGATAGAACGGTACTTATATTTATTATACAAGAGGGTAGAAACCGTCAGATAAGAAGAATGTGCGAAGCAGTCGGTCTTGAGGTTCTGCGCCTTAAAAGAACTGAAATCGCAGGCGTTAAATTGGGGATGCTTCCGCGCGGAAGCTGGCGTCCTTTAAACGAAAAGGAGATGCGCCGTCTTACAAGCATTACTTAAGGTGAATATATGATTACATTAAAAATTGTTGAAACAAGAGAAGAAGCAAAGGCTTTCTTTGTTAAAGAAAATCTCCAATTTACCGTGTTTTCGAATTGCCTTTGCGCAAAAGATAACACCGAAGTATTGGGATATTGTCTGTTTGATATCGATGGCGAAAAGATGACTATTCGCGCGATAGAGCCTCAAAGAGATTTAATGCTTTTAGACGGCATACTTCGCAGCACCTTACATATTGCGGCAAGCCGAAATTTAACTGAGGCTGTATATTCCGAAAAAGCTCCTGAAAATATTTTCAGAACCTTAGGTTTTATTAATAAAGAGAACAAATTAAATATAAATAAACTCTTTGAAAATAAGTGTTGCGGATGCAAAAAAGCTGATTCCGATTAAGGAATCAGCTTTTAATTTTATTAATATTATTCTGCTGTTTCTTCTGCAACTGCGGGAGCTTCTTCTACAGGAGCAACAGCCACTTCTTCAGCTACAACTTCTTCTTCAGGAAGTAAAGCACGGATAGAAAGGCTTACGCGCTTCTGTTCGAGATCAACAGCGGTAATCTTTGCTTCAACCTCTTGACCGATTTTGAGTTCATCCTGAGGTTTAGCAACATGCTTATTAGCAATCTGTGAAATGTGGATAAGGCCGTCAATGCCAGGGATGATGCGTGCAAATGCACCGTAGGTTGTCATACTTACGATAGTAACAGTCACAACGTCGTCAACAGCGTATTTATTTTGGAAGATAGTCCAAGGATTATCTTCAGCCTTTTTGTAGCCTAAAGAGATTTTTCTCTTTTCTTGGTCAAGATCCTTAACATAAACTTCGATAATATCGCCAACAGCTACAACTTCAGCAGGGTTCTTAATTCTTGCCCAAGAAAGCTCTGAGATATGAACCATACCGTCAACACCGCCGATATCAACGAATGCGCCGTAGCCTGTGAGAGATTTAACAACACCGTTAAAACGGTCGCCCACAGCAATATCAGCCCAAATCTTATCTTCAAGTTCTTTTTTCTGTTCGCGAAGTACACTGCGGATAGAACCAACAGCTCTTCTGCCGCGGCCGATTTCGATAATGCGGAAAGAAACTTCCTTGCCTTTTAAATCTTCTAAGGAATCGTTTCTGGAAGCGGTTGCCTGAGAAGCGGGGATAAATACGCGGACGTTATTTGTGTAAGCTACAACGCCACCCTTAATTACGTCCTTAACGAAGCCTGTGAGAACTTCGCCTGAATCACGAGCTTCAACAACTTTATCCCAACCTGCAATAGCGTCATAACGGCGCTTTGAGAGCATTGCAGTACCTTCTTGGTCATTTATTTTCATAATGATAAGATTGATTTGGTCATCAACCTTAACTTCATTTTCAAGATTTAAGTCAGGGTCAGATGAAAATTCAGCTGCACTTATGTAGCCTGTTACACCTCTGCCGATATCAACTGTAACTTCACTTGAGTTTACTGCGATAACGGTGCCTACTACCTTCTGGTCACCTGTGAGGTTGTTAAGTGATGCTTCAAAAGCTTCCTCATCTGTCATTTCTTCGAATGTTTTTTCTACAGTTACTTCTAACTGTTCGTCTTTCGGTTGTAAATTTTCCGACATAAGTTTTATTGCCTCCTTTATTATACCTGCAGGTGTTGAAGCACCCGCAACCACTCCAATGTTTTTGCACACCTTTAAAGAATCAAACGGTAATTCATTCGCTGTTTCAATAAGGAATGTTTTCTCGCAATTGGCTTTGCACACATCGTATAGCTTGGCGGTGTTTGAACTGTGTCTTCCGCCTATAACAATTACGGCATCACTCCCGAGTGACAGTGTGTGCGCCTCCTCTTGACGCATTGAAGTTGCATTACACATTGTATCAAAAATTTTCGCATTTGTACATACTTTTTTTAAATTTTTTTGAAGTTTTTGCCATATTTTTGCGTTAAAAGTTGTCTGCGAAACCAATATGACATTTTTCTGCTGTAATGTTGGATTATTTTTGAGCAAATCGTCCAATTCTTCGGTGTTGGCGATAACATAACTTTTGCCAAATGTATGACCGATAATGCCCTTTACTTCCTGATGGTTTCTGTCGCCTGCGATTATTGTTATATAGCCGTTCAAAGAGTATTCTGCAACGATTTTATGTATTTTTGCAACAAAGGGACAGGTTGCATCAACATATACGGTTTGGGTTTTATCGCATAAATCTATAACAGATTTTTCAACACCGTGAGAACGAATTACAAGTGTTTCGCCCGATTTAACTTCTTTTGGGGATGAGACTATTCTCACACCTTTTTCTTCAAGCTCTGCTACTAACTGAGGGTTGTGAATAATCGGTCCTAAGGTACAAACTTTTTCACCTTTTGCCAACAAGTCATAAACGGTTTTTACAGCTTTGTTCACACCGAAGCAAAAGCCTGCGGTTTTTGCCAGAGTTATATTCATAAGCTAACGTTTTCCTTTACTATTTTAAGAAGAAGCGCTAAAGACTCTTCCAAATCACATTCTGTTGTATCGGCAACTATAGCATCGTCTGCTTGCTTTAAGGGGGCTATTTCGCGGTTCATATCGTTGTAGTCACGCTGTACCATATCGTCATAAACCTCCTGAAAAGTCACGCTTGAGCCCTTTTCTAAAAGCTCTTTATATCTTCTTTCGGCTCTTGCTTGGGCGGAGGCGGTAAGATAAATTTTAACAGTAGCGTTTGGTAGCACCACAGTGCCGATATCTCTGCCGTCCATTACAACATTATTTTCGCGGGCTAATTTTCTTTGCATTTCAAGCAAAAATGCGCGCACGGGCGGTTTTGCCGAAACGGCAGAAGCCATCATTGAAGCTTCGGGAGTTCTTATTTCGTCAGAAACATCTTTTCCGTCTAAGAACACACGTTGCTCGCCGTTTATAAAACGAATATCAATACAGGTTTGTGATAAAATACCTTCGATATCGCAGTTAAGCGAGGTATCAGCACCTGCTTTTGAAAATTTAAGGCCTACCGCTCTGTAAAGAGCTCCTGTGTCGACATATATAAAGCCTAAATTTTCGGCGGTTTTGCGTGAAAGAGTACTTTTGCCTGCACCCGCAGGACCGTCAATAGCAACTGAAATCATAATAAAACTCCTTTTTGTTTAAGCATTTTTGCCTGCTGTAAAGCCTGTTGAAAATGCGATTTGTAAATTAAAACCGCCTGTATAGGCATCAACATCAATTATTTCGCCTGCAAGAAACAGGCCATTAATAATTTTTGACTGCATAGTCTTTGGGTCGATTTCTTTAACCGAAATTCCGCCGCTTGTGATAATTGCCTCTTCAATCGGGCGGAAGTTAGTAATATGAAGCGGCAAAGCCTTTATAAGAGTACAAAGTTTTGCGCGTTCTTCACGGCTTATTTGATTAACCTTTTTACTGCTATCTATACCCGAAAGTCTAACTATTACAGGAATAAGACTTTTGGGCAACAATTTGTCAAGCGAATTGCCGAAATCTTTATTTGAAAACTCGGTAAAATCCCTTAAAATGCGGTTGTTAAGCTGTTCATCACTTAAGGCGGGCTTCAGGTCGATAAAAGCTGTATAGTTCTTTTTGCCCATATAACGAATATGTGAGGAGGCGGATAATACAAGCGGACCTGATATGCCGAAGTGGGTGAATAGCATTTCACCCATCTCACAAAATAACGGCTTTTTTTTGCCGCTTTCGAATACACTTAAGGTTACATTTTTAAGACTAAGTCCTGCAAGATGCGTACAAAAGCCCTCGTGAATGGTAAGAGGAACTAACGATGGTTTAAGCTCGGTCACAGTATGTCCTAAGGCTTCTGCCATTGTATACCCGTCACCTGTAGAGCCTGTTAGAGGATAGGACTTTCCACCTGTAGCCAAAACCACACTGTCGGCGTGCAAAATATCGCCGTTTGTAAGCTTTACAGCGGTAACCTTTCCGTTTTTGGTCAAGATTTCTTTAGCGGTGGCATTTAGGGTTTTAACACCGCTTATTTTGGCACGATTAACGAGAGCGTCAACAATATCTACTGCTTTGTCGGATACGGGGAATACCCTGTTTCCACGCTCGGTTTTAAGAGGTACACCCCATTCTTCAAAACGAGCCATAAGGTCTTGTGGCGTGAGATTTGAAAAGGCAGAATAAAGAAATTTTGCGTTTTTAGGTATGTTCGCCATAAGCGTATCAAGGTCACAGTTGTTACAAAGGTTGCATCTGCCTTTGCCTGTTATCATTAGCTTTCTGCCGGCGCGTTCATTTTTTTCAAGCAAAATAACCTTATTATTCTTTTCGCAAGCAGTTATTGCCGCCATAAGCCCTGCGGCACCGCCGCCGATAACTATAACATTTTTCAAATCTTTTCACCACCTATCTTACCTATTTTACTATATTTACACAAAAAAGTAAAGCCTTCCGTAGAGGAAGGCTTTAGGAATATTTTTATCAGATTATACGAACGCGGATTACACCGTCTATAGCTTCAATTTCGGTCTGGAGCTGTGCTATGTCAGCATCATCTATATCGAGCATTGTGTAAGCATAGTCACCGCGTGACTTGTTAAGTAAGTTTTCGATATTGATATTGTCGTTAGCAACAATACCCGTAATCTTTGTAAGCATATTAGGTATATTCTTATGAATTACGCAAACACGGTTTTTGCCGCTTCTTGGCATTGTGATTTCAGGAAGATTTACCGAATTTACAATATTACCGTTTTCGATATAGTCGATAAGCTCTTTAGCTGCCATTGTAGCACAGTTTTCTTCCGATTCAGGTGTAGAAGCGCCAAGGTGGGGGATAGCGATAATGCCGTCAACATCCAGAACATCATCGGTCGGGAAGTCGGTAACATAAGCCGCAACCTTGCCTGATTCCAAAGCCGCCTTAATATCGGCGCTGTTAACGAGAGCGGCACGAGAGAAGTTGAGGATGCGAACGCCGTCTTTCATCTTTGCTATAGTATCGGCATTAACGAGATTCTTTGTAGAATCGGTAAGCGGAACATGAATTGTGATATAATCACATTCAGCGTAAATTTCGTTAATATCGCTTATATAAACTGCGTTGTGGTTTAAGTTCCAAGCGGATTTAACCGACAAATAGGGATCATATCCGTAAACCTTCATACCAAGTGAGTTTGCGGCATTAGCGACCATAACACCGATAGCGCCAAGACCGATAACGCCAAGCTTTTTGCCCTTGATTTCTGGACCTGCAAAGGCGGACTTGCCTTTTTCTACCATTTTGCCCACTTCGTCGCCGTTGCCCTTTAAGGTTTTAGCCCATTCAATACCTGAAATTACGCGGCGTGAAGAAATGAAAAGACCTGCCATAACGAGTTCTTTAACAGCGTTAGCATTAGCGCCTGGGGTGTTGAATACAACGATACCCTGTTCGCTGCAACGCTCAATCGGAATATTGTTTGTGCCTGCACCCGCACGGGCAATAGCCTGTAAGGAGGCGGGAAATTCGGTGTCGTGCAAAGCAGCAGAGCGGACAATCGCACCGTCCGCATTTTCTACTTCATCGCCTACAGTATATTTATCATCAAAGTTAGCAAGACCCGATTTAGAAATCTTGTTGTATGTTTTAATTTTATACATTAAGCATTCTCCTCTTCAAATTTCTTCATAAATTCTACGAGCTTTTCTACGCCTTCAATAGGCATTGCGTTGTAGATAGAAGCACGCATACCGCCAACCGAACGGTGACCTTTAAGATTTACGAAGCCTGCTTTTTTAGACTCTGCTACAAATTTAGCGTCAAGCTCATCATTGCCTGTAACAAACGGAACATTCATAAGTGAACGGTCTTCTGGAACAACTGTACCCTTGAAGAGCTTGCTTTGGTCAAGGAAGTCGTAAAGAATCTTAGCTTTTTTCTCGTTAAGTTCTTTCATCTTTTCAAGACCGCCCATTTTCTTGATCCACTTAAATGTAAGACCTGCAACATAAATTGTATAGCAGGGTGGGGTATTGAACATTGAACCGTTTTCAGCGTGGGTTACATAGTTAAGCATAGTTGGAGTGATATCCATAGCATTGCCGATTAAATCCTTACGGATAATAACGATTGTAACACCTGCGGGAGCAACGTTTTTCTGTGCGCCTGCATAAAGCATACCGAATTTAGAAACATCAATCGGCTCTGACAAAATACAGCTTGAAATGTCGGCAATAAGCGGAACGTCTCCAGTGTCTGGTAATTCGTTGTATTTGGTGCCGTAGATTGTGTTGTTCATACAAATGTGAACAAAGTCTGCATCCTTATCAAAGTCGGCAGCGGTGGTTTTAGGAATGTAGCTGAAGGTTTTATCCTTAGAAGATGCAACCTCGCGTGCGGCACCGTAACGAGCAGCTTCCTTATAAGCTTTGTTTGCCCACTGACCTGTGATAATAAAGTCAGCTTTTTTATTTTTGTTCATAAGGTTTAAGGGAATCATTGCAAATTGGGTAGAAGCGCCGCCTTGTAAGAACAATACCTCGTAATTGTCGGGTATGTTCATAATCTCGCGAAGATTTGCTTCTGCCTCGTCGAAAATTGCTTGATATTCTTTAGAACGGTGGGACATTTCCATAACAGACTGTCCGCTTTCACCGTATTCGAGCATTTCCTGAGCCGCAGTCTTCAAAACCTCTTCGGGTAACATAGATGGACCTGCGCTAAAGTTATAAACTCTTGCCATAATAATGACCTCCAAAAAATTGATTTTTTAAAATATGTATTCCATTATATGAAAGGAAATGACTAATGTCAATAGGTTTGATAATATTTTAACAAAGTTTTTATGAAATTTTGTGATTTTGCGGGAAATATTGTTATTTTTTTAACAATACTTAGAAAAATCAAACCACTCGAACAGATGGCGGTTAGTCGAGTGGTTATATGTTTTGATAAATTATTGAATTTTTGCTAATTTTAAAATTCGCACAACTGCGGGAGAAAGGATAATGTTTGTACCAAGTTCAAACAGGAAATTGCCACCCGCAAGGCCTAAAAACATATATGCGGCGGCATTGTTGAAGCCTGCTGCCGCGCCCCAGCTTTTAATTGTTTCAAAGAAGAATAGCTTACAGCCCAACAGGAAAACACCTGTGTTGACAATGGGGCAAACAACAGCGGCTGCGACAACTGCTATGTAACGGTTGTATTTTTCGAGAGCTTTATACACTAAGCCTGCAATTAAACCGCAAAGAGTGCCTTTAAGCAAAACGGTTACAATTGTTCCCCAATAATTTACGGCTAAAAATGCGGCGGCGTCACCAGTGGCAAAAACTGCAATACCGAACATAAATCCGAGCCATGCGCCGATTTTATATCCGCAGGTTGCCGCACCTATTATAATAGGTAAAAGCACGAGTGAGACCGAAAACATTCCAAAGCGTATAAAAGAGCCTAAGTATTGAAGTACAAATACCAACGCCGTAAATACAGCGCCGAGGACAAGGGTTTGGGTTTGTTGTTTTCTTTTTTCTGTGTTTGACATAAAATTACCTCCGATACTGCCCACAAGGGTGCAGTTCATAATATTTGTAATCTGCCGTAAGCAGTAATTACTAATGGTTCTTTTCGTATATAACACGAAGACCCTCAAGCAAAAGATTTTCGTTATAAATTATGTTTGTTTTGCAGTGGGTGATTATTTCTTTTGAAAGACCACCCGTAGCTACAACTGTCGGTTTTTCACCGAGCTCGTTTGTGATTTGTTCTAGTATACCGTCTATCATAGCGGCAGTGCCGTAAACAAGACCTGACTGCATACATTCGGTTGTGTTCGTGCCTATAACTGATTTTGGAGCTTCTATCGGGATAGAGGAGAGAAGTGCGGTATTTTCAGTAAGCGCTCTTAAAGTAAGTCTGACACCCGCAGAAATTACACCGCCTAAGAATGAGCCGTTTTTATCAAGCACGCTTATAGTCGAGGCAGTGCCCATATCAATTATAACGCAGGGCATAGTGTAGGCGTCAATAGCACCTACAGCGCCTGCTACTAAGTCAGCACCTAATTGCGCGGGATTATCTATTTTAATATTAAGTCCTGTTTTAACACCAGGTCCCAACATTAAAGGCACTATCTGGCAAAGCTTTGAAACGGCTTGACTTATATGTTTTGCAACCGAAGGCACAACTGAGGAAATTATACAATCTTCAATTTCATCGCTTTCAATATTATAAAGGGACAACACATCTTTAATTTCAATGGCATATTGATCGTCGGTCTTGCGGGTATCGGTAGCAAGACGGGCGGTAAGCCTTAAAATATTAGAGTTGTATGCGCCCAAAGTAATATTTGTATTGCCTATATCTATGGTAAGTAACACACAAATCAGTCCTTTCAACCTTATTATACATAATTTCTGTAAAAAATCAATAATTTTGTTGACAAACAGATTTTATATTGGTATAATATTGGTTGCTAAATGGGGCAATAGGCCCATATTAGTTCCTTGTTCCGTTGAAATAACGGGACCAATAGTCCAGAAGGAGGTGCAAGTAAATGACCGCAAAGTATGAGGCTGCTATGATTTTCTCTGTAGCTAACGGAGAAGAAGCAACATTGGGCTTAAAAGAAAAGTTCAATGACCTTATTGCTAAAAACGGTACCATTGAAAATGTTGATGATTGGGGCAAGCGCCGCTTGGCTTATCTCATTAACGACGAAGCAGAGGGTTACTATGTTTTCTACAATTTTGAAAGCGAAGCAACCTTCCCCGCAGAATTAGAGCGTATTGCTAAAATTACTGACGGCGTTCTTCGTTTAATGGTTATCAAAAAATAAGGAGAAACTGTAATGTTTAATTTAGTTGTTTTAACAGGTCGCTTAACAGCAGACCCAGAGCTTAAAACCACTGCAAACGGCATTCCCGTAACCACATTTTCAATCGCGGTTGACCGCCGCTACCGTTCCGGTGAGGAACGTCAGACCGATTTTATAAATATTGTTGCTTGGCGTCAGTCTGCTGAGTTTATTACAAAATATTTTAAAAAAGGTAATTTAATCGGTATTGAAGGTTCTATCCAGACCAGAAGATATCAGGACAAAAACGGCAACAACCGTACAGCTTTTGAAGTTGTTGCAAGTAATGTTCAATTTGTTGAATCTAAGAGAGATTCAGCACCGTCAAGCACACCTGAGGCTGCTTCATTCAGCAATGCTGATGTGAACGATTTCGCTGATTTAGGCGATGCTTCTGACGATGATTTACCATTTTAATCGGTAAAAAATAAAATTTAAGGAGGCTTTACAATGGAAGAAAGAAACGAAAGACCCATGCACAGAAAACCGCGCCGTAAGGTTTGCCATTTCTGTGTTGACCGTGTTGAAGCCATTGATTATAAGGATGTAGCTCGTCTTCGCAAGTTCATTTCTGAACGCGCTAAGATTTTACCCCGCCGTGCTACCGGTACCTGCGCTGCTCACCAGCGCGAATTGACAACCGCTATCAAGCGTGCTCGTCAAATAGCATTACTTCCTTATGTTAATGACTAATATGTAAGTTTAAAGGCTGTGTTCATTCGAACACAGCCTTTTTTTAATCTATAAGTTCATTTTTACTGTTGGTAATTTCGCCTGTGGTGGCATCTACATCATAATCATATTCTTTACCGTTTGCATCAAAAGAAATATCATATTCAAGCTTGCCGTTTTCATTTTCAAGGTCTATTTCATAGTCACTGATTTCTGTTTCTTTAACATTTGCGTGATTCAACGCAATTTCTTTTGCTTTTTCTTTCGAGATTTTAGCCTCGGTTGTGGTGTTGTTCTGTTGTTCGGAAATCGGTGTGCTGTTTTTTCCTACTGAATTGTTATTGGTGTTGTTGTCCTGCTGTGCGGAATTATTCATATCAGGATCCATTATAGAGCTAATATCACTGCTGATATCATTGCCCATATCGGTACCGCAACCTGTAAGCATTGCAGAGAAAACTACTGCACAAAATGCTGCTAAAAATTTTTTAAACATAAATATTACTCCTTAAATTTTAATTTGAGCAATATTATTATGCACTTAAATTAAAAATTAATACAAAAAATTGTAAAAAATAAACCGCTTTTAAAAGCGGTTTATTTTTATCTTTATTATTTGAAATATCTATTGAGTAATCCCTCAAATGCCTTGCCGTGTCGAGCTTCGTCGCGTGCCATTTCGTGAACGGTGTCATGAATAGCGTCAAGACCCAATTCTTTAGCTTTCTTTGCAAGCTCAAATTTGCCGAGGGTTGCACCGTTTTCTGCATCAACGCGCATTTCGAGATTTTTCTTAGTGCTGTCTGTTACAACTTCGCCTAAAAGTTCTGCAAATTTTGCAGCATGCTCAGCTTCTTCTAAAGCTGCCTTTTCCCAATAAAGACCTATTTCGGGATAGCCTTCTCTATGAGCTACACGTGACATTGCAAGGTACATACCAACTTCGCAGCATTCGCCGTTGAAGTTTTCGCGAAGACCGTCAATAATGCTCTGGTCAACACCCTGAGCAACGCCTACAACATGTTCAGCAGCCCATGTTTTTTCGCCGGCTTGTTCCTGGAATTTAGAAGCAGGTGCGTGGCAGATAGGGCATTCGTTGGGGGCAGAATCGCCTTCGTGAGTGTAACCGCAGATAAGACATACATACTTTTTCATAATAATTTCCTCCATAGATTTAAATTTTAATTTTGTTTACAGTTTTTACAGATACCGTACGCTACATAAATTGTTGTGTCCGTTGTAAATCCGCTTTCGCGTGCTACTTTTGAAAGATAATCGTTTTTAAGTCCTTGGTCAATGATTTTTCCGCACTCTCTACAGTATAGGTGTAAATGAGGGGAAATATCACCGTCAAAATGCTCAAAACCGTCTCCAACTTCAATTTTAAGTATTTCGCCGTCGGCTGTAAGGCCTGAGAGATTTCGGTAAACCGTGCCAAGACTTATATTAGGTATCTTTTGGCGGACTTTTTCGTAAATCCAATTTGCTGTGGGGTGGGTATCTGTTTCGCGTAAAACTTCTAAAATGGCTTCACGCTGTTTCGAATAATGTTTCATTTAATCACCCCAAATCAGTAATGATTACTATTTTATTATACACACTTTTTTAAATTTGTCAATACCTTTTTTGAAATTTTTGGAAAATTTTTATATTTTCGGTCATCGACAAAATAGTAATGATTACTGTTTTTATTATATCGAAAAAAATTAGTTTGTCAATACTTTTTTTAAAAAAATAAAAAAGGATATGCAGATTTTTTCTGCATATCCTCTAAAAATTAGCTTTGTTTTATTTCTTGCCTGCGAATATTTTATTGAGAAGAAGTGTTGCCAAAACGATAACACCGATTACAATAAATATTGCAATCATACCCGAAAGCATATATTTGAGATTTTCTACAAAAGCCATTGGATTAAAGCCACTAAACATTATAAATTACCTCCTACATAAAGAAGTTTAGGATAAGACCGCCTGCAATAACAGATGCGATTTGTCCTGAAACGTTTACGCCAATAGACTGCATAAGAAGGAAGTTTTGAGGGTCTTCTTTAAGTCCCATTTTGTGAACAACACGGCCTGACATCGGGAAAGCAGAGATACCTGCAGCACCGATCATGGGGTTGATTTTCTTATCTTTAGGCAAGAAGATATTGATAAGCTTTGCAAATAAGACACCGCCTGCGGTATCGAAAATGAAAGCGAAAAGACCGAGACCTAAAATAAGAAGAGTGTCAAGCTGTAAGAACTTTGAAGCTTCCATCTGAACAGCGATTGTGATGCCGAGGAAGATGGTGATAAGGTTTGCGAGCACTTTTTGTGCAGTTTCTGAAAGGGAATTTAAAACGCCGCATTCACGGATTAAGTTACCGAACATAAGGAAACCGATAAGGGATACCGATTCAGGTGCAACAACACCTGCGATAACTGTAATGATTATGGGGAACAAAATCTTTGTAAGGCGGGAAACCTCTTTAGCCTGATAAGGCATTCTGATAAGGCGTTCTTTCTTGGTAGTAAGAGCCTTGATAACAGGGGGCTGAATGATGGGAACGAGCGCCATATATGAATATGCCGCAACCATAATTGCGCCTGTAATACGGCTGTCTGCGCCTAAAAGCTTGTTAGCAACAACGATAGCTGTCGGGCCGTCTGCCGCACCTATAATACCGATAGAAGCAGCTTCGGGGGTGGTGAAGAACATTGAAGCTAAGCAGAAGGTGAAGAAAATACCAAATTGTGCTGCTGCGCCGAAAATCATAAGTTTAGGGTTTGTAAGGAGCGGACCGAAGTCAATCATCGCACCTATACCTATAAATAGGATAAGTGGGAACAGTTCGTTTGCGATACCTGCATTAAAGAGTGTTGTGAGTGCGCCCTCGGTTACAAGCTCACCTGTTTCGGCAAACTGATTTATAGCGCCAGAAGAGGGGATATTAACCAAGATTGTACCGAAGCCCATCGGTAAGAGGAGTGTGGGTTCCATATCGTGACGGATTGCAAGATAGATAAGCACACCGCCGATAGCCCACATAACGAGATACTTCCAACCGCCTGCAGCGGCAAAAGCGGAGACATTTTCCACAAGGAAGCTAAGTTCGCTGAGGATACCTGAAATGAATTCCATAGTTTTTACACCTTTCTTTAATTTTCAGGGAATAAAAAAGACCTTTACCGCGAAAAATGCGCAGTAAAAGTCTCGTTATTTAATGCAAATCGCGGGCAAAAACTGCCGTAATGACGCAAAATGCAACGCAAATACGCGCTAACTACTCCCTAATACAAGAGAATAATACCATATTTAGTTTGTCTTTGCAAGAAGAATTTATAAAAAGTTAATAATATTTTAAAAATTTGAAAAGTTGATTTTATGGATATCTTATGTTATACTATTAAGAGATTTATTGTAGATAGGAGCTTCTTATGGACGATAGAGATTTATTTAGTTACGATAATTCTAATAACGGTTTGAATGAGGGACAAGCAAGCTTTGACCTCAACAGCTTTTCTACCCAGACTCAAGGGGAGGAAGACAAGCCTAAGTTTAAAAAATTCACAAAACAAAAAATACTTAAAACAGTTTTAACTTGCTTCCTTATTGGCGTAATTACAGTTGCTATTGTTGCGGGTAGCTTTCTTATATATGCTTTCACGATGGTTGACGGCACAGTAAAGCAAAACCTTAACGATTTACAGCTTAATTTCACTACAACTGTTTATATTGAAAATAAAAAGGGTAATTGGGAAGAATATCAGCGTTTGCACGGTGAATTTAATCGTATATGGGTTGAGTATGACGAAATTGCTATTGAAAATAACGATAAGGGTTATAAAGGAATACCTGCAAATCTCGCTAATGCTTTTATAGCTATTGAAGACAAGGGCTTTGAATCTCACTACGGTGTTGACTGGAAGCGTACCTTCGGCGCACTTTTAAATGAATTTTTCCATTTTTCTTCAAAGTTCGGCGGTTCTACAATTACTCAACAGTTGGTTAAAAATCTTACTGACGACAGAAAACAGGACGCAGGCAGAAAGGTGCGCGAAATTATGCGCGCACGATATCTTGAAACTAAATACACAAAAGATGTCATTTTGGAATGTTATCTTAACACAATTCCTATGGGGCACGGTACTTATGGTGTTCAGGTTGCGGCAAACTACTATTTTAATAAAAATGTTGATGAACTAACTCTTGCGGAATGCGCATGTCTTGCGGCAATAACAAAGGCGCCATCATATTATGCGCCTGATTCTAATCCTGAAAATAATAAAGAACGCCGCGAAACTGTGCTTTTTGAAATGAAAACTCAGGGTTATATTACCGAAGAACAGTATAAAGAAGCTATAGATACAGAAATTAAGATTGAAGTTAATCAAGATGCGACAGCTCAGAATGATATAAATTCTTATTTTATTGATGCGCTGATAGAACAGGTAACAACTGATTTATGTGAAAAATACGGTTATACTAAGGAAAAGGCAGAACAGCTTTTCTATACAGGCGGATATAAAATTTACGCTACTGTTGATACGAATGTTCAGAGTGCGGTAGAAAAGGCTTATTTAGACATTGCTTCAAGCGCAAAGAAAAGCAGTAAGGGCGATCCTCTTTGGGGAGCGATGACCGTTATGGATTATGAGGGGCACGTTAAGGGTATAGTAGGCGGAATTGGTGAAAAGACAAAAAATCGCGCCTTTAACTGTGCAACGGACGCAAAGCGTCAGCCTGGTTCTACAATGAAGCCGATTTCAGTTTATGCTCCTGCTATTGAAAACGGAGTTATCAATTATTCAAGTATTCTTAATGATACAAAGGCTACCTACGGTAAATGGTCTCCTAAAAATGCGAGCGGCGGATATTCGGGTAATATGACTGCCCAAAAAGCGATTGAAAGGTCTATAAATACTATTCCTGTTGCGCTTGCAAATAAAATGGGTGTACAGACTTGCTTTGATTTCTTAACCCAGAAGTTAGGACTTAAAAATCTTACTGAAGAGGATCTCAACCTTTCTTCACTTGGTCTTGGTGGAACAAGTGGCGGCATTACTACTTTGGAGTCTGCTGCGGCGTATGCTGTCTTCGGCAACGGCGGTCTTTATTATGAACCCACTTTTTATACAAAGGTTACCGACCAAAAGGGAAATATAATCCTTGAACAGAAATCACAACCTAAAATGGCTATCAGTGAAGATACGGCGACTGTTATGAATAAGCTTCTTCAAACCGTTATTTACGGTGAAAACGGAACGGGTACATCTGTTGCGTCTTCTGTTAGCAATATGAAGCTTTTTGGTAAAACAGGTACCTCAAGCTCGAATAACGATAAATGGTTTGTTGGCGGTTCTCCATATTATGTAGTTTCTTCCTGGTGCGGATATGAAACTATGCAGAATATGCCTTCTGGTAATCTGGGTATTGCTAAAAATCAATGGGCGACGGTTATGTCTAAAATTCACGTCGGACTTGAAGCAAAGGATTATCCTCAAAGTCCGTATGCTATGGATAGGTATTATTGTACAGAAACGGGCGGTCTTGCAACAGCGGCTTGTGAAAGTAAAGCGGTTGGTTGGTACAAAAAAGGCAATCTGCCTGATGTGTGCCAAAAGCATAGCGGGGAATTGATGCCAACACCTGAGGAGGTTGCAAAGGCCCAACAGGAAGCTTTGCAGCAAGGCGAACAAACAGCGTCGGATACCACATCACAAACAAGTTCTGCTTCACAAAATTAGATTATGTAATACAAGCGGTGAATAAATTTATATATGTTGGAATTTAAACCGATAAAAATCGAAGATGTAGAAGTTTTAAAAAAACGGTTGTTTTCACCTGCGCGTTTTTCTTGCGAAACTAATATTGTTAACCTTCTTGTCTGGCAGGAAGTGTATGATAATATGTATGCTATCGAGGGTGATATGCTCTTTATCAAATCTGGCGGAGTTGAAAGAGAAACTTACCGCTTACCCTTTGGTGATAATATTGAAAAGGGTATGCAACTTTTAAGGGAACATACAGGAAAGTATTATCCGCCATTGTGGGTACAGCAAGGTGATAGGTTTTCCGATTTCAACCGTCATTTCGGTGAGGCTTATGAACTAATACCCGAAAGAGATGCTTTTGATTATATATATCTTCAAGAAGATTTAGCTAACCTTAGCGGTAAGAAATACCACAGCAAGCGAAATCATATTTCGGCATTTTCCAAGCAATATTCTTGGGAATTCAAAAAAATCACAAGAGATAATATATCTGATATTCTCGAATGTGCGGAAGTATGGTATAAGCAAAACAGCGAGCGGTTTGATAAATATATGCAGTGCGAGAAAAACGGGATTAAGTTAATTCTCGATAATATGGATTTGCTTGATGTTAGAGGCGGTGCAATCTATATAGACGGCAAAGTTGTGGCTTTTACACTTGGTTCACCCATAAACCGCGATATTTTCGATATTCATATTGAAAAAGCATTGCCCCAATATGCCGCTGCCTATACAGTAATTAATAATGAATTTGCAAAAACGCTTACGGAATACAAATATATAAACCGTGAGGACGATTTAGGACTTGAGGGGCTTCGCAAAGCCAAGCTTTCCTATAAACCCAATATTTTGCTAAAAAAATATTCTGCAGTCTCTAAAAAAGAACGCTGTAAACAAATCTATAATGCGGCTTTCGGGGAAGAGGATGGCACTTTTGAGAATGAGTTATTTGAAAAGTGCTATAAATACTGTAGGTATCTTGAAAAAGACGGCAGAATAGTGTCGATGTGTTTTGCGCTTCCTTGTAAAATAGGAGATAGAAGCGTTAAATATATTTTTGGTGTTACAACACCTGAAGAGTTTCGCGGTTATGGATATGCAAAGGAACTTTTGGAACAGGTTAAGGCTCAAGAAGATTGTTTGCTTATTTTAAGACCTGTTAATACTGGGCTTGTTGACTATTATACGAAATTGGGTTTTTTGCAATTTACAGCCACAAACACAAGTAGTGATTTCTCAGTTTTGCCATTGGGCGAATATGCCGAATTGGCTGAAAGATATAAGGAAACAGACGGCGAATACACAGCTATGTATTATAGTAACAATCCCGAAAAACTAAACGGATTAAATTTTTCTTATAGTATGCCCTGAAATAAAAATGCCTGACCTTTGATAAGGTTGGGCTTTTATTATTGTCGAATAAAATGTGGTGTAAAGAAAAAAACTTGACAGACATAAACTTTTGTGTTATACTCTTGAAGGTGAAATAAAAGGTGGGGTGTAAAATGGTTAAAAATTTGTATATTTCCGCCTTGCTGGATGTCTATGGTAGCTTTTTGAGTGACAAGGCAAGGGCTCTCACCGAATGTTATTACAATGAAGATTTATCTTTGGCGGAAATCGCCGAAAACGAGGGGATAACCCGTCAGGGTGTACGTGACCAGATAAAGCGTGCCGAAGCACAGCTTGTAAGTTTGGAAGAAAAGTGTGGATACTGTAAGAAGTTTTCACAATTAAAAGATCTCGCGGTAAATTATACCAAGGGTGAAAACAGCGCAATAAATGAAATTATTTCTATTATAAATGATTTGTAAGGAGTGTGAATTTTTATGGCGTTTGACAATTTATCTGATAAGTTAGCAGGCGTTTTTAAAAAATTGCGCTCTCGCGGAAAACTTTCCGAATCAGATGTAAAATCTGCAATGCGTGAAGTTCGTTTGGCTTTACTTGAAGCCGATGTTAACTATAAGGTGGCTAAAGACTTTACAAACACCGTTACTGAAAAATGTATTGGTGAAAATGTAATGGAAAGCCTTACAGCTGCTCAGATGGTCATTAAAATCGTTAAGGATGAATTGACTGCGCTTATGGGCAGCGAAAAGGCAAGGCTTAAAACTGCTAACAGAATACCAACCGTTATTATGATGTGCGGTCTTCAGGGTTCGGGTAAAACAACCCACTCTGCAAAGTTGGCAAAGTACCTTAAAAAACAAGGGCATAGACCGATGCTTGTCGCTTGCGACATTTACCGACCTGCCGCAATAGAGCAGCTTAAGGTTGTAGGGCAGGCGGTGGATACTCCAGTTTTTGAAATGGGTACCGAAAAGCCTGAAATTATTGCTAAAAAAGCTGTTGCTCACGCGCGTGACTACGGTAATGACTATGTTATTTTGGATACTGCGGGACGACTTCATATTGATACCGAGCTTATGGATGAGCTTAAGCGCATTACTGAGTCGGTTGAGGTTGATAACATTCTTCTGGTGCTTGACTCAATGGTGGGTCAGGATGCGGTTAATATTGCAAAATCGTTTAACGATATTCTGGAAATTGACGGTGTAATACTTACCAAGCTCGACGGTGATACCCGTGGCGGTGCGGCACTTTCTGTAAAAGCTGTAACAGGTAAGCCGATAATGTTCGCAGGTGTGGGCGAAAAGCTTGACCAGTTGGATGAATTCCACCCAGACCGTATGGCTTCACGAATTCTTGGTATGGGCGATGTGCTGTCGCTTATTGAAAAGGTTGAAACCGAAATTGACGAGAAAAAGGCAGAAGAAACAGCTAAAAAGCTTGCAGAAAACAAGTTTGATATGAACGATTTGCTTGACCAATTCAGGCAGATTAAAAAGATGGGTTCGCTTAAGAGCATTCTTTCGATGGTTCCAGGTATGGAAAAACAAATCAGAGATGTGGATATTGATGACCGCGCACTTTTGCGTATTGAGGCAATTATCACTTCTATGACCAAGAAAGAACGTGCTAAGCCCGATATACTTAACGGTTCTCGCCGTAAGCGTATTGCCGCAGGTGCGGGTGTTACTGTTGAAGAAGTTAACAAGCTTATGAAACAGTATGAACAGATGAAAAAGATGTTCAAGCAAATGAACTCTAAGGGTGGCAAGCGTAATATGATGCGTAATATGGGCGGTATGCGCGGAATGCCTGGTGGATTTGGTTTTTAAGATAAAAAATCTTTAAACATATAATTTATTTTGGAGGTGTAATAAATGGCAGTTAAAATCAGACTTCGTCGTATGGGTGCTAAGCGTGCTCCTTTCTATCGTGTAGTTGTTGCTGATTCAAGATTCCCCCGTGATGGTCGTTTTATCGAAGAAATCGGTACTTATGATCCCACTAAGGATCCCGCAGCAGTAAATATCGACAGCGAAAAGGCTAAGAAATGGATCGCTAACGGTGCTCAACCTACCGATACAGTTAAGGCTTTACTCAAGAAGAACGGTGTTCTTTAATTTAAAAGCTTATGTGAGGTAAAGAAATGAAAGATTTATTGGTTTCTATCGCTTCGGGACTTGTTGAAAATCCCAGCGAAGTAAAAGTAGTTGAAGATGAACCCAATGAAGCAGGTGTTATTGTATTTCATTTACAGGTAGCCCAAAACGATGTTGGCCGTGTTATCGGCAAACAGGGCAGAATTGCCAAGGCTATCCGTACAGTAATGCGTGCCGCCGCTAATAAAGCAGGCATTCAGGTTGCGGTTGAAATCGACTAAAACTAATGTAAGCATACCCCCACAGCGTTGGGGGTATTTACATAGGAGTAATTATGAAGAAAAGATATCTTGAAGTAGGAAAAATCGTGGGCACCCACGGAGTTAAGGGTATGACACGTGTTCAGGTCTGGGCAGACAGTCCCGATTTTCTAAAAGAGTTTAAATATTTATATACAAGTGAGAACGGCGGTGATAAGCTGACCGTTTTAAAGGTGCAACCACACGGTAATATATCTCTTGTGACATTTAAGGGCGTACAAACTATCGAGCACGCTGAAAGCTTTCGTAATACCGTGCTTTATATTGACCGCAAGGATGTGAAGCTTCCTGAGGGCAGATATTTTATAACTGATTTGATTGGAATTACTGTTACGGATGCTGATAGCGGCATAGTTTTAGGTGAGATCAGCGATGTTTCTCAGACAGGTGCTAACGATGTGTGGCACATTAAAAAAGACGGTAGGGAATATCTTATCCCTGCTATTGACGATGTTCTTGTAAAGGTTGATATCGACAGCGAAACGGCGGTTATCAGACCACTGAAAGGAATTTTCGATGATGAGGATTGATATTTTAACCCTTTTTCCCGAAATGTGCGAAACCGTTATGAACGAAAGTATAATCGGCAGAGCGCAAAAGGCGGGTAAAGTTCAAATAGTTTGTACCAATATCCGTGATTATGCTAATAACAAGCACAATAAGGTGGACGATACGCCTTATGGCGGCGGAATGGGTATGGTAATGTCTGCTGAGCCGATTTATAATGCTTATAAAAGCCTTTATAATGAACAAGAGGCTAAACCGCATTTGGTTTATTTGTCACCTAAAGGAAAGACCTTTAATCAGCAAAAGGCGGTTGAATTTTCTAAGCTTGACCGATTGGTGCTTTTGTGCGGTCATTATGAAGGTATTGATGAACGCGTTATAGAGGAAATTGTTGACGAGGAAATCTCTATAGGTGATTTTGTTTTGACAGGCGGCGAATTGCCGGCGCTTACGGTGGCAGATGCGGTTTGCAGAATGCTACCGGGAGTACTTTCAGATGAGCTTTGCTTTAGTGAAGAAAGTCATTTTAACGGGCTTCTTGAGTATCCGCAATATACAAGACCTGCCGAATGGATGGGGAAAAGTGTACCAGAAGTTTTACTTTCGGGAAATCACCAAAATATTGAAAAATGGCGCAGATGCAAATCTTTGATTGAAACTATGGCAAAGCGTCCCGATATGCTAAAGCAAGAGGATTTAAGCGATAAGGACAAAAAGCTCTTGAAAAAATTCGAAGAATTAATTTAATTTTGTGATAAAATTGCACAAAACAATGGGATTAAAACTTTGATTTGTTGGATAAATATTAGAACTTTTTCACAAATAATTGACTACCGCATTAAATGTGGTATAATAACAATATAAACAAAAACACCATTTACCGATAAGGAGATTTTTATAATGTGCGTTAAAGATGTTGTTATTCACAATCAAGTAGGTTTACATGCTCGCCCCGCTACTTTCTTTATCCAGAAGGCTAATGAATTCAAGTCTTCTATCTGGGTTGAAAAGGATGAAAGAAAGGTTAATGCTAAGAGCCTTTTAGGTGTTCTTTCACTTGGTATTGTCGGCGGCACTACAATCAAGATTATCGTTGATGGTTCTGACGAAAAAGAAGCTCTTGACGGTCTTGTTGCGTTGGTAGAATCAGGTTTTGCTGACTAATTTTTAAAAATTATTAGGTTGCCTTGATTTTTTAAAAAAGGCAACCTTTTTTCTATTGACAAATCAAAAATTCGTGGTATAATACTACTTGCGCGTAAGAGCGAACGAAGTACTTTTTCACTATTCACTATTACATATTACTTTAAGTTATCCGGGTGTGGCGCAGCTGGTAGCTTTGAGTTCGACCGCGTCCTGCGGACGATTAAGGGAGAATGAAAAGGCGCAGCGGTCGAAAAAATTCGTCGAGACCTGCGACAAGAATTTTTTCGGGCACCGCAAGAGTAAGCGTAGCGCGCGTACAAACAGAATACTTCTTCACTATTAACTATTACATATTACTTTAAGTTATCCGGGTGTGGCGCAGCTGGTAGCGCGCTTGACTGGGGGTCAAGAGGCCGCAGGTTCAAGTCCTGTCACTCGGACCAAAAACCGAACAAGGCATAAGCCTTGCTCGGTTTTTTATTTATAAAAATTTCAGATTGCATAATATTTGTAAATGTGGTATACTATTTATGCCAAACTAACTTAATATGTGTTAAATAAGGGTGCTTTTTCTTTTCAAGGAATAATTGCATTTCTTTTGCACCATAATAACATTATTGAATTTGATAAAAATGCAAATTCCTTTTATGTTATTGTGGTTACACCCTTTCACATAAAGTTAGTTTGGCGACTATCGGAGTTTGCGTTTTTTGTGCGTTGACTTCGGTTGGCGCACTTTTTTATTTTTGAATAAAATTTAATATTTTTAAATTTGCTATAATTCGCGGCTTTGCTTAATAAACTCTTGATTTATCGCTGTATAAGTATTATAATAATATAGTAGTTTACTATCGTGAATAAGTATGACCTGAAGGAGCTATTGTTTCAAATGAACAAGCAAACGGGAATAAATTTTGTGGCTCAGGTAATAGCTTTTGCTACAAACCTTTGTATAAGCTTTTTTCTTACTCCCTTTATAATTAAAAATATCGGTGTAGAAGCGAACGGTTTTGTTTCACTCGCTAACACTTTTGTTGAATATGCTCAGCTTTTTACTGTTGCGATAAATTCAATGGCGGGTAGATTTATAACAATAAAAATACATCAAAAAAACATTAAGGATGCTAATAAATATTTCACATCGGTTGTGTTTGCCAATATTTCGATGTCTGTAGTATTTACCGCTGTATTCTCCGTGGTAATAGTTTTTCTTGAGAAGTTTTTAAATATATCTCAGAGTTCTATTTCGGATATCAAGTTACTTTGGGTATTCATTGCAGCGAATTTTATATTATCTTTATTTGCTTCTATTTTTTCTGTTTCAACTTTTGTTACTGACAGGTTAGATAAAACAGCACTGACAAATGCCCGTGGAAGTATTTTAAGGGCTGCCGCATTGGTTGTATGCTATTCTTTCTTCAGACCGTATACCTTTTATGTCGGTATAGCAACACTTATCTTAGGTGCAAACAACCTTATTAGCCATATATACTACAAGAAAAAGCTTGTGCCTGAGCTTCAGGTGAAGCGTGAGTATTTCGACTTTGGTTGCATAAAAGAATTAGTATCATCAGGTATATGGAACTCTATTTCAAAGTTGAGCTCTATACTCTCTTCTGGACTTGATCTACTTATAACTAATATTTTTGTAAACGGTGTTGCAATGGGGGTTCTGAATATCTCTAAAACCGTTTCCAACATTGTTTTATCCCTTTTTGGAATGTTATCTTCGATTTTTGCCCCTCAGCTGACAATTGCTTATGCTAATAATGATTTCGAAGAAATGAAAACACAGCTTATTTCTTCTGTCAAGCTGTTGGGTGTATTTTCGGGTATACCAATTGCGATACTTATAGGATTTGGCAAACCGTTTTATCAGCTGTGGGTGCCGACACAGGATGCAGGGCTTTTGCATCTCCTTACGATAATCACCTGCTTTAATTTGATATTTGCCTTACCTTTGGAGCCGTTATATAACATATTTACGGTACGAAACAAAATAAAGGTTTCTTCAATAGCGCTTATCTGCTTTAGCGCTGCAAGTGTGTTGACTGTATTTGCCGGTCTTTACTTTATTCAGGGTGAAAATACAAAGATAATTTATATAGCAGCAGTCGGTGCATTTTATAATGTTATAAGATTGCTTACATTCCTGCCTATTTATGGTGCTAAGTGTCTTGATTTTAAACTCACTACATTTTATCCTGTTATTTTAAAGAATGTATTATCGGTTGTTATACTATCTGGCATAGCAATAGCGCTTAACTATGTTATTAATATAGATTCTTGGATTCTTTTATTACTTGGCTGTGCAATAGTAGGTATTGTAGGAATAATAACAAATATTCTTATACTTTTCAGCCGTGAAGAAATTTACGGTCTTAAAGACAAAGTAATGGATTTTATCAAAAAAAGAAGTAAAGGAAGTAATTAAATGGCAATTCCTAAAATAATTCATTATTGTTGGTTTGGCAGAGGCCCTAAAAACGAACTTGCCGAAAAGTGCATTCAGTCTTGGAAAGAGTATTGCCCTGATTACACCTTTAAAGAGTGGAATGAGGATAACTTTGACCTTGATTCAAATAAATATGTCCGTCAGGCGTATGATAATAGGAAATTCGCTTTTGTTACTGATTATGTAAGGCTTTATGCGCTTTATAAAGAGGGCGGAATATATATGGATACTGACGTTGAGGTTTTAAAACCCCTTGATGATTTTTTAAAACACCGCGCGTTTTCAAGCTTTGAAAATAATAATAAAATTCCGACAGGTATTATGGCCTCTGAAAAAGGTAATGAGTGGATATTCGATTTAATGCAGGAATATACCGACCTTGAGTTTATTGATAAATCCGGAAATATGGATCTTACAACAAATGTTGAAAGAATAACTAATTTGACAATAGAAAAGTATGGTCTTGTCCCGAACTCAAGTTATCAGGAGCTTTGCGGCGGTATTGTTACAATGTATCCGCACGATTATTTTTGCCCTAAGGATTGGCAAACCGGAAATATAAACCTTACTGAAAACAGCCATACAATTCATCATTTTTCGGGTTCTTGGCATACCGAAAAGGAAAAGAAGAAAATAGCAAAAAATAAGGTGAAACGCGAAAAGTATATCGCCCGTTACGGCGAGGAAAAAACCGAGCGGATATTCGCACGTCATAACAGTATGCTTCGCGCTGTGTATTATTTGCGCCATCCTGTTTTAGCTATAAAGAAATTTAAAGAAAAACTCGGTTAAAGGAGTAAAAAGGTGACTTTTAGTTTAATTGTTCCCGTTTACAATGTAGAAAAATATTTAGCAAAATGTCTTGATAGTATTTTGAACCAGACCTATACCGATTTTGAGATTATTGTGGTAAATGACGGTTCACCCGATAACAGTCAGGCAATAATAGACGAATATGCCGAAAAATATCCTGATAAGATAAAGGCGTATGTAAAGGAAAATGGCGGTCTTTCAGATGCCAGAAATTTCGGGATAGAGAGAGCGCAAGGCGATTATTTGCTTTTTATTGATAGTGATGATTATATCGACCCAACAGCATTATCATGTATTAAAAAATCCATTGATAACGGCAGACCAGATGTTATAGGTTTTAATTTGATAACAGTTGATGAAAAAGGCTCACGGCTTGAGGAATTAACCAGACCGAATATTACAGGTGTTTCTGGCGCAGAGGCAATAATTGCGTTGGTGGAGCAAAATCAGTATTTCGAGCCTGCTTGTGGATTTGCCTATCGAACTCAGTATTGGAAGTCTTGTGGCTATGAATTTATGAAGGGAATATATCATGAAGATTTTGCCCTTATGCCACTTGTTATTCTTAGGGCTGAAAAAGTAAGCTGTATAGATATTGATGCTTATTACTACGTTAATACAGATGGAAGTATTACACGAACAAGGTCGGAGGATAGATTACGCCGATTATCTGCCGATTTATTTAAAGGATATGACTTTCTTGTTGAAGAGTATTTTAAGCGCCCAAGTGATAATGAATATGCGGGAAAAATATATCTTGCATATGTCTCAAATGCTGTTATATACCGATTAGAAAGTTTAGACGGCGAATTAAAGAAATGGTTCAGAGATGAAGCTAAAAAAAGAAAGGTGTCAAAATATATAATTGACAACACCTTCAAACGTAAATTGCGAAAGGTTTTAATAAGGCTGAAAAACCGTATTTGATTTTGGGGGGAAGTTTAATGCCTAAGATAAGTGTGATAATACCTGTATATAATTCTGAAAAACACCTTAATATGTGTTTGGAGTCCATTTTGGGACAGACTATGCAGGATTTTGAAATAATAATCGTAAATGATGGCAGTACCGATGGTTCTCAAGCTATTATTGATGACTATAAGGCACGCTATGATGATAAGATAACTGCAATATATCAAGAAAACGCAGGACAGGCTTCCGCCAGAAACAAGGGTTTGGAAAAGGTTTGTGGAGAATATATCATTTTTATCGATAGTGATGATTATATAGAACCGGAAACCTTTGAGGTGATTTATAACAAGGCTGAAACCTCAAATCTTGATATTGTTTGCTTTATTTGGCGTGAAACAGACCGAGAAACCGAAATTCTACATAGCTGGAATTTTAGAGAGACTCCGGTGGATGTAAGATATATTCTAAACACTCCATCCCCGTGCAATAAGCTTTTCAGAAGTTGGTTGTTTAAAGAAAACGATATACGTTTTGTGGAAAATCATATTTACGAGGATTTAGCACTTATTCCCACCGTTGCACTGTACACCGATAAAATAGGATTTATAGACAACTGCCTTTACAACTATACGATATCCAACACATCGACCATGCGTCAAAAATCTTATAATCCTAAACTTGCAAGTATTTACTTTGCTATGGACTGCTTGGAAAAGGCATTCGGTAATACAAAGTATCAGGAAGAGTTGGAGTTTTTATATATTGACCATCTGCTTCATTATGCTTCGCTTAGATATCTCGAATACCCTGATGGTGATGGGGATATAAAGAAAATATCCGATATTATTAAAAATAAATATCCCAAGTTTTATAAAAACAAGTATTTCAAAGAAGTTGGAATAAAAGAGAAAATATTTTGTTTTCTTGCCTATACCAAGAATATTTTTATTCTGCGTTTGATTTTTAACAGAAAGGATGCTTTTAAATGTTTGATTCGCAAAAGCTGAACAGAATAAACCGAATACTGCTTATCGTTTTCTTTGCATTGCAGCCTGTTCTGGAAATGCTTATCAGCATTTTTAAGGATGATTTTCTCAGTATTGCAGGAATTCCGTTTTCTACCATAATCAGATATCTGCTTTTTGCAGCAATATTTGTGTTGGCGGTTGTTGCCAACTATAAGAAGAAAAGCACTTGGGTATTACTCGGTTATTCTGTTGTGTGCGGAATATATATGGTTCTGCATTATCTTAATGTTAAAGATTTTGATGTTATCGTAAACGGAATTAGTACAAAAAAGACCTTTATTCAGAGCATCTTCAATATTTCAGAATTTATGGTGCCTATATGTGTTTTACTTTTTGTAATAATTCTTGATTTCGGATATAAATATTTCCGTGTTGCAGCAATTGCAGGCACTGCTATTTCTGTTTTAAGTATCCTTGGTTCAAACTTGCTTGGACTCGATTACATATCTTACGGCTACGGAGGCAATGATCACCCGAGCGGTAGCGTTATAGCCTGGTTTATTGAGTCTGTTAATCAAACCAATTGGTATACATATACGTCCCGCGGGTTATTTGATTCGGGCAACGCCATAGCGGCATTTTTATCCCTGCTTTTACCAGTTACTCTTTTTATTGCCCTCAAGGAAAAGAAAACCCTGTTGTTTTTACTGTCCTTCCTTCAGTTGCTCGCTTTACTTATGGTAGGCACAAGGATTTCGGTTTTCGGTGCTATCATACTTTTGATTGCTGTTATACTTATCTTTGCTTTTGATGTTATTTTCAATAAAAAGAAACTTGATTTGAAGAAATCTTTGCTTCTGCTGATGGTAGTCGTACTTTTCGTCACCTGTTTTTCTGTTTCTCCCTTTATTTCACGAATGAAAAGCGGCAAAGCCTTTAATAATAACTATGTGCCCAACGAGACTATTGAAAACATCACTCAGGAGAGCTCGTTAGATCTTTCTCAGTATCAGGATAAGGAGTCCAGGATAGCATTCGTCAGAGATAATTATCATTATAATTATCTTTCCGAAGAGTTTATTTTAGATTATTATGATTATCACGAGCATGCTGATTTTTGGTTTGAATTTATGACCGAAATCGAGTTTGAAAAGAGGGATAACGCCCGAAAAATAAAGGCACTTATATTAAATGACCTTATTGAAAATAAGGGTGGCGCTTTTGATAGGTGGCTTGGCATAGGCGAAGCGGCTGTTTATCCCGAAATGGATTTTGTGGCAGTTTATTACGATTACGGAATCATAGGCATAGTCCTCTTCCTTGCGCCCTATCTTCTTATAGCACTCGCAACCGCTGTAAAGCTTTTGACTCAGCTCTTCAGTAAGAAATTTGATATGATGAATTGTTGTCTGCTGTTAGCCTTGGGCTTTGTATTGGCAAGCGCATTTTACGCAGGCAACACTATGGTTTACGCCTATATAAATATCTTTATAGGTGTTGTATCGGGTATGTTGTTGCAATATCTATTGAAAGATAAAAAGGAATGTAATAAGCTAAAAGCTGTTACGGGGGTAGGGGAAGAGTGAAAGTAAGTCTGATAATACCCGTCTATAATGTTGAAGATTTTATAACAAGATGCCTTGCTTCTGTTGAAAAGCAAACTTATAAGAATCTGGAAGTCATTATTGTTAACGATGGAAGTACTGATTCTTCTGCCCAAGTTATAAACAGTTTTGCTTGTCGAAACTCTAATTTCAAAGTATATACTATCGAAAATCGTGGTCTTGGCGGTGCAAGAAATTACGGTATAGAAAAAGCAACAGGGGAATATGTCGTTTTTCTTGACAGCGATGACTATATTGCAGAAAACTGCATTGAGCGTTTTGTTTCTTCTGCCGAAAGAGATTGCGGAGATATTATTTGCTGTAACTTTTGTGATGTTGCAGAGGACGGAACCCCTATTTTATATTATAAAAATCGTTTTTCTGCACCTGTCACAAATCTTTATGAACAGCCTCGAATTCTCTTTAATCGCTTTTCTGCGCACGGCAAAATGTATAAGAGAGAATTGTTTAAAGATATGCAATTCGTTTCAAGAGAATGGTATGAAGATTTAAGGCTGATAGTAAAACTTTATTTAAACGCAAAAAAGATAGTTTATATTGAAGATTTTCTATTTTTCTATGTTCAGCGCCAAGGCTCAATAATGAACAGTTCAAATGCAAAACGAAATCTTGAAATAATTACTGCTTTTGAGGATGTTTTAAGCTATTATAAAGAGAAAAATGCTTATGATACATTTAAAGAAGAGTTTAATTATTTAGTGGTTGAGCATGTTTTGATTGCCGCAGTCACAAGGGTTGCTCTGACAAAGAACAAGGACAAAAAAGCGGTGATAAATAAGCTTTTAGAATATGTATCCTCCTTTGACGGAATTTATAAAAATAGATATATAAAACGCTTGAGTTTGCAAAAAAGACTTATACTGTTTTTAAATAAGAATAAGCTTTATTCTCTTTCATCTGCTTTTATGAAATTAAAGAAAGTGCTACGTAAATGAAAAAAATAACTATTTTAATGCTTCACCTGCTCCACGGTGGGATTGAAAAGCAGACAATAACTCTCGCAAACGAGCTTAGCCAAAAATATGATGTGGAAATAATTTCAACATACAGTATGGGGTCAACTCCTGCTTACGAGGTTTCCCCTTCGGTTAAAATTAAGTATCTTATTGATGATGCCCCAAACCGCGAGGAATTCAAGTTGGCAATTAAGAAAAAAAATATTTTTGGCATTTTAAAAGAGGGCTTAAAGGCGGTAAGGATTCTTTATCTTAAAACCGCGCTTATGACACGTGAAATTAGAAAATTAGACTGCGATTTTGTGCTCTCTACCCGTGCGGAATTTGCCGGTTTGCTTTCCAAGTACGCACCGAAAAAGGTTACTACTATAACTCAAGAACATTTGCACGATGATAGCCCACGCTATGTAAAGCGGTGTCAAAAAGCCTTTAAAAATCTCGATTATCTTGTGGTCTTGTGTGATGGTTCTGAACGAAATTTTAAAAGATGGCTTAAGGGCAATAAGAAAATTAAAATAGTAAAAATACCCAATATTTTAGAACATATACCCGAAAATGCTGCAAAGCTATCGGGCTGCCAAATTATCTCTGTTGGCAGACTTCATCCCGTTAAAAATTTCCCGGCATTGCTTAAAATTTTTGCGCAGGTACAAAAAGAACTCCCTGATGCCAAACTTACCATTGTTGGTGATGGTACAGAGAAGGATTCTCTTGAACGTCTTGCAAAAGAACTTTCTATATCTTCTTCGGTTACCTTTACGGGAATGCTTTCAAAAGAGCAGGTTCAGGAAAAAATGCTTTGTTCTGATGTTTATGTCATGACCTCCCTCACTGAATGTTTCCCAATGGTGCTGCTGGAGGCGGCAGCGGTAGGTTTACCGCTTGTAAGTTATGACGTTCCCGTCGGCCCGGCTGCAATTATTAGTAATGGACAAAACGGGGCTTTAATTCCCGATGGGGCTGCTGATATGATGACCCAAACAATTGTTGAAATTTTGAGGAATAATGAATATAAACAAGGTCTTGGAAAAAAGGCAAGAGAGGGTGCATACCAATATCTGCCAAAGTATATTATGCCTTTGTGGTATGATCTTTTTGATAGGTGATTTTGATGAAAAAATTTTTTCACAAGCTTTATAAGGGGAAACGCGAAGACTTTCTTTCTATCGTTCGTGATAATCTTATAAATGAAAAGAGAATGTTTATAGTTACCGCCAACCCCGAAGCGTTTATGTTCGGTGAAAAGGATGAAACGGTAGAGGCATTATTGCTGGATGATGCCACCACTGTTGTTGCCGACGGAATAGGAATTGTAAAAGGCGGAAAAAAAATCGGCATAGATATAGCTGAACGTATTCCGGGGGTTGAAATTGCTGAAAAGCTTTTACAATACGGAAGTGAGTTTAATAAGACTGTATTTTTCCTTGGAGCAAAGCAGGAAGTAATAGACGCTCTTTGCACGGTTGTCAAAGAAAAATATTCCGGTCTTAAAATAGCAGGTGCAGTTAACGGTTACACACCTGATAAGGATGCTGTTTTTGAGGATATAAAGGCGGCAAAGCCCGATATTATACTTGTGGCTTTAGGAATTCCAGCACAGGAAAAACTAATTTATAAGCATCTTCAAGGTTTTGAAAAAGGTATTTTTGTAGGTGTTGGCGGAAGCTTTGATGTCATAAGCGGCACCAAGGCAAGAGCACCCAAGTTATTTATTAACCTTAATCTTGAATGGCTTTACAGACTTTTAAAAGAACCCTCAAGAATTAAGAGGTTTTATAATAGCAATGTTAAGTTTTTATTAAAACTTAAAAAATAATCATACAGTCAGGAGAAGAGGATATGAAAAAAGTAAAGGTTATGAGTATTTTCGGTACTCGCCCAGAGGCTATAAAAATGGCTCCGCTTGTGAAAGAACTTGAAAAAAGAGAAGAAGTGGAAAGTATTGTTTGCGTTACTGCACAGCATCGCGAAATGCTTGATCAGGTTCTCGAAACGTTTGATATTACTCCCGATTATGATCTTGATATTATGAAACAGGGACAAACCTTAAGTGACATTACTACAAGAGCTCTTATTGGTGTTGACGGTGTTATAAAAGAAGCGAAGCCTGATATTGTTTTGGTTCATGGGGATACTACTACTACCTTTGCAGGCGGACTTGCCGCATTTTATAATCAGGTTGCAATAGGACATGTTGAAGCAGGACTCAGAACATATAATAAGTATTCACCTTTTCCTGAAGAAATGAATAGACAAATGGTTGACTGTATGACCGATATGTTTTTTGCGCCAACTCAGCTTAGCCGTGAAAATTTGCTTAAGGAAAATATCGATGACAGCAAAATTTATATAACCGGTAACACTGCAATTGATGCTATGAGCACAACGGTAGATGCGGGTTATACTCACCCCGAGCTTGAATGGCTTGGTGACGATAAAATGATATTATTGACAGCTCACAGAAGAGAAAATCTTGGTGAGCCTATGAAAAATATCTTTAAAGGCATCAGAAAGGTGCTTGATGAAGTTGAGGAAATAAAGGTTATTTATCCCATTCATAAAAATCCTTTGGTTCGCGAGGCGGCGGATGAGATTTTTGGCGACTGTGACAGAGTTAAACTGATAGAACCTTTAGAGGTTTTTGATTTCCATAACTTCCAAAATATTTCACATCTTATCTTAACCGATAGCGGCGGAATTCAAGAGGAGGCACCTTCTCTTGGAAAACCTGTTCTTGTTCTGCGAGATACAACTGAACGTCCAGAGGGAATAGATGCTGGGACACTAAAGCTTGTTGGAACCGACAGCGAAGTTATTTATAAAGAAACAATGCGTCTTTTAACCGATAAGGATGAATATGACAGAATGAGCAAAGCATCTAATCCTTATGGTGACGGATATGCAAGTGAGCGTATTGTAAATGCAATTATTGAAAAGTTTTGCAAATAAGGATTAAAGCACTTAAAAAAAGGACGTGATGTTATGAGAAAAACTATCGAACAGTTTAAAAAGTTTCTTCGTTCTGTTTTAGCGGTTGTTTTAGTTTTGGCAGAAACTCTAATATTTGCACACGCTTGGGTAACAGAATATAATAACTATATAGTTGTTCCTTTTGTTCAAAAAGGTAACTGGTTTTTCTACTTAGTTCATTTTATTTTGGCAATGATATTCCTTAATTCCTTTGACGGTCTTAAATATGGAACCTATCGCCGAACAAATTTAATAACTGCCCAGATTTTAGCAGCGCTTGCAACGGTTTTTATTATCTATTTACAGATAGTTCTCTTGGCTGCAAAATTTGTAACGGTTCTGCCAATGGTCTTTGTATTCATTGCAGATGTTATGGTTATTGTAGCAATAACATTTGGCGGAAATTTCCTTTTACAAAGACTTTTCCCAGCAAGAAAAACACTCATAGTATATGATAGCTATCCGCCTGAATCATTTATCGAAAAAGCTAAACAGAGAAAAGATAAATTCGTTATCAAAGATGTTGTTAATGTTTCGATTGGCATTGAAAAATTGGAGGAGCTTATAAAGCAATATGAGTGCGTTATTATATATGATGTTCACTCTGAGCAGAGGAATAAAATTCTTAAGGTTTGCTTTGAAAGTGATATACGAACATATACTACCACAAAGGTTTCGGATATACTCATAAGAGGTGCGGAGCGACTTCACTTGTTTGATACCCCGCTTTTGCTTTACCGTAATATCGGTCTTAATTTCCAGCAGAGATTTTTTAAGAGAACATTTGATATTATTGTTTCTTTCATTTTATTAATATTGTCATCTCCGTTTTTGCTTATTTCTGCATTAGCTATAAAGTTGTATGACGGTGGACCTGTTTTCTTCCGTCAGGAAAGAAGCACAATAAACGGCAAGGTATTTAGAATTCATAAATTCAGAAGTATGATAGTTGATGCCGAAAAGGACGGAGCACCTCATCCCACAGAGGATAAGGACCCAAGAATTACCCCTGTTGGCAAAGTTTTGCGAGCATCTCGACTTGATGAATTACCACAGCTTATTGATATTTTGGTTGGTAATATGAGCCTTGTAGGACCAAGGCCTGAGAGAATTGAGCATACCAAGCAGTATTCAGAAGAAATTCCAGAGTTTGTTTATCGTCTAAAGATGCGCGGAGGACTTACAGGCTATGCTCAGCTTTACGGTAAATATAACACAAGCCCTTATGATAAGCTTCAGCTTGATTTGATGTATATTCAAAATTATTCTTTCTTGCTTGACATTAAACTTATTTTGATGACCATTAAAATTATGTTTATGAAGGAAAGTACTGAAGGATTTACAAAAGAAAACAGCCAAAAAATAACTGAAAAAAGTAAAAAAGAAGATTAGAAATACAAAAACTGTCCAGGTGATTTTATATCACCTGGACAGTTTTTTATAAATTTTGCAAAAATTATTATTCGACAAACTCAAATGAGCCTGAAAAGTAGGTTGTGCTATCTTTCGAGACGGTCAAAAGTCCGCCATCCGAGGTTGCGTTTTTAACTGTGCCGTCTTCTAACTCGATTTTACAAGGAGCCGAAACAACGGTTGTTACAAAGGGAACATGCTTTGCCATAACAGCAAGCTCTCCCAAAACACCTCGAACATCAAATTTTACAACCTCACCCTCGAATTTATTGCCGTCGGGGGTGGCGACAGTAAGCTTAAAGGTGTTCATTACTGCACCTTCTTTGCCTTTTCAATTGCTTCGTCAATAGTACCTACGAAAAGGAATGCCGATTCAGGCAAGTCGTCGTGTTTGCCTTCGATAATTTCTTTGAAACCGCGAACAGTTTCGGCTATAGGTACATATTTGCCCTTAAAGCCAGTAAACTTCTCAGATACATCGAAAGGCTGTGACAAGAAACGCTGAATCTTACGGGCGCGTGATACGGTGAGTTTATCGTCGTCTGAAAGCTCATCCATACCCATAATAGCGATAATATCCATAAGTTCGTTATAACGCTGTAAGATGCGCTGAACTTCTTTTGCAACAAAGTAATGCTCTTCACCTACAACTTCGGGGGAGAGAATACGGCTTGTTGATTCGAGCGGGTCAACAGCGGGATAGATACCCATAGATGCAATATTACGAGCTAAAACTGTTGTAGCGTCCAAGTGGGCGAATGCAGTAGCAGGAGCGGGGTCTGTAAGGTCATCGGCAGGGACATAAACCGCCTGAATAGATGTGATAGAACCTTTCTTGGTGGAAGTGATTCTTTCCTGTAAAGCACCCATTTCGTTAGCAAGAGTAGGCTGATAACCAACGGCAGAGGGCATACGGCCTAAAAGCGCCGAAACCTCACTACCTGCTTGTGTGAAACGGAAGATATTATCAATAAACAAAAGCACGTCTTGATTCTTTTCATCACGGAAGTATTCCGCCATTGTAAGAGCGGATAAGGCTACACGCATACGCGCTCCGGGCGGTTCATTCATCTGACCGTATACTAAAGCGGTGTTATTAATAACGCCTGATTGCTTCATTTCGTTATAAAGGTCGTTACCCTCACGGGTACGCTCACCTACACCGCCGAATACAGAGATACCGCCGTGTTCTTTTGCGATATTGTTGATAAGCTCCATGATAAGAACGGTTTTACCAACACCTGCACCGCCGAAAAGACCGATTTTACCGCCCTTTGCATATGGGCAGATAAGGTCGATAACCTTAATGCCTGTTTCAAATATTTCAGAGCTTGTGGCAAGGTCTTCATACTTTGGAGCACCGCGGTGGATATTCCATTTTTCTTCTGTTTCGGGGGTGGGTATATTGTCAACCGCTTCGCCCAAGACATTGAAAATTCTACCTAAGGTTTCGTTACCAACGGGAACGCTTATAGGTGCGCCTGTGTCGGTAACTTCGGCACCACGGGTCAGCCCGTCGGTTGAAGCCATAGCGATACAACGCGCAGTATTGTTACCTATGTGTTGAGCCACTTCAACAGTAAGGGTGCGTTCACCAATTTTGACAGTAAGGGCGTTGAGTATAGGCGGGAGTTCATTTTCGCCGAATTTAACGTCAACAACAGGTCCCATAACCTGAATTATTTCACCTTTGTTCAATTTATTCACCTCAAATTATTCTGGGTTGCCGCTACCTGCGACAATTTCAGTGATTTCCTGTGTAATCGCGCCTTGACGCGCACGGTTGTACTGAAGTCCCAAATCATCTATCATTTGTTTTGCATTCTTACCTGCGCTGTCCATAGCCATACGCCGCGCCGCAACTTCACTTGCAAAGCTTTCTTTTATGCAAGCCGAAATTATGCCTGTGACATATTCGCGAACAGTGTGATTTAGTACTGTTAAAGCATCGGGCTCATATACAGCATCGGCAGAAGACTGTTTTTCACTCTTTTCAAGAGGTAAAAGCCAACGTATAGAGGCTTCCTGTGTCATAGCCGAAACATATTTTGTATAAATAATGCCAAGTTTGTCAAATTCACCGTTTGCGAAGTCAGTACAAAGATTATCGGCAATCTTTGAAGCATCAGCAAAAGAAAAATGCTCCGAAGAGTTTATCTCTTTTAGGAAGCGCTCACAAGCCCGCTTACCAATTGGTATAAATTCGGCGCCTTGGAATTCATTTGCAAGGCGGAAAACATTGGCGTTATAACCGCCTGCAAGACCGCGGTCACCTGCAATTACAATAATACGGGTGCGTCCATCTTCACGTTTTTCCATAAACGGACTGTTTTGACATTCACTATCGCTTGTAAGTTCCATTAAAGCGTTGTCAAAAGCGGCAGAATATTCGCGTGCTTTTTTGAGAGCTATATTTGCACGGTAAATTTTAGAAGACGCAACAAGCCCCATTGCTTTTGTAAGCTGTAGGGTAGAGGTGGTACTCTTAATGCGAATTCGTAAAGCTTTTGTATTTCCCGACATAGCTTATTTCTCCAAACCGCTTAAAATGTTTTTAAGTTCGGTTTCGTCGGACTCGTCAAAGAAACCTTCTTCAATGCGCTTAAGCCAGTCGCTATAGTTATTCTCAAGCTTTGCGAAAAGGTTCGCTTCGTATTCTTTAACCTGATTTACAGGGGTTGAATCAAGGAAACCATTGATAACAGCATAAACGATTGCAACCTGACAGCCAACGCGTATAGGTGTATTACGGTTTTGCTTTAAAACTTCAACGATACGTTCACCTAAAGCCAAACGGGACTTTGTATCGGCGTCCAAATCACTGCCAAACTGTGCGAATGACTGCAATTCGCGGTATTGTGAATATAAAAGCTTGAGTTCACCCGCAACCTTTTTCATACCTTTTAGCTGTGCTGAACCACCAACACGGCTAACCGAGATACCAGGGTTGATAGCGGGCATAATACCTGAATGGAAAAGCTCGGTTTCGAGGAATATCTGTCCGTCTGTAATGGAAATTACGTTAGTTGGGATATATGCTGAAACGTCGCCTGCCTGAGTTTCGATAATAGGTAACGCGGTTATTGTGCCGCCGCCGTAAGCTTCATCAACACAAGCAGCGCGCTCTAAAAGTCTTGAGTGCAGGTAGAAAACGTCACCTGGGTATGCTTCACGTCCTGGGGGACGGCGAACAAGTAAGGAAAGTGCACGGTATGCTACCGCATGCTTACTTAAATCATCATATATTATTAGAACATCTTTGCCTTGTTCACGGAAATATTCCGCCATAGCACAGCCACTGTAGGGGGCAATATACTGTAGCGGTGCGCTTTCTGCAGCAGTAGCAGAAACAATAATTGTATAATCCATAGCCCCGTTTTGCAAAAGCTCGTTAGCAAGCTTTGCAACAGAGGTGGACTTCTGGCCGATAGCTACATATATACATATAACACCGGTGTTCTTTTGGTTGATAATTGTGTCAATAGCAATTTCGGTTTTACCTGTCTGACGGTCACCGATAATAAGTTCGCGTTGGCCGCGACCGATTGGTATCATACTGTCAATAGCTTTGATACCTGTCTGTAGGGGAACGCTAACACTTTTACGCTCGATAATTCCGGGCGCTTCGTTTTCAATAGGACGGGTGGCTGAATATTCAATAGGACCTTTGCCGTCTATTGGTTCACCCAAAGCGTTTACAACACGTCCTAAAAGATTTTCGCCAACAGGTACAGATACAACCTTACCTGTACGGGATACGGTTACACCCTCGCGGATATCGTTTTTATCAGAAAGAATTGCGACCGAAACAGTTTCCTCTTCCAAGTTCTGCGCAATACCGAAGCTGCCGCCCTCGAACTCTAAAAGTTCGTTAGCCATACAGTTTTTAAGGCCGTAAACACGTGCAATGCCGTCACCGACAAGGATAACCTTACCAGTTTCTTTCATATCAACACGGGTGTTGTAGTTTTCAATTTGTGTTTTAATTATTTTACTAATTTCAAAGGGACTGTTCATCCGTTCATTGCTCCTTTGATTAAACTAAGTTTTTTGGAAGTACTGCCGTCGAGAACTTTACCGTCAATCTCGATTTTCATACCGCCTATAAGTGTTTTATCAACAGTATAAACAGCTGTGATGTTTTTCTTATAGATGGAATTAAGCTTTGCTTCGAGCCTTGATTTTTGTGAATCATTGAGCGGTACAGCAGAGGATACATTGGCTGTAATACTGTTTTCCAAAACCCTTTTTAAATCGAAAAAGTCGTCTATAAATTCGGGCAACTGCCTAATGCGTCCGTTTTCGCACAGAAGCTTTAAAAAAGATACAATGTGCTCAGGCGCAGAGCTAAAGGCCTCTTCGATAGAGAGAAGTCTACTTGAGAGAGGCTCCGCAGGGGAAAACAGATATTCGAGATATTCCTTGCTCACAGCATCTTTAATACTCAACAGACAGTCGGTATAAAGGTTTAGATTACCGCCTTCAAGGGCTAACACAAACAGAGCTTTTGCATATTCACTGCTACCGTTATTCATCGCTGTCACCTATATTATCGATAAAAGAATCAATAAAGTTTTTATGGTCATCTTCTGAAATCTCACGCTCTAATACCTTTTCAGTAAGGGCGGTACTGACATTGATGATTTCCTTTTTGATGCTGTCTTCTGCCTTTAATACGGCAAGTCTTGCATCGCTTTCAGCTTTTGCTACAATACCGTCTGCTTTTTTCTTGGCGTCAGCAATAATTTCTTTTTCACGTGCTTTTGCAGTATCTACTGCAGACTGAATAACTCCGTCAGCTTCCGTTTGGGCGGCAGAGAGTTTTTCATTATATGCTTTTTGATCTTCTAAAGCCTTTGTTCTGGCCTCGTCAGCGTCGCTATACTTCTTGTCGATATTGGACTGTCTTTCTTCAAGCATTTTCTTTACAGGTTTGTAAAGGAATTTCTTTACAAGTAAGAAGAGGATAGTAAGGTTTAAAAGCGAAACTATGATTTGCCAGATATTTATTGAAATAACATCTAACGATTGCATTTTTATCTATCCTTTAAAGAGCGCTTAAAGTGTTCACAAGAATGTTAACTAAAAGGTTAGGCGCTACGAAGATAAGAAGAATAGCGATAACAAGTGCATAAAGACCTGTGGTTTCTGCAATAGCGCAACCCATAAGCATTGTTGTTGTAACACTACCTTTACATTCGGGTTGACGGCCAATTGCTTCACAAGCAGAAGCTACTGCGTTACCTTCACCGATACCAGGGCCGATACCAGCTATCATAGCAGTACCTGCACCTAAAGCACAGCAACCTAAAATAATACCAATTGCAATTTCCATTTTTTATTCCTCCAAATAAAAATTATTAATTTTTTAAAGCTTTTTGGGCTTTTTTTAACTTGCGTTTTTCGTATTCGTCGATATCAAGACCGCCCGAAACATACATCATAGTAAGCATTGCGAAAATGAATGCCTGCAAAATACCGCTGAAGACATCAAAATAAATTGAGAGAACAGCAGGAATACCAACCTGTAGGAGAGGGAAGTCTGCCAAGAAACCTGGAAGCCATTTTAAAAGGGAAGCCGAAAGACCTGCCAAAGCTGAGCCTAAAAGCACAGAGATTACACTTCCTGAAAGCACATTTCCGTAATGACGGAATGCCATTGAAACAGGGGTTGCAAATTCGCTTATAAAGTTGATGGGAGCGAGTAGTGCTACAGGTTCTGCAAAGCCTTTAAGGTAATGAAGCGGTCCGCACTTCATTTTATAGTAGGTGATAAGAATGAAAACAAGTATTGCCCAACCGCCTACTATATTTATATCTGAGGTGGGGGGATATAACCCGAAAAGGCTTAAAAGACTTGAAAAAGCTGAGAGAGCCATTATCGCGATTATAAAAGGGGAATAGCCGCTAAAGTATTCACCCATATTCTCACTTACAAGACCGTCTACTTTTTCGACAATCAGCTCGGCAAAATGCTGTCTTTTAAGTTCGATTTTCTCCTTAAGCCCGTGTGTTAAATAAAGGCATAAGAAGAAAATTGAAATAAGAACCATAGCTGAGTTTATCTGTGATTCGGTTACAATGAAGTTTTGCAAGGGCATCGGGATTTCGAAGAATATTCTTGCGCCCGAAATGGATATACCATCACTTGCGGGTTCAGTCAGAACTTGAAGCACTATCGCAAAAGCGATGGGCAAAACCATCATTACAATATAAATAATGTCAACAATTTTGAAAGTTGTATTTTTAGTTTTCAAAGGTATTACCTCTTTTGAAAATTAGTCTTTTTTAAATAAGGGACGAAGTGTTATAGCAAAACGCGGAAAAAGGTAGGGAATGATAACGCTTAAAATGTTAAATATAGGTATAATATAACCGATAATTGCTAAAACAAACAGCATAAGTAATCTAAGTGACTGAGAAGCCTTGATTTGTTTTTTTGCATCTTCAGGATCTTTTTCGAGCGAGGACTGAATGTTAAGTCCCATTAAAAAGAAATTGCCCACAGTCACAAAAAGACCGTAGATGTTGCCAAGCAAAACCGTGTAATCCCATTTTCCAATAATTAAGAACACCGATTGCAAAAGCAAGCTTAAAATTGCGGATACGCTTGCGATGTACAGGGTTTCTTTCTTTACCACGTTGTCAATTTTTCTCATTTTTGTAACTCCAAGCCAAAATTCACTCCAGAATATAGTATATCATAGCAAATTTTATAAAGCAATACCTTTTGTAAAGTTATTTTTTTAACAATATTAACAAAATTTATTGATTTTTATTATACCGTATGATAAGATATTTTTAAATTATATTTTAAGGAGTTTTTTAACAATGGGAAAGCTGCAGTGCTTAGAAGCAATTAAGGAAAATATTAAAAAAGTTGTTGTGGGTAAAGATGATGTAATTGATATGTTACTTGTGTCACTTATTTGCTCTGGTCACATTATAATTGAGGATTTACCGGGACTTGGAAAAACCACATTAGCAAGCGCTTTAGCAGCTTCTTTGGGGTGTGATTTCCAACGCATTCAGTTTACTCCTGATGTTTTACCCTCTGATATAACGGGCTTTAATATTTTTGATATAAACACAGGTAAAAAGATGTTTCACAAGGGTAGCGTTCATTCACAGATAGTATTGGCAGACGAAATTAACCGTGCAAGCCCTAAGACACAGTCTGCGCTTTTGGAAGCAATGCAGGAAAGACAGGTTACGGTTGACGGCAAGACTTATGAACTGCCGAAACCCTTTATGATATTGGCTACCGAAAATCCAGTTGATACTGCGGGTACATATCCGTTGCCAGAAGCACAGCTTGACCGTTTTTTAATGCGTATAAATATGGGTTATCCGTCTTTTGAAGCTGAACTTGATATTTTAAAACAAAACCGTTCGGTTACAAGTGAAATAAAGTTAAATCCTGTAGCGACTGCTGAGGATATTATTAAAATCCAAGAGGCTTTGGAACTTGTATATATCGCTGACGAGGTTCTCAAGTATATCATTGAAATCACATCAGCTACCCGTGAATATGACGGTGTAATAATGGGGGTTAGTCCCCGTGGTTCTATAGCGCTTACACAAGCGGCTTGCGGACTTGCAATATTAAAGGGTCGCAATTTCGTTGTTCCGGACGATATTAAACGCTTGGCGCCCTTTGTTTTGCCTCACAGAATGATTATGAAAAACCGTTCAGGAGCTAAGGGCACTACTGCGCTTGATGCAATAAATAACATTCTTGAAACAGTTCGTGTTCCGAAAATCAAGGATTAAAGGATAATCTATTTATGACATTAAGAGGATTTTTTGTGACACTTACAGGTTTGTTTTTAGGTGTCTTGGCATTGGGTACTGAAATCAGAGAATTCTTTATTATGGCACTGTGCGTGTGCGGTTTGATAATATATTCTTTTTTTTCATTGCTTTTTGCTTCAATTACGCTTGGGGTGAAATCCAAAATAAGTAAAGGCGCGGCTTTGCGTGGGGAAATAGTGAATTATACTGTATATTTAAACGGTGTTGTTTTGTTCCCTGTAGCAGGGTATCTTTCGGTTAAATCGGCTGAAAAATTATCAAAGCCACAAAGCCGTTTAAAGCATTCAATTTTAATGATGCCTTTTTTTACATTTAAGCGTAAATTTACCTTTGAATTACCCTGTTCACATATCGGTGCGTGGCAGGTGGGAATCGCAAAGCTTCGTTTTGAGGATGTTTTCGGTTTATTTTCACTTCCGCTTATTGGTACTAATAAGAATGAATTTACAGCAAATTTAGCTGTAATGCCTAAAATACATATAATAGATGAAGCTCAGGAAAGTATTTCCTCAGGCGATTATGGCAACTCAAGCTTTTCTAATGCGGAAGAGGGAGAACTGTTAGGAGATTCGCGTCTTTATAGAGAGGGAGACTCCTTAAAACGCATAAATTGGAAGCAGAGCGCTCGCGCAAAGACGCTTTATTCACGCCAGTATGAGATGCTTCAAAAACCCAAAATTGTAATTGCGGTGGATACTGAATTTGTTTCAGAACTGTTGTGGGATACTGTGGACGTAGCCTTTGAAACTGCAATAACTATTAGTAATTATTTTGTTGAAGAGCTTAATCATGTTGAGCTTCTGGTTTTACGTTCTGAAAATGATAACGATAATTGCATCTTCAAGCTTAAAAGCGTTAATGATGTTATAAAAATGCAGTATGATTTTTCGAATGTGGCTTATAGAAACTCGGATAAACCCTTACAGCTTGACAGTCTTGACGATACATATTTTTTAAATGCTGATAAGATTTTTTTCATAACCGACAATCCTTCTTTGGAATTGATAAGTGATATAAATGAAATGAATAAAAACGGCAAATCTATAAGATGTATTCTCCCTAAAATCCAACCAACCTTGCACGATTTAGAATTGGAAGAAAGCCATAGCTTTATTACAGTTATTAGCTCTGCTCAAAAGATTTCACAAAAGGCAGGTGCGCTACTGTGAATTTTTTAAAGAGAATTTTTACTAAAAAGGAAAAAAATAAAGAAACAGTACTTGATTTTTTGTGCTGTGTTTTGAGTTGTTGGCTTATTTCGGTAGGGGCAAGTCTTATCGTTGATGCACAGTATAGCATTCAAATCGGACTCAAAGCAATTTTATGGCAAACCTTGTTGGCAATAGTTGTTTCAGCGCTTTTTACAAGGCGTTGGTGGATACCGATTATATATTTTGGCGTTTTGGTTCCGGTGTTTTTTCTTGCGATAGCCTTAAGCGGAGATATTACAACATTTTTCCAAAGTTTTGCTGGGTTTGTTAAATGGTGGGCATCTGGTATGTCCTATGCTTCAAGGTGGTATTCTGACCAAGGCTTTTACCTTGTGCATACCATTATAAATGTGGGAATAGGTATTCTGTTTTTTGCAGTTGCGCGAGTTTTCAAAAAAGCTTGGATCCTTGTGCTGATTGCAGCAAGCTTTGTTGTTGTGAACTATGCTTACGGGTATACAGGATATGATTTTTTGGCAATACCTTTTATGATTGCCGGTGTTTTCCCCTTAATTGCAGGCGAAAAATTTCAGAATATAAAGTTGCCCGATTTTAAAAATCGGTTCGGGGTATGCGGCAAAAAATGGTTATTTGTATCTGTCGCGACTTTATTGGCAGTGGTTATTTCAGCGCTCTCCTTTGCGGTAGCAAACAATACAAAAGGTAGTGTGCGCAATCGCTTTTGTTCTGATGTGGTGGCAGATATACAGACCGCTGCTAACACATATACAAAAGATCAGAAAAAGGTTAACCTTACACTGTTTGATTTAGGTCTTGTTATAAACAGCACCTATGTAGGAGGCAATTTATATAATATCAGACCAAGAACTATAGCGGCGACTAATCTTACTGAGCCAACGTTGGTGAAAATGTCAAGCTTTGATACCTTTGACGGCATGATGTGGACAAACGGACCTGAAAAAAGCTATAGAATTAACGGACTTTGGGATTATGAGCAAAATGCCTATCTTGCAGGTGAGGCGGTGAGTAATCCGAAATTCATCGAAGAGCTTTCAACTGTGGCGGAAAAAACCGAAATTACAATGGTTTTATCGGAAAATTCATTCTTTCTGCCGAGTGTGGCGCAGGTAATCGGTTTTACTGAAAAAACCGAAACGATAAATCCTGTTTTATATGATAAACGAGGCAGGTTACTTTCGTATTATGGCTTTGAGAAAGGGTATAGCTATACGATTGAAGCACTGCTTTACGATACGAGTCAAAAGGTTTTAAATACACAGTTTAACCGTCTTAAGAAAACCTTTGAATTTGGGCAAGACCCGTTGTATGATAAGCAATGCGAATTTTATAAAAGCTTTACACAGTTGCCGTCGGAACTGCCTTTAGAATTACAAACTGCTCTTACAAAATTAGGTTTAGAAAACTTAACCGAATTTGAAAAAGCTTTTAAAATTTGCGAATATTTTAATTCTGAAAACGGATTCGTTTACGCAAGAGAGCAAAACAGTTTTAAACGCGGTGATAATATAATCCAAAAGCTTTTTCAAACCAAAAAGGGACATTGTATGTATTATTCCACCGCTATGGTAATTATGGCAAGAGCGGCGGGGATCCCCTCGCGTTTAGCGGCAGGATACAAAACGGTTGATAATCCTAACGGTGCATTACAGATAATTGATGCATCTTCACCGTATGCTTGGGTTGAATGTTATATTCCAAATATTGGATGGTTAACATTTAATCCTTCACCCGAGGAAACAATTAAGCCCGATAATTCCAATAAAAATGAAATATTATCAGGAAATCAGGCTACAGCACCAGATATAAATGTTGATGCCGAAACTAAAAAGAAAGAGCAAAACGTTGCGGGAACAAATTTAAAATGGAAAACAGCCCTTAATATTCCGCTTATTGTATTGCTTTCTTTGGTTCTAATAGCAGTAATGTGCGTTATTCTTAATGCGGTCTTTTCGCAGCGTTTTTATGAAATTGAAAAGGTTCGCAAAAGGTTTACTTCTACAAGAGCACAAGCTGAATTTTACTACAGGGATATTTTACGGCAGTTTTATTGGCTTGGCTTTAGTTTTAAAAAGGGTGAAACGATAAGCGAGTTAACAAACAGAGTTTGCCAAATGTTACCCTCTGACTGTGTGCAGGTTGTTGAAATGGCAATAAAAACTATTGAAGAATTACGTTACGGTGATATAACTCCCGATGATGATGCTGTAATGGGTATCTTTAAAGCAAGAACAGAGCTTGAAAAAGTTTTGGCCCAAAGAAATAACAAGGTATTTTATATTCTTAAAAGACGGTTGTTATTGCCGAGCATTAGTTTTGCTGCAAAAAAATACAAGTAAAAATAAAGCACTTACTTTTTTGTGAAGTAAGTGCTTTTGTTATGCTTTATTTATTATTTCGAAATCACAGTCTGCACAGACTGAAAAAATATAATTCTTATAAGTGTATGTGGTTAACCGATTGGAAGTTTTAAATATGCTGAAGCTATCAAGACCTCCTGAGAGACCTGTGCCTTTATATTTTAAATATGCTTCCTTTTTGGTCCAGACCTCGAAAAATCGATTTTGCGAGTCGTTTTCGGCTATATAGGTTTGTTCATCATCGCAAAAGCGCTTAGCTACGCGTAAATCGGGAGTTCTAAGTTTTTCGATATCAATACCTACTTCGCAATCGCTTATAGCTATCGTTAATAAATCACTGGAATGTGAAATATTAAAATAAAAATTATCAAGATTCTTAAAATACGGTTTGCCGTGGGTATTGCGCTCAATTTCGAGAGCGGAAATGCCGATATTATATTTTTGGGCGGCGATTTGTTTTACAAAACCGTAAGCATCGGTTTTGCGGGGGAGAATGTAAATTTTGTTCATAGTGAAATTATAAACTAAAATTAAAATCTTTGCAATAGTAAAGAAAATAGATAAAAGTGAAGAATTAATAGTTAAAAAGTAAAAATCCCCGCAACACACGTTGCGAGGATTTTTGGCGGAGAGAAGGGGATTCGAACCCCTGAACGGGTATTAGCCGTTACACGATTTCCAATCGTGCGCCTTAGACCAGCTCAGCCATCTCTCCGTAACAATATTAACTGTTTGAAACAGCAAGAATTATTATAATATATACTTTAAAAAAAATCAAGTGTAAATTTGGGATAATTTATTGTAATATTGCGAATCAAAGGTTTTAATATAATCACACCACAGGTGTGAATGCAATCTCGCGAAGCTATGATATAATCGCAACGATAGTTGCGTATGTAATCAAGCCGAAGAAATAACATACAAGGCTTCCGCCTTGACAACATACAGTTCACTTTGCGAACTGATTACATTCTGCTAACGCAGATTACATACCAAGCCTTCGGCTTGGATAAAAATAAGACAGTCTTTCGACTGTCTTATTTTTGGTGACCCGTACGAGATTCGAACTCGTGTTACCGCCGTGAAAGGGCGGTGTCTTAGGCCTCTTGACCAACGGGCCGAATTGGTGGCTGTAATTGGATTTGAACCAATGACACTGCGGGTATGAACCGCATGCTCTAGCCAACTGAGCTATACAGCCATAATTTCAGCGACTTGTATATTATATCGAAACTGGTCGGTTTTGTCAATAGTTAATTTTAAAAATTTTGCTTTTTTTATTTTTTGATGTCTGATGTGAAAGTATTTACTCCCCAAACACCTAAAATTATAAGCAAACAAAGAATATATCCCCAAATATTCATACTTTCTCTTAAAATAAGAACACCTGCCAAAACGGTAACAACAGTTATAATATTTGAAAAGGAAGATGCCTCTACAACAGTGATATTTGCTGTGGCAAAATTGTAAAGTAAAAATGCAAGCACAGAAGAAATAATTCCAAGATAGATTATAGCTATAATAAATTTGATATTTGTTATACTTTGTAAAATCAGCGGTAAGTATTGGTTACCTAAAGTTATTGAAGCGGTGAGATTGAATCCGATAAACCCGATTAAAAACATAACATAGGTGCGTTCAAACGCGGAGGAATTTTTTGCTTGTTTGCGGCTTAATACGTTAAATATGCCCGCGCATACAACCGCACCAATAAGCAATAAAATGCCCAAGGTGTAGTTTTTTTCGCCGTTGTTAGAAATTATACTGATTGCCGCAACACCTATAATTGAAACGGCGGTAAACAACCATTGTAGTGAAGTGGGTTTTTCCTTTAAAATAACGGTTGAAAGGAGCATAACGGCAACGGGCACCAGAGCAATAACAACGCCTGAAAGTGCAGAAGATACAAGGGATAAGCCATACAGTTCCAATATAAAATATAAAAAAGGCTGCGCCAGACCCATTAGCCATAGGGTTGGCTCTTTAAAGGACTTAGTGTTGATTTTGAAAACCCCTAAAACCCATAAAATATTAAGGAACAAAAAAGCAACTGTAAACCTTATTGATAATATAATGAGCGGATGCGAAACCGAAAGGGCGGCCTTTGAAAAAATAAAGCTGAACCCGAATATAATATTTGCAAAAAGCGCACAGAAAATACCCAATATGCGTTTTTGTTCAGTCATAATTCATTCACTGCCTTTCAAAATCTGCTTAATTTTAACATAATTTTCATATTAGGTTGCGAAAATAATGGAAATTGTAATTTTTTTGTAACTTTTTTCAATATTACACTTGAAAAACATATTAAAATTGTGTAAAATATAATCAGTGTATTATGTCTATAAATTTTTATTTTTAAAGGACGTGTTTTTTGAAATGGCTAACAGACTTTTTCAGGGTGTTATTCATCAAATGAAGGATGCTATCGACCGCACTTTCGGCGTAGTGGACGAAAACCTTACCGTTATCGCATCAAGTGAGCTTGGAAAAATAGGCGAAACTGTGCTCGAGTTTATGCCCTCTATCGAAGCGTTTACAAATAACGGTTATACATACAAGGTTATTCCGTCTAATCAAGGTGCTAAATATGCAGTTTTTGTTGACGGTGATGATCTCCTTGCGACAAAATATGCCAATGTTTTAGCAATCGCGTTTTCTAATATTAAATTCTATTATGATGAAAAGTATGACCGCAGTAATTTTATTAAGAATATCATTCTTGATAATATTCTTCCTGGTGACATTTATATAAAAGCGCGTGAGCTTTATTTTAACAGTGATGTTTCACGCACAGTTATAATAATAAGAGCGCTTGATTCAAGTGATATTTCGATTTATGACATCATTCAGAATCTTTTCCCCGACAAATCGAAGGATTTTATTATAAGCATAAACGAAAGCGATATTGCACTTGTTAAAGAAACCGCACAGGGAATAGACCCCAAAACCATTGAAAAAATGGCATCTACTATTGCGGATACAATATCTGGCGAATTTTATGCCCACGTGGTTATCGGCATAGGTACAACAGTTAACAATCTTAAGGATTTAGCACGTTCATTTAAGGAAGCTCAGGCGGCTTTGGAAGTCGGCAAAGTATTTGACACTGAAAAAACTATCGTTTCTTATGATAATCTTGGTATTGCAAGACTTATCTATCAGTTGCCGACTACTCTTTGCGAATCCTTTTTAAAGGAAGTTTTCAAGCGCGGCTCAATTGAAAATCTTGATCAGGAAACTCTTTTTACAATTCAACGTTTCTTTGAAAACAATCTTAACGTTTCCGAAACTTCAAGAAAGCTGTTTGTTCACCGCAACACTTTGGTTTACAGACTTGAAAAAATTAAGAAAATTACAGGGCTTGACCTTCGTGAATTTGACCACGCTATTATATTTAAAATCGCCCTTATGGTTAATAAGTATTTAAAGAGCAACCCAATTAAATATTAGTAAAGGAATTTTTAAATGGAATATACAGAACAGGGTTTTAATGCAGTGCAGGATTCTAAACCTATAATTGAATTCCGCGGTGTTTCTAAAACTTATCTTACAGGCACACACGCTCTGGAAGATGTTAATATAAAAATAAATAACGGCGAATTCGTGTTTGTTGTTGGTTCTTCGGGTGCGGGTAAAAGTACCTTTATGAAGCTTATTATGCGTGAAGAAAAGGCAAACACAGGTAAAATCCAAGTAAACGGCTTTGACCTTACGAATATGAAGAGAAAATCTGTCCCGATGCTTCGTCGTACAATGGGTATTGTTTTTCAGGATTTCCGCCTGATACCTAATATGAATGTTTTCGATAATGTCGCTTTTGCAATGTATGTTGTCGGTGCTGACAGTCGTAACATCCGCCGTGAAGTTTCTAAGGCATTGTCCCTTGTGGGACTTGGTCATAAAGCACGTTCAATGCCTAATCAGCTTTCGGGCGGTGAGCAACAGCGTGTAGGCCTTGCGAGAGCACTTGTAAATTCTCCCGATTTAATTATCGCGGACGAGCCTACGGGTAATGTTGACCCGAATATGTCTTATGAAATTGTTTCACTTCTTACCGAAATCAACAAGCGCGGTACTACTGTGCTTATGGTAACGCACGATCATAATTTGGTTCGAGATTTTAATCACCGTGTAATTATGCTTGATGGCGGTAAGATTGTAGCAGATAATGCCGGAGGTGACTTATAATGAAATTAAGCAGTGTAAGATACCTCGTAAAAGAAGGCTTTAAAAATACCTGGGTAAATCGTCTTATGACTTTGGCTTCTGTGGGCGTTTTGGTTGCCTGTATGGTAATTATAGGTTTGGCGGTTCTAATTTCGGAAAATGTCAACCTTGCTATTGGAAATCTCGAAAAGCAAAATGTTGTAATGGCTTATATGAAGGATTACAATTGGGCGCTTTACAGTGAGGAAAAGATTGAAAACACCAGTGAAGAACAGGCCGATGCAAACGGTATAAAGCCTTCGGATTATGTAATACATAATGAAGAAGAAGCAAAGGCACTTTGCGAAGAAATCGCAAAAATTTCCAATGTGGAATCGGTTACTTTTGTTTCAAGTGAAGAAGGGCTTGAAACTGTAAAGGCATCAATGCTTGAAGGTCAGGAAGAATATTTTTCCTTCCTTGAAGATGATTATGGAAACCCTATGTCCTGCGCGGCTAAGATTTCAATGTCTGATATGGAGCTTTTTGACGAAACCCTGAAAGAAATTGAAAAATTAGAGGGTATTGATGCTATACAGTCACAAAGCGGTTTGGCTGAAACTATCGCATCTATCAAAAACGGTATAACTGTTGCAGGTTTTTGGATTATTGCCATACTTATGATAATTTCACTTGTGATAGTTTCTAATACAATTCGTGTTACAATGCACACAAGAAAGCTTGAAATTAGCATTATGAAGGCTGTCGGTGCAACCGATACATTCGTACGAATTCCTTTTGTTGTAGAGGGTATGCTTATCGGTGTAATTTCGGCGCTTATAGCAGAGGGCTTGTTGTATTTCTGTTATAGAATAGCTACGGAAACTATTATAACAACACTTCAAACAGATGATATTATAAAATTCGGCGATATGGCTTGGATTTTACTTTTAATGTTTGTAGGTATAGGTGTTATCGCAGGTGTTATCGGTAGTGTTATTATTATCAGCAAATATCTGCGTAAAGAGGGAAGCGAATTTGCGGCAATTTAAACAATAGGAGTTTATAATGCATAAAAGAATTTTAAAAACGGTTTCACTTATTATGGTGTTAACGCTCACTTTCACAGCTTTTTTCTGTGCCGATGTCAGTGCGCTGTCACAATCTGAAATTCAGAATGAAATAACCAAGCTTGAACAGGAATCTAAAAAGCTTGAAGCCGAAATTAAGGCATATCAAGGTAAGATCGACAAGCAAGAGGCACTGAAAAACACTATTGAGCGTAAGATGGCTAATGTCCAAAGCCAGATTAATGCCTGCAATAAGCAGATTAATGTTATCAATGGTAAAATTGCAGCTAATAAGCAGGAAATTGCCAAAAATGAAGAGCAAATCGAGGCTGACAAGCTTGCATTTAAAAAACGTTTGCGCGCAATTTATATGAGCAATACAGGAAGTAGTATTCAAATTTTGCTTGGCGCTGAGGATTTTTCCGACTTTTTGCAGTTGGCACAGCTTACCGCTTCGGTTTCTGCGCACGACAAACGAATGATTGAAGACCTTGTAGAAGAAATTAAAAAAATTCAAGAAAAGCAGGAAGAAAATAAAAAGCTTTTAGAAGAACAGGTTTCTGTAAAGGCTACTATTGACGAAAAAAAGGCAGAGCTTGCTAAGGAAGAAAGCCAAATACAGTCGGTAATCACTTCTATGAAGAAAGACCAAGATGCTGTAGAAGACGAAAATGCACAGGTAGAAAGAGAATTAAAGCAGATGCAAAATGACCTTAATGCAATTCTCAACGCTTCTGGCAACTCTAATACAAGCTTTGTTTATGATGGCGGTGACTTTTTATGGCCTACACCTACTGTCACCCGTATTTCTTCCTACTATGGCAGTCGTTGGGGCAGAATGCACAACGGTATAGATATCGCTAACGGCAACTGCTGGGGTGATAAAATTGTGGCTATTGCTGACGGCGTGGTCACAACTTATTGGAATAACTGTACCCACAATTATGGCAAAAAACCTGCAAGAACCTGTTGCGGTAACGGTTATGGTAACTATATAACGATAAATCACGGTACAAAGGACGGCAAAACATATGTGGCTTACTATGCACATATGGCAACCATTGCAGTTTCTCCGGGTGCTACCGTTAAAAAGGGACAAATTATAGGTTATGTTGGTTCCACAGGCCGTTCTACAGGCGCACATCTGCATTTTGGTATTGCGGTTAACGGCAGTTGGGTTAACCCCATGAGCTATTATAAAAAGGTTGGCTAAATATTAAAACCGTCACTCTGTTTGTGGCGGTTTTATTGGAATTTTAAAGGAGAATTATATGCGCAAATTTTTAAGAATTTTCAGTATAATTTTACTTGTTTTGTGGATGGGACTTATATTCTTTTTATCTTCACAAACGGCGGATGCGTCATCGCAGACAAGCGGACAGGTTATTGAAGTATTGGCTGAAAAGTTTTATCCCGATTTTGAAGGAATGACTGATTCCGAAAAGGAGGCAGTGGTTTCTTCTCTACAGTTTGCAGTCAGAAAAGCAACTCATATCGGCATTTTTGCAGTGTTGGGATTTTTGGCTTTTCTCACATTTATAAGCTATGTTAATCTGCGGTTTGTGACACGAATTTTCTGGGCGGCAGCCTTGTCTTGCCTGTATGCTGCAAGTGATGAATTACATCAACGCTTTGTAATAGGCAGAAGCTGTGAGCTTCGTGATTTCTTGCTTGATACAGCAGGCATTTTGGGTGCGGTATTAATTTGCTCCTTGTTTGTGAAAATAGTTGCTCCTTTGCGCCGAAAAACTGCTTTTGAAGGTGTCACTAAGAAAACACTTATAAGTCTAAACAATGAATTATATGAAAAACTTAATGATTCCTTTAGTAAAACCGCAAGGCTTGAAGAACAAATAAGCGAGCAAAGCCAAATAATAGAAAAATTGGAAAAACAGTTGCAGTGGCAGCCTAAAGCTATTAATGAAGAAGAGTCTCAAACAGTAATGGCGGATGAGCAAATTCAACAAGTGGCTACACAACAGTTTTTGGAAGATGAAAACAGTCAAGATGATAATATAAATGCAGAAGTGATTTTACCTAATGATACCGAATACGCGGCAAAGGTGATAGGTGAGTGCGTTGTAGAGGTTACTCGGGTTTGCAATATAATTGCTACCTCTAATCAGGATAGTACTAAAAAAGAGCTTGTTAATTTAGCGCTCGGTAGAACCGAGGTTTTAAAATCACAAATTTTGAGGATTTTAGATACACAAAATTCTTTTGAAGAAAAGAAAGATTTAATAGAAAACGAAAAACAGGAAGCATATGAGTATTTAAACAGTATAACAGCGCAAATATGTTAAAATTTTGTCATATAAACTATTGTGTTTTTTGTTTTATTTTGTTATAATGTTGTTATATTACCGAAAGGAGTACATATATGAACTATTCACATGAAGTAGAAAATATGTGTCCTTTAGCTAAAGGCACATATCACGGTCCCGCTCCTATTCCGGAGGAGGGCAAATGGGTTCAGGTTAAGGAAGTAAAAGACGTATCGGGTTTAACACACGGTATCGGCTGGTGCGCTCCTCAACAGGGTACCTGTAAACTTACTCTCAATGTTAAAGAGGGTATTATTCAAGAAGCATTGGTTGAAACTATCGGTTGCTCGGGTATGACTCACTCGGCTGCTATGGCTTCTGAAATTTTGGTTGGCAAGACTATTCTTGAGGCTCTTAATACCGACCTTGTATGCGATGCTATTAATACCGCTATGCGCGAGCTTTTCTTACAAATCGTTTACGGCCGTACACAGACCGCTTTCTCTGAAGACGGTTTGCCAATCGGTGCAGGTCTTGAAGATTTGGGTAAGGGTCTTCGTTCACAGTGCGGTACTACCTATGCTACTCTTGCAAAGGGACCACGCTATTTGGAACTTGCTGAAGGCTATATTACAAAGATTGCTGTTGATGATAACGACACCATTATCGGTTACAAGTTTGTTCACCTCGGCAAGATGATGGATATGATTAAAAAGGGTATGGACGCAAATGAAGCTTTAGAAAAAGCAAGCGGCCAGTACGGACGTGTTGATGATGCTGCAAAACTCATCGACCCACGTGAAGAATAATAAGGAGGAAATGAATAATGGCATTATTTGAAAGTTATGACAGAAGAATAAATCAAATTAACGCTGAACTTGGCTTACACGGCATTTCTTCCATTGAAGAGGCTAAAGAAATTTGCGATAAAGCAGGCGTAGATGCTTATAATATCGTAAAAGGTATTCAGCCTATTTGCTTTGAAAACGCTGCTTGGGCTTACGTTGTAGGCTGTGCAATCGCTATTAAGGACGGAGTGAAGAGTGCTGCTGAAGCTGCTGAGAAAATCGGTGTTGGTCTTCAGTCTTTCTGCATCCCCGGTTCTGTTGCTGATGACCGTAAGGTTGGTCTTGGCCACGGTAACTTGGGCGCAATGCTTTTAAGAGAAGAAACTAAATGCTTCGCATTCCTTGCAGGTCCCGAATCCTTTGCCGCTGCAGAGGGCGCTACCGGCCTCGCTCGTAGCGCTAACAAGGCTCGTAAAGAACCTTTACGCGTAGTTCTTAACGGTCTCGGTAAAGATGCCGCTAAGATTATTTCAAGAATTAACGGCTTTACCTATGTTCAAACCAAGTTTGACTACTACACCGGCGAACTTGAAATCGTAGAAGAAACCGCTTATTCAAACGGTGAACGTGCAAAAGTACGTTGCTACGGTGCAGATGATGTTCGCGAAGGCGTTGCTATTATGCACAAAGAGGGTGTTGACGTTTCTATCACAGGTAACTCAACTAACCCGACTCGTTTCCAACACCCCGTTGCAGGTACATACAAGAAAGAATGTATTGAACAGGGTAAGAAGTATTTCTCAGTAGCATCAGGTGGCGGTACAGGCCGTACCTTGCATCCTGATAATATGGCTGCAGGCCCCGCTTCTTACGGTATGACAGATACTATGGGACGTATGCACTCTGACGCTCAGTTTGCTGGTTCTTCTTCAGTTCCTGCTCACGTTGAGATGATGGGTCTTATCGGTGCAGGTAACAACCCGATGGTTGGTATGACTGTTGCTTGCGCAGTTGCAGTTAACGAAGCACTTAATAAGTAATTCGGAATTCGTAATGCGTAATTCGTAAATTTTAGGACTTGAGGAAATACCTCAAGTCCTTTTTATATGATATTAACTATTGTTGTAAATAAAAAGCAGATTAGAATGCTTAGAATAGTTGGCAGTATTACAGCGACAGCAGTCCATTTCACACTGCCCGTTTCTTTTTTTATAGTGAGAATTGTTGTGGCGCAGGGCCAATGCAAGAGTGAAAAAAGTATTACCGAAATGGCAGTATTAATTGTCCATCCGTTTGCTATAAAAAGCTCACGCATAGCCGAAATTGAGGATAGCTCGCATAAAGAACCCGTACTCAGATAGGTCATAATAATTATAGGTATTACAATTTCATTTGCGGGAGAACCTAATATGAAAGCGAGTAAAATTACACCGTCAAGTCCTAAAAGCCGTGCGAATGGGTCTAAAAATGAGGCGCAGTGCTGTAATATTGAAGTATCCCCCACAAATACATTCGCCATTATCCAGATAAGCAGTCCTGCAGGGGCGGCAACTGCTACCGAGCGCCCTAAAACAAAGAGAGTTCTGTCAAAAACCGAACGGACAATCACCTTTGCAATTTGAGGTTTTCGGTAGGGCGGAAGCTCAAGGGTGTATGACGAGGGTTCGCCCTTTAAAACCGTGCGCGACAGCAGTTTTGTGACAGCAAAGGTCATAAGTATTCCAAAAAGAATAACACAGGTTAAAATAAGTGCGGACAAAATACTGTTTACGATACCGCTTCCAAGCACAAAAAACATTGTGATAATTGCAATTATGGTTGGAAACCGACCGTTACAGGGAACGAGGTTGTTTGTAAGTATTGCAAGCAGTCTTTCACGCTTTGAGTCTATTATACGGCAACCTGTAACTCCTACTGCATTACAACCGAAGCCCATACACATTGTGAGCGCCTGTTTTCCGCAGGCATTACAACATTTAAAGGGTTTATCAAGGTTAAAGGCAATTCTTGGCAGGTATCCCGAATCCTCGAGCAAGGTGAAAAGAGGGAAGAAGATTGCCATTGGCGGAAGCATTACCGAGATTACCCAGCTTAGTGTGCGGTAAAGACCTAACACAAGGCTGTCGTGTAGCCAAGCTGGAGCATTTAAGGCGGTGAAAAGCGCGGTAAGCTTGCCTTGAATATATAGAAAAAAGTCAGATAATAGAGCTGACGGATAATTAGCACCGCTTATAGTAATCCAGAAAATCAGCCCTAAAAATATAAGCATTACAGGATAACCAAAGGCTTTGCTTGTAAGGATTTTATCAAGACGGCGGTCGAGAGAGTGTGAGTTTTCACTATGAGTGACAACGGAATTTGCAATTTCTTCGGCTTTATTTATAATAGAAGAAACCACACAATCCTTTAATTCATTTTGGTCAAATCCGTTTTGTTTTAAAATTTCGATAGCATGTTGCAAAGCGGATTTGATTTCAGCTTGGTTTAGAAATTCTTCGCCTAAAAAATTTTTTATTTCATTAGAAAGCAGGAAATCAGGCTCTAAAAGTTTTAGTGATAACCAGCGTGGATTAATGCTTTTTTTAAGCTTTTGAGTTATTACAGGCTCTAAAATTTCGAGTGCATCTTCAATGGCTTGCGCATATTCAATTTTGATATAATCTTTATTAGTATTATTTGAAAAGCTGTTGTCAAGGGTTTTTATTAAAGCATTAAGAGTTTGCTTTTTGTGACCCACTGTGCCGATAACCTTTACACCCAATTTTTCAGAAAGCGTTTTAAGGTCAACAATGATTTTTTTACGCTTTGCTTGGTCTAAAAGATTAACGCATACTATAACATTTTTGCAAATTTCCATTGTTTGCAAAACAAGATTAAGATTTCTTTCAAGGCAAGTGGCATCGCACACAACAATTACGGCTTGCGGATTTTCGAAGCACAGGAAATTCCGTGCCACCTCTTCTTCAGGAGAGTGCGCCATTAGTGAATAAGTACCTGGGATATCGACAAATGTATATGAAAATTTTTCGCTTTTGCAAACGCCTCTTGCATTTGCAACGGTTTTGCCCGCCCAGTTGCCTGTGTGTTGATTCATACCCGTAAGTGCATTAAAAATGGTGCTTTTGCCAACATTTGGGTTGCCTGCTAAGGCAACGGTTATGTTATCGGTCATACGCTCAAATCCTTAATGAGTATGTTCTTGCAGTCTTCACGGCGCAAGGCTATAACAGCACCCCTTATTAAGAAAGCTTTAGGGTCACCTTGGGGACTGATTTCAACACACTCGACAGGAGTGTTTTTTATAAGTCCAATATCTAAAAACCGCCGTCGCATATCGGTTTCAGTTAAAATTTTATCTATAAGGCATTTTTGCCCTTTTTTCAAATCAAAAAGATTCATATTAAAATCCTCCTATACATTACATAATATTCTTTAAAACAGAGTTTGTCATAAAGAAGATTCTCACCGCATAATATTTTACAAAGAAAGTGCCCAGAAAAAACGGAGGAAAATTTTATGAACAAAGCCAACATATATAACGATATTGCCGAACGCACAGGCGGAGATATTTATATAGGCATTGTCGGTCCCGTAAGAACGGGTAAATCGACCTTTATAAAGCAATTTATGGATAAACTCGTGCTCCCTAATATGTCGGGTGAAAGCATGCGAGAGCGTGCAAATGACGAATTGCCGCAGTCCTCCTCAGGCAGAACAATAATGACTACCGAGCCAAAATTCATACCTGAAAAATCGGCAGAAATCTGCTTGCCCGACAGTGCTAAAATGAATGTAAGGCTTATCGACTGTGTGGGATACATAGTGCCGAGTGCGCTTGGCTATATTGAAGGCTCAGAGCCGAGAATGGTTATGACACCGTGGTTCAATGAAGCAATACCATTTAATATGGCGGCTGAAATCGGAACGCAAAAGGTTATAAACGAACATTCAACAATAGGTCTTGTAATTACTACAGACGGCAGTATCAGTGATATTCCGCGCGCAGAGTATGCCGAAGCCGAAGAGCGTGTGATAGATGAATTAAAGACTATTAACAAGCCATTCATAGTATTACTTAACTGTATGTATCCTGAATCACAGGAGGCAGTCAAGCAGGCAGAGGAGCTTTCAAAAAAATACGGTGTGCCCGTGCGCCCGATTAACTGCTTGGAGCTTAGTGAAGAGGATATAATGGGAATTTTAGCAGAAATTTTATTTGAATTTCCTGTGAAAGAAATAAATGTATGCTTTCCACGTTGGATTAATAATCTACCTATTACACATCCGCTTAGAGCAGAGCTTATAAGCAATATAAAAGCCTCTTCTGACAATATAAAGCATATTCGTGATATTTCTTCATTCGACAGTTGCTTTGACGGTTGCGAAAGTGTGGAATCGGTAAATGTAAGTGAGGTAAATTTGGGTAACGGTAGTGCTGAAATTTGCATTTCTGTTAAGCAAAGTTTGTTTTATAAGACCTTGACAGAAGTTACAGGACTTGAGATAAATGATGATCAGGAGCTTATGGAAACCCTTAAGAAGCTTGCACAAACCGAGAAAGAATACAGTAAGGTTCGCGGTGCTTTACAAGAGGTTGAAGCAACGGGTTACGGCATAATAATGCCTGATATCGAGGAATTGCAATTAGAAGAACCGGAAATTGTAAAGCAAGGCGGTAGATATGGTGTAAGGCTTAAAGCGTCGGCTCCATCTATCCACCTAATGAAAGCCAATATTTCAACCGAAGTGAGTCCCATTGTGGGAAGTGAAAAGCAATCGGAAGATTTGGTAATGTACCTTTTGAGCGGTTTTGAAGAAGACCCTGTGAAAATTTGGGATTCTAATATTTTTGGTAAGTCCTTGCACGAGCTTGTGAATGAGGGACTTCATACTAAACTTGCCCGTATGCCTGTAGATGCTCGAATGCGTGTTCAAGAAACGATTGAGCGGGTAATAAATGAAGGCTGTAACGGTCTTGTGTGCATACTTTTATAATTCGTAATTCGTAATGCGTAATTCGGAATTGTTGAATTAGATTTAATTGATATAACAAAAGCCACGGAAAATTTCCGTGGCTTTTAATTATGAATTACGCATTATTTAATTGTTCCGAGTGAGGTTTCCTTTTGGATAACATCGTGTGCGCCGCCTTCAACAATACTTGTGGCAGAAACCAAAGTAAGCTTTGCTTTTTGCTGAAGTTCGGGAATAGTTAATGCGCCGCAGTTGCACATTGTTGATTTAACCTTTGCAAGTGAAAGATTTACATTGTCTTTCAAAGTG
>JAZQGI010000019.1:0-17623 GCA_045539955.1 Acutalibacteraceae bacterium | reverse complement strand
CTTTCGGCGTTTATGAACTATCTTGATACTGATGATATTCTTCCAAAAACTATACTCTACACCTTGAACCCCAAGGATAACTATGTTTTAGGAACAATGCTCGGCAACTTCCAAAAAGGACCTGATGTTTCAAAAATTCAGTTTGGTTCAGGCTGGTGGTTCAACGATAACGCAAGCGGTATGGTAGCGCAAATGGATGCTCTTGCAAATCTTGGCAACCTTGGTAAATTTGTTGGTATGCTTACCGACTCCCGTAGCTTTGTATCCTACCCCCGTCACGAATATTTCAGAAGAATACTTTGTAATATGATAGGCGGCTGGGTTGAAGACGGTCTTTATCCAAAAGACTTTGAAGCTCTTAAAAACATTGTTGAAGGTGTTTGCTACCGCAACGCTAAAGATTATTTTAAATTCTAAAATACAAAAAAGAAGGTTGAAAATTCAACCTTCTTTTTTTATTTGACAATATTATTTAAAAGTTCTTTTGCGCGGTCTAAATCTTTTCTCTTTACATATACCTTATATTCATAAACCACTTCACTTTTAATAAGCGGTGCGCCGTGATATCGCCCTGTATGAAATGGTGAATTAAGACGGAAGTAATACTTTATTCCATTCGCCGATAGCTTATCAGTCACTTCAGCGTAATACTTCATATCACGAGTAATAAAAAGTTCCTTTTTAAAAAACATTACTTCTTACCTGTTGAACCGAAACCGCCTTCACCGCGAACAGTGTCAGATAACTCTTCCACTTCGGTATATTCAACCTTTAAAAAAGGAGTGATCACCATCTGAGCTATACGCTCGCCATCAGAAATAGATTGAACCTCGGTTGAATGGTTATGTAAAGACACCATAATCTCACCGCGGTAGTCGCTGTCAACCACGCCAACCTTGTTAGAGGGGGCAAGTCCGCGTTTATTGGCAATGCCGCTTCTGGCATAAATAAGTCCTGCATAGCCTTCTGGAATTTCCATTGCTATGCCTGTTTTTATAAGCTTGGTTTCACTCGGTTGGAAGGTTACCACTTTGCCGTCTGTACAAGCATAAAGGTCTGCACCTGCTGCAAACTCCGAGCCATAGGTTGGCACTATTGCATTTTCATTTAACTTTTTAAAATTAACCTTCATTTTTATCACCTATTCGTAAATATTTCCGCTTCCCATTCGCCTTTGCCATTGTCCCGAGAGCCACAATGTCTGACCGCTTTGGAGCGAGCGCTTAACATCTATTATTCGCTGATTTGAAGAACCGCGGAACAAAAGGTCAAGGCTTTTAAGCTCTTCGACAAATTTACCGTCAACTAATACATCAATATTTTTAAGTATTTGTTTTACGGTATCAGCATTTCCTACCTTGCCTCCAAGAAGCTGACTGTCATATAAAAAGCCTGTATAACACCATACTGTCTTTTGTGGAAATTTTTCCTTTATAGCATTTAAAATTTCCAATACTCCGTCTTGGTTTTCAGGCTCAAAGGGTTCACCGCCCAAAAGCGAGAACCCTTCGATATAATCTTTATCTATCGCGTCAAGAAGTTCATTCAAGGTTTCGTTTGTAAACTCTTTGCCGTAATTAAAATCCCAAGCCTCACTGTTAAAACAGTTTTTACACTTGTGACGGCAACCGCTCACAAAAAGCGATACTCTTACTCCCGGACCGTTAGCAATATCAAATTTTTTAATTGCAGCGTAATTCATAACTAAATTCAAAACTTCCTAATTCCGAATTATAAATGAAGCACTCTTTCCTTAATTTCCTGTGTTCTGCCTTGATTCCAGAACTGTGTGCCGATATAACCGCAGGTGCGACGAGCTACATTAAGCTTATCTTGATCGGTATTACCGCAGGAAGGACACTTCCAAACCAATTTGCCGTGTTCATCCTCTTCTACCAAAATTTCACCGTCGAAACCACATTCGTGACAGAAATCACTCTTTGTATTAAGCTCAGCATACATAATATTATCATAGATAAACTTCATAACCGAAAGTACAGCGTCAATATTATTCTGCATATTGGGAACCTCTACATAAGAGATAGCGCCACCTGGTGACAAGGCTTGGAATTTAGCTTCCAATGCGAGTTTGTCAAATGCATCAATATCCTCGGTTACGTGTACATGATAGCTATTGGTGATATAATTCTTATCGGTAACGCCCGGTACTGTACCAAAACGTTTCTGTAAGCATTTTGCGAACTTATAGGTTGTGCTTTCAAGCGGAGTTCCATAAAGCGAATAGTCGATATTCTCTTGTGCTTTCCACTTTGCTGTGTATTCGTTAAGCTTACGCATTACCTCAAGACCGAATTCTTCGCCCGCTTTTTCGGTAAGCTTTTTACCTGTCATACTGTAAACACATTCCCAAAGACCTGCATAGCCGAGAGAAAGGGTTGAATAACCGCCGTGGAGGTATTTATCAATAGTTTCGCCCTTTTTAAGTCTTAACAAAGCGCCGTACTGCCAAAGGATAGGAGCCGCATCCGACACGGTGCCTGTGAGTCTTTCGTGGCGTGCTTGAAGAGCTCTATGGCAAAGTTCCATACGCTCATCAAAAATCTGCCAGAATTTTTCCATATCGCGATTAGCCGAAAGGCCTATATCTACAAGGTTTACGGTTACAACGCCCTGATTAAAACGGCCGTAATACTTCGGCTTTCCGTTTTCATCTACATAAGGAGTCAAGAAACTGCGGCAACCCATACAGGTATAGCAGTGGCCTTCACCGTTTTTATCTATCTTATTCTGGAGCATAACCTTTTCAGAGATATAGTCTGGTACCATTCTCTTAGCAGTACATTTAGCGGCAAGCTTTGTAAGATACCAATACTTGCTGTCTTCACTTATATTATCCTCTTCCAAAACATAAATAAGTTTTGGGAATGCAGGTGTTACCCAAACACCCTTTTCGTTCTTAACACCTTGATAGCGCTGTCTTAAAACCTCTTCAATAATAAGCGCTAAGTCTTGTTTTTCCTGTTCGTTCTTAGCTTCGTTAAGATACATAAATACAGTAACAAAGGGAGCCTGACCGTTGGTTGTCATAAGAGTTACAACCTGATACTGAATCATTTGAACACCCTTGCGAACCTCATCAAGCAAACGCTTTTCTGTAATTTCGCGAAGTTTTTCTTCAGCAAGCTCTACGCCTGCAGCAGTAGTTTCAGCCACAACTTCTTTATAAATCTTCTGACGGCTTACATTTACAAAAGGCGCCAAGTGGGTAAGACTGATACTCTGCCCGCCATACTGACAGGATGCAACCTGAGCAATAATCTGTGTGGCAATATTACAAGCAGTAGAGAAACTGTGCGGAGTTTCAATCAAGGTTCCGCTGATAACAGTTCCGTTCTGGAGCATATCTTCAAGGTTTACAAGGTCACAGTTGTGCATATGCTGTGCAAAATAGTCAGCATCGTGGAAGTGAATAAGTCCCCTGTCATGAGCATCCACAATTTCAGGGCTTAAAAGTATACGCTTTGTGATATCCTTGCTCACTTCACCAGCCATATAGTCACGCTGAACGCTGTTAACTGTAGGGTTCTTGTTAGAATTCTCTTGTTTTACTTCTTCGTTATTACATTCAATAAGGCTTAAAATCTGTTCATCAGTAGTATTAGACTTTCTGATAAGCGCACGGTTATAACGGTATGTAATATAACGTCTTGCAACATCGAAAGCGCGTTGATTCATGATTTGGTCTTCTACCATATCTTGTATTTCCTCAACGCTTAATGAACGGTTCATATTGGCAGCCGCATTTTCAACATCCTCAGCAATGCGCTTAATCTGAATTTCGCTCATTCGCTGGCTGGGCACAACGCTTTCATTAGCCTTTGTTACAGCAACGATGATTTTTTGGGGGTCAAACGTTACTTCGGCGCCGCTTCTTTTAATGATCTTCATAATTTTTACCTCATAAATTCAAGTTTTTTCTATAAATTGCTTTCATTTTAAAACACAATATCTTGTAGTGGCAAAGATTATTATACCACAAATAATAGAAATAGCAAGTACTTTTTAAAAAATTTTTAAATTTTATTTTTTGAAGCCTTCACCAAAGATTTCTCCCGCTTCTGCAACCACAATAAAAGCACTTCTATCAATTCCCATTACATTCTTATAAACCGCATGCACCTCGTTTCGTCTAACAGTGCACATTATCATCTTCCTTTTGTCACCTTTATAACCGCCCACAACATCGATAATCGTCACTCCGCGGTTAATTACCGTTAAAATTTGGGACACAATATCTTGTGTTTTATCACTTATTATATAAATAATCTTACCCTTGTCAGAACCATAAAGCATTAAGTCCATAATTTTAGACGAAGAGTAAAGGGTTATAATAGAATAAAGGGCGCTTTGGGTATTTTTGTAAACAAGCGCTGAGAGTGCGACTACTATAGCGTCAACGAAAAGCATAATTCGCCCTACGCTAAGGTGCGGATAGCGCCTGTTTATAATTTTTGCAACAATATCCACCCCTCCTGTTGTGCTTCCCCGAAGCATTACCATACTAATTCCAAGCCCCATAAGGCTACCTCCGAAAACCGAGGCTAAAATCAAATCGATATGAAGTTTTGGTAATAACACTTCACAAACATCAAGCACTACCGATACACAAACAATAGCAATCGTGGTTTTTAAAATAAACGCTTTACCGAACTTGAAAAAACCCAATAAAAGCAGAGGGATATTAAATATAAAAACCGTTGTGCCTATCGGCAAAGAAAAGAGATAGTTTAAAACCGTGGCAACACCCGTAACTCCGCCTGGTGAAATTTCGTTAGACGATAAAAACATTATTACTGCCACCGAATAAATAACGCTTCCTAATATAAAAAATAATAAATCGAGCAAAAAAACCTTTACTTTCAAAATATCACCTAAAAAGAAAATGGATACACATTATAGTGTATCCATTAAGTTATTCCATATTATATCAAAAAGTTCTTTTGCTCTGTCACTCTCACCCGAAAGGTAAAGAAAACCAAACAAGGTTTCAAGTCCCGTTGCTGTGTGGTATTCGCCGCCTGTGGAATTTTTAGGAGTATTCCCCGTATGAAAATTCCGTCCCCTTTTAAAAACCGAAAGTTCTTTTTCAGAAAGCTCGGCTTCAATCAAGTGAAAAGCTTGCGCCTGTGCTGTGGCGTTCACCAATTTTACCGAAAGCTTATGCAATTCTCCTGACGGACGGTTAACCTCAGCTAAATATGTACGGACATACAGTCCGTAAACTGCGTCCCCCACAAAAGCCAAAACCGATGGGCTTAATAAATTAGGATTATCCATAATTTCTCCTTAATTTACAAAATCAAATTCGATATCAAGAATATTAACAGTATCGCCTTCGCCTATGCCTGCCTTTTCAAGAGCGTCAATTATACCGCATTCGCGGATAACACGCTCGAAATACTGCAGTGACTCGTAATCGTCTGGATCAACATTATTCATAACTTCCATAAGCCAATCGCAATTTTCCACATAGTAAATACCGTTTTCTTGACGAACAGTAAAGGTGCGCAAGTTTTTAGGCGCCTCATATTCAGGCTTAGGCTCTGCTTCGAACTTCCTTATAGGTGGAAGCTTTGCAAGCTCGCTTGCAATACAGTTTACAAGCACATCTGTACCCTCTGCAATAGCCGCCATAATAGGAAAGAATTTATAGCCTTTCTCTTCAAAATACTTTTTATACTTCTCGATTTCTTCTTCGTCTATAAGGTCGCACTTATTACCTACCACAATCTGCGGACGTTCGGTAAGTTCTTTTGAGAAAACTGCAAGCTCGTTATTTATCTTTTGGAAATCATCAATAGGGTCTCTACCCTCACTGCCCGAAATATCCAAGACGTGTAAAAGCATACGGCAACGCTCAACGTGACGCAAAAATTCGTGGCCAAGACCTACGCCCTCACCTGCACCCTCGATAAGACCTGGGATATCCGCCATAACAAAGGAACTTCCCTCGCCCATACTCACAACGCCCAAAACGGGGGTCAAAGTTGTGAAGTGATAGTTGGCAATTTTTGGCTTTGCCTGACTAACAACCGAAACTAAGGTTGACTTGCCAACATTCGGAAAACCTATGAGTCCTACGTCTGCCAAAAGCTTTAATTCAAGCGTTACATCAAGTTCTTCGCCCAATGCTCCGCTCTTTGCAAAGCGCGGGATCTGACGTGTGGAAGTAGCAAAATGCTGGTTTCCCCAGCCGCCGTTACCGCCCTTTGCGATAACTACACCCTCAGAATCCGAAATATCGGCAATAATTCTGCCCGTTTCAGTATCTTTAACTAAAGTACCGACAGGCACACTTATAACAAGGTTTTGGGCGCTTTTACCCGTACGTCTCGAAGTTCCACCGTTTTCGCCAGGCTCGGCTGTATATTTTCTTTTATAACGAAAATCAGCAAGGGTTGACAGGTTACTGTCAGCTTTAAAGATGATATCTCCGCCTTTTCCGCCGTCACCGCCATCGGGACCACCCGCCGCTACATATTTTTCTCTGTGGAAAGATACGGCACCGTCACCGCCCTTACCTGCTTTTAAATGTATTTTTGCAATATCTACAAACATTATTGTTCCTCGTAAAATTCTTCGTCAAATTGCGCCTGAAATTCAGCTTCAGACTTTAAAAACTCTTCATAAAGTTCTTTAGCTATATCAAAATCTTTTTTATCTACATAAATCTCCTCTGAAGAAAAAGCACCGCCGAATACCACACGCATACTTTCCTCAGAATCAGAATACGGTATTTTATTATCTGTTAGTATATCCTTAAAAATCTCTGCCGATACAACATCGCCAAATGTAGCGAGTAAAACAGGCTCTATTTTTTGATCCTCTTTAGTTTTTTCTTCCTCTTTTTGTTCATTCCCGAGAAGATAAGCACCGCAAATAGGACAAAGCTCCACATCATCTTCACAAGCCAAATTGCATACGTGACAGTTTTTCATAAGAAATATCCTTTCTTAGCATATTTAAAAAATAAGCCCGAATGCCGTAAAGCATTCGGGCGATTATTCTTATTGCTCAACAGCGTAAATGCTAACTTGTTTACGGTCTCTGCCAACTCTTTCAAATTTAACCTTACCGTCGATAAGGGCAAATAAAGTATCATCAGAACCGCGGCCTACGTTATTGCCAGCGTGAATGTGTGTTCCTCTCTGGCGAACAAGAATGTTACCAGCTAAAACAAACTGACCGTCAGCGCGTTTAACACCAAGGCGTTTAGACTCACTGTCGCGGCCGTTCTTTGTAGAACCAACACCCTTTTTGTGAGCGAATAACTGAATGTTAATCTTTAACATTTTTTGCACCTCCATAAATCTTTAAATTGTTGCTATAATCTCCTGACAAAGCAGTTAAATGAAGCTTAAGTCCCAAAAGCACTTTTACAGTAGCATCACTCGGTTCTTTACAAACGAAGACCATCCTGCCGTCGTCCACCTCGATATCAGCTTTATCGCCGATAATTTCGGTAACCGTGTTTGCCGCCATATAAGCCGCACTGGAAACTGCCGCGCAAACTATTTTGCCAAATTCATCATCACAGTCCCGTGAACTGTGACCGCTGATTTCAAACCCGTAAAGGTTTTTATCAGCCAAAAATTTCACACTTGTCATACTTAATTAGCCGATTTCGGTAATTTGTACTTTAGTGTAGGGTTGTCTGTGACCCATTTTACGAGCAGAGCCCTTCTTGGGTTTGTAAGTGAAGACAGTGATCTTCTTACCCTTGCCGTTCTTTAAAACGGTGCCTTTTACGAAAGCATCCTTAACGTAGGGCTTACCAACCTTTAAAGTTCTGTTGTTTACAGCAACAACCTTGTCGAAGGTAACTTCTTCGTCAACTTGAGCGTTAAGCTTTTCGATGTAGATTACATCGCCGTTTTCTACACGGTACTGCTTTCCGCCAGTTTCAATAATTGCGTACATTTTTTCACCTGCTTATTTTCAGTCTCGCTACAATAGGCGTGCGCTAAAATTGGCGCAACTTAAAAAGCCCACAATATGCGGCTTACCCATTTTAACACAAGAAAACCGCCTTGTCAAGCAAAAAATTGCATTTTTTATTCGTGTTTCTGATTGACATATATATTATAAGTATAGTATAATTTGTTAAGATATGTCTGGAGTTGAGAAAATGATAAATGTAAGTATTAGAAAATTAGTATGCTATGGTCTTGAGTGCGGTCTTGTGAACAAGCGCGACGAGGTTTTTGTAACCAACCGCATTTTAGAGATATTACACCTCGACGAGTTTGAGTGTAATGATACCTTTGAACAAGTAAACTTAGAAAAAACCTTAAAAGAACTTCTTGATTTCGCTGTCGAAAAAGGTATTATTGACGATAACATCACCGAAAGAGATTTATTCGACACAAAGCTTATGTCGGCATTACTTCCACCCCCGAGTGTTGTTACGGAAAAATTTATGGAACTTTATAACGAGTCGCCCGAAGTTGCTACCGACTGGTACTATAAATTCAGTTGTGACAGCGACTACATAAGACGCTACCGCATAAGCAAGGATATGAAATGGGTAACCCCCACCGAATACGGAGACCTTGATATTACAATAAACCTTTCAAAACCCGAAAAGGACCCCAAAGCTATTGCCGCAGCTAAAAATGCCAAGCAATCGGGTTATCCTAAATGTATGCTTTGCAAGGAATGTGAGGGCTATGCCGGAAGACTAAACTTCCCTGCCCGACAAAACCACCGTGTAATCCCCGTTACAATAAACGGCTCAGACTGGTGTATGCAGTACTCCCCTTATGTTTACTATAACGAGCACTGTATTGTTTTTAATGCCGAGCATACCCCAATGGCAATAAACACCGCCACTTTCAGAAAGCTTTTAGATTTTGTAAAGCTTTTCCCCCACTATTTTGTAGGTTCTAATGCCGACTTGCCCATCGTTGGCGGTTCCATTTTAAGCCACGACCATTTCCAAGGCGGCAACTACACCTTTGCAATGGCAAAAGCGCCTATAGAAACTGAGCTTTCTTTCCAGGGCTTCGAAGATATTAAAGCGGGCATCGTTAAATGGCCAATGTCAGTTATCCGGCTTTCTTGTCCTGATACTAAGCGACTTATCACCTTGGCTGATAAGATTTTATCGGCTTGGCGCGGTTACACTGACGAACAGGCATTTATCTTTGCCGAAACCGACGGCACACCCCATAATACAATCACGCCTATTGCGCGCAAAGTCGGTGACAACTTCCAGCTTGATTTGGTACTTCGTAACAATATCACAACCAAAGAACATCCAATGGGTGTTTACCATCCCCATGCCGAGCTTCACCATATAAAGAAAGAAAATATCGGACTTATTGAAGTTATGGGACTTGCTGTTCTTCCCGCCCGTCTTAAAACCGAAATGGCACTTCTTAAAACTGCCATACTCGAAAACCGCGATATAAGGGCAGACAAAGCTTTAGAAAAACACGCCGACTGGGCAGAAGAAATCAAAGAAAAATATCAAAACATAAATAAAGAAAATATCGACAAAATAATTGAAGACGAAATCGGTATAGTTTTCACCAAAGTTTTAAAGCACGCAGGCGTTTTCAAAAACACCCGAGACTTTTTACGCTTTACAAGGGAAGTTGAGTAATGTTCGAGACCGTTTTTACCCAAGTTGTAATTCTTTTTGTACTGATTCTTTTAGGGTTTACCCTTACTAAAACAAAGGTATTTACCGAAAACGGTGTCAAAGGTATGACCGATTTGGTATTATATCTTGTAACACCTTGTGTTATGATTAAGTCCTTTGCAAGAGAATTTAATACTCAGCTTTTTAAAAACCTTTTAATAAGTATATGCCTTACCTTTTTACTTCATTTAATATTTATACTAATTTCCAAGCTCGTGCTTCGCAGTAAAAGTACTAAGCGGCAAAGCGTTTTGCAGTTTGCGGTAATATTCTCAAACTGCGGATTTATGGCTATACCGCTTTTGCAAGCCTTGTTAGGTGATGACGGCGTTTTCTACGGCTCAGGCTATATCGCCGCATTCCAAGTGGCCATCTGGAGCTATGGTGTCTATCTTATAGGAGGCAAAAAAGCTATCTCAGTCAAAAAAATGTTTATAAATCCTGGTGTTATAGGCTTTGTATTGGCTTTAGCGGTATTCTGTTCAGGAATCCCCTTACCAAAAGTGATTTTAGACCCTGTTTCATATATGGCTTCGCTCAATACACCGCTACCAATGCTTATAATCGGATATCATCTGGCAAACAGTAATATTTTAAAAGGGCTTAAAGATATCAAATTGCTATTTTCCTGTGTTTTAAGACTTTGCATATTACCCGTAATTGCAATTTTTATATTTTACATTTTAGGTCTTCACGGTTCACTTCCGTTAGCGCTTTCGATTTGTGCGAGCGCACCGACTGCGGCTCTTGTAACTATGTTCGCCTCCAAGTTTGAGGGTGACACCGCACTTTCAGTAACAACAGTTTCAATTACTACGCTTTTATCTATAGCAAGTATGCCGGTTGTAATAACACTGGCAGAAATATTACTCAGGTAAAAAAATATGAAAAATCCCGAATATATTAAAGAACCGACCCCTTTACAATGCGGACAGGCAGTACTCGCTATGCTGTGCGAGAAAAACGTTAGTGAAATTGTTGACCTTTTAAATAACGAGCGTGAAACAACCCTTAAAGAAATGTTTTTCTGCCTCGATTATCATAAAATTTCTTATAATAAACAGAGAAAAGAAGTAAATAACAAAACAGAACTTCCGAAAATTGCCATCTTAAGCCTTGAAACACCTCGATGTTGGCATTGGTCACTTTACTTTGATGGTGTTTTTTACGACCCAGAACACGGAATTATGAACGATTTTCCCGATTGCTACAGAAAATACTATTGGGAAATAAAGGAGAATATATGTTAGAACTCAAAAACATTTCGTTTTCAGCCGAAAGCGAAAACGGACAAAAGCAAATACTTAAAAACATAAACCTTAAAATTGATGAGGGTTTTGTTGTAATAACAGGTCCTAATGGAGGCGGCAAATCTACCCTTGCTAAAGTTATCGCAGGTATTATCACCCCAGATGAAGGGCAGATTTTACTCGACGGTGAGGATATAACCGGTCTTTCCATTACAGAGCGCGCAAAAAAGGGTATAAGCTTTGCTTTTCAACAGCCTGTTCGCTTTAAAGGTATTACCGTTCACGACCTTATAAGCCTTGCCGCAGGACAAGAAATAAGCGTAGGTGATGCATGTGCCTATTTATCCCAAGTGGGACTTTGTGCGAGAGATTATATCAACCGCCAGGTTAACACCTCCCTTTCAGGCGGAGAGCTGAAACGCATTGAAATCGCAACTGTTATGGCAAGAGGCACCAAGGTTTCACTCTTTGACGAACCCGAGGCAGGCATCGACCTGTGGAGTTTTAACAATCTTATTAAAGTTTTTGAAAAAATGCACGATACTTTGGGCGGTTCAATTATGATAATCTCCCACCAGGAACGCATTTTAAATATCGCCGATAAAATTATCGTTGTAGCAAACGGCACAATAAAACAAGAGGGCAAAAAGGAAGATATCCTGCCGTCACTCTTAGGCAAGGCGGATATTGCCTGCAAAGTGCTTACCGCCAACTGTGAGGAATAATATATGAACAATCAAGAATTAGAACTACTTAAAATGATTGCCGATATTGAGGGTACTCCGTCGGGCGCTTACAATATCCGCGCAAACGGTACGCTTTCCTCGAGAAGCGTTACCGAAAATATAAATATAAGGGAAAAAGACGACGGTAACGGAATTGAAATCATAATAAAACCCAACACCAAAGGTGAAAAGGTGCATATCCCTGTAATTATAAGCGAAAGCGGTCTTCAAGAGCTTGTTTATAACGATTTTATAATCGGTGAAAACTGTGATGTTGAGATTGTTGCAGGCTGTGGTATTCACAACTGCGGAAGCGAGGAATCGCGTCACGACGGCATTCATTCTTTCTTCGTGGGAAAAAATGCAAAGGTTAAATATGTTGAACGCCATGTCGGTACAGGTGACGGACAGGGCGACCGTAATATGAACCCTACCACCGTCATAAACATTGCCGAGGGCGGCTATATGGAAATGGAGACCACTCAAATTGAGGGTGTAACTTCGACCAAGCGTGTAACAAAAGCAAGACTCGACAAAGATGCCACCCTGATAGTTCGCGAAAAGCTTATGACTCACGGCAATCAATATGCCGAAACCGATTTTGTTGTAGACCTTGACGGCGAAAACTCAAGCGCAAATGTTGTTTCACGCTCGGTTGCAAAGGATAATTCCAGTCAGCTGTTCCTTTCAACCATAAACGGTAACAATATCTGCAACGGTCATACCGAATGTGATGCAATTATTATGGATAAGGCGCACGTTTCGGCTGTACCAAAGATTACAGCAAATCATATAGACGCGTCTTTAATTCACGAGGCAGCAATCGGTAAAATCGCAGGCGAACAGCTTATCAAGCTTATGACCTTAGGTCTTACAGAACAAGAAGCTGAAGAACAAATTGTAAACGGATTTCTGAAATAAAAAAGCCGATAGATTCATCTGAATCTATCGGCTTTTATACAGTTTTAAAACAAAAGCGCTGCTGCGCCGTAACTTACAAACGCTACGACCACTCCTGCTGTAATAACCCCTGTTGCGATTGCAGGAAATGATTTTTTAAGAGATATTCCCATCATTGCCGCAATTAAAGCGCCCGTCCAAGCGCCTGTACCAGGCAGTGGTATTGCAACAAATAGCCATAGTCCCCAAGGTCCGTATTTTTCTATTGTGTCTTTTTTAGAAAATGCTTTTTCCTCCATCTTAACAACTATCTTAGCCAAAAAGCCTTGCTGTTTACTCATCCAATCAAAAATCTTTTTAATAAAAATTATGATAAACGGAACAGGAACAATATTACCAATTATAGCAATAGGAAGCGCAATATACCACTCAACCCCCATACCTGTCGCAATCGGCAAAGCACCGCGAAGCTCAATAATCGGAACCAGTGAAACCAAAAATGTAACAATAAGCTTACCTATAAAGGTGTTCCATAAAAAACTCATAATTTTCTCCTTATCCGCGCTTTAAAAAAGAAAGCATTTTTAATACAAATATTTTAATAAACCTGAAATTTATAATACCCATTACAGCGATTCCCACCGCTTGAACCAAAATATTAAAGGGCAGTTCACAAACCATAAACGCAGTCTGTACAAGCAAAATTGCGGTGTTTATAACGACTGTTTTGGAATACATATTAAATGGTATATACTTTATAACATTAACCGCTCTTATGACAAAAATCAAAAGATAGCTTATGAATGTAGCAATAGCAGCACCCTGAACTCCCAAAGGTGACGGTATCAGAATAAAGTTGAGCACTATATTAAGCAATGCACCGACCATTGTGGTAAGGAAAGAGTTTTTACTACGCTTTTCAACGATATAAACAGAGCCCATAAAATTAGTAAAAGCACTAAACACCATTGCCAAAGCAAGCATTGGGACATATTTCCAAGCCGAATAAAAGGACTCTGTAGTGAGAATTTTTATAAGCGGTATACTAAAAGCCACAACTCCCGCTCCCACAAGGAACATCACGCTTTGGAATGAACCCCAAACCTTAGAGAAAAAGTCTATGTGCTCTTGTTTGTCATGTTCCGACTCGGTAACAGCAGAAAACTGCCACGCTTGCATAAAGACAGTTGAAATCAAAGTGAGCAAGGTTGGTAATTTATAAGATACCGCATAAATACCGTTGGCATCTGCACCGATGAAATGATTTACAAGATAACGATTAGAAACACTTGTCACCCACCAAAAAATTGTGGCAGGAATCATTGGAATGCTGTATCTCAAAATATCTTTTAAGATTGTTTTATCAACCTTAGGTGTAATATCGCGCCAAAGCTTTTCACGGAAGAATATGAGCAAAGCCGAAACGGCATCTGCTATCACTACCGACAAAACATAGCCTGTAATACCCATATCAAAAACTGCTAAAAACAGAATGTTAAAAACAATTACAAGTGAGGTATTAATAATACCCTGCACCGCAAAGAAAGCGGTACTGCCAAGCGCTCGTATATACTTCGAGCAAAGCGAATGATAGCAAGAAGCCATTGTATAAACCACAATAAGCCATATATACCCGTCAAACTGATTTGTGAGCATTAGTATCGGCGCTATTACAAGAAAAGCTAAACCGCCAAGAGTTATTGTATATAGCCCTGAGGAAAAAACGCTTTTTTTATCAATTTTACTATCTATAGCAAAACGGAAAACACCATCAGTTATCCCTAAGGAAATCAGTGGCAACAAAAGATTCGCGGTTTGGGTTATAAGGTCAGCCGTGCCGTATTGCGCAGTGGTAAGATAGCCCGTGTAAAAACGCACCATTAAAAAAACCAACAGCTTCGAGCCGAAAGTACCCAAACTTATTAAGGCTGTATTTGAAACTAAAGTTTTATACTTATTCATATAATTATACTTCCCAAATTTTTTAACATATTTATGGTACAATATTTACTTTAAACTGTCAACTGAAATTTATATAACTGTCTCTCGCATAACCTACAATTCCGTTATAACCTACCAGCGCCCAATCGGGAACACGTGCAAAAACAGTTACTTCGCTGCCGTTTGGTATTCTGCCAACAATAAACGCATCGGTTGACGGGCGGGTGCGCACATTAAGATTTCCGCCGTTTGTAGCAACTGTTGCCACAGTTATCGGTTGAGGTGTATTAAAAGGTATTCCAAAATACTCTGTCAGCGACAATACAAGATTAGCCGCAATAAGCTCTATATTATCCCTTATCCACTGCGCATCCTCTGCATTATCGTGATAAGCAATCTCAACAAGCACGGCGGGAGCTCTTGTTCGTGTAACCTCACCGAGAGAGGTTGTAGGTACCGTACGAACATTGTTTGGCAATGGGTATATAAGCTTTAAATTTTTTGCCACTATATCTGCAAATCGCTTTCCCTCAATACTTGCGGGGGAATAATAAACCTCACTTCCCCTTACAGCCCCGTTACCTGAAGCGGTAGCATTTGAGTGAAGCGCAAAATGCAAATCAAAAACACCTCTGTTAGAGGCAGCTATTGAAGAAGCGGCAGTCATATCGGGAGTGTTGCGCACAAACTGTATCCCGCTTGCCGCCAAGTAAGGCTCCATCGCATCGGCAATAAGGTTCATATAATATTCTTCATTTCCTCCGCCGTTATAGGGGTTGAATTCCTGTGTAGAGGGGCTTAAATATATTGTGGGCATAAAAAACCATCCTTTCACTTCAAAAATATGAAATGAAAGGATGTGTTATGTTTAAATTTAAAGCAAGTCTTTAACAACCGATAAAAACCAACAGTGAAGAGCTTCACCCAATTCCTGATAAACAGGGTCGCCGTCGTGCGAGCAAAGCATTGCAAAGGTTTGTCCAATACGGCGGACCGTATCCCCGCCACGCCGAAAGGCTAAATAATAAAATGAAAAAGCGCCTGTATCCTGTGCGGTCTCGCAAAGAGAGGGTTCTTGTTTCTTAACAGTATCCAAAAAACTCTTCTGGGCAATACCGCAAAAGGAATCGTCAGGTGAAAACTGTTCAAATCCCACAGTCGCTGTAAAAGACAAGAGCAATCTGCGCTGAACAGTCATTTCATAATCACACTCATCACTCAAAGGATTATTTTTAGCATCCTTTATAAATTCACGTGCAACCGCCCCGCCCCACTGCCTCGCCTTATGCTTATCAACAGAATAAGAGCCGTCACCAGCAGGGCTATTTTTATTTTTTTTGACATCCAACGAAGGCTTGTCACCTGCGATTTTAATGTCGCTGTCATTAAAAACCAATTAAATCACTCCAAACTTTTAAGAGCCTGTGCTAACTGGTCTGGGCAAGAAGTGTTTTTAAAGCCGCACTTAATATTCTCAAGCCGTGCAATTACTTCTTCAACCTTCATACCCTTTACCAAAGCGGATACACCCTGAGTGTTACCGTTACAACCGCCCTCAAAACGAACATTTTCTACAACGCCGTTTTCAACGTCAATTACTATCTTTCTTGAGCAAACTCCATTAGTTTTATATGAAAATTGCATTTTAAATATTCCTATCTATCTTTAAATTTATTACTGCGTACAGGATGACGAAGTTTGCGAAGAGCCTTAGCCTCAATCTGTCGTATACGCTCTCTGGTAACATCAAATTCCATACCAACCTCTTCAAGAGTGTGGCATCTGCCGTCCATAAGACCGAAGCGCAAGCGAATAACAGCCTCTTCTCGCGGAGATAAAGTTTTAAGCACTCCGTCAATATCCTCGTTTGTAATAGTCTTTAAGGCTGCCTCGTCGGGAGCCAAAGCATCTTCGTCACGGATAAAGTCCATAAGACGCGAATCTTCCTCAGGACCGATAGGAGTTTCCATCGAAACAGGCTCTTGAGCTACACGCATAATTTCTCTTACTCGTTCAACAGGTAAATCCATCTTTTCCGCTATCAATTCCTCGCTGGGTTCGAAGCCGTTTTCGTGTAAAAGCTGGCTTTGAATTTTCTTTAAGCGGTTAATAGTTTCCACCATATGAACGGGAATACGGATTGTACGCGCTTGGTCGGCAATAGCGCGGGTAATTGCCTGTCTTATCCACCAAGTAGCATAGGTTGAAAACTTAAAGCCTTTTGTATGGTCAAACTTATCTACCGCCTTAATAAGTCCTACGTTACCCTCTTGAATAAGGTCAAGGAAGTACATACCACGACCTACATATTTTTTAGCAATACTTACTACAAGACGAAGATTGGCTTCGGTAAGTCTTTGTTTTGCATACTGATTGCCCTCAGCGATCTTAATAGCAAGCTCAATTTCTTCTTCGCCCGACAAAAGCGGAACTCTGCCTATTTCACGAAGATATACTTTAACAGGATCGTCAAGTGAGAGGCCGTCTACCGATACATCATCAGTAATCTGCTCAACATCAACCTCTTTAAGCTCCTCCTCAGTCGGTTCCTCATCAAAATCAATATCAAGTATCGGAGGCTCTGAGAAAAGCTCTTCCAAATCTTCGGGAGCGTTTTCAATGTCATCTATACTGTTAGATGTGCTAAGCTCTTCGTTTTCTAATTCTTTTTGGTTATTTTCCTGAATTTTAATATCTTCCATATTTATTCATTCCCTTTTGTCTTTTTATTTATAATTTCTTGTAATTTAGAAGCCCAATCGTCCGTATTTTCGGCAGCAGTATTGCCAAAATCAAGCATCATATTCTCTTCTAATATTACCTTTATGCAGTCTTTTAATACAATTTTTGCATTATTGCCTGCTTTATTACTGTTTTGAAGTGCCACAAGGTATCCTACCTCACCAGACGAAAAACTTTGGGCAAAAATCGAAATATCTGGGTTTATACCCTCTTCATTAGCTTGTAATAAGGTTTTATAAACTCTGCGATTAAGGTCGGTTATCATTTTGTCTTCGGGCAAATTTTCTTTAGCATAATCCAAAAAGTCAGGATGCTGTAAAAGCACTGCTAAAAGCGTTTCCTCCGCAGCGACACCCTTTACAGATTTACGCCTTTCGGGGTTTATGTCATCCTTTGTG
>JAZQGI010000018.1:0-6245 GCA_045539955.1 Acutalibacteraceae bacterium | reverse complement strand
GAATTTTCTTTTCTAAGCTGAACTACTGCCCAAGGTCTGTGTCCTGTTCGAGGGTCACGAAGACCAACAGGTTTTAAAGGACCAAAACGAATTGCATCCTTGCCACGTTTTGCAAGCACTTCAACAGGCATACAACCCTCATAAACAGTAATTGGTTTATCAAAAGAATGTAAAATCGCACTCTCGGCGTTTATTAGTTCTTCGTAAAAAGCCTCGTATTCCTCTTTATTCATAGGACAGTTGATATAATCGCCCTCGTCTTGTTCATCGCTATAGCGTGAAGCAAAAAAGGCTTTAGACATATCAATACTATCTTTTGTAACAATAGGTGCTGCGGCATCATAAAAACTCAAATGACCTGTTTCTAAATATTGTTCTAAATCTTTAGCTAAAACAGTGTCGGTTAACGGTCCTGTAGCAACCACCACAACCGAATCTTTTGGTAATTCGGTTACAATGTCATTTTTAACCGTAATATTAGGATTTGATAAAACTTTTTCCGTAATTTGTTTTGAAAAGATATCACGGTCAACCGCCAAAGCTCCGCCTGCCGCCACAGAGCATTTATCTGCAACTGTCATACAAACCGAACCGAAACGGCGCATCTCTTCCTTTAATAACCCAGCCGCAGAATCAATTCGTGAAGCCTTTAAAGAGTTTGAACAAACAAGCTCTGCAAAATTATCGCTTTTGTGGGCGGGTGTGCGTTTTTGGGGCTTCATTTCTATTAAATCCACCTTGACACCCATATTTGCAATCTGCAATGCCGCTTCGGTGCCCGCAAGACCGCCGCCTATAACGGTAATTTTTTTCATTTTATTTTTCCTTTTTTTCCTTTTTTCTTGAAGGGCACTCAGAATTCATACAATATTTTCTTCCTCTTATTCCGTTGATGATATATCCACCGCATTCTTTACAGATATCACCTGTAGGAATACCGGGCGAAGCAAAATCACACTTTGGATAAGCTGAACATCCGTAGAATTTTTTGCCCTTTTTAGAAATACGTTTTACAAGCTTAGCGCCGCACTTAGGACAAGGCTGTGTAACCTCGTCTTCGGGTACGGGCTTTGTATTTTTACATTCGGGGTATCCGGGACACGCCAAAAACTTACCAAAACGGCTTGATTTTACAACCATCTTTCTGCCGCACTTTTCACATACAACATCAGATTCAATTGCGGGAACTTTTACCTTCTTGCCGTCAAGTGAATTTTCAGCCTTGCTGAAATAATTATCAAAATCTTTATAGAAATCTGCTATAGTATCGGTCCAGTTAAGATCCCCTGAGCCGATTTTATCAAGCTTAACTTCAAGGCTTGCAGTAAACTTTACATCGAAAATCTTATCGAAAAACTTAACCATAAGGTCAGCTACAACCTTGCCAAGCTCAGTTGGTTTTAATGATTTTTTCTCTCTTTCAATATAGTCCCTGTTCATAATATTTGAAAGAATCGGCGCATAGGTAGAAGGTCTGCCAATACCGTTTTCATCCAACGCCTTAATAAGTGTAGGCTCAGTATAGCGTGCAGGTGGCTGTGTAAAATGCTGATCAGGTACTAAATTGCGAAGCTTGAGCACTTCCCCCGTTTGCAATTCCTCAGGAAGATCTCTTTCCTTGTCCTCTTCCTCATCCTTACCCTCAACATAAAGCACAGTAAAGCCATCAAACTTAACTGAATATCCGCTTGCTTTAAATAGATAATCATTTGCAGTGACATCCACATTTACAGTATTTTGAACACAAGCAGACATTAGCGAAGCTATAAAACGCTCCCAAATTAGCTTATAAAGCTTATACTGTTCGGCAGTAAGCGCCGATTTAATACTATCAGGAGTTAAGAAAACATCTGTAGGGCGGATAGCCTCATGTGCGTCCTGAGCGCCGTTCTTAGTTTTGAAGTAACGAGGTTTTGAAGGCAGATACTTATCACCGTAAGTTCCGATAATATACTTATTAGCCGCCGCCCTTGCCTCTTCGGAAATACGCAAAGAATCGGTACGCATATAGGTTATAAGACCTGTAGTACCAATACCTGCAAGGTCAACACCTTCATAAAGCTGTTGTGCAATACGCATTGTACGCTGACCTGTAAAGCCTAATTTACGCGAAGCCTCCTGCTGTAAGGTTGAAGTAATGAAAGGCGGTGCGGGTTGTTTATTACGCACACCCTTCTTTATTTCACAAACCTTATATTCTGCGCCTTCAAGATTTGCTAAAATCTCATTAGCGGAACTCTCATCAGGAATTAAATCAATCTTACCGTTTTTATCACCGTAAAGCTTAGCAACAAATGTCTTTCTTCCAGAAGCAAGTTTAGCACTAACTGTCCAATATTCAGTAGGTACAAACTTTTCAATTTCGCGTTCACGTTCAACAATAAGCCTTAGGGCTACTGTTTGAACACGACCTGCCGACAAACCGCTTTTAACCTTTTTCCACAAAAGCGGACTTAATTTATATCCAACTATTCTATCAAGCACACGGCGTGCCTGCTGTGCATTAACCAAATCCATATCAAGCTTTCTTGGAGCCTTAATACCTGCATTAATGCCCGATTTTGTAATTTCATTAAATGTTACTCGGTTACAAGCATTCATATTTAGCGCCAAAATTTGCGCTAAATGCCAAGAAATCGCTTCACCCTCTCTATCAGGGTCGGTTGCAAGATAAACTTCGTCACAATCTGCTGCCGCCTGCTTTAAGGACTTAATCAAATCCTTTTTATCTGCCATATTTATATACTGCGGTGCAAAATCATTCTCGATATCTACACCAAGCTTAGATTTCGGCAAATCTCGAATATGTCCCATTGAAGCCATTACTTCATAATCTGCACCTAAATACTTCTTTATGCTTTTTACTTTTGTAGGCGATTCCACGATTAAAAGCTTTGACATAAATTACCTCCGTTATTTACATATCTCATACTGACCGCCTGGTAACGCCCTTATAATAAATTCCATCTCAAGCTCAGTCAAAGCCGACAGCAACTGATTTGGATTAAGACCGGTATCCAACTCGTCAGGGTAAAATCTCTGTGTATCTAAACAATTATATACTATTTTTGCTTCATTTGAAAGTGTTTCATTCAATATTTTTTTATTTTTCTGCGGTGATAATGGCTTTGGTTCTTTTTTATAAGCCTTTTCAATATCGATTTTATCAGGAAACAAGGCAACATATTCATTAAAAATATCGCTTGCGTCCAAAAGAGGTCTTGCGCCGTCACGCAAAAGTGCATTCGAACCCTTATATTCTTTTGCTTCAGGTGAGCCTGGAATTACAAAAACATCCTTACCCTGCTCTATCGCATGATTAGCAGTAATAAGTGCACCGCTGCGCTTTCCTGCCTCAACAATTACCGTACCTGACGATAATGCAGAAATAAGACGGTTTCTAACAGGAAAGGTGTATTTTGTAACTGGTGTAAACGGCGGGTACTCACTTACAAGACAGCCGTGATTTACAATGTGATTTCGCAGTGCGCGGTTTTCCTCTAAATAACTTACACCGAAACCGCACGCCATAACAAGAACAGTTTTGCCGCCTGATTTTAAAGCTCCTATATGCGCATAGGTATCACTTCCCACAGCGCCGCCGCTTACAACAAGCATACCTGATTTTGCAAGGCGGTAACCCAAAGAATATGCCGCCCTTTTTCCGAAATCAGAAACATTGCGCGGACCCACAATTGATATTGTGGGCGTATTGTCAAAATCGGGAAACTCACCTAAAACAAACAAAACCAACGGCGGATTATATATTTGCTTTAAAGCATTTGGAAACGCCCTATCTGCAAAGGTTATAATTCTTATATTCTCTCTTTTGCAGTATTCTATAATCTTTTCGGCTTGAGCTATCTTAGTTTTATCAATTTTTTCAAGCTCGCCTTTAGTAAAAATATTTAACTGCCTGAGTTTTTGTGAGTCGGCATAATAAATATCCTGTGGGGTGAGTGATTTTTCATTAAGTTTCGAAACCGATTTACTGCCCTCTCCCACACACAACTGTAGCCAGATATAATATTTCATTTCATCATTTCCCAAATAGAAATTGCCGCCGCAGTTGCCGCATTAAGTGACTCTATCTTACCGCTCATTTTAATAGTGATTTTTTCATCTGCGATATTTTTAGCATCATCTGTAAGTCCGTTTGCTTCGTTACCTATCATCACAACCGAGCCTTCTCCAAATTCTATATCGGTGATTGATTTCACCTGCTTATCAACAACACAAGCAAAAGACTTTAACCCGCTTTGCTTTATACCTGTACTAAAATCATCAAAAATAATTACAGGCATACGCAAAAGCGTTCCCATAGAGGCGCGCAAAGACTTTGGCGAATACGGGTCACACCCATTAGCAGAAAGGATAATGCCGCTCACGCCAAGCGCTTCGGCTGTACGGCTTACAGCACCTAAGTTTGAAGGGTCATTAAGATTTTCGAGCGCAACATATCTGCCGAGAGGGTTAATCGCAGTATCCTTTTTAGGCATTTGCGCTAACGCAATTATTCCCTGAGGTGAAGAAGTATCGCTTATTTTTTTAAATAAGCTATCAGGTATTAAATAAACCTCTTGCGAATTTTGAGAAAATCTTTCAACCGCATCTTTATACTTCAAATTTGCAGTTTCGCTTACAATTAACTTATCAAACTCTATTCCGCCAATATACGCATCATCACAAATTCTCAAGCCCTCGAGCACAAATAAATTGTGTTCTTTACGGGCTTTAGCAGAGCCTTGCAAAGCGCAAACAAGTTTGATAAGTGAATTGTCTTTACTGGTAACAGTCTTGAATTTTTCCATTTTTTCACCCTCTTTAAAAATGAAAAAGTCGCCCGAGAGAGTCTTCACTCGGGCGAAAAAATATTATTTATCAAGTGCTTTTTTAGCAGCCTTTACAAGTGTAGCAAAACCCTTTGCATCGTTTACTGCAAGGTCAGCCAACATCTTGCGGTTGATTTCGATACCAGCCTTGTTAAGACCGTTAATGAATGAAGAATAGTTGATATCATTCATTTTGCAAGCAGCAGAAATTCTGGTAATCCAAAGACGACGGAAGTCGCGCTTTTTAAGTCTTCTGCCAACATAGGCATAGTTGCCTGATTTCATAACTGCTTCTTTAGCAGTTTTGAAAAGCTTAGATTTAGCGCCAAAGTAGCCTTTAGCAAGCTTTAAAACTTTATTTCTTCTTTTGCGTGTTGCTAACGCACCTTTAATACGTGCCATTTACTTTTCCTCCTATTTAAGCCTTTCCTTATTTATAAGGAATTAATTTCTTGATAGTTGCGGTGTTTGTTACATCGGCAACAACAGTCTTGCGAAGATTTCTCTTGCGCTTGGTTGTCTTCTTGTTAAGAATGTGCGACTTAAAAGCATGAGCGCGTTTAACATTACCGTTTTTTGTGAGCTTGAAGCGCTTTTTTGCGCCGCTGTGTGTTTTAATCTTAGGCATTTTAGTCCCTCCAAATATTTTTTAAACTACATTATTTACTTGATTTCGGAGCCAAGAACATAAGCATGTTACGGCCTTCCAATTTTGCGGGTTTTTCAACAACGCAATGGTCAGCACAGTATTCTGCAAAACGTGACATTAAATCAAGTGCGATTTCGGGGTGTCCCATTTCGCGACCGCGGAAACGGATAGCAACCTTAACCTTATTGCCCGCATCTAAAAACTTGATAGCGTGCTTGGCTTTGGTTTCAAAATCGTGAGTATCAATACCCAAACCGATTATACGAATTTCCTTTATTTCGATTACCTTTTGGTTCTTCTTAGCCTCTTTTTCACGTTTAGCCTGTTCAAAACGGTATTTACCGTAATCCATAATTTTACAAACAGGCGGTTGCGCGTTGGGGGAAATACAAACCAAGTCTAAATCCCTGGCGTAAGCCTCCTGCAAGGCTTGAGCAACGGGAATAATACCGATTTGTGAACCATCCGACGAAATAACGCGAACTTCCTTAAATTTAATACCTTCGTTAATTGCAAGTTCTTTACTGCTGATGTCAATGCACCTCCGAAAAAGTTTATGTGTTTTTTTGCAAAACAAAAGCGTGGACGCAATACGTCCACGCATAAGAATACCAAAGTGTAATTTAGTAACTTATTAACCCTTTTAAGCAAAATCTGAGGGTGAGGACGCTAAGCGTACTACTTTGTTGTCATAAATATTATACACACTTTTTTCTATTTGTCAAGTGCTTGTTTCAAATTTTCTACCTTGTCGGTCTTTTCCC
>JAZQGI010000017.1:0-215728 GCA_045539955.1 Acutalibacteraceae bacterium | reverse complement strand
TTGCATTGCATTACTGATTTTTCGCTTTCAAAGATGACCGCCATGCCTTTTTCTTCTATTGACTGATAATTCTCATTGAAGCCATATATTGTCAAACTTCTTGAGCAAGGGATAATGGGGAGCCAGCGTTCTTCTTTTTCGCATTTTCCGTTGTAGCGCCCCATTATGCCTATTAGTTTGTTATCAAGTGAATAAATTGGAATTGTAACTCTGTTGCTTAAAGCATCATATCCAATATCAAATTTTTCTTGGCTTTCAAACGAAATACCGTCCTTAAGAAACATTGTATTGTAAAACCCTTTGTATTCGTCAAGTTCGGACTCATCATAAGTTTTCATAGAAAACTCTGGCTCAGATATTTCTTTTACGAGACCTTGAAAGAAGCCACCAAAAGGAAGTCGAATATCAATATCGTATTCTTCTTTGTCAAGTCCTGCATAATCTGCCGCCCACTTTAATGCGTTTGGAAAGTTCATATCTTTACGTTGCATTATAAGTGTATAAAGATTGCCTTTACTGTTTGTTGAAAAGCAATGAAAGGAGAGCGTATCAAGATTTAAGACCATTGAAGTGGGGTTTCTCCCCTCTTCTCTTGCAAACCTAAATGTTCTTTTGCAAGCGTCGAATGTTAACTGAGTGAATCCAAGCTCCTCTAATATTTCACGAACTACATCTTCGTCAGCCGAAAGGGCTTCATTAACTCGCATTACATTCACTCATTATCACTCTCCTTTATTATCTTCCTTTATATTTGTCGGGTGAAATATCTACATATCCCAACTCCGTTAATGTGTTAAAACTCATATTTCTCTCATAGAGAATGGCCGGTGCAGTATCACCAAATCTATTCTTAGGAATAAACATTACAATATAATCTTTGTCTTCTGATAAATCTATCATCTTTTTAATCTTGCTATATTTACCATTGTCATCTTTTTGCCAAGTGTAACCCTTCAGTTTTTCCTTTTCGTCAGCATATACTGGTCGGAAAATTGTAACGGTTGAAGCACATTCAGCGATTGCTCTACTCTTTCCAATACAGGAAAGGTCTAAATATCTTCTACCGTTAGATTCTGCTGAAGCTTGTGCTGTAGCCACTATTGCAACATTTTCTTTTTTTGCTATTAGGAATAATTCTTTTGCGGTTTGCGAGAACAATCCCCAACTTCGCTCATCACTGTCATTTTCGGGTTTTAATGTGTCCCATAAAAACATTCCCACATTCAATTTCGCATATTTTCTAATTATTTTTTTAACATTAGATAGCGCGTAATTGTTTAATTCAACAAAGAAAATTTTGCCTTTACAGTTTGCTAACCATTCAGACGCTTCTTTAAGTTTTTCTTTTTGTTCTTCTGTGAAATTACCGACAATTAATCTTTGTCTATTCATTCCAAAGTATTTAATCTCATTAAAAAGAACACTTGCTAAAATCATTTGACGGAATTCACTGCAACCCTGCTCGTTAGCTACGATACACACATTTTCGCCACTTTTGATAACTGGCAACACATACAATAGTATTGCAGTAGTTGTTTTACCTTGACCTATGCCGCCAATATGAAGTAGCATATTTTGACGATGAACTCCTGCTAATTTATAGTTTAAAAGTGGATATCCGATTTTGAATCCAACTTCTTTACCTTTGTCCCAATCGTCAATATATGGCTCATATCCCTCTGAAATATTTTCTGCTTTAATCTTTTCATTTTTGCTAACACAAACATTATTCAGCTTGAAATCATAAAAATCATATACTTCTTCAGAAGACATTTGATTTAGTTTTTCGATATCTTTAACAACGTTGAATCCTGCTTTGTGCAAACGAAGCAGCATATTGTTTTTAATCAGTTCGTCATAATAAACTGGAGCATTGTCTGCATTAAGCAAAGAGGTTATGTCTTGAATTGTTTTATAGCCGCCTCTTCGCTCGTATCCTTTACGGAGCACTTCTTTATCTGACAAGTATGTATGAATTGAAATATTATCGAGCGTACTATATCCGGCTCTAATCATTCCTTCAGCGAGTCCATAGTAAAATGTTCCGTCTTCGGTCAAAATGTCTGTTCCGTTTTCAAGATTTCTATAATCATCATACAGTTCAGTATTTTTATATAAACAAAAGATAAAATTACACTCAGTAGTATCTCTTTTTTGAGTTAACTCTTTTGGGAAATCGTTTAATTCTATGTTTCATCCTCCTCCAGCCATTGTGAAATGTCTTTGTTTTGATTTATTTGATTTGATATGTCCTCTATTTCTGGAGGTGCTTCCACGGTTGGTGTATATGCTCGTTTTTGAGCCTTAATTTTCTTTTGAACTTCATTAATATGATTAACTATAATCACAAAAAGATAGCAAATCTTTCCGTAATCATTCTTAAATTTGTCTTCCACCGAAGCCCAATATCTAAGGTCTTCTTCTTTATATAAAATGGTTGCCCATATTGTTTTGTTAGAGTAAGCAGATAGCGATTCTAATTTTTTAGTTAAAACTGTCGGGAACGCACATCCCTTTTCATATCCAAGCAATTCAATACAAAAGAAATCAATGATTTTACGACGATATTCCGCTTCTTGTTTATATTCTTCGTAAAGTTCTTTCGATTTATAGTACAATCCGTTATCTGCTTTATAGAAAATATCACTATTTCCTATCTCGCCTGTTATTCTACATTTAACTTTTCGACCCAACTAGTCACCTACCGTTTCCGTAAGCTCCAGCGGGACATCCCGCCGGAGCATTTAATATTTTTATCCAAGTATTTCTACAATCTTTTCAAGCGGCTTTGTAGGAACTGATGTCTCCTTGAAGTTTTCGATTCCTGCCTTAGCCATAACTTCCTTTACCTTTGCTTTAGTATCATCAGAAGCATTAGGGAACTTAGCTTTAATGATTTCAATTAATTCTTCATTCTTTTCTTCGTTAACCTTATTTTCTTTTGCTGACTTACTATATTCAGCAGCCTTTTTATCTGCTTCCTTTTGAGCCTTAGCCTGTTCCTTCTTAGTTTCCTCAAGAGTTTTTGTTCCTTTAGCTTGCTCTGCGAGAATTGCGTCTTTCATCGCTTTAATAAACTCGTCTGCATCAAACGGAATTTTATCTACGATATCAGCAAATCTGGACTTACTATCAACTGAATATGTATCGTCTCTAAAGCTAATATAACGAGATTCAGAAACGACCTTATTAACTGTAATATCCTGTTTAGTCACAACATTCTTTCTTCCAGTCTTTTCCTTAACGATATCTCTATCAATATAACCAAGACCTACAAAATGCATTTTATTTTTAAGATTATTGAAGTACCTCTGTGTTGTATCGGAAGTAAGCTTGCTATATGTTTCCTGAGTAATCGGGTCTATGATATCAGACCTCTTTACGTGGCCGATAATAATGGGATTAATGCCTACCTTTTTAAGTTCCCAAATTAAATCAAGAACCATATCAAGTGCTTTGTCTTCACCTTTACCAAAGCCACCCCAAGCGCCATTAATTGTTTCGGCTTTCTTATCGGGGTTCTTTTTGTTATACAAGCGAACCGCTTCTCTTTCAGCTAAATCAATAAGTTCGTCAAAACTGTCATAAATAAGAACCTGTAAATCGGGATAATCTGTTGTCTTATTTTCAATGATATCTTCTGTAACTTCTTTAAGCTTTGCCCAGTCTTCAATTGGTTCAGAAATAATTCCCTGAATTGCCGCTGCACCGTCTTCACGACCAATATCTAAATGCATATATCCGTCATCACCAACGAGTTTTTCACAAACCTGCTTAATGATAGTGGTCTTACCTATACCGCCTTCGCCTAAAAGACAAATGTTATAGTGCAAGGGGTTTAAATCAACTTCATTTTTTCTTCCGAATTTTCCCATTAATTAAATTTCTCCTATCTTTTGTATGAATTTTTGTGAATTATCGTATGAAAATTCACCGTAATATTTTTGTTCGCCGTCTTTGCGAGCCTTAATTGCATCTTTTATATCATCAAAACTACCTAAACTTATCTTCTTTCTATTAAACATTAGATAAGCATCCCATTTATTATCTCTTTTATCGTAAGATACACCAGTAAAACCACTTGTATTATTCTTAGATATTCTCTCATTCATTTGATTAAAGTGTTGTGTACAAATACGCAGATTAACTTTACGATTATCTAATTTATTATGGTTTATATGGTCTACTTGCAATCCCTTTGGGCATTTAGTTAGTAATCTATGCATTAAAAACATTTGTTTATTGATACATCCTTGCAGATAACCATGCCCACCAACCGACCAAGTACACTGGTTGACTAACGGATAGTCTTCTATATCGAATATAAATTCCTGTCCGTTAGTCGTATATCCTAAACAATAGTCTTCTTTGAAAACGAATTTATTAGAAGAGGTCGCTATCATCTATTTCTTCATTTGTATCGAAAGGTGGTTTGTCGTCTTCCTTTTCTACCTTTTCAGATTTTTCAATATCTTCCATCTTTTCGTCCTTAGTAGGTGTGAAAATATCTTCTTCAAATTCACTAAACTTTGTCTCAGTATCAATAAGGCCATCTGCAAAGTCTCCTGTTAGCTGAGGGTCAAAGAGGCGAATTTCATTAATCTTATCTCCTACTACTCCTCTTCTGGGCTTGAAATCATCTAGTGTCTTAATGCCCAACTCAATCTGCTCTTTTTGATTTTCGGTTAGCATATCTTCGGTGAACTCGACAGTTTCAGCACCGCGAATGAGAACGCAATCCCAAAGAATGTGAACCATATTCTTATTCTTAACATCTATGTATTTCATCTTGTAATCAAAGAGCTTCTTGTGTCTATCGTTACCCTCAAGGTCGTACTTTTCTGCACTAAACACAAATCTCTGAGGAATATACTTCGTGCCGGTGTCTTTATCAAAATACTGCTCTATATAACCATCAAGATAAATCTTCTTATCTTCCTTAAAATCAACCTTATCAATGCAATCCTTATTGTAGTACACGTCAGCAGTAATAGATAATCTACTCTTGCGTTCGCTGTCTACAGCGTAGATATTTTGAACCTTAAATTTGTCGTACCAAGTGCCCTTGTAGAATTCCTTAACCATCTGTCCTACAACGGCTACCTTTCCCTTATACTGAGGAAGTAGTTCTGCTGCTTTTTTGATAAAGTCATACAGTGTAATAAATTCCTGTCTGCCACCAAAATCTTCACCGAGGTCGAGGGTATACTTTTTGTATCCTGCAACCTTGTCTACTACGTCTTCATAAAAGCGGTCAGCCCAATCAATGTTAATCTTTTCATTATCGGCATTCATCGTCTTTATGGTTTCCTGCTCTCCGTCAAAAGCTTCAACAAAAGCCATATTAGTATCGCTTTCCTTAACGCCGAAGTTCAGACTAACCATGTTTCTGGTCTTTTTGTCAACTTTCTTTTCCATCTCCTTAAAGAGAGGACGCTTACCGTCTTTTTTCGGGAGAACGATTTCTCCCACGAAATTAAATCTTGTCTGCATTACATTTCTCCTTTTTAATTTTATTTCACTTCGGGAATTTTTTGCCTTAAAAAAATTTGGCATTACTTAGTATACTCCGAATTTTGAAATTGTTCATTTATTTCTTAATATTTTAATAAAAGTATGGTTTTATTTAAATTCATGTCTTAATCTAACCACCTAATTATAGGTTCTGTTTTACTACCCTTTTCCCATACAAACCAAGCGTGACACATAGTAGTTGCCCATCTCTTACCGTTCGGGTCTAAAGGTTCGCCGTTATTCCAAGTTGCCATTCTGTTTCTAAATACATATATGTATTTGGGTGGATATTTTTCAAATAGTTCTTTACGTTTCGCACCCTCAAGGAATTGTATTTTTAGAAACATAGCCATTTGACCATTGCAAGTATCTTCAGTCTCGTCTGTTAATAGTTCCATGCCCTTTTCGACAAACTCTTTTGCCAACGAGTAAGGTGGGTTTGTTACGATTGCCTCAAACTTCTCGTCTGTTTCCCAATTTAAAAAATCTTTGACGATTGTGTTTGGATATCCCCTATCAACAATATCAACACCAGTAATATCCGTTTCATTTGCGTAGAACTTTTTAATTGCATCGGCAATATTTCCATTGCCAACACACGGCTCCAAAATTTTATTGCCGTTAATTGAATATTTGAGCAGAAGCTTTTCAACTGCTTTTGGGTCAGTTGCATAAAAATCATATTCTACTCTTTCGTCTTTCGGATTTCCACCTGCTAATTTTGCACCTTGTAAACCTATCTATATTCCTCCTTTTTAATTGTATGTCTATTCGAACATTCTTCGCAACTCATTTTGGTACATTCGCCACAAAACACACCGTTCGGATTAATGCCTACGCCGTCATAATGGAACCCGCCTATACAATCTTCGTATTCATACATTCCGCCGTTCTCACATTCTTTGTAACTACAAGTATCACAACTATAATGGTCGTCATCAGTTGATTCTAAATAGCCACCGCACATAGGGCAAGTCTTTTTGTACACACCAATCCTCCTTGAATTTTTGAATAAAAGAGTGCTTTTATTTAATCCGTATTCTTATTATACTTCACTTTGGGAATTTTGTCAAGCATTATTTTCCTCTTTTTTACTTTATTAATTTAAAGCTTCCTCGAACGGTTTGGTCAATATCCGCCCACCAATACTTGTTTGCTTCATCGCTTCTAATGCACAATCCAACTTTTAAGTAACCACCATAAGCCTTATCCCACATCATATCGTGAATTATCACTCCATCCGTAACTAACAGGTGAGGATTAAATTGTTCGTCCGGCGGATGTGTTTTACAGTTGTGCCAAACGAGTTGCATTGTAAATTTATTGCACATTAGCATTCACCACAACACTCGTCACTTGAAGTTTTAATCTCAGTTAGATATCCCACGTGCATTTCGGCACACTTATATGCCTTGTCAAAATTATTCTGAGCAGTATCTACACAATCCTTATAATCAGAACTATGGTCAGCGTACATAACAGTCCATCCGTTCTTGCCCGCTTCAATTCCAACTTTTAAGCCCGCATCATCTTTATAGAATTTGCAAATTTCTACTTCACTTGACGGCATCATTCCCATAAATCTCTGCATTATTTCTTCACCTCCACGAGTTCGAACGCAACAATTTCTAATCTATCTCTTTCTTCTCTGTAACGAAAAGAATTTTGTATTGCCTCTCTGCAAGCATTATACTGTTCCCAATACTTTTTATGTTTGCTAGTAAGGTCGCTAACCAACTTACCAGTTGTCTTATCTCTTACGGCATATAGAATATTTGTTATCATTGTTTTACCACCTCCGATGAGTTTGTAGGAAGTTTCGGAACATAATAATCTTTTTTGTTTATAATACAATCTACTGCCTTTTTAGATGATAAACAACAAACACTGTGCAAACCGTTTTCAGATATAATAGGACGAGAATTTAAGCAGGTTTCGCATTTATTCATTCTTAACCTCCGTATTATAAAATTGTGATTTTATTTAGATTTTTATCGCCTCAATTTCAGCTAAGACTCCTTTTTGCTTATCAATCCATTGTTGTTTAATTTCTCTTGCTTTGGCAAGAAGAGGTTGTCGGCTAAAAGAGAGATGATAAACATCATTGTATTGTGCAATTTCCGTACCGGCATTATTAAGAAAATTAATAATATCTTCTCTTTGCCAAATATTACGGCTCTCAATTTTTAAACGATATTTATTACTAACATAACACGGTTCACTATGTAAAAGTGCATAAACTTTTTTCATTTAACCCTGCTCTCCTTAATCTTTATATTTTTCTTTTAATTTTTCAAGATGGCTTTTGTGAATCTCAAAATGGCCGTCAAAATGTGTGCGTCCAAATATTTCTAATTTGCTCAAATCGTTTAATACTTGCGCTCTCGGTACGACATCTGTAGCAGTATCAGTTTTTTCGTATTTCTCTTTTAAAGCCTGAATCGCCATTTGTCTTGCTATATCATAGAAAGTTTGATTTTGGTATCCATAATGGTACGGATTTCCGTGCATTGATGGTGTGACGACCTTTGCACTATTCAACACTTTAATAGCAAACTTGTAATCCATATCTCTCGGCTTGCCGTTCATTCCCTCATCCCTTTCTTAATGTCATAAAATGAGAATTTTATATATCTTTCTCGTTATTAAGATTTGCAAAATAGAGAAACACTTTTTCAATCTCTTCTATTGTTTGCTCTACATTTCCACATTCAGCGTTGTTTAAATAAGCCAATGCTTCTGTTTGAGGCCTTCCGCTATAAATATCATCATTGGCTGTTAAATTTTCAATAGGCACATTATATGCTTCAATCATTTCGCAAATTTCGTTGTGTATTTTTCTTGCTTTTGTTTGTATGTTAGCATATTGTCTAAGTTTTTGTTTAATTTCATAGGGCATATGTTTCATACTGCTACCGCCGTTATTAAATATAATATTTTGCTTCAAATTCAGAGCACTTTTCGCCCTTTTCGAAAATATCATCAGAATACCATTCAAGTTTCTTCGATTCAACACATTTTGTTTGATGTTTACAATTGCGACACGAAAGGCTTTCCCACTTGCCGATTAGAATATGAAAGTGCAGCCACCAAATGTCAATTACGCCAACAGTGTTGGGGTGTCTATAAATCCAAGGCATGTACAATATTGTAGGTAGAAAAGAAAAGAAATAATCTTCCTTGTCTACTCCGAATTTGATAAATGGTTTGATTCGGTACTGTTTTCTCTGGGGTTTGAGTCTTTTTAAATCTTTAAATAATTTCATCATATTGCTCGTTCACCTCTTCGAAATTCAATCAACGGTTATCAACATAATTTTCTAATTCAAATCTATGTCTACAACCATCAAACCATACAGTACCTATTCCCTCACATCTTTGTGTGCCACACATTTGACAGTATTTTTTATAATACTCTTGCTCTGTTAGTTTACTAATAGGTTTAAACTTTTCGCAAATCGGAGTGTTTTCATAGCAAAGATGTCCAAATGGAAATTTATTGGAGTCGTGACTTTCTTTACAACACAAATTCCAATCTCCGCCACCAATGTAATTTTCACAGCCTCCACAAGTCACGAGGTATTTTATAGGCTTCTTATTTTTTTGAACATATTCGATTTCTGTCCTTGTACTTTCTCCTATGTATCCATCTACATTGATAACAAAAATTTCATCGGCCATATCTATCTTTGCTTTATGCATATCATCTAACATTGTTTTAGTATCGTCTGTCCAAACTTCATTATCACCAGAGTGACCAAATAAGCCAACAGATATTACTATGTTACCTTTTAATGTTAATTCTTTTTGTACCCTTAAAAATTCATCTTTAAATTTAGTGCTGCCACATAAGGTAATTATTTTATATTCGCCTTGTATATACTTCACCTCTTGTAATTTTATTTATTATAAATGTAATCTTCATTTCTAAAATAAGCATTAGGGAACATGTTAACTGCAACATTACGAAGGGCGATAAACAAATCACCTCTGTCGTCGTATTTTCCTTGGCTGGAATAAACACAATTGTTGTCAAACTCATCTTTCTTTACATAGACATTGGCATCTTCTACTAACACAATATCCATTCTTAGTGTTGCACATAACAATCTAAATGCTTCTTCAGCTTCTATATCAATTTTGCAATTTCCGGGCATATCAACAATCATATTGTTACCTCATCAAATTCGTCTTTTATTCGCTTCCCCAAATCCACACTTTATTGTCACAACACGGACATTTGACATATAATTTTGTCCCTCCATGTCTGCCGCCTGAAAATGTTGATTTATTTACATCTTTATTTTCAAATTCTAGAATTGCTCCACATTTATCGCACATAACAACTTTGGATGGTTCTTGTATCACTTTCATATGTTTCACCCCATAAAATACGCATTAGTCTTTCGATTTTGCCAATTCAATAATTCTTTCAATATGCTGCAACTCATCTATCTTCTTTTCAAGTTCTCTAATATAATTGATTACAAAATCAATTCCATTATTATGCTCGAAGAACTTATGTCTATCCTCTTTATCATTAGTAAATCTGTAGTTGACAGTATAGAGTTTGTTGAAAGATTCATAATCTTGATAATTTCTTAGCAACTGACCTATGTAAAGTCTTCTTTCATCCATCATCTTTTTACCTCGTAAAATGCTTTTTATTCTAAATCTACTCCATATTCTTTGGCTATGCATAACAAGTCATTCTTCCAAACTCCAACGGTATGTCCGTCAAACTTTATATGTTGGTACAACCTATTAAAAATATCTTTTGCAACTTCAGAAACTTCACAATAACCTTGTTCGTAAAATACCTCTGCAACTTGGGTAGCTGTTTCGTGATTATCAATATTACCAAGGCGTGTTATATCATTACTTAAAAGTAACTTTTTAATTTTTTTGATTTGCTTTTCTCTATCCATATATCATTACCTCATCAAATACGCTTTTTATAACCTAATTTTTAATCTCAATAGACCTGATATCTTGTTCGCCACTTATAGAAACACCAATTTGGTTTTTATAAACATATCTGTCCCACAAATAACAAACAATACGTTCTTTGCTTACTTCACATATAAAACCAATTGGTTTGCCATTTACAATAACAGGAGCATTTACCGCACTTTGACCATAAGAGCCATCGTTATCAAAATAAATCTTCATATAATCTCACCTCTTCAGCATTTTCTACGCACCAATATTGCTAATCAATACAACTTGTTCTGTATCTAAATCAATTTCGCGAATCATTAAGTTTTTATCAGTTTTAAAATCATCAGAACTCCACCTAGCTCTGCGCTCCGCATGACGTTCATCTTCAGCTATTACAACCATAGCATCATCCTCGCACCAAGTAGCATCTCTTGTTATTAAATAAACTTTCATAACTTTCATTTTTCCTCTACATATCCTCGTTCTCTTGCAAAGTTTTGATATGGCCATATACTTGAATCTACCATATTATTAATACCTCGCAAAATATGATAGTTTTCCATCTGATAATCTTCATTCCAACCATGCACGTCAAAGTTATGACCAAAACAAGTATATCTAATTCTTGCTCTTACCCAATCATCTTTGTCTTCCTTTTTACCTAACATAAAAGTCGCTGCCCAAGGAGTTGCATTTGGGCTGAAATATAAGTACAATGGCCACCAACTACCGAAGCACCTAAAGGGCAGTCTCCAACATATATATCCGTATTTTTTATTATAAAGACTGCAACCCCAGTGCATTGCATTTCTGCCATATATAGTTAGGTTCCCAATGCTAATATGACCTGTCATAAATTTGTATTTAAAATAATCTTTTATTTTTCGTAACATAATAAAATAATCCTTTTATTAAAATCCAATTCTCCTCAAAAATCGGTCAAACAAGCTCTGTTTATAATATTTGCAAGTATTCTTTCGTGTCCAATGACTACAATCACTCTTTAGCATTTGCCCTGTAATTTCGCACTTTCTATAACTTTTAATAGTGTGTTTTTTATTAAATATACATTTAGCCATTGTCTTTACTCACCCTTTTAATCCTTTTGTGTAATTGTTATAGGATTAATCATTTCTGGCAAGTAATTAAATTCATAGTGATAATTATCTACATAAGCACCACTAACATCCTCTACTGTATATGTAATCCAATCATTAAGATAGATAAAGTGCTTCTTGTATAAACCTTTCTCATATTCAACTGTTACTTCCAACTGATTATCATACGAATCGGTTTCGATTGAGAAATTGCCGATAAGTTCAAAAACAGGTTTGTCAGAGCGACAATTTATTACTGCTAATCTACGAGTAATATTAAAGCGGTCTGCTTCGTTTGATAAATTTTGACTAACTCTGTCAGCTTGCGTACCACAACCCACAAGAGATAAAATCATAATTATTGCTAATATAATTGTTATTATTTTTTTCATTTTTATTTTCCTTTCATTTCTGTTAAATTAAATTTCAGTCTTAACGTACCGACCACAATGGCATTCGCCTATCTCTTGACTTTCAATAAATGCTTTACAAGGACATTTAGTTTCCGGCACTTTCTCTGCAACACAAGGACAATAACCGTCATTGTCTTTTACGGCCTGAGTAATTTCTTCGTAAATTTCTTTATTTGGATTTTTGCTTATTTTCATTAACTTATCCTTTCTGCATATTGATTTGGTGAAGCAAGGTTTACACCTAAAACTTCGTCATAATGCGGTTTTTGGTCGGGAACAAAACGACCAAATTTAACTATAATATTGCGATATGCACGCAAGTATCTAAGCATATTATTTTCAACTTCCCTTTTGTCGTAGCCTGTATAAATAACAATGTCATCTTGTGTTTCTGTTCTAAAAAGACTAACCAAACGCTTCAGTTCTATCCAACTGTCAAATGGCTCTAACCCGCCAATTACTATCGCTTGAGTAATTGGGTTCTTTAAATATCTATCGACAATACTAAACTCTGCAACTTCAATAGACTTGGAAGTGGCAAGATGACTGTTTTGACATATTTTCTTACCACTTTCCTTGTCACATTTAAAATTGCAATAAGGGAATATTATAAACATCGACGGCTTTTTATACTGAGTAAAATCTTCGTCTCTTATACCCTTAATTTTCATTACTTCACCAACTGGTCGTTGTTCAGAACATCATACCAGCGACGCTGATTAAATTCTCTCTTGCGAATTTTCTGATAACTGCTTACCGGAGTATAAAATCCTACAACCCTCGCGTATTCGTCTGCTACAGGCTTTGCACAAATCGGACAAGACTGAGAACCTATAAAGGCGTGCTTATCTTCACATACAGAAATCTTAGTAGTAAATGCAAAGTAAATAACTCCTTGAGATGCTACGTAATTGAGCATATCCCATGCTGCTTCTTTTGTTGCAAAGCGATTCTCTATGTCGATATGTGCGATACAACCGCCGCCGCACTTGGCATCAAATAAACTACCCAAACGACATTTCTCTTGAATTGAGCATTGCTCTGTAAGAGGTATCCACTGGTTCGAATAAATATAATACTTATCCTGTTCATATAAGAGATTGTCTGCCGCACAAATAACACCAGCACAATTCTCCGCAGGAATCATCTCAAGGTTAAATGTAAAATCACATTCAAAATTGTCTTTTACGTCGTTAATAACATCAAGGATTTCGGTTGCAAATTCAACACCTTCATCTGAATAAGACTTGTTGCCAAATTCATCAGTATTTATTAAGCCAAACATATCCATAACTTCGTACATACCAATACCGCCGATGGTACAGAACTGCTTGTCGAGTTCCACTGCACCGTCTTGATAATTGGGAAGCAAGCCCTTTTCAATATTTCTCTTCAAGATATGTCTCATACTATAAAGTGCTTTACAATCAAGCGTTACTCTGTCTCGAAGAATATCGAGATATTTCTTCTTATTTAACTTGGATTCGTAAGCAATACGAACAAGGTTAATTGTACTTACTCGGCAAGAGCCAACTGACAATGCAGTTCCACCGATTGAATTGATAAACGCATCAAGTTTTGTTGTTTCAGAAAGAAGTCTGCAACAGTTAGAAAGTACGCCCACATTATCACTTACAAAGAAGTTACTATCACTCCACTTGATATTGTGGTCTGAACACCAACGAGCAAAAGGTTCGTCTGCGAATTTCTTGTCCTTATAGAGCAGTGAATAAGTTAACACCGGAAAGGTGAACATATTTGTCGTTCTAATATCGCTTACTACTTCCATAAATATCTTCTGACATTCAATCAAATCTTCAATATGGTCAATAGCAAATGTTCCATCGGGGAACTCCACTCCACCAAACAAAGATTCGAGATACGGTCTGTCAAAAATAGAAACATTTGTAAAAGCACATTGGTCTATTCTTAAGAAAGGCTGATTAAGTCTGTAAATAAACTTTTGAAAATTCTGCTTTAAATACTCCTCACCAAATTCTTTACAACCTAAATAGTTATTTTCAACGTCCTTCTTCCAGAAGTACCAAGCCCAAATCAATACATTTGGCATACCAACTGCACCAGACTGTCTGTTTGATAAGAAGCTTACAAACTCAATAACGTCGTCAAAATAAGTTGTTAAGTGTTTGGGAGGTTGGTGATTATATTTGCTGAGGAAGAATAATCCTTCAGTTGCCAATCGGGTAAAGTCGTTAGCCCAACAATAAGGGAAGTAAGAAGCTGATGCAGAATCGTTAAGATAAAATGCCTTATTGAATTCGCATTCCAACCACTGCTTTGCGGTTCTAAGTCCCCACTTCTTTTTAATCTCTAAGAAGATTTTATTTAAGCCAAACAACTTGTCTTCGCTCTTACCTTTTTCGGTAATAAAACTACGAATATCTTTGTGGCTTGCGTTAGCGTTCGGGTCAATAGTAGCGTCTGCCATTGTATCTTGCTGAACAAATCTATCCAAGAACTCAGAAAAGTCTAACTGACTTGGGTGCAATCCATTTATGTATTCAAAATCTTCACCGTATTTCTTCTTTAAATCCTCTAAACATCTTTCAAAGTCTTTTGATAATTTTAAATTTATTTCCATTTAATTCCTCCCAATCCATTCTGTTGCTTGTTTAAAATCTAAAAGGTCTCCGTTGATTTCTAAGACTGGTAGAAACTGAATTCCTTTTTCTTTCATAATTTCTGTGTCATTGCACTCTTCGTACTGAATTCCTTTTTCAGCAAGTTTTTTAAGAAGCACCTTGCATTTCGGGCATCCCGTTGAATATACCTTTATCATACGCCACTGGAGCCGAAGCCGCCTTCTCCTCTCTCAGTGTTCTCAAGTTTGTCAACTTCTTCAAATTCTACATTCAAATAAGGTTGAATAACTAACTGTGCGATTCTCTGACCATTCTCAATAGTCTGAATTTTATCACTATCGTTATATAGGGCAACTATTATTTCTCCCCTATAATCACAATCTACTATGCCTGTACAATTGGCAGGTCGTAAACCTTGTTTAGTAGACAGTCCTGACCTTGCATAAATCCCACCAAAATACCCTTCAGGTATTTCAACAGCCAAGCCTGAATGAATTTTTAATATTTCTCCGGGATAAATCATCGTGCTTTTTTCAGGTAAGTTTGCACTCAAATCATACCCTGCCGCAAACTTTGAGCCACGCTCAGGAACTTTTGCACCCTCTCTTACTTTTACAAACTTTACTTTGATAAACATCAATCCTTTCTGTTTTATATTTCTTTTACTCGAACATATCTTTCTTCATATGTATAAGTATGAAATTCATTTTGGTCAATTCGGTTTCTAAAATACGACATTGCATCGTGAATATAACGTTCCGACTGCCAATCGCTTATAGGGTGTTTTAAAACACCTTCTTGGTTATAAACTACCTCTACGACTCTAAATTGTCGTTCATATAAAAAGTTTTCTCTTTTAACCTTTTTATCTTGAAAGAGATATTGACCAATTCGAATATAGTCTTTCTCTACGTTCTTTATAGAGTGATTAGAGATATAGTCTTCGCTACCGTCTGTATATAATATTGTAGGCTCATCGAATCCACGTTTTTTGCACATATCGCAATGACAAATGCTTTTTATGTATCCAACGCGTCCATCTGCGCTTTCTACATAGTCACCTTCGTGAAATTCATATTTTTCGTCCGTTTAAATCACCTCTCAAAAATTTGCATAAAACCGTAGTTTTATTCATAATCATCTTCTTCGCAATCCATGTAACGAAAATCTCGCTTATTTGAATTAAATTCCTTTTCGTTCACATATGCATTCTCTGTTAGTGGCACCATTGCTACAATTTTATCGCTACTATATTGATAAATTGTATTAAAAAATTCAACAGCACTTTCAACCGTCTCAAGGCCAGAAAACGCTTGCACAAAAAGATTGCGCTTTGCTCCAACAAACAAACTACCTGTATATTCAATTATCGCTGTTTGCCAATCGCAAACTGTACTAATTAAAGTTGCAGTACCGTGTCCGTCAACAAATAGCCATTTACAAGTCAAATTTTGCATATTACCGACCACCCTCTTTGTCAGTCTCAGCTTTCATATCAGCAAGCTTACGTGCTTGCGACGGGCTTATACCCTGCTTCTGCAATTCTTTTATGTATTTCTTTTTCTCTGCTGCGCTCATATATTACCTCTCAATGTATTTAGTTGTTCAATAACTGATTTAACCTCTTCAAAAATCTCCTCGGTTGTCCAACGCTTTCCGTCAGTTCTTAAATCTTCTGAAAAATTCATCTCATATCCTGCATAATCCATATAATGAGCATAATCCCAACCGACATAAAAACTATTGTCTTCATCATCCCAATACGAATGGTCGCTAAATGTAAGTCCGCCGTGAACTTTAATTTTGTCATAATATTCTGCATTGTAATTAAGAGGTTCGCCATTTCTGACTTCAACATATGCTGTTGGGTGTGTACCTAAACTCAATATTGCAAATTTTCGATTTCCATATAATCCTTCATATAAAATTTGTTCTTCTCGTTTAGAGGAATATACCATTTCTTTCAATTATTCATCCACCTTCTCTAAGTCATATTCGTGGAATACCCACTTAACTTCTGTCTCGTCTTCTACGAAGCAGAACAGTTTGTTATAGCCTTTATACGATTCAGTAGTAAAAACTTTATCCTTACTGTCCTCAACGAATTTCTTGTAGTTTTCCACTCTCCTATCGTAGTCCGGCGATTGTGTGATTGAGTCGTATTTTAACCGAACTTTATCGCCTACAGCGATAACAGGCTTAACATCGTCTAACGCTTTCATTTCAGCAATTCGCTTTGCAGATTCCAAAGAGAAACCTTTCTTACGAAGTGCTACTACATATTTTCGCTTTTGTACTCTATTCAGTGTTTTGACCTCCTTGTTCAATTTCTACAGAGTTAAAGTATTCACTAGCAAGTATCTCATAAAATTTTCTATCATAATACTTGCCATCAATTAGTTTTACATCTTCTTTACGTATACCTACGATTCGTCCACCATATTTTTTAATCATCTTGTCATATGATTTTTCTATTGGATTGCCGATAACCACATTGAAATTTAATTTTCTAAATTTATATTTCTCAAATATGTCCTTCAACGCCTTGCTTAAGTCTATACCAAATGCTGCACGATTATCCGAGAAGTTTATAATACTTAAGCTGCCAACATTATTGTCACTTCTTGAAACATTGTAGGCTATATAACCAATTACTTTATCGTTATACACAGATACAAATTGATGCCTATTCCAAGTGTTGTCGTCTATCTGCATAGACTGATAGTAACTATCGCAAGCCCAATACTTATATTTATCATCAAACCAAATATTATATTGGAGTTTTTCTAATTGGTCTTTATATTTAATTGCTGGTTCTAACATTTATTACCTCACAAAATTATTTAATTCATTTCTAATTTCTTTTTGAACTTCTCTTTTAAACTTCTTTTTAAACAGTCGTCTATTTTTCTTTTTCATCTTAGACCAACCATTGTGATTGTTAGCCCAACAAGCCCAACGTTTACTAAACCAAGATTGACCATTCTCAGAAAATTGTCTACGAGAAATTTCTTCGTTTTTCATACCTACTTCCTTTCAAAGAGTTGTTTATCAAATAAGCTAGGATTATGAACCATATTGTATTCACGAACTTTTGCTTGATATTGTTCCCAAATTTTCTTATCCTCTTCTGGTACTTCCCAATAATCACCATTAGGACATCTACCGCACCACATACAACTATAACCGTCACATACTTGAGAAAGTTCAGGTTTTGGAATTGGCGGGTAAAGTTTAGCCCATTTTTCTTTGAGTGGATTTATAGGCATATCTTCAAGAGTTGTACCGTCTTCATTAATCAATTCAATTTGATTCATATTAAACCTCATAAAATATTCTTTTTATTCACTTTTTAACAACTCAGGATTATCGTGTATATTACCGATTACACAAGCACCATGCGAATTTATTAAATAACTTATAGAGTTTCCATACTCATATAAATCATCTTCATCATAATTTTTGCCCAATGCCCAAAATCCCACGTATTCAGTTAAGGTGTTCATATCAGGATTACAATCTCCAAATAAAACTCTATAATAAATATCCGTGCCAATAGGACAGGCAAAGCCACCACCTCGATATGCTTTAAAGTGAAGTATATGTCCTTCAAAAATTTTAGTGCCGTTCTTGTCGGTCAAGCCTGTGTATTGTCCTACTGTTTCGGGGTCAACGATATGCCATACTCCGTTTATCACAGATAAAAAGTGACCCTGATTTTCTTTTATTTCTTCGTCAGTGAATGGAACAAAGATTTGCGTCGTATCTCCAAATACACCTAAATATCCTTCAACCCACTCACCATTATCTTTACGTTTGCCTGTAAATAATATATCTCTCACATAACCACCTTATATTTATTTCATTTTGCATTTGTTGTTAAGAAAAAGAAACATTGACCACACTTGATGGTTCAATTACTTTGGCACCATAACTTAAAAGATAATTGGTTTGATTATCCTCGTACTTAGATTCAAAAGGAGTAAAGTCTATTTTAGGTTGTTCGTTACCACATATAAATCTTTTAACTATGTATTCAATCAACTTATCATATATTTCTTGATAAGATGTTTCACCGCCAAGATTGATTATAGTGTTAGTATAATCTTTAATCGTTTTCGCAGACACACCCATACCTCTTAGCAGTTTTGTAAATCTTTTTCTTGTCATTGTATTACCTCATAAAATTTCGATTATTATTTGTATTCAATAAATTTAAACTGGTCATAGATATTAGAATAAAATATACCACACCACAAATTGTCTTGAACTTTTTGATAATAAGCCAAATTTTTATTCCAGTCTTCAATTTGGTCATATAATTCTTTTTTGCCTAAATCATTATCATTGTCGTATAAATCATTTTCTAATTGATAAACCAAGCTATTATAGATTTGCTCTTTTCTTGCTATCTTAGCATCAACATTTACATGCCCGTCAATTATGAAAATCCCCATAACACCAACGACAATTGCGGCTATAAATGAAATTACAATGCCAGTATTTTCAAGCCATTCAGTATAATATACTGTATTTTCATACATCCACCAACCAAGAATGGTGATACCAATACCTACGCCTAAAATAATTACAAATAACCAAAACCACATAATAATTTCCTTTCTTTCTTCATAAAATCTCGATTTTATTCTATTTTATTTTTATATCAGTCCAAATCTATAAAATATGGACATATCTTAGAACAGCATACTTCTTTAATTTCTGGTCTCCAAGAACCAGAACAATAACCTTCAGTTGCTTTATTGATGCGCAACATAATCTCATAACAACGATTATAAAGTTTTTTAATTCGTCTATTTTTTAAAAAATTCTTTATTCGCTTAAACATGTGTTATACTTCTTTCCATCCATTTCTTTCAATTATTTCTCGCATCCACAAAAGGTTTATTTGATTATCGCTATGAATGTGAATTGGATAATTACGACTAGTCTCTTCAAGCCACTCAAGAAGTTTGATATAATGACCGCCATCAGAAGCATAATTGCCTGCATTGTGGTCAACGTCAATGAGTTCAAATTTTCCAAAAGGAAATGCGCCGATTTCAAATTGTTCTATAAATGATTTTGCTTCATTAACGCTTCTTGCTACCCAATACATACCTTCGGGTGCAGGTTTGGTATCAACCCAAAGTTTCATTATATTTACTTCCACCTTTTAAATATTGTCTACCATCTTCGGTCTTACACCACTCAAGATATTCTTCTCTCATTTCGTCTGTAAACAATTCGAAGTAGCCGAGCAAAATTAAACCAATAATATCTTTATGATTCTCCCATAGCCAATGTTCAAGACTTTGTGTTAATTTAACCACCGCTGTTCACCCTAAATCAACGACTTAAATTCGTCAAGCAGCTCTTTCATTTCAGAATTATCCTTTGCAAGAGCTTCATAAATTGCTAGGTGCTGAAGTTCTTTTACCTTTGCGTCCATACTCCTTTTAATCTCAGACAATCTCTTAATTTTTTCAATTCTTGTAAAATATGCAGATGGGTCAAATTTAGCAATAATTTCACGACCACATTCTACGGCACAATATTTTTGATAAAATTATCTATGTATATTTATCCCTGTCCTGCAAATTCTCCAAAATATTTATTTCTCATTTTCTCTGCATACGCGCCGGCATCATCTAAATCTTTAAATTTCGCCAATATTGTATTCTTTCCATTTATTTGCATCTGCACAGTCCACCAACCCTGTATCATACATACATTTCGATAACCAGATTTATTGTTTGAATTTTTACCATTTCTATATTTTAAATTATTACTATTGCTAGTTGTTCTTAAGTTCTGTTTTCTGTTATCCAAAGTATCATAATTAATATGGTCAACATATATATTAGGGTCTTGGTTTGGATTAGCAATAAAAACTTGTAAATATAGCGGTTTGCTTTTTGTTTGTCCGTTTTCATCTTTGAAGTATGTAGTTGCAGCGCAATAATATGTGCCAGTATTCTTGGCAAGAAAAGAGTGCCATGTATATTTAAAATTCTTTACTCTTTCGTAATCATCTATATCAATTAATGCGTATACACTATCTTCATTTCTTCTTTTTAATTCGATTTTTACTGTATCGCCTTCGAAAATAAAGTTATTTCCTTTTTTGCGTGGTGCTATTTATTATCACTCTCCTTTGTACTTAAACAACTTCTCTACCGAAACGCTCTTATCGTTTGCCTTAATTGAACGGCTTACTGGCTGTTCCCAAATAATCTCAAAATCATCTGGAGCGTTTTGCTCTGAGATAATAACAATATTGTTCTTTGACCAATCTCTCATTGTCTGCCAAAACTCGTCATAATCAAAATTGACTGCATTTTTATACTGTTTTGTATTTGCATAAGGTGGGTCGCAATAAAATATACAACCACGAGGGTCAACTATGCGTTTGTAATCACAATCTCTAAATTCAATTCCCTTTAGATTAGGAGCTTGTGCTAAAAGATTATCTTTTGCTTCACGATAATAATCTCTATATCGTTGACCGTTTTTAGTTTTCTCGTAACCTGCTTTTGCATATCCGCCGTCAAACCAACGCCCATTGTATGAAGCGAGGAATCCTATATTTCCGATTTGCCAATCTTCAAATTCACTTGTATCGCCATTATTAAAAGCAGTTCTTGCTTTGTCATATAATTCCTTTGTCACACTCTCGTATAACGGTTTGCCAGACTGAACGTGCTTTAGTAATGCAATTAGGTATTTATTTTTATCAGAACCAAATTTGTTCGGATATTTAATCTTATCAATTACATTCGCACCGCCAACGAAGGGTTCTAAATAAAAAGCGGGTTTGTTTTCGTCTATGTATTTTTGAATTATCGGAACGATATGTTTCGCTATCCGAGATTTACTTCCCATATATTTAATGGACATCACTCTCCTGTTCTAAATCACATTTTTCATACTTATTTTCGTGTTTATTTGCACATTTTTCTGAGAGAATTATGCACTAAATTACACATTTTTCTGAGTTAAAAAATTTTGTTTGACTTACCACTGAAATTAAAATATTTATCAGATAGTTCTGGATAAAGATTTTCGACTTCTTCCATACTTCGCCATTCAGAACCTTTGAAGCCGACATCTCTTAAATATCCTTCAATATCTCTTTTGTATTTTTTGTAACCATCTCGCCTCATACCGCGACATTGACAAAACAACTTAAAACTAAAACTATTAAACATCGAAGGTTGATTACACCAAGCGGCCACCGCTGCATAAAAGGAAGACCACCGCGTTTTATATACCTTTTCAAATCTCATTATGTATGGCTTTGCACCAAACTGACTCAATATATCAATTCGTTCAAATAAATCGTGTATATCTTGTTTCCAAAATTCTTCATCGTAAACGTTCTTTCTGTCACAACCGCAGAAGATATAAAATTTTAATTCTCGTTTCCATTCAGGGACGGTTTCACGAATTAGTTTTAATTTAGAAACAATCAAATCTTTATCTTCGATATTATCAAAGGCAAATATCACTTCTCCGTCATATTTCCATTTCGAAATTTTAATTATCTTTTCCTTTGTTAAAAGTCTTTCATCAAGACCTTGCTTGAATTGAAAACGCTTACCGCTATCAATTGCCGGTTGAATTAATTCTTTCCAATTTGGGCATCCAAAGAAATTATCATCAAGAAAACACAACTTTGGTCGGCTCTCGTCCATAAATTCATATAATGGACTGTTTGCTACAACCTGCTTGTAATTGCGGTTGACACAGTAATAACAACCTCTAAAACATTTACGAGTTAGATATCCTATTGAGTAATCTAAATAATAAGTAAACTCATTTCTTCTTCGTTTTATGATTGGTTCTTTATCTTCATCTTCGATTTCCTCTAAGCCATCGTAAATATTCTTGTTTATCCATTCATCATACAAATGATAGTCTGGCATTATGTGTTCTATCTCGTCCGGAAGAGGCGGAGCTTTATCATAATAAAAGCCCGTTCCGCCAAACTCTATATTGCTTTTCTTTAAGAATTCATTGTCTTTGTACCAATCCCAAATGTTATTACTGTCCTTATTAGTTTTATCTTTCGGTTCGCCCGGAATTTCAGTATCAGTAAAAACTTTTGAAATTATTACTTTGTCAAACTGTTCTAAATCTTCGTAGTCGGTTTTTAAAACCACTTGATTACCTAATTTCTTGTGATAAGCGGAAATTTTCATACACGCCAAATTAGGAAATCTATGTTTCTTTTTGCCGACTATATCTGCATCAATTATTGCTATTAAAATTTCCCGTTTCACCGTCCTCTAATTTTTAATAAAATGTCTATTTTATATTTTGCGTTCTGCCGTACAGATTGTATCATTCTTACTTCCACCATGCGGCACCAACAAAACTTCTAACATTTCAAATCCTCTTGTCTTTCCAATACCATTAGAATTCCAACCGAAGCACAGTGCTAAACCTCCTGGTTTCAATATTCGCTTGATTTCATCTAAGTGCTTCGCTCTCCAAGAAGATTTCGTATGTTCTGCCGTTACTGTAATTCCAACGCCCTCATAACATTCTTTAACCTGTCTAAGCGAATAAGGTGGGTCATAAATAACCACGTCTGCACTTTCATCTTCTATCTGTCGAAGAAAGTCTAAAGCGTCTAAATGAAAATCAGTATCAAATTTAGGGTTTAAATCGTTTGTAATTGTTCCGTACCGGCATTCATTTGCAAATGGGTCAATAATAATCTTTTTGTCTTTTATGTATTTTTCTACAAACTCTTTTATAGGTTTAATTTGAAATGTTCTACTATTGGGCATAGCCCAAATTCTATTGAATTCTATATAACCACTCCTTTAAAATTTGAATAAAAGCGTACTTTTATTAAATTTGTTTCATTTTGGGAATTTTCAAAGTTAAAAAAATATATGCTTTCATTGTCTGTTGTGTCTATGTAATAATCGTTTCCAGCATTCACGATAATATCTTTCTACTTTTGACATTTTAACTTTGTTTTGATTCAAAAAGTTTTCTGCTCTATTTACACAACTATCACAAACCTGTGTGCTTAAATCTGATACATCTGCTCCGCAGCAAATACATTTATCTTCCATAAGACCACCTTATGCTAAAGTGAAATCTAAAATTTTAAAACCTACAGGTGATTTATTAGATATGAAAGTTTTTGTTACTTTGACAGCACTTTCACCTCTTGAAGTTTTTACCCAATATGTTTTGCCTTTATAGATACGTGGCGAACCATCAATCATCAGCCATTCGGGTATTCGCCAAGTATATGTTTTTGCAGAATTATTATTATGCTTTCCTTGCACAAACCACTGATATGAATTGTCTTTAATACACTTGTATTTTTTAATACCCAATGCAACTAAGGTTAAATATCCTACATATCCGTCAACTAAAACATTATCTTTACTTATGACAATATCTCTGTCCAATTTACCGTGCTTCGCATAATAAGTCATGCACTTTAATAATTTCTCAGGATTCGGATGTGTCTTTTTAAATGCTCCAGTAATTTTAATATCACTTAATTTCGTTTTCATTACTTTCAAACCTTTCTAATTCTTTCTCTATAGTGTAATAATTTTTGTGCTATAAATTTTCATATAACCTTTATCTACCTCGCAGTAAACATTATGTATGTGTTTTTCTTTGTCTAATATCACATAATATTTCTTCCCACTCTTCGTTACCCAAGTTACCAAACAATTCGGATTTTCGGGTAATTTTTTGAGTATCTTTCCTTGCGAGGATTTCTTGTTTGTATTTGCTAAATTTGCCATAAGTAAATAATCTCACATCTCCGTTGAACATATATCTGATGGCTAATGTCCGTCCACAAGAACATTTTAAAGTGTATCCTTGCCACGCGGCATTGTAAAGACATTTCTTAATATTAAAATGTTTCATATTTGCTTTTCCTTTCATTTTGGGAATTTTATTTTTGTGGAATAAAGGCGTACTATTGTACGCCTACTATTTGGTTCTTGAATTGCTCTGCCCATTTTTTATATTCAATAATTAATCTGTCAATTTCTGCGAATTTCTTTGATTGTCCAAAATAATCTCGAATTATATCAGGTGTTATATCAAGTTTGTATTTTTTGTATATTTCTGTAAATGCAGCACTTCTTTTAATAACTGCCACTGTAAATGTTTTATTTTTATCTGCAACAAGAGAATGTATTTTAGAAACAATCTTGTTAACATCATTCACAGTTAATTTATTTGTGTGCGACGTTCTAAATAAATACTCACTTTGAACAAGATTTTGAACCTTACCAGATGGCAATGCTCTATAATATTTTAAATTAGCATAAGTCTTCAAAATATTTTTATATTTGTCATCGAGATTTTTAAGACTATCAATATCGGACACCTTAAACTCTGTAATATCAACATTGCTATAATTTATCCAAATCAATATCGCTATAGACTGTAATGGTGTAGCATCTACAGAATGTAGCCTTTTTTCTAACACTAACTGTTCAAGCAATTCCAAGAGTTCGTCTAAATTTTTATATGTAGAAGATTTTTCATCTATTCTCTTTGACAATTGAGTTTGAGAAAGATTAGAGATATGATTAATTATCTTATCTTTATTTGCATCGCCAGTGAACCGCACAAAATCAATTATGGCACTTCTACGTACATAAAATTGAGTTCTAGTTACGGCAGTTTTCGTTCCAAAGTATTCATAAAGGTCTTCGCCCATTAAAGAAGAAATTTTTCGACCTTCCATAAACTCCGCTATCTTTTTAGCTAAACCACCATACTTTTCAGAGTACTGGTCAACAAATTCTTGATATTTAAGCATAAACGAAATCACCCTTTCGCTTTTATATTATAATTCACTTCGGGAAATTTGTCAAGTAAATTTTTTAATTTTTTCAAATTCCTTTTTATCAAAGCGAACTATGTATATTATTGTATCATAATCTTCGCCTACTGGTACGTTTATGAATAGTGTTCCACAAGGAATATTATTATGTATGTCTTGAAGTAGAATTGAAAAATATGAAAGATTGATATCAAACGGTATATTTTCAAATTCATACTCCAATGTCAATTGCCAATCATTAATGGTGTTCCGAAAAACGTTTTCCTTCCGAAAAATAATCTGTGGTAAGCAGTTTACTTTTTCACAACCTTTGTTTGTCAATTCATAAAGTCTCATTTTCAATATCCTCCTAATTAATGTTCATGTTATTCAAACATTTATTGATTACTGCAAAATCTTCCTTAAATTGTAATGTACAATCTCCAGTATTAATATCAAACGGTATTTTTAAAACCTTTTCAGATTTGCCAAGAAGAAAGTCAGAAACAATTTGTCTGCCAAGATTTTTAATGTATTCGTCCATTCCCGAATATCTTTGTGTAATCTTTTCGTTACTATGACCCACTGCCCTACTTGCGATATACATTCCCTTTTGGAAACTTTTTAAATTTTCTTGTTCTCCAGCTATGCAGCATATTATAGTGACGAAACTATGTCTCATTGCATGAGAACTTATTTGTTTTTCAATACCACATGCTTGTGCTGCTGATTTAAACAGATTGGAATAAGTGGTTCTAACAGATGAAACTTTACCACCCGCTTTTTGTGTTTTAAAAATTTCTTCAGATAAGACAGGGGTTATACCGGTTGCTTCGATATATTCTTTAGTAAAAACTTTAACGGCCTCAGTAATTAATATAGAAGGGGTTTTTGATGTTTTTTGCTCAACAATATCAATTTGCTCTTTAAAATTTCCATCTTTATCAATTAAATGACCCCATTTTAATTTAACTAAATCACCGCATCTAATTCCGATAGCGCAACCCAAACTCCAAGCATATCTATTACGTGCTCTTTTGATTGGATTTTTTGCACTTTCTTCAAAAAGCCATTTTCTTATTGATTCAAACTGCTCATAAGATTCTATCCACTCAGCAGCTTTAGCAAGAGGTCTGCCGTCTTTTGTGGTGCCACGAAGTTTACGTTCTGCCCGTTCTTTAGCTTCAACTTCTTTTTCTTTTAAACTTTTTTTCTTTTTATATTTAGTATTTAATTCTTCTTGAAGCAACAATAATTCCTTTTCAACATTCATACGAAGTTGTTGCTCGTATTTCAAGTTATTCTTTAATACTTCATAAGCCTTTTGTAGCTTATTGTATTCTTGAAGTAAAACTGAAACATCAACTGACAAAATCTGCTTATCCACTTTATCACTCCCTTAGATAGTTACACATAATTCTGATATTTATATCAACTAGAATCAACCCACAAATATTTTCATTTAATTTAGTGCCAAATGATTTTCTTTTATAATTCTATTGGCTACTACACATTTCAGTGTTACAGAAGGGACAGAAATACTTCTATTACCTTTAATCCAAATTTTATGACTACCATTTTGTCTATCAAAAGAAAATCCATTTAATTTTAATATTTTTTCCATATCTCTAACGCAAATTTGTCTTATATTATTTCACCTCTGATTTAATCATTTCTGCAAATAAGCTTTCATACATGTGAAGTTGAGAAAGTATTTGACAAAACACCTCACAATTTTCACAATGTCCACCATTATGTATAGAACACTGTTCCGTGTTCCACAATCGGCAACCTATACGTCTTTCTCCGTTGTTGCCTTGAAATTCTTCTATCATTCGAATGTAATCCATTACATAACTCCTAAACTTATCATTATTTTTTGATTTATATCCAAAATCTTTTGCTGATTCTCGACTTTGCCGAGGCATTTCATTAGCAGCGATTTATCTACCGTCATAGGCTGTTCGCAAAGCACCGTTGACGGTCTAGACACACCATCTTCAGGTAATAATTCGACGTGAGTAGGAATATTTTTCTTTTGTTTGCTCGTTATTGGACAAACTACAGTTGTTGGAGAATATTGATTTCCTTTGTCATTTTGAATTATAACAGCCGGTCTTATACCACCTTGTTCCGAACCAACATTCTTTGTTAAGTTAACTAAGTATATTTCACCACGCTGAATCATTGTTTAATTTTATCATTCCTTTTTATTTAATTTTTTATATTCTTGCATAATAAATTTTATCGCATAAACTATATTCCGTAAGATACTTGAACGGATTTTCTCTATTTAGACTGTCATAACTATATTCAGTTGGGTCTTCCATTCCGACACCGCTGTAACCTCTGTAAAAGTATAATTTTGCATTATAAAATTGACAATTCATATTTTCTATATGTGACGGTTTGAACCCCTGCTTGTATGCCTCTTTTCTTGTCATCGCAACTGCAATGTGAGAAAAACATGCTGGACTATAATGATTTAAACTATGGCTTATACTTTCTGCGAATTTAACATAATCCGGAGCATATTTAGCACACATATCTTCGTATGCTAACCATCCTGCGTATGACTGTTGTACTTGGTCTAAGCTATATTTTTCTTTTAAATCGTAACTAAATTGTTTTTCAATATTAGTATGTTTCATTATATAATCTTTATCATTCATATAATAATTATATCTTTCGTTAAAATATCCTTTCAACTCTCGATAATGCCTATTTGTCATAGTCTTTTCGTCAAAAGGCTCGTTAATCCCTCTTCCGTATAACCGTGTTGCCTCTCGATTCATATTGGCAAACTTCTGATTGTCTTTATGAACGGCATAACCCATACCAAGACCACATAATAACAAACCTAATAAACTCATAATAAAATCTCCTTTAAACAAATTATTTTTTAAATTGCGCCAACCATTTTTCTAAAGTAGGGTATTCGTCACTCCAAGGATATGTGTCAATATCACTTGACATATAATTTCTTACTGGCTCTGCACCACTTTCTCGATAAAAAAATGGAGACCAACCTGCCATTAACAAGATTTTATCAGTAGGCGGATATTCTCTACTTACCGAGTTGGTAAGCCTATATCCTCGTTTCCATACCTCAAGTCTTGCTTTCGCTGATGCTATACGAGGAATTTCGTAACAACAAAGATACTCCCTATTATTTAGTGCTCTAGGAAAATGAATTGTCAACATTTTATCAAATGCAATTTGCGGTCTGGTTTTATCCTTTTTAACTTCGTCTCTGAATGTTTGTTCCATTTCTTTATAATATTTAACACCCAATTCCTTCTCAAGTTCAAGGTTATCGCCTAAGCCAACTTGTTTTTGATAATTTATTTCTCTTTTTCGTTGTTCGCTTTGGTTGTGGACAGCTTGTGCGCTGCCCCATAACAAACTTGCTAAGAATAAGCCAAATCCCATAAATGTACCACCAATCTTATTTTTATTTATCTACATTATAACACATTTTACTGTCCTATATATTGGACTTTGTGCGTTTTTATCGAACATTTGTTCGGCAAATTCAATATTACACCTTTTCTTACAAAAAGTCAATAATTATATTTTTAATTTTCAATTGCAGTTTGAATATTTTCTATTGCCTCTTCTAAAGCAGAAATTCCTTCTTCGATTCTTTCATACCGTTCGGTGCCGCTGAAATTTTCTTCTAAATTATCAAGCTTTTCTTGCTCGTCAGAAACAATATCTTCAAGTTCTGAAACAATATTTTCTAATCTTGTTCGTTGTTTTGCATTCAATTTTCTCACCACACATTCGGTTTAAAATATTTTGCTGATTTTATCTGCCACTGACCGTTTTTATAAACAACGAAATGCGGATACCCACACTTATCATATTTAATATCATATACGTTATAAACCTCTTCGGTTTCTTTTTCGATTACTTTAAACATAAACACCTCCATAAAATGCTCGTTTTATACGATTTTATTTATCATCAACTTCTATTGCCTTTAAAAGAATGGTTGTTAATCTATCAGCTATTTTTTTACGCATCCTTTCTTCTGCTGTTTTAATTCTTTTATCTACTCTTTCGCATGTACGAAGAAGAAAACTTACTTGAGTTTTCAGTTCCTCATTCTCTGTTTGTAGACTGTTGATTTTATCTTGCATGAACTTACAAGGCACACCGCAAAAATCATCTTGTATACTATATACTTGTGTTTGTTTTGTTTCCAAAAGTCTACCGCATATAGGACAAAATTTTATTGGCAAAGGTTTTCCTTTCCCTGCGTACAAATTCCAACCATTAAAATGGTCTTTACGCAAGTAAAATCGACCAAACATTTTTACATATCCTTCATTATCTTGGTGACAATAAGGACAAACTTCTTTGTCGGTTAGTTTTTTATCAGTCATTCTGCTCACCTCAATCTACTCTATGCTATTTGTGGGCACGTAAATATTATCTCTATCAAATTCAACAGCCGTATAAATAATATTGTCTGTAATAACAGTGGTCTGTCCATACTTATCAGCTTCCAATCCGGTTGCAGTAATAAACTCATCTTCTGTTATTTTTTCTGTCCTAAAGTATTTCTTCATTATTTCCTCCAATCAAAAAGCTTTTATATAACTTTTCTTTTAGTTTTCGTAATTATCACAAGTAAAACCTTCTAATACATCTATAATCTTTGCAGTAAACGAATCTAATTTAAGCGGCGAAGATACTCTCATTACAATTGGATAAATAACACTATCAAAATATTCACACTCGCTTTGAGAATCGCATGTTTCACAAATGCATTTTACTATTCCACAATTTTTGTTCATGAATTTTCACCTCATAAATTACCAATTTTATTAAACATTTTCATCAACAGAACATTTTTCTACTATTAAGTCGTAACCAGATGTAGCAGAAATTCCACACACAACAGCATCTTCGTAATAACTACTATCCCAACCACACATATAATCTCCAACCGAAATATTTAACTGGTCTTCAATTTCTTTAATAGTGTTCGCACAACACTCTTTAATTACAGATTCGGAAATAACTTCTTGCAAACTAATTTCTCCATTAATAAAACCTTGACCATTATGATAATATTCGTCACTCGAAATAACCTCACAATTATACATTTCTTGCTCGTCATCTGTAAACGAAACTACCAACAAATCTTTTGAATTTTTAATTCTATAACATTCAATACTCCAATTAAAATCAGTTTTCATTCTTAACCTCCTGCTTACATCTAAAACATTTTCCTTCAGACCAATCACATTTTTGAAGCTCATTATCTTCTGCACTCATACATTCGCTACAAATCAACATCGGTTGGCCGCAATGTGGACAAAACGCCTCGTAACCTTCAGTTTCAACGTCCCACCGGATTTCATTTTCAGTATTACAATGTGGACAGCACTCCACTATGTAATTTTCTGTATTATTCACACTCACCAATCTCCTCTTCTTTAAAATAATCATTATAACCTACTCGACTAGTAACTTCGTCTACGAACTCTGGGTCGCCACATTCATTAAGTTCGTCCATAAGTTTATTTGCGAGATGCATGATTTCTCGTTTTGTCATATTAAATTTCCTTTCATATCACTTTAACTTCTGCTCCATCAAAATCAACATAATAATCTGCTTTATTATTGCAACCTTTAACAGAACAAATTGCAGAATCCGAAGCACTTTCGCTAACTCGATTACCTAAAATACTACGGTATTTATTGTGACAATGTTTGCACATATGTGTCCAGCAAGTTCCATATTCACTAATGTCATTTTGATAATCGTCAAAAACGATTTCTTTTCCTCGCGGAGAAGTGAATTTTAGATTATTTATCATTTTTCTTTTACTCCATACTTAAACAATTTCGACGAATCAAAATATACAACCTCGCCGGACATTGACATAGGAACTTCTCTTGCTGCTGTCCAATGAAATGCACTTCTAACAACACCAGATAACCATTGTCTGCGTCCTAAAAGTCGAATTGCTTCCTCGCGAGAGATACGAAAATCCCCTAATTCATAATTGGTTTTACTTTTTTGAAAAGCTTCTTCAATTTGTGCGAAGTCTTTTTCTGTATATCCCCAATGTAAAAGCAAGGCCTTATCTTCATTAGTTAACTTCATAACTTTTACTCCTTTATTTTCATAAAACTAACCTTTTATTAAATTTCCATTTCTATCAATGCGAACAATTTCCTTTTCTTTTAAAAGTCTAATAGCTTTAATTTCACTTGGGAAATAACCCTCTTTATTGCAAAAATGAGTGGCCGCAGAAAGAGCATCCATATTTGTTTGACATTCTTTAACAAACAATGGTAACTCAAAACTGTTATCAAATTTCAATATAATTACATACGAATTCATTTAATTTACCTCACAACTCTATTCAATATTTACATAGTACCAACCAGTATATCGGTCTTCTTCATTGTTCCTTTTATCTTCTTCGGGGTCATAATATCCCGTATGACACAAAACCTCAATGCCATTTGCTTTAGAAACATATTCAATTATATCTGCTAATGTTTCTGCGGCGCTTTCGGTTTTAACTAAAATTTCACGTCCATTGCTCCATACTTTTCCTTCAGAATAATCAGGAAGAGAATCACATATGGTTTGAAAAAAGTCCATATTAATTACCTCACTCCTCAATAAAATCATTTTTTCTTATTCGAGTAACCATAGATTTTACAATAGCATTTATTTCAATTAACGTTCCGTACCATAATTCACAGCCATTTAAAATCAATTGATAATACCCTGACTCTTTGCTATTCGCACATTCGTTAAGGTACATGTAACTCTCAAACAATTTATCTTGATTATTTAACCGTTCCCATTGTTTGCAATCCTCAGTGATAACATCCTTTAAATCTTTTATTCTTTCCATACCTACTCTCCTAACCTTTAACCAATTGATACAGCTCATCAAATCCACTTTCTTCGCACCAATCACACGTGCAATCAAGCTCGTCCTCTTCGTCAGTGCGATAGATTTTCCGTGCTAAATTTCCCTCTCTGCTTTCGATTGCCATCAAGCAGCGTTCACAAACATATAAATATTCTTTATCTTTCATATTAACCCTCACTTTTATTCGTTAATTATTCCAACCTGCAGCTTCTCTAATTGCTCTCTTTGCTTCAATCTCCGTAGGAGCAAAGTCAAAGGTCACTCTGTAAATTAATCCTCTTACAATTCCACTTGCAACATTTTTATTAATATGTAAATTAAATACTTTAAAATTTCTCATAATAAATTCCTCATAAAATCTGACTTTTATTGTAAATTTGGATTATCAACAATAGCGTCCAGCTTGTCTACAATATCACCATAACTACCGCTCGGAAGAACTCCCATAGTTATTAAGTCCAAAAGAATAGCAAGTAACTTATCATAGGCTTTTTGACCAGACTTCGTTAAACAATTATATTTTGTATATCCGTCACCGTATTTTTCGTCATCTGCTACACAAATTGGATTATTCCGTAATGGATGTTTGCTACCTAAGTTCTTTAAAATTTCTTCTAACATTTTAATCTCCTACATACATATTAACTATTGTTTTGATTTCTTCAAATAATTCTTTTTTACTTATTTCGTCTGTACTCAAAACAGTCAAGTCGCCAACGATTTCATTGTTACAATTATACAACTCATAATGAATTTCAATCCATCTATCACCGTCTCCGTTATCGTTGATGAAAGCGAAAATATTATGTGTATCATCAAGCCAATAATTAGCGGTCTTATTATCGGTTTCGTCAATTAGAAATTCGAGTTCACCCATAATGGAGTTTTCTAATTTTTCTTTATATTCATTTTTATTCATAAACCAATTGTCCATAATTCCCTACTTTCTCGGTATCATAAAATAAGTACCACAATGTAAATTTTCTAACATAATTTCGCTTTCTCTGACATAAGGATGAGCGGACAAATATTCGTCAAGCTCGTGTTCTGTAACGTCAGATATGTATTGTGCAACTGATTCAGAGTTGTCTGTTTCCCAAACACTCAAACCGTGTTTTAATGCCTTTTCTAAAGGACATATCAGGCCAGTATATTCTACTATTCTTGCAGGTTTGCCCGATTCCGCTGCTTCGGACATGTAACCATAGCCAAGGTAGTGTATGTATTTTGTGCCGTTATAGTTTTCAATACTAACTAAGGTATTTTGCTCTGACATTTCAACTCTCCTTTTGAGCTTCTTTAAGTAATTGACGTTCATATCTTTTGATTAGTTTTTTCATAATTTTCTTTGCTAATTCACACAAAACTTCTTTTGTAAGCTCAATGTTTTTAATATCTCTACGATAAAAATACATTCCGTCAACATTATCATAATCGTCATATTCGTCGTTATAACAATCAAGTGTCCAATATAAATGTTCGTCATATACCGCCAACCAAATAGCATACTTCGTATTTGGAATTCTTTCATAGCCAAGTAACTCTGTATCATCACCACAATCTATCTTCGTATTTACTTGCGCTTCTTTAAGAATTTCTAAAGCTTCTGGATGCATCCAAAACAATTCTCTATCTTGTTTAGTCATAATTAATCCACCTTATCTCTTTCATTTAACGGTTTACAACAAGCAGGACATAAATCTCTGCCTTGTTCGTCCTCTGCTGTTACTTCGTCGTGATTGAATTCTAATCCGCATTTTCTACATCTGTATTCCATATAAATTCTCCTATTAATTGATTTTAAAATTCAATACAATAATCATAACTTACCGTTTCTGCTTTATAACCTTCTGTTTCTAAGTGTTCGCATGCCACATCAATAACTGTGTTAGTATCCCATTCATAAGGATTTTCGTCCTTATATTCTTCAATGACTTTTTTAGTTCTGTCAATTACTCCATTTGTCAATGCCGATTCGCCTTCGACTTTAACATACATATCAATATCAGTTCCGCAGCCATCTGCGTTCACGTCAATAAATTTAATAATCTGTATCATAATATTCTCCTTTATCAATAACTAAAATCTTTTATGTGACTTAAGATGTAATTCTTAACCTCTCGCTCATCTTCTTCAGATAAAGTAATCTTAAAATTATATGAACTACCCGAACTATATCCGATTTCTTCCCAAAATCTCCATTCGTCATCGCTTTCAATTGGGAAGTCACAACCGATTAAAACATAATCAATGTCATAACCATTGCCGCCAAACCGTTTTAAAATCACACAACCTTCAGTATACAATTCGTATTCAAACATAAACTTCCTCCGTATAAAATCCTGATTTTATTTACCATTAAATAAATCATTTAAAAATTCTTCTATTTGTTCTTCTGTCAAACTACCAAGACACGAATATGAACATTCTTTTTTATGCTCTAATAATCCTTCTTTGTCGAATTCATCTGTAATTTTTCTTATATAAAATTCAACTAAAATTTCATCACCACAATCCGTATCTTCTATATCATCAATTAACTCTAACATTAAATGGTTTACAATGAACAGTTCAAGAAATAATTGTTTTAATATATTTAATATATCGGCATACATAATTAACCCCTCCTGTATCAAATCATTATTTGATTAGTTAATTATTAAACAAGGGCTTCCATCTTCTGTCTTGACAAAGACTTCATAACTATAATAAGTTCCGTCAAACCTATCCCATGTTGGTCTTTCTTCTTTCTTCATATTTGCAACATCACAAATTACCCGATTACGATAACCACTCGTTTCCATATTACTTTGATAATTTACCAACGGCATATCATCAGGCAAGTTTTTAATAAATTCTTTTAATTCTCCCACTGTCTTCATACTATTTCCTCCTATAAAATCACTCTTTTATTGCATATTCGTCTATTAGTTTTAGCATATCGCATTGACATATTGACAATCTTCCACTGCCCATAGACTTTGCCAACTCAAGAGTAAGTTTTGGACTTGCACCATTTTTCAAGAGGGCTTTAAATTTTGCTGTGTCTTGTATCTCAAATGCAAGTTCTAATTTTTCGTCATCGTGAAGTTTTCTATTATTAAACCTTTCTAAATTTTTAACTCTTTCTTCAAAACTAATCATAATTCTTACCTCATAAAATCGTCATTTTATTTACTTACATTTCACACAAGGTTATTGCCGTTCTCTGCCTGATTTCTTCCAAACATTCTTTTGGTGTGTTAAAACTTTCCATTTGTCCATTGTTTTTTGTTCCGCCACCAACTGCATAAGTTCTACTGCCATCCTCATATTCGATAATTTGTATGAAAATTCTTTCTTCTTTTACCATAGTCGATGGTAAAATTGGTTTACCTACTCCGTGCCACATAATTAAATCCTCCGTTTAATTTATTGATATTTGATTTTAAGTTTTGTCAACTCTTCAATCAATTCCATATCTTTTAAATGTTGTTCAATAGGATAATATGGATTTTCGCCTCTTGCCATAATTTTAGCTTGTGCTTCTTCAATAATTTTCTTGTTTGTCATATCCATATCAAAAATCCTCCATATAAAATTAGTCTTTTATTATGTTTTTTCTTTTATAAAATTAGCGAACCCTTTTAATTCTTGTCTCAATCTATCGGTTGTAATAAAATCAAATCCAACATCAAGAATATTGTTTATGACCTCTTCGATTTTGTCTTCAACAATCGTTTCATTCACAATATAAAAATCATTTTCCAATAGTCTTAAGTGCAATTCTCCTTTTGAAAAATCCCACATACTACCATCCATTGTAACGATATATTTATCTCCTTCTTCTTTTGCATGGTAAACAAGGTTTAAATTGTTTATATGTGACTTAAAATCAAATTCCTTTGGTAAATTATTAATATCATTTATCGTCATACTATCACCTCATCAAATCCGTGTTTTATTTAATCTTTCCAAGCATCTTCATTTAGATTTTCGCACAATCTATTGTCCGGGAACCAAACTGTATGATAATAATTTTCAATATTATCCTCATCGCCGCCTTTAAAATGACGGCGCCAACTACCGCCAAAGGCCTCAATCATTTTACAGGCACCCTCATAAAAGTTCCAATCGGCGTCTCGTTTCTTTCCGAAAAGCCACATTTTATATCTGTACTGAAGGAAATCCTGTGCCATTGTTTCGAGTTTATTAATATTCTGTTTATTCATTTACAAACTTCCCTCTCTAAAATTTGATTTACTTCTTGTCTTGTCGCCTCGCATACTTCACTATTAAGTACACCAAGTACCGATATAATCTGTCGCAGCGTATTTAAACATTGTTCACAGATAAAATTAGTATTGTCCCACGCTATATCAACACAAGCATTAGCAAGTGTTTCAATAACATTGTCATTAAATTCTTCGGGTGTTAAGTCTTTGTAGGTCATCATAAAACCTCCATTTTATTAAAACTTTTATTTATAATTATGCTCCTATCATTAAAACATTTTGGCTTGTATTTATTAGATATTTTTCTTGATTGTTGAATACTTTTTCGTAACTATCACGACCTTCAAACTCGTTTATTACTTCTTGTTCTTCAACAGTCATATCACTATATTTTTTCTTGCAATATGTTGGCGGCAACCATCCTTTCTTTTGAGAACCAAAGATATTAAATCTTTTTAATAATTCAAGATTCGTAAACTCAATATGACAAGTTCCTTTTTTATAAAAAGTTACATCTATATTTTTGAAATGAATCTTTTTTGTTTTCCCAACTTCTTTTGAAGTATCTAATATTTTCCGTACATCGTCCTTTGTTACGTTATTATCTAAATAATCAAGAACTTGAATTATATCAGACAACTTATCTTTCACCTTATAATCGGGATTGTAGTGCTTGTCGTACCAATCATAAGCATCTAAAGGTATAATAACTTTTTTGTTTATGATGTACGCCTTGTTGGTTTTCCATCCATTATAGTAATGAATGTTACTTGAAGTTTCATCGTACCAACTGTGCTTATGCGAAAACTCTTCAAACAAATTTAATATGGTTTCTTCAATGGCAGAAGTTCTATTTTTTGACAAATCTAACTGTATTGATTTGATATTAAAAATATTAAAATCATAATTTTCTAATTCGCTGATTTGTTTATAATAATCACGCACTAAATTAGAAGTTAAATTTGCAGTAAACTTATCGTTATTAAATAGAGCAGTCCAATACTTATTTCTTACTAATTTAATAAATTCGTTTTCAGATGTTATATTTAGTTCAAGCATAGTGCTTGTACTGCCGCTATCCTTTTTAATGTCACGAAGCAAATACGGCTCAACCGATTTATATTCTTTGATTAAAGCAATTCCAACTTTAATTTCAAAATTATACTGGTCAACGATTTGCTGAATAAAATCACCTGCTATTAATTCGTTTGCACCATATTCTTCGTCCTCTATTTCTTCACCTCTTTTTAAATCATCAAGAATTAAACTGCTATATGTATTTGTTGTGTCAAAAGGAATATTGACATAAACCAAAGCGGTCTGCACGTTTGTTTTTCTTTCTGCGTGAGAGAATCCATTATCAATAAATTCAATATCTGCATTATATTTTTCAAGTTGTTTTACCAAATCTTTACGAGTATTTGAATACAAATTTATTAGCGTTTCGGCATTTAGCAAACAAAGTATTTTACCACCGTGTTCCTGCATTTTTAAAGCTTTAAGCAAATGCTTATCACCATTATCAAAAGGTGGATTCATAATTATTAAGTCATATTGTTTCATAGAATAGTAACCAAGAAAATCATCGTATACGACTCTAAAATTATTTTCCTTCAGGACTGCTCGTAAATTAGCATCAATTTCAATACAGTCAATATCAGGTGCCTCAGATGATGTATAAGTCCCAAAAGTGTAACTGTATTCTCGCTTACTTAATTTTTCGTGTACGATTTTGGCAATATCACCTTTTCCGGCAGAAGGCTCAAGTACACTGCGAATTGTTTTAAATTCTTGATATGGAATTTTATTAAGCATTTTTTCAACCAAATATACTGGCGTAGGGTAAAAATTTTTATTATCAGTTTCGTTTAAAATCAAATCACGCATATAATTCCCTCATTTGCATTGTTTCGCATTTCTTTTACTTTCATTTCTTCAATGTTTAACTTATACAACTCTTGCGTATAGTTAATTTCGTCAGTACAGCCAATACAAAAAGCATTACCTTCAGCGTGTGCTGTTAATTGTTTTCTCAACAATTCAAAAGAAATATTATTTTCGTGAATCGTATCAAATTTCTTACCTTCAGATAACATTTCGGCAAGGCTCAATCCTGTGCAAATATGCTCCCAATTACCTGTTTGAATTATTCGCTTATCCTCATAAACACTTTCGTCCGTTGCACGATTGAAAAAGTCAGTAATTGTATAAAACTTATCGTTGATAATACTGTAGCGTTCGACTGAAATAAAATCTTTACTCTGTTCTCTATCTTCGTCATCAAACCAAAATAGTGAACGACCAAACATTAATTCAGATTTTGTTTTATATTTTCCGGTATTACCATCTTGTTCAATCCATTGGCACGAATAAATTTGATTGTCGGCAAATTCATTAGGGTTAAGCTTAATAACTTTTGACTTCATATCGTCGTTATATTTATTAAGCTCGTCAACCTTTTCTTGTCTTGCCTGAGCACCTTTTTCGTGATTAAAATTTTCGTTATAAATCAATGTTTTACTATCGAACGAATATGTTGAAAAGTGAATTTCGATATTGCCATTCTCATCAGTTTTGCCTGTATAAATCGAATATCCTTTGCAATCATCTTCAATAATTTCGATAGCCAATTTAATTAAATCTACGCCACAACCTTGATGATAATTGTAGGCATAATCATAAGCATAATCGTCTGTGTAATGATATGAAGTTTCACCGTTCCAAATTTGTCCTGATAGAATTGCTTTCCATACGTGCGTTCTGTTCCATTTGGTAGGTGTTTTTATAGGATTAACTTTTACAAATGGACTAAATGTACTTGACGATTTCTGTTCGGCGGTTGATATATATTCTGCTAGTTCGCCATTTTTAATTGCCGCAAATAAATCAGAAAAGGTTTTTATTCCTTTGTTGTAAATAGTTACGACTAGACCATCGTTGATATTGTCACGCAGAGAATAATATGTGCAAGTTTTACCTGTTTTCATTGCATTAGTTAAATCAATAACAACGATGCTATTTGCGTAAATATGTGCATACATTTTTTCTGCTTTGAAATATAACGAATTATGATTATTTAAAATATCAATATTGCCATTGTCGTAAATGTTTAAATTGCAAGGCAGACAATAATCTTCTGTTACCTTTCCCTCTGAAACAACCGTTGCAGTTTCATTGTTTTCGGCAAGTTCGTTTGCCTTGTTCATAGTCCGTTGATTTTGTTTGGCGAACCAACATTTTTTTGCGGTATGCCATCTAAATCCAAGTTCTTTTAAATCGGAAATAATATTTGTTGCAGGTTTAGATTCAAAATAAAGTTCAACACCGTTTTTATCATTATTTAATACCATTTGACACATAACTAAAAGTCCTCCCTTAATGGTTCTATTTCGTTTAATTCTTTGCAAAGTTCGTTGTAATGTTCGTTTTGCTTATCAAATAGAGGCTGCAATGTACGATATACAATACTTGCATTTGGATTTTTCTCTCTATATAATTTCGTAATAAATTTTGACAATTCTGATGTCGCATCTGTATAACCATCTATAACAGCGCACATGACTAACTGATGAATTCTTTTTTCTTTGTTTTTAGAAGGATTTTTGCATAATAAAGTTACCGGTAATTCTATCAATGTTCGCACCTCTTTATAAATTATGTTGTAGCAGTTTAGACTCACGTTCTTCGGTCTGTTCCATTCTTGCCGTAATTTGATGGGTGAGCCAAATGTCTCTTGGGGTATAGCCCGATGCACCCGAATCAACCACTTCTAAATAGAAACCTTCTTTAATAGCAAGCGCCATTCCGTAAGCAGCCTTGCTGTGTCTCCAAGCATCTATTAGTCTAACTTTGTGCTTTTGGACTTGTTCGAGTGTCATTTTTTCTATGTCTTCGGATAATAGTTGTTTTGCTAATGAATATTTCATTTTTTTACACTCTCCTTTGAAATATAACAGTAGCCTTCAGCTCTACTGCAAGGCTCACAAATGTAATGCGTTGGCGTTTCATCTATAACATAAAGCCATTTCCCATCAACGAAAATCTTTTTATTATTTCCGTTAATTTTTGCATCAAATTGTTGTTTCATACGATTTCCTCCGCAAAAATTTTATTTGTAATATTTTTTAACACCCATCGTAGAACAAGCATTAACAAGACTATTAAATATGCGAAGAGAATTCTCTTGCCTTTTCTTTTCGTCCTTAAAAAACTGCTCTCGTTCTTCGTCTGTTAATGTTGCAAGGTATTCTTCTCGTTCTCGTTTTCTTTGTTCTCTTACTTTATTGGCTTTATATTTACGCACTTGTTTACTATTACATTTCATACGATTTCCTCCGTTTAAGGTTTTTCTGAAACTCCGGTAATTACAATCTCATCTAAGTTGGTAACAATTTCGTTATCACTCATTTCATCAAAACGCTTTTCTGCAAGTTGCTGTGCTTCTGTTTCATTTCTTGCTTCAATATCAAAATGAACTGCACCCTCATAAGCGATTTTAACTCTATACGTTTTCTTCATTGCAATCACTCCAACTCCATAATCTTTTCTTCTTTTAAAACTTGCGTTACTGCATTTCTTGTATCTTCGTAATTTGCACCAATACAAGACATAACCGCAAATCGTGGATTTCCGTTTACTAAAAATCCAATTTGCTCTGCAAGTTTGTAAATGTCGGTGTTTTTATGTTCGCTTGTCTGATTGAGCATAACAATTCCGTTGACAAGCAAGGCAATCTTTTCGTTTTTAGTCATACAATATCCTCGTCTTTCAAAGCAGTTTCAATATCGTCAAAAGTTTCGCAGATAACCTGAACGTCGTCATCTTCAAATGTGCATACTAACAAGCAGGTTTCATCTCCCCACTCATCGTTTTCCATAATATAATAGGTTTTATCGCCGACCTTTGCTTTTTCAAAGGCAGACCAAGTGTTATAATATCCGGGAATTTCTCTGCCCTGATATTCGGTTTTTACTTTAAGAATTTCGCAAATCATATAAAACACTCCTTTGATTTAATATTCAGCCTTTAATCTACCTTGATAAAGTTCGTTATAATCTTCATGAGGGCTTCCGTAATAAAAACCTATTACTTCGGTTGAAACATATTTTTCTTCTCCGTTTTCCTCTTTTGTTGTTTCTTTTATTATAAATGTCATATCTGTATCAGGCGAATAAGCTGATATAATTTCGCTCTTTATCATTGACAAACACCTCCTATTTTGGTATACTCAGTGTGTAGGGATTTTCTTTTTAAGCGTGAAACTCCCTCGTTGAAAATATCGCTTTTGGTTTAGGTTATGCTATGTATTCGAGGTATTCCTCCTCGCTCACAAATTCCATTGGTTTGCCATCAACAATACCAATGAAACTATAATTTGAGTAGTACATAACATAGCCTCCTTTCTTTGCAGTCTGTTAATTCAGGCTGCATTTTTTTATGCAAAACGGATTTCCGTTTGGCACCGAAAGAAAGTTACCCTATAATCCAACTTGTAATTGCTTTAAAATAGAATTTTATTTTCTTTAAAAGACGCTTTTCAAAATCTGCAAGAATATCCTCGTGGAATAGTCCCAAAATTATAAAGGCGACAAGTAAAATTTCAATGATAGTCTGAATTAAATGTGGTGTTGACATAGTTCTTTTCTTCCTTTCGTTTCATTTTGGGAATGTTGCTGTGTAAAAAATATAACACGAATTTTGTTCCGTGTCAAGAGTTAATTTCATTTTGGGAATTTAGTTTTGTAAAATTGAGGCAATATAATTGTCGCTGATATGTTGACGAAGATTACGATTTTCAGATTTTAAATTTGAAATTTCCTGTCGCAAATCTTTAATAGTATCTTCTAAAAATTTCATTCGGTTTTCTTTTCCAATACGTTCCCATTTAAGCTTACTACGCCATTCAGGTATTGCGGTTTCTCGTAAACCTAATTCTTCACTTGCCTCCTTATCGCCTATTTTATAGGCTAATGCAACGGCAAATTCTTTAAACTCAGGCATATAACTTTTGAAAGTTTTGCCACGCATATCGTAAGAGCCTTTTATTTCTCTAATTAGAGTGGTATCAATGTCAACTTCGATTTTCATAATAATTTCCTCCTTGAATTTTAGGCATAAAAACAGCACTGCTTAATAACAGTGCTTAAAGGTTGATTTGTATTTGATTTTTTGATATAATGGTTGCGTGGGAAGGTGGTGAGAAGATGAATTGTCCAAAATGTAATGAACCAATTTCCGATAATGAAGTTTTAAAAGCAGCAATGCAAATGTTACTTAATAAAATAATCATATCAAGAGCTTCTGGTATTAGTAAAAAAGAATTTTTTGATACAATGTTTCAAAATTATGGTATAGCCTTTTATGGCTCTGATAAACAGTTTCAAGAATTTTTAAGTACATTACAAACAGAGTAAAACAATAAGGCATCGACAATTTTAGTCGGTGCTTTATTTTTTAGGCACTTTCGGTGTAGATATATCAACATTGTGTTGCTTTTCAATAGCATCGACAACTAATGCACTTATAGAAGAAAAATGCTTTTCTTTTACAAGTATCTTAATATCGTCCCTTCTACCTTTTGGTACAAGAAAGCGCACTACATCATAATTTTCTTTGTTATAATCATTGATATATCGTTGTTGGTTAAATTCGCCTTCGGGATACTTTGGCATAATTATACTATCTCCTATAAAATCATTCCTCCTTTACAGTATAATTGATTTTATTTTAAAAGTCAAGTTAAATATTTGCCAATATGCAAGAGGGTATAAAAATTGCGTTTAATTTTAAGCAGCCTTCTTGTTTTCCTTTTTTGATTTCTTTTCAGCTTTTGCCTTATGACAATGTGCACGGCTTTCAAGAGTGTATGCTTTTTCATTCATACGAATTTCGATGGCATTAAAGATTTTGTTTATAATACGAGCCTCGTTCTGAATAGTGAACTTTAACATTTTATCTTGAACACAAGCCAAACGGATGGCTTTAACATCAGCCTTTAACATTTTTGGTGCTATTTCTTGTGGCAAAATTGCGTTGATAATTGCGTTTAATTGACTTTCAAGTGCTACCATAGAGCAACCCGAAAAATCAAATTCACATTCCTTTTCGCTATAAAATTCAGGCACAGTTACCTTATGATTTTCTACACTTAAATCACCGGCAATATTACGGGCAAGGTTGTGAACAAAGAGGCTAATCATACCATAATAACGCATAGAATTTGCGAGTGTTTTAGTCTCCTTGCCAAGTTTTGCATAGGCATCATCTAACTGTTTAAAGCCTATTTGTCGCGGTCTTTCAACGATGATATAATCCTCGCTTTCCTTGTCAATGCCTAACTTAAAAGCGGTATAAAGAGGGTTGTTGATAAACTCTACAAAAAGAGGGTTGCGTTCCATAGCAAGTAATTCGTTAATTCTTGCATCACGACTTGCAACAGAATCAGCCTTTAATTGCTCGTTAATTTCGGCAATTTTCTTGTTGATTTCGGTTGCTTTTGCGGTTGTACGAATTGCGTTTAATTCGTTGATAAGGGTTGCAGTTGTTTTGATTTCGTTTGTTTTTGTCATAGTGATGACCTCCATAAAATAAATATTTTAGGCTTTCGCCTTTTAATTTTACCCATCCATCCTCGTGCAGACTTTTGGGCATAAAGATAGCCCACCGACTATTGCCGATGGGCTTTTATAGTTTAATTTATTTCCGTAACATTCGTTACCTCCATAAAGTTATAATTATTGCGTTTATTCCTCCGTCCTCCGTTCGCACTGATTGTAAGTCAGTATATGCAAACTACATATAATATTGTTACGCGTGCGATGCATAATCGGTCTATTATATGCCTGTTCTCTTTGGTGCTACTCTACCCTCACACCCTAACATCGATACAGATGGTACTTGCTACTTTGGGCATAAAAATTGCGTTTGTAAGACGCAAAAATTGTGCCTATGACAATGGTTTATGGAGTACACCCACCCATTGAAATATTTGATATAATCGTTATGTTGCTAAACTGTAAACAGTTATATAATGCGTTGTATGTGCCTATAAATAGGTTATACACATAACTTTTATATCGTGGCTATGTCCTTTTAAGTCGGTCTTATGTTCTTTCACCTTGAAAGCCATTCAAGGATGCACCCATCCAACACCATCACCATATACTATATATAGGCTGATGGCTTACTGTTACACTTGCTCACAGTGTTCAGACCTCGACTATATGAAAGTATTATTTTTAATTGCCTTACTTTTTAGGCAATAAGGGGAACGGCTCACCCTCTACCATAAACAATATATTAGTTCTTTGGTATAACATCAACTATTGTTCAAGTGGCCGCTTTGCCCTTGCCCGTATGGGTTAGTTGTTGTTATTCCTTTGACTGTGCCTTTATTATAGCACATATTGGCAAATATGTCAAGTAGTATTTTTTTAGGCTCATTGTTTGCAACCTCAAACGGTTGTTATCTTGTAGCCCGTAAACACTTGATATATATTGACTTGTGTGCCGCTCAAAAGGTTATTGTCTTTTGGACTATCTGCATTATATCACATATATGCCAATATGTCAAGAAAAATTTTTAAAGTTTTTGAAAAAAGTTTTTAAGCGTGTTTTTTCGTGGGCGTTATATGTATATTAGATATATTAATATAGATGGATAAAAGGTTATATAACTGTATTATTGTATTAGTACAGTAATACAAGATTATCGATGGGTGTAAAGTTTTTTACTTTACAGCAAAATTGACTTTCAAAAAATGTAACCTTTTAACCATAGTGTTATATTTTTTGGTGAAGGGGTTATTTTTCACCAAAAAAGGAACGGATGCCGGGATAAAAGTGTATAGTCATTCCATCACACTCATCCGCAAAAATCTCCGAACCAACCCATCGAAAATCCCCCATTTCACCACAACAAAACAACACTCTCTCACTCCCCTATCCACACCCAACTCCTCAACTTCTTCCCAACTCATCACCAAATCCCCACATTCCCAACAAAAAATATCACCCCACAAAACGCAAGGTGACATTTCTCCAAACCACCAAATTTTCAGCTCTAAAACCGAGCTCTACAATATCGTATTTGAAAAGTTATAATTTATACTTCCTAACGGGGCACAATTTCCACCAATCCTTTAATCACTATACCCGTTCCGATACAACTCTCCACTCGTACACAAATAATGAAACAATAATGTAAAAATACTGAACCAATCAACTACTAGTCAACTAAATTGTTCCCTAAAATTACCCATAACAAAGACATTTTGGTAAGGACAATAATATCCGTAACAAGTTACAGTCAAGTAAAAACATTAACTATTCGTAACGAATATTACATCTCAGCAAATTACTGGCAAGTTAACCATCATACTTAAAAACGAAAAATCCGTAATTAAATAACAACTTTAAACGGTTATTCCACATAAATGCCCATTTAAAACCACAAAATCCGTTTTTAAATATTCTCCCTGCAAGTTACCAGCAAGTTAAATAATTAAAGCACATTTTAGTTAAACATACCACTCAACACTCTAACTAAAAAATAACCCTAAATATTTTAGTTACATCCTTTCACTAATTCGTTAAAACAATAATACTAAAATACATATATTATAATATATCGTCACAAATCATAATAGTTAATAATTACTTACCCGCGCATATACATATCACCTGACGGCGCTTAGACATTGGCCATACTCACCTCCGTTGAAAGAGTTCAAAGCTACATGAGAGCGGCATACAAAACAAAATAAAAAAAATTTTCCAAAAAACACTTGACATAATTCCCGAAATGAAGTATAATAGCAAATAGGAAATTCCCAGAATGAGTTGTATCCAACAATCACCATACCTTAACAGCACAATAATTACCACTCAAAATATAACAGGAGGATAAGACAATAACCACCAACAAGATAGTACTACACAATCGTATAACAAACCATCATAACAACAATACATACACCCAATCAACAAGCCATACAACCAAAACACACAAAAGTTGTTTTTCAAATTAAAAACTTATTAATATTTAATATACGAAGTATATTAGATGTTAAGAAGTTTTTAATTACTATGAGTCTACTCTATATTAACTTCCACGTTTTTTATTTCCAGAAGAAAAAAATATGGAATGCCAATTAAGAAAAGAGGTGTAAAATGAAAGAAAAAAATACTAGATTATTTATCAAGGTTCCAAGAGGCATAATTGAATCTTTTAAGGATTCTTGGATGGGCGTTATTGTGTATCTTGCAATAGCTATCTCTTATGGCTTAAACAAGAAGGCAGTTTTTACTCTCGAACATTTTGCAGAATTTGCAAATAAGAGTGCATCGCCTTTCACAAAAAAACTGCTTATAAATTCTTTGACAGAACTACAAAATCAAAATCGTATAGACTTCAGCGTAGACAATAATTTATTTACCGTAAATGTTTTAGATGGTTTTAATGAGTGCGAAACTTTTGCCAAAATCTATACAGATGAAATTTATATGCTCCATCAAGAACCCTATAATAAGAAAACATATAAGCTTTTATATATGCTGGCCTATTTAAGATTAAACATGAATGACAAGGGATTATTTTACAGAACATATACTAAGATTGCAAAATCATTAAATATCAGTGACGAAAACGTTTCTCGCCTTTGTCGTGCCCTACAAGACCTAAATATTATTTCTATTAAACTTGTAGACAATGGTAAGCAACCAGACCATACATATAAGTCAAATGCTAAATTTGAGATATTTGCAGACAAGAGTAATCCTGCTTGGCAAACCAATTTAAAAAATCTTGAAACCCAACTTGCAAGTCGTATAGATGACCTTGACCTCTGGTAGACAAAAATTTTTTAACTTTAAAAATTCCCAAAATGAACCGAATATCAAGAAAGGAGTGAACCAATGCAAGAAAATATCTTAACCTCTCGCCTAACCCAAGACGAACGTGAAACACACTTTTATATTGATGGGCAGAAAGTAATCTGTGATTCAACTGAGCCAAAGTATTTCAATAAATGTCTGCGCCAAGGTTGGACACCTATCGCCAGAACCGTCTATGCCGACGGTACGGTATGCGGAATGATTCTTGAAGCCCCAGCAAAAGCAATCAGTATTCGTAATGCAAATGCTAAAAAGCGTGTTATGACAGAAGAACAAATTGAAGCAGCAAGAGAGCGAATGAGAAATTTGCACAAATCCAAATAAGATAATATTCAAATTTTAAATTCAAACTCTCAGTAAGGAATTTATATTCCCAAAACCTATTAACTTAAATTCTGTGATAAAACAATCACAAAAATCAACTCAAAACGCAAGATAGCGATTAATTAAAATTTTAAAACAAAAAGGAGACAAATAATACATATTGAAACAATTAAATATAACACAGCAGAAGCTTGCTGAAGAAAACCATAACCTCATTTGGTCGTTTATGAACAAAAACCGCTTAAGTGAAAACGCCGTAGAAGATTGGTACGGTGCATGTGCAGAAGGTCTCTGTAAGGCTGCAATGGTTTATAATCCCGATAGAAATGTAAAGTTTAATACACTTGCCTATGTTTGCATGAAAAACGAAATGACAAAAGTATTAGACAAGAAATCTAAAGAAGAAATGTGTTTAAGTTTGGATTACTATTACGACGATAGCGAGTGCTATTTAAAAGATTGCATTCCTAATAATCACGACGATTTTGGAGAACTTGAATTTTACTCAATATTTGACAGGCACTTTAACCGACTAAGTAACCGTAAAAAAGAAATCATAAATGCTTGTATTGATATAGACGGAAATTTCAACGACATAGCAAATGCTTTAGGTGTCACAAAACAAAGAGTGAGCTATGTATACAACGATTTCTTTAACAAATTCTATTCTGACCTTTACGGAAAGAGAGGTTAGAAAATATAGGCGAAAACAAAGCAACATACATACTTTCAATTGAAGCAAAAGACTTATATGGTGCTTCACTTCAAAACACAAACGTTGGATTTTCAATCCGTAATAAAAATGGAGACGTGAGCATCCGAAAATTTATCAACACCTTAGACTTCAGTTTAGACGCAATGAAATTAAGAGAAGTTTACGAAAAAGCAACTCGCCGCAAAAATTTCTCTTTTGAAATAAATCATAAAAGTTACACTCAACAAGTAATAAATGTTACGTTTAAGTATTCATTTAAAGAATTTAACAAGGCTGGTAAAAACGTCTATGTTCGAGCAGGATACAATTTTAGAGACTGTGTTTTTCAAGATGCAGTCTGTGTAATAGATGGCAAACTTGTTGCAATTCAAACAAATACCGAAATCGCAAATCCTATCTCTCAAGAAATTCTTGGTGACAATTTTGAATATGACGAAATAAATAAAGTTTATGAGCAAGTCGGCACAATACCTGTTGTTAAAAATAGAGCTGAGCTTCGTGAACATTTATACAAATACGGTTTTACTTGTGACGGAATAAAATATGTGCGTTATAAGCGTAGTAGCGGTTCAAGTCGCGTTGGCAAATGCTTATTTGTAAACGAACAACTTTATGACCGTATGACTAAATGGGATAGATGTGGACTAACCGTTAAAGACGGACAAGAAATTGACCTTGCGGCCTATGAGGCATATATATCGCTTCCAATGAGTAGTAGTATAGATACTCTTGAGATTCTGCCCGAAAATATTCTTGTTATAGAAGATTACGAAAGTGTATTTGAGGACGATGTTGTGGCAGTCGAAGAAGAAAATGGTATATTGGTCGCTTCTGAAAAAACTGTTGAAATAAAAAACAGTATTTGGGATGGTCAATCTTTAATGGATGTGTCGTTGTTTGAAAAATATCCCGATAAGGGTATGCTCTTGCTCCGCAATAGATTCTTTAAATCTTGTTGTTTTAATTGTAATATCCAACAGTGGTTTAAAGATAATAATATAACTTCCATAGAACAGCTAAACGGTTCAACATTAGCAAAAAATCTTGAAGATATTAAATTGATAACTACACCAAGTAGTATTAAGTATGTCAAATTTGGTGACATTTCAGAATGGCTTCAAAATATAGATATAACCTTCAGTGTCGTAAAGTATGAAAAAGAACCGCACTTCTTCGACGGTAGAATGGTACGAACTAACTATCAGCTTTTAAACACATTACAAATGACCTACGAAGAAGTTGAGGAGTTTTTAAAGCCCTCTCTTGATTATATTTATAAAATCTGCGCTGACCCAGATATTTTGAGATATCATATCTCTTACCCTTATGAAGAAATGGAGATTACGCCGCTAAATTCTAAAAACGAAATAATATTCAAATTGCTCGGCATAAACAATAAGTTTGCAAAAACGAAACTTTATTATGATTTCCGCAATGATTTAATTCGTTCTTTGTTTGATGACTTAAAAGACGGCAGAGTTTTAGTGAATGGCAATTATTCCACCCTATTCGGCAATGGAATGGAAATGTTAAAACAAACAATTGGCAAATTTGATGGTGAGAGCGAATTAAAAGGCAATGATATTTGTAGTTCCCGCTTTGATTACTGGCAGACAATACTTGGATGTAGGTCGCCACATATTACAATGGGTGATGTAACTCTATTACACAATGTTAGAAATGAAAATTATGATAAATATTTTAATCTTTCTAAAGAAATAGTTTGTATCAACTCTATTGGCGAGAATATTTTGCAAAGATTGCAAGGCGCTGATTTTGATTCTGATAGTATACTTCTAACTGATAATAAGTTATTGATTAGCGTAGCAGAACGCAATTACGATAATTTTAAGGTTCCGACCAATTTAGTTTCTGCGAAAAAGACCAAAAGATATTATACGCCAGAACAGCAAGCTGACCTTGATATTAAAACCAGCGTTAATAAAATTGGCGAAGATATCAATCTATCACAACAATTAAATAGTATTTTGTGGGACAAGTTAAAAAAAGGCAAAACGCTTGAAGATATTAAAGAGCTTTATGATGATATTTGTAAATTGTCAGTCTTATCTGGCATAGCAATAGACTCAGCAAAAAAAGAGTTTGTAATCAATATTGGTAAAGAAATTCGCAAGCTCAAAAAGAAATATGAGATAATTGAACAAGGCAAGCAAGTTAAACCGACATTTTTCAAAAGAATTACTTTAAATAATGGCTACGCATTAAGTGGAAATATCAAGTATAAACACTTTGATACGACTATGGAATATATTCAGAAAATTGTAAATAGTTATTCGAGAAAACATATTAGAAAAGCGCCTGAAAAATATGAGCCGTTAATGAATATTGTTAAACAGCCAGTTATAAGTCAACAAAATTTAGACAGAGGTTATTATTATAATCAAATGAACCGTGTTATAGATATTATTCGGGAAACTAAAAACACTATTTCATCTTTATATACCGATTATGACAATTTATCAAAAGAAGAAAGAGAATTTGTAAGAAAACAAGTAGCAGATGTTCGTCAGGAATGTGTTGAATACATTGATAAAATAATTTGTAGCGAAGGAACAATGTATCTTTTGCTAAAAGAGATAGAAAAAAATAAAGAGATATCAAGATTTATTTTCGAAATATTATTTGGAACGCCTAACAAACAGTTTTTTAAGATGATTATTGATAGCAAAGAAGATTTAAGTGAATTAGTAGAGTGGAAAAATGGAAATATACAGTTATACGACTTTCTATTTTATAAACAAAAAGTAGCATAATTAAAAGCCTTCAGCTTCGGCTGAGGGCTTATTTTATACGAAAAGTTACAATTTTATTGGCCTTTTATGACGGAGATTTTAAACAAAAAATGCCGCAAACCCTTTATTTATGCGGGTTTAAGGCATTTTTGAAATTTGTCGGTATGGGAGAGAGAAATAATAACCCAATATATCATAACACAAACCATTTGTGTTGTCAAATAAAAAATAAATTATAAAGGACTGAAAACAAATTTGATTCGCATTACCAAAGAAGAATCCATTGAAGTGCGCAAGAGATTTCCAAAACTCTACATTGCGATTACAAGTCGCCAGAAGACTCATAATCGCAAAAATTATTATATGGAAGAAAATCGTGCCGCTTTGGGCTGGCTAAAAAAATACAGAATGAAAGGTATGAATAAATCCATTGGCAGAGTTTAATCGTTTGCCTGACGAAACATATCAAGATTATTTCGTAAGGTTATTTGAAAACAAAGCATTATACAAATTAGATTGCAATAAGATTGCAGAGCTACTTAATCATGAGAACGGACACAATTACGAAAGTTCGTGCTATAGAAAAGAGTGGCAGAGTTTTAATCGTGGACGCATATATGAGCGTGAGCTTATAGAACGTGGTGTTAAGACAAGAATATTATCCATATCTGATATTCACTTCCCTTTCCATTTACCCAAAGAATTATTGGCTAATTACATTGGTAAAATTGATATTTTACAGCTTAACGGAGACATCGTAGATAATCAAGCAATTAGTAAGTTTTCTAAGCAGTATAGAATTTCTCCAATGGAAGAGATTATTGGTGCCAGAGAATATTTAATTGAGCTAATTGATTATATTCAACCTAAAAAGGTTGTTTGTAATATCGGCAACCACGACCAAAGGTTTGCCAATTACATAAGTCGAAACATTGACACGGACTTGCTTGAATTATTGCCTAATTCTTCATTAGAGTTGATTTTTACCGATGGGATTAGACATTATGATAAACGTAGTAAAGCAAAGGTTTTTTATGAGCCATTGAATAAAATTTTTGAACCCGAAGGTATTCAAATTGAATTTGTTGATGATTGGAAAGTAAAAATTGGCCGTACTTGGTTCTGCCACCCGTTAGCATATCGGTCAACTATTATGGGAACCGCTGATAAATGTAAGAGTTATCTTCAGGATGTTGATACCGAAGGTTTTGACTGCGTATGTATGGCTCATACTCACAAAACTGGCGATACATATAAAGGAAATATACGATTGTTTGAACAGGGTGCATTTGCTTACGTTGAAAAGATGAACTATATGGACGGAAAGTTAGTTTCTCCGCAGCAAAAAGGATTTGCGTTGATTTGTCAAGATATTGATGGAAATCTCGTTCAAGCAGCATCTAAGGTTATTAATTTAAGTCAAAATTAAGGAGAAATGAAAAGTGAACAGAACAATGCTTGCAGAAGTCATTGCTAAAGAATATAAATTCAATGTAGCAGACGCTAAACAAATCCTTGATTTCATTACAGACACTATTGGCGACACACTTGCTAATGGTGAAGAAGTTCATATTACAGGATTTGGTAATTTTAAGACACATACTGTAAACAAGGATTTTCGCATGCCTAACGGCGAAATCTTCAAAAAAGAGCCTTTTAAAGCAATTAAATTTGCCGCTACCGGCAAACTAAAGGATAAAGTAAACGGTAGAACTGAATAACAAATATTAAATCAGCGAATGGCAACGAGAATTATTGTAAGTGTTTGGCTGATTATTTAATATTGCACACGGCGGTCGTGCTATAGACCGCCCACATATGGACAAATTGGGGTAATGACCTAATTTGTTCACCAACATACCTATCGGGCTACTCAACCTCAGAGACCACAACTGATAGGCTTTTGAAAAAAACTATTTTATCTCTTGGTTTAGTGAATCGGGTTCGGCAAGTTGGTCGTGCCATATCTGGTTCTATTTTGACAGAGTATGAGGTAGAAGAAAATTTAATGAATGTTGACCACAGGAGTTGAGTTGTCTTCGCAGGTCGGTATAGAGACTTGAAACCTATACCATTGAAGTGCCGACTTCTAAAAATCGGCACAATATACCGGAGTCATCCAGCGGTCAGGAATTTAGGCTCATAACCTAAAAGTCGCAAGTTCGAATCTTGCCTCCGGAACCAGAATGTTAGGTCGCTCCTAACCGGAGAAGGACTGCCGATGCTTACCAGAAGTTTTAAAACATTTGGGAGTTGAGTGTCTAAAAAGACGTGAGGTTGCTGCTCACGCGGGCAGTTTTATGCCCATGTAGTTCAATGCGTATTGCGAGGGCTGTGGTGGCCTACCAAAATGATAGCATACACTCGTCGCCTTTACGATAAAAGGAAGTCGAACAGGGTTTAAGCATTGATGCCCCGTAAATAAAACATTAACGCAATGTTCGGCGTTTTATATCTAGTAAATAGTAAGTAACGAATGTTAGGGTATGTTCCTAACGCTTTCTATTTGTATTGCCCTCTGCCGAAATGGTAGAGGGTTTTCTAAAATACAAAGGAAGTGATTTATTATGGGATTAATTTATCCTCAAACAATATTATTAAAGTGGCCAAGCACCAATAAAGAGCATTATGTTAATCTTGGATATAAATATACTAAGGTCGGAGATTTGTTTGAATGTGATGTAAAACATTTAACTCAGTATAGTGAAGCTTTAGTAAATATTAAATGTGATTTTTGTGATAAAACATATCAAATACCGTATAAAAGATATTTAAAATTACAATCTGATAAATATTGTTGCCCACAATGTTTAAAACATAAAAGAAAACATAGAGATAACAATGGAAATTTGCAATTTATTGAAATTCCTTATCGTAACAAAGAATGGTTATATAATGAATACATAGTTAAAAACAGGGAAGCAAAAGATATCGCTAAAGATATTGGTATAAACCAAAGAACGTTGAGAGAATGGATATCTATTTTTGGCTTAACAAGTAAACAAGATAAAACCTCTGAAATATCTAAAGATATATTGATTGATTTATATGTTAATAAAAAACTATCATCTGACGAAATTGGTGAAAAATACAATGTGTCGGGTGGTAGTATTTTAAATTTGCTTAAAAAATTTGAAATTCCTGCAAGAACAACATCTGAAATTATGAGATTGTACTATGACTTTAAAGATGGACATAGGCGGCAAAGTGAACATTTGCAAAAAATCGAAAATAAAATTATTCATTCCTGCGCCTCAAGAGGCATTCCCATCGAAGAATTTGATGGTTTCAAAAGTGATGAAAGACACATGATACGAAATTCTTATAATTATAAGAATTGGCGAATGGAAGTTTTCAAAAGAGATAATTTTACTTGCCAAGCGTGTGGTAAAACTGGCGGAAATCTTCAAGCTCATCATATTGAAAATTTTTCTTCTAATCCTGAATTGAGATTTGATGTTAATAACGGTATTACTTTTTGCGTTAAATGCCATAATCCAAAATATATTGACAGTTTCCATAGAATTTATGGATGCTTTAACAATACTAAAGAACAAGTAGAAGAATTTATTTTAAATAAACAAGGAGGTGGTCTTTGTGCCACGCAAAACGCAACAGAACAATATAACCTCGCCTGAGTTGCTTGAGCAAATCAACCCAGACAACAAACAACTTTTAGAGGATTACATACTTTATTTAGAATCTGTTCAGAGAAGCCCAAAGACTATCTTCTCTTACAAAAACGACTTAGAAATATTTTTTGTATGGCTTTTGCAACACGCAAAAAATAAATTCTTTGTTGACATTACAAAGCGAGATATTATTGCTTATCAAAACTGGCTTTTGACAGTTAATAAAAACTCCCCTGCTCGCATACGTAGGTTAAAGAGTACATTATCTTCATTAGGCAACTATATAGAAGCGGTACTTGACGAGGAGTATCCAGAGTTCAGAAATTTTATTAATAAGATTGAAAGTCCTGTGAATACTCCAGTTAGAGAAAAGACGGTTTTAAGCGACGAACAATGCGATTTATTACTTAAAACACTTGTAGACAATAAAAAATATGACAAAGCTTGCATGGTTGCCTTAGCTATGAGTTCAGGTAGACGTAAGGCTGAGCTAGTTAGATATAAAGTTCATTATTTTGATGATGAAAATATTATTTATGGTTCACTATATAAAACACCTGAAAAAATGAAAACCAAAGGTCGCGGTGGCGGAAAAATGCTCACCTGCTACACGATGGTCAAAGATTTCAAACCATATTTCGATTTATGGATGGAAGAAAGAAAGCGTAAGGGCATTGAGAGCGAATGGTTATTCCCTGATAAAAATGACCCTACCCAACATATGAATCCAGATACATTGAATTCTTGGTCTTTGACATATAGTAATATTCTTGGTGTACCAGTTTATATCCATGCTTTTAGACATAGATTTACCACTCACCTTGCGGTTTTAGGATTGCCAGATAATATCATTCAGTCTATTTTAGGCTGGAGTGATATATCTTTGGTTTCTGTCTATAAAGATATTGATGCTGAAGACGAATTTGGCGATTACTTTAGTGAAGACGGCATAGTTGCTAAAGAGAAAACTAAATTATCAGACTTATAAAACCCTCATTTTATTATAACTTTAAATCAGAAACAGAGATTGCCGCTTCACGATTGGGCGGGATATAAGGACATTGTTGTATTCAAAACGTTTAAGAACATCGTGCTTAAATGTTTCGGGCTGCGGAGCATAGTAAAAATACCGCATCGCTACTAATCACTGGCGGTTTCTGTTAATAAAACTATATATTATTTTCAACAAGAGCAACCATTTTCGGTTGCTTTTTATTATTTAAAATAGATTTTAAGGAGGCGACTGTATATCGCTGAAAAGAAATTGGGCAGTCGCCCACAGATAAGAAAACCAGAAGTAGAACGTAAAGAATTTTACTGTACTATGTGCGGTCATAAATATACGGCACAAAAAGGCAATTTTTATTATAGTCAGTCCCCTCTTTATGCCGGAAATAACAAATATATGCCTATCTGTAAAAAGTGTGTTGATGCGTTATTTGAGCATTACAAAGAGGCTCTTGGTGACGAAGAAGAAGCAACAAAGAGAACATGTTCCAAGCTTGATATGTATTTTTCTCACGAAGTTTATGAAATGACCAATAAGACCAATGAAACTATGTCTCGAATGGCTTCTATGGTTGGAAGGGCTAATATACGACAGCATTCTTCTAAAACCTTCGATGATACATTAGACGAAGCGAGAACTGATATTATCTTAACAGAAGAAGATGTAGCTGATGCCAAAGAAAACAGTGCAATAAAAGTAACCCAAACCGCTATCAACCGTTGGGGGTTAGGATTTTCACCAGAAGAATATAATTTCTGCGAAAACCTTTATAAAATGTTTAAATTAGCAAACCCAAGAGCAGATGGTGTACAGGAAACCTTTATTAAAGACCTTGTTACAACAAAGGTGCTTCAAAATAGAGCTTTTAAAGATAATAATGCTGATAATTATGCTAAATATAGCAAAATCTATCAGGATACATTAAAAGTTTCAAAACTCAAAATGACAGATGAAGATGAGCAAAATGTAAATGACGAAACGGTTTGTTGGGGTAACTTCGTAAAAGACGTTGAACAATACACTCCAGCAGACCTTTATTTGAATAAAAAATTATTTGATGACGCTGACCAAATTAAAGAATATTTTAAGCGTTTTATAGTTCGTCCATTCAAAAACTTCTTTACTGGCAGTAAAGATATGGATGAAGAGTTTTCAATATTGCCCGGTGATGACGATGCTTGATTATTTAAAAGTTAAAGTGTCTGATTTTATGGACAAGCAACAAAAGGAATTGTCTAAAAGATTTGGCAACACACATTGGTTATCTTCCCCTAAGCATGTTGAACAATTTTTAATGGTCAACACATTTTATAGAAGAAACCTAAATCGTTTTGCAAGAGATTATTTTGGACTATCATTACACTGGTATCAACACATAATCTTGTTTCTTATGGGCATATCAAATTTTATTGTTATTATTGCAAGTCGTGCGGCGGCAAAGTCGTTTGTCATTGCCATATTTGCCTGTTGCAAAGCAGTGTTATATCCCGGCAGTCAGATTGTATTAACTTCTGGTACACGAGGGCAATCGAAATTGATAGTTACGAAAAAGATTGTAGGGGAACTTATGCCAAGGTCTCCAAACTTACGACGAGAAATTATAGGTTGGAAAGATAACCAATCGGAAGTTATTGTCAATTTTAGAAATGGCAGTAGTATTTCTACAGTTACTTGCTCTGCAAACGCTCGTGGTAACAGATGTACTGTCGACGTCGGAGAGGAAGCACGCGAAATTGACAAAAAGATAATGGATACTGTTATCTCACCGTTCCAAGTTGTTAGACAAGCACCATTTATGATGCTTAAGGAATATAAAGATGACCCACAGTTTAAAGAAGAACCTACAGAAATATTAATTAGTTCTTCTATGGAAGAAAGCCATTGGCTCTATAAAACCGCATGCGAAGCACGAGACGGTATGTTGAAAAACAACGGCTCGTTTTTTGTTGCCTTCGATTATTCTATAACTTTAAAACATGGTATAAGAACCCGTAAACAATTAGCAAGAGAAAGGCGTAAGGTTGACCCTACTACATTTGCAGTAGAATACGAAAATTTAGTGCTGAGGTCAAACGAGAATGCCTACTTCCCATACGACTTAGTTAAATCAAATTGTGTATTAAAAAGAGCTTTTTATCCTCGAAGAAATGAAGATTTTATCAATAGGGCAAAAAATAAATATGCAATTCCTAAACAACAAGGTGAAGTTCGAATTATCGCTGCCGATATTGCGGCAGTTGATAGACCTGAAAACGATAATAGTTCTTTTACTTGTTTAAGACTTTTACCAGAAACAGTTGTTGACGGAAATAGAACTCGTTTAGAGTATCGTGTTTCTATACCTTATTTGGAAGCCTATAAAGGAACCGAAGGCCGTAAACAAGCAATCAGAATTCGACAATTGTACGAAGACTTTCAGGCTGATTTTATAAGCCTTGATATTAGAAACTTCGGTGTTGGTGTTTATGAATCTCTTGCAAGAGTATTGTATGACGATGAACGCGGTGTTGAATACGCACCTTTAAAGGCGATGAATGACGATGTTTTTGCAAATCGCATTATAAATGCAAACGCAGAGCCAAAAATATATTGTATTTCAGGAAGTGCAAAACTTAATAATGATATGGTAGTTAATCTTAAAAACTATCTTACAAACCATAAAATAGATTTACTTGTTTCCAGAGATGACGGAATCGAAGAAATGACAAAATATATTCCTGAGTATTCAAAAACAAATGACCCAGAAGTTCAAATGTATTTTGAAAAGCCATATTTAGAAACAATGTTACTCCGAAAAGAGTTATGTGACTTAACATATACGAAAGCGGAAAATACAGGTTTAATTCGAGTGAAAGAACCTTCGGGCGGTGTAAAAGACCGTTTCTCGTCGGTTGAAATGGGCGTTTATTTAGCTTATCTACTTGCTTTAGACTTATTACAGCCAGACGAAGAAATACCACTCCAGAACGCAACACTATGCGTATCTGCATTATAAAGGAGGTGTTAATATGCCCGATGATTTTGAAGTAAATTTTTCTACTACAAAAGTAGATGATGATACAACTGTAGTAACAGGATTTATGACCGCTGAGGAAATTCAGAAAAATGAAGCAAAAATTCTTTCTGCGGCAATGAATAAATATGAAGCTTCCAAGCAATATTCGGTACATACTTCCGATAGCACAAACTCAAATACATTAACTACTGATTACATAGATGAGTTGGCAAACGGCATACATACCAATCTTAAAAATCTTATAGCCGCTAACCAGTTATTAGTTAAATATGTTGACGAAGACGGTAGTATGGGTTATGCATATTCTGTTATTCGTGCCAATACTCCAACTAATTATACAATGGTTTATGATAATGCATTGTTAACAGAGGAAAACGAAAATAAAATTGCAGAAATTAAATCTCTTGTTAATAATTTTAATAAGAATGTAAAAATTGAGAGATTAATCCGAGAAAGTATATCTACCGCTTACTTAGAGGGCAATGTTCCGATTGTTTTGCGTATTACTAAAAACGGTTACGCAGTTGACTTCTTGCCGTTAGATATAGCTTATCCTTCCGGATATAAATTTAATGGCGACCCAATTCTTGAATTTGATGTCAATGCACTTAAGACTAAACTCCAAAAGACTTATAAAAAAACTCGTAAAAATAAGGCTATATATTTTGAAAATATTGCAAAGGAAATTGAAGCAAACTTTAGCAAAGAAGTTTTCGACGCATATAAAGCTAACGAACAGTATACGAGAATTGATGCCAATTACGGTGACTGCATAACAGTTAACTCTCTTGGCAGAAAATTTGGTGTCTCTCCCCTATTCCGTGCATTAAGACCTTTGGTTGTATTAAACAATATTGAGGCCGCCGATGTGTCTGATAGTAAGGCTCGTTCTAAGAAAATAATTTTCCAAAAACTTAGAAAAGAATTGCTCGGACAAAATGGAGAGAAAAAAGGCTTAGCAGAACAACAGTTGGCTCACGAAGCATTAACTCAAGCATTAAAAACAAATTTATGTGCCTATACCGCTCCGGCTTTCGTTGAAAGCTTGGAGTTTGTTTCTTCTAAGGCAAATAATGATGATGCATCTAAACAAATGTCACAGTATATGACCAAGTATTTGCAAGCATTAGGTATTGATTTTATTGATACCGAAGTCGGCAACTACGCAGGTGTTAATGTTTCTGTAACACAGATAATTCGTCAAATAAATTGCATTAAGAGCGATGTGGAACGTGTGTTAAACAAATTCTATGCCACATTGCTTACAAGTGCAGGTTTTGACCCGAATTTAGCACCTACTATTGAAATTGAAGATGCAGAATCAATGGAACTTAGTATGCGCATTGAACTTGCTAAGTTTGTTTATGGTACATTAAATGCTTCACGTGAGACTTCGTTTAAGTTGGCCGGATTAAATCTTAATGACGAAAAAATTAAGAGAGAAAGTGAACAGGCACAAGGTCTTGATGATATATTCACTCCAAGAAAAACTGCTTATACTACGGGTAGCGAAGATGACGATGGTTCTTCTGGTCGTCCACAGAGCAACGATGATAAAAATAAGCAGAATTTTGATAAAAACTATAACAAGAACAAGTAGTAGGTAATTGCTATGATTAAAGATTATTACAAAACTACTTGTCCTTGTTGTGGACAACCACTTGAACTGTTTATAAATTTTCAGGGCGACATCGCGTTGAGATTTTATGATATTGAAGACCAAGCTGAAGTTGTTGAGATATTAAAGAAAAACAACATTGAGCTTGGTGTTAATCTTTGTGGAAAGGAGGATAAATGATGGAAAAGGATAAAATTTATCTTGCCAGTACAGCAATAGAACTTTCTGAAGAAGAAGATAAGCCGTATATTGAGCTGACCAATAGGCTTTGTTATTATGGCGAAGCAAATTTGAATGGCGTTATTTTGCCTGTCGAGGGGGCCGAAGAAAAGGCGCAAACTTTAATTAATATGCCTGTTCAAGCAAAGTATAAGGTAGCCAAAGACGGTAAAACTCCTGATTTGGGCGGTCACGAAGCATACATAGATAAAGACGGAGATTTATGCTTCGCAACAGAAAGTATCGGAACACACATCTCTGTAGAAGTTAAAGACGATACCGTTGAAGTAAATGGTGAGAAGAAAACACTGCCCTGCCTCTTTTCTACCTCAAGAATTTGGAAGAGAAACAAAAACATAATTAAAGCTATTAAATCACTTTTTGATAGAGGTTTGCTTCACAGTTCTTGGGAAATCTCTACCAAGAAATATAGTTTTGACGAAGGAATAAAAACCCTTGTCGATTATGAATTTCTCGGTAATGCTTTGCTTGGCTCAACTACTCCCGGCGCATATCCTTGTGCAGTTGCATTAGATATGTCAAGTTTAGAACAGTCTGGATTAGAATTAGCCGAAGCATTTACAATAGATAAGGAGGAAAATGAATTGGCAAAGAAGACAATTGAAACAGAAGTTTCTGAAGAGATAGAAGTTACTATACCTGCTGAATCGACTGAAGGGGTTGTAGCAGAAGTTGTTGAGCCTGTTGTTGAAACACCTGAAGTAACCGAACCTATTACAGAAACAAGCGAAGCTTCTGAAGAGACTGCTACTGAAACATCTGCACTCACTGTTCACGATTTGAGGCGCAGAATTGGTGAGGCTTGCAGACAGAAGCATGGCGATTGGTGCTATGTATCGTTCTGGTTCCCCGAAGAGCACTCTGTATGGTGTGAGTATGATAACAGAAAATCTGACCTTGATTTCTTATTGTTTACATATGAGGTTGTAGACGATGCTGTTACTGTAAGCGAACCCGTTCCCGTATCGCTAACCGTATCTATTTCGGAAGTTAATAAAGTTATTTCTGAAAAAGATGATGCTTTACTAAAAGCAAATGAAACCATTCAGAATCTTACAACTCAGGTTAGCGCTTTACAGCCGTTTAAAGATGCTGCTGATAAGGCAGAGTTAGAAAAGGCCGAAGCAGAAAAAGCTGAAAAGAAAAATAATCTCAAGGCTTATGCAATGAAGAGTGGCTTTATTTCTGAGGAAGAAATGAGCGAAAACGCTGAAATTGCCGAAATGGTTGAAAATCTGAACGAAGCTGGAATTAAGGCAATTATTGCTGAAAGATTTATGGCTTCACTCAGCGGAAAAGTAGAAACCTCTTCTGTAGAGACCGCTTCCGCTGTATCTGTTGACCTTAATAGTGAGGAAGACGAAAACAATATTTCAATAAATCCTGTTCAGGCTTATCTGAACTAATTTGAACCGCAGTCCAAATGGCTGTGGGTTTTTATTTTAACTTAAAAAGGAGATAAAAATTATGTTAAGAACAATTATCGCACACGATGGTAAACTCGTTCTTGGTGGTTTTAAGACCGCTGGTGCTTATGCAACCGGTATGGGCGTTACCAAAGATGAAGCTACTGGTGTAGTAACTATTCCCGCTAAGGAAACTGGCGTAAATCTTTATGTACTTGATAAGGAGCGTATTCCTACTGGCGCTAATGCAGCAAGAGTAGACATGTCTGACTACGACCCTGATTTCAATACTTTTGCCGCTGGCGAACTTTGCAAAATTCAGGGCTTTGTTGCTAATGAAAAGTTTGCAGTAGACCAGTACGATGCAGCTAAATGCATTGCTGGCAATGCCGGTAAATATGCTGCTGTAGGTACAGACGGCAAGTGGACTATTGCTGGTGCTGATACCGATTCTGAGTATGTATTCCTTGGCTTACATAACGATGCAGGTCATACTCTCGCTCTTATCGAGTGTGTTAAGGCTGTAGGCAAGAACGCTTAATTGAATTTTGCCCAGAAAATAAATTAAAAGGAGAAATTAATTATGACTAATATTGAAATTGCTGAAGCAATCAAAGATACAAATATGTACGAACTTGCTTGCAAGACCAATGCAGAGCTTGATTTAACTGATTCTGAGAAAACTACTGTTGCTCAGCTTGATGCTTATTTTAAGAAGGTTGGCGAAAGAGGTGCTGACCCTGAGCGTGAAATTGCAGCTTTTATCAGAAAGGCTGTTAATGAAGAAATCTACAATGCTCCCGATGAATTGCTTGACTATCTCTTCAATCGTGATACTATCGGCGAGTTTGATGATTTCGAGGATGTAACTGACCCCAAGAACACTCTCGTTGCTTATGAGACCGCTAAGGGTGCTAATGTTAAGAGAAGCTTCCTTGACATTGGTGTATTAAAACCTCAGTGGTTCAATCTTCAGATTGAGACTGACATTTCTTATAAAGACCTTCGTAAGAACGGTTGGAAGGAAGTTAGTAAGATTACAGAATTTGCAGTTGCTGCTTTCAAGAACAAGATGTTCAAAATGATATTTGACAAAATTGACGCAGGTATTGCAGAAGGTGCAGAGAACTATCTTAATGTTGGCGGTTCTGTAATGACTCAGGCTGCTGGCGATGCACTTGCACTTTATGTAAATGACCGCGCTAATGGCGATGGCGTCATCGTTGGCAAGTCTGCTTATATTCAGCAGCTTTCTAAGCTTAATGGCTTTGCTTCTGACGAAATGAAGAACGAAGTACATCGTACTGGTCGTCTTGGTTCTTATGACGGTTGCGAAATGTTCCCCATTAGCGGTGCTAAAAAACTTGGCGACGGTTCTGCTATATTCTCTGATAAGAGAGTATATGGTATTGCTGGCCAAATCGGTTCTCTTAACATGAAGGGTGAAACCAATGTGTATGAGACCATGGACAATAATAACGAAAGTGTTCACCTTAAGTTTGCTGACTTTACTTTCGGAGTTTGCTTCAACAAAGACACTCTCGAAAAGGTATATAAAGCCGTATTGTCTTAATCTAATATCAAGTGGGGTGGTTGTCCCACCCCACTATTTTAAGGTGTTTTTATGAAAAATTTTAATTGTTACAGTATGAGATTAGCAAGAGCATTAATTGATGCAGGTTTTGAACCTATTAGTTTAACTTCAAATCCTAAAACTCAGCAAATGTATTATATTTTTGCGCTTACGGAACAATTAATGCATTTTAAAAATAATATCTATCAAACTGTACGAGATAAATATTAAGGATTTTAAGGAGTAATTATGTTAGACAAAAATAAAACTTATTTAGTTTTAAATTATAGTGGAAGCCCTGTAGCTGTATCTACTCGTCACGAGAGTTATGTAATTTCTGGTGGCAATTCCGAAGAACCTGCCTCTCTACCGCTTTCAGTTGATGAAATTATTCAAATTAATAGTAATTCGCCTGTATTCAAAATAGGTTTGCTGTGGTTTGAAGAAGAATTTCAAGAAGAACTTTATAAAGAATGTCGTATTCGCAATTGGAAAGATATTCTTAAAAACAAAGAAATTGAAGACATAATTTTGCATCCAACACTTGAAAAGCTTGAAAGATTATTATCAATCGAAAACGAACAGTATTTTGAGCGTTGTTATGGTATTTATATTGGTCTTAAAAATTCTAATCATAGCATTAAGCAGAATGTTGAAAATGTTATGCTTGCTCGTAGAAAAGAACTTCGTAACAGAAAGCATAAAACGGGTATTTTATTAACAAAGAAAGAGACCCCTGCTGTAAGCGAGGAAATGCTGAAGGAAACTCAAGAGAAGAATGAGAAACTTACAAAAGAGGTTGACGAACTTAAGGCAATGGTTGCTCAACTTTTAGCAGCACAGCAGAATTCCGCCCCTGCAACTGCGGAGGCAGAAAACGCTGACAAAGATGCTGAAACAAAAGCAACTGATACTACACAGGAACCTAAAAAGGCTACAAGAGGCCGTCCAAAGAAAAATTCGTAATGGAGGTGGTGAGTTATCGCAACTCCATATTTTAAGATAAAAAAAGCGTTTCTTACCCTTGTTGAAAAGGATAGGGAATTTTTCAATTATTTTAATTTAGCTGACGATGAAGTTCAAGAATTGGTTGACATTCGTTGCGCTAACTTTTTGGATGAAGCTGTTAACCGTTTAATAATTGAAGCAAATCCGTCAGTAGATTTTACTGATAGAGATGACGAGCAGTTTAACTTTGATTTAACTGGTTCAGAGCTTGCGATAATCCCCTCTTTGATGTATGAACAATATTTGTTTAGAGATTTCTCTTATCTCAAAACATTAAATGTGAATTATACACCTACGGAAATGCGAGTTTTTGACCCAAGTAATGCTCGTGCAACATTTTTAAATATATACAATACCGTTTGTGCTACAAACGAAAAGTATATTGATATATATAAAAATTCTGACAGAACAACCGGCGCTTTAAAGTCAATTAACTTTGCCAACTATGACTCTGAATAAGAGGTGGTCGGCATGGATATAAATTATTTTAAAGCAATCCAAGGTGCTGTCGGTGCCGATAATGCTCAAGAAATTTTAATTCGTCAAGCTAAAGAAAACTTGTCAGTAGGTATGGCAACTTCCATAGGCGATGCAAAGACTAAGCGAAACGGCAAGCCTCAGAATTTTATTGTCTCACAAACTACGGTTCGTTATAAATATCAAATAACCGCTTATCCAGATGAAGAATTATTTGTAGGTGATGTTATTGACTATATGGACGAGAAATGGATTGTTACAGAAACTCGTGTAGGAAATCCGTTACAAAAGACGGGTGTTATGTGGCTCTGCAACATTACCCTCTCATTCCAAAATGGCACTCACGATATAATTACTCGCCCTGCTGTTTTAGATAGTGGTGTTTATTCTACCACTAAAAACGGTAATGAAGAGTTGCAATATGTGGATAAGCAATTCAAATTATATCTGCCTTATGATGACGACACTAAGAAAATATATGTAGACAAGCGTATTGCTGTTGATACTCGATTTGATAAGCACGGAAAAGAAATTCTTGAAGTGTATAGTGTTACAGGTATCAATAGGGTTGCCAGAAGTTATGGAAAGGGCGGACACTTGTTAATTTGCGAATTGCGAAGTGGTACATATTCGCCTTCTGATGATAACTTGGAGCTGATGATATGCGACTATATTGTAGAAAACGATAGTGGTAGTTCTGTAACAGAACAACTTCCCTGCTCTATTTCTGGCAGACCAACAATTATGCTCGGACAAACACGAATGTACACTGCCATATTTTACGATGCAAATAATCAAGAAGTTAGTGGTGTTGTACCTAAGTGGGATGTGGTTGGTAATATAGAAGTTTCTACACAAGAAGTAGACAATGTAATAAAAATCACCGTACCTGACAACGAAGATTATATCGGTGAGACGATACAAGTGATACTAACTGATAACAACGGTTTATACAAACCGTTTATTTTTGAAGTGGAGGTAACTGTATAATGGCTGTTAATACTCCGCTTGATGAAATAATCGATTACAAAGACATCGCAATAAAAAAAATGCTCGCTTCTCAAGACATTATGAGTTTTATGTTTGATATTCCTAATATTGACATGGAAGGTGACGAGGTTTATAACGCCAGAGAAGAACACTTTTTTGATTATGGCGTAAACCCCGATACTATTCAAACTGATAATGTTTCTATATTTGTTCAATCAAGTATGGTAAATCGACCTAATGCAAATTTTAAAGGTATGGCAGTAACCATATCTATTGTTTGTAACGTGGGTTATATCAAGCTTGACAAAAAGAAATTTAAAGGCATTAAAGGAAACCGAATAGACAATATTGCTCGTCAAATTGTAGTCGCACTTGACGACGATGACCAAGAATTTGGTATTGGCGAGCTAACCTTAACTCAATGTCGTCCAGTAAACGTACCAAAAGGTTATACAGCAGTTGAACTCGCTTATGAGGTTGATGACTTTGCTGACGATACGGAGGAATTTTAGTGAAAATTCCAAGATTTGCATTACTAAATTCAACGGCTCCGTTTGTACTTCGTGGTATTGGTTCCTTAAAATCTCCGACATTAAAAGACATTTCTCCAAATAACATGGAAAATTATTCAATGTATGCTTTAGCAACTCAGGTTTTATTTGGTGATAAAAAGGATGTTATTTTTCTTGGCAAGGGATTAGGCAACAACAATACATACGATGAATTAACCGATTATGATATTGAGGTTATTTCAAAATTCAATTTAATAATTAATTCTATAGATTTGAGAGATGCGCTTTGTCAAGCGTTTGCTCTCTTTTTTTGCAATAAAATAGGCTACAGCGTTCAAACCGAATCGTTTTGGGTTTTTGAAATTATAGATGAGAAACCGGTTCAAGTAGGAGTAATAAACAATGACAATTACTTGCTTGTAGAAGATTTATTAAAGCAATTACTGCACTGTGAATCAGAATATGATGATGAAGATGTTGAATATGAGAACGAAGCCACAAAAGCCCTTTGGGAACGAGCTGAAGCCTATGAAAAAAATAATAAACAGTCAATTAATTCGGAAAATTATGCGATTGATAATATTATTTCCAAACTGTGCACCTGCGGAATCGGGTACACAGTTTCTAATATATATGACTTAACTGTTTATCAGCTATATGACCAGTTTAGCTCATATATTCAAAATCGAATCAGCCAGTTGTCAGAAAATGCATACGCCCATAATGGCGGTGAAAATTTTGATGTAATGGGTTGGTTAAAAAATAATTAAAAAGGAGATTAAATCAATATGAAACATGAAGGTTTTGCTAACCGAACAGGACTTGACTTTAGATTTTTTGATTATGAAGATAACAGTCTTGCTTTGGATGTAGACTATGTTAACTCTGTAAGTGTTGAGATTTCTGCCGACCATGTTGCTGCAACTGGCGGTGCAGACGGTGCCGAACAAGTTATTTTTGATGAGGCTGTTAAGGGCACATTTAAATTGTCTACTCAGATTATCCCTCTTGAACTTATTGCTCTTGCTGCAACTTCTGAAGGAGTTACGGACGGTTGTACTACAAGTGAAAAAGAAGAGGTTACAGCTGGTGAGGGCGGTGCAGTTACTCTGACTGGAACCCCTGTTGCTGGTTCTGTATGTGTTTATCCTGCTTCTGCTTGTAAAGTGGGTATTGACACTCCAATTGCTGGTGTAACTGTAGCAGACTCTAAGGTAACTATCCCTGAAGCTACTGCTGGTACAAAATATGTTATTTACTACTTTGCAGTACAGGCTGAAGCAAAAACTGTAACATTTAGCGATAACGTATCACCTAAATATTATAGCTGTTTCGGTAAAACACTTTACAAGGGCAGCAAGAATAGCAAATGTGCAGAATATGTTCATTGCTACAAGCTTCGTCCTCAGAAGAACTTATCTCTTACATATCAGGGTTCCGGAGACCCGATGAGCTTAGATATAACTTGCGATATTATGTCTAATGAAGATGGAAAATCTTACGAGATTGGTCGCTTAATGGCTAAGTAATGAAAGATACAATTAAAACTGAAAACGCTATTGAAAAGCCAGTGGTAGAGGTTTCTAAAGAATCTGTTTCGACTTGGAAGAAAAAGGTATGCACAGTTGTAGATTATAAACCTACAACTGGCATTCTTGCTTTTATGTTTGACAAGACTCCCTGCCAAATGCAAATCCCAAAAGGTAAGGACATATTCTCCGGCAATAAGATTGAGATTAAATACCAAGGTAATATCAATAGTAATATAAAATTTAAATATTAAAAAAGGAATGAGTAGGGTGGTAATAACTTCCCTACTCTATTTTTTAACAATGAATATTTTAGCATTAGACCAATCAAGAAGTGGCGGTTATGCCATTTTTGATTACGAAACGAAACAATTAATAGCCTATGGTTCTTTTAGCTTTCCAAATGAAAAATATTCATATCCAAAAGCAATTTTTAAAATTAAACGACTTGTTGACAAATTGATTAAACAATATGATGTACAAGCCTGTTTTATTGAAGAAATCGCTCTCAAAATGAATGTTGTTGCATTTAAAAGACTCGCACAATTACAAGGCGTTCTGGAAAATTATTTTATCGAACATTATATGCTTTACGATATTATTCAGCCAACAGTGTGGCAGAATTACGCTGGTGCAAGAAAACGTACATCTAAGGAAATCCAGAATAAAACTGTTGAATTAAATACAAAGGGAAAGAAAGAAACCAAAGTTTTATCTATTCAATTTGTACATGATGTATATGGAATAGATACACCCAATGACGGTATTGCGGATGCAATTGGCATAGGTCATTATGCCGTTAACAATATAAAAATTGAAGTAAATAAGGAGTAGTTATATTGAGTAAGAAAATTAGCTCTAAAACTATTGATGCAATAATTAAGGAAAACGCAAAAGAAAACAAAACTCTTATTTTAAAAACAGCAGATGCAGATATCGAGGTTGTAATTAAACATTACATATCATATCAGGAACGCACTCAGATGGTTAATGATATCGCTAATAATTGCTATGACGAAAATGGCATTTACCATCCTGAGTTCTTTGATATCGCATATAAGATTGCGCTTATAGATCACTACACAAATATCAACACAGATATTAAAGATTCTGTTAATCAAATGCACATTTTATGCGAAAGCACAAATCTCATTGAAGAGATTGAAAGATTCACAGAAGGTAGCACTCAGCAAATCTGGCTTGATGCAAAAGACATTGTTGAGTGGCGTAACGAACAGTCTCTCAAGTCAAACGCTTGGGACGATGTTGCTTATATGATATCTATCTTGCTGGATAAACTCGCAGATAGGCTTGATAAAATGCCCGAAACGAGCAAAGAAGATGTAGACAAATTTGCTGCATTAACTGCAAAGTTCGGCAATATGTCTGAGGACAAAATCATTGACGGAATTCTAAAATTCCATAACAAAGATAATTAATAAATAATACCCCAATTTTCGGGGTAAGAAAGTTGGGGTAAATTATGCTTGAATTCTTTGAAAATGCAAAAGTTATAATCACATTCTTAGGAAGTCTTATTACTTTTACTACCATTCTTATTGGCGCAGTAAAACCATTAAGAAACAAATTTATTCAATGGATTATTAATAAAACTGGTTCTAACAACATGGCTTCAAAAACAGAGTTAACGGATGTAAAAAATGAACTTTCGTCTATTAAAACGATGTTGAGTGAACATATACAAAAAGATAAACCCAAAGCTACCGAAATACAAAACTTACAAACAACCGTAGGAGAATTAAAAACTACAGTTGACGGTCTTGATAAGACGGTTGGCAAGCTTAACACTGCTGTTGACGGTATGAAGTGTCAATTAGCGACGGTTGAAGAATCTGAACAATGTGTTCAAAGAACCAATATATTAAGGATTTATTATAAATATTTACCTGATGGCGAAATTCCTGCTTACGAATTTGAAACGCTTTCAAAAGATTATCATTCTTATAAAAAACTTAAAGGCAATACTTTCGTAGATGATATTTGGGAGATTATGTCCAAGGAATGGCGTGTTATTCCTAACGGCAATTATAGGTAAATGTATAAGGAGGTCAATTATGATTTCCGCTAACGAAGTAAATTTAATATTAAGACAATATTTGAGCACTTCTGATGGGCAAGCGCTTTTGAAAACTAATGGTATTAACGCACCATTTTATAACGAGACAAAACTTTTACAAATAGCAGAAGAAATTAAAGAGGAAATAATTAATACATTTTTATCTATTACTAATCATGCTTCATTAGTAGATGCTCAAGATTATTTTGGTTCAAGCTATGTCAAAGTCGGAAAGGTCAGGCATTTAAAAGCGGCAGACAAAGTTTCAATTTCTTTTTCTTCGCACGCTTTATATAGACCATCTTTAATCGGCAGAAATGGCAAACCAACAGGTGAAGGTATTAACGATATATTTGCTTTAATTACAAATGGAACTGGAAAACAAAAAAAAGTGTATGGTTATTGGACTTATTATTCTGAAGGAATGGGATATGGAGCAGAAGAAACTTGGACAAGAGCTTGGTTGCCACGAATAGGTAAGCCATTTATACAAAATATTATAAGTAAATACGAATCTCTATATCCCGGAATTGAAATTGACTGTCCTCCTGAATGGCAATAAAATGGCAGAGACCGTCAGATTATCGTCAAGTAAAACTCGTTTTTACTTGACATTTTTATTATAAAGGACGGTGGTTAAGATTGGCAACAAATAAACAAATAGATATACTTTTTGGGGTTGCGGGTGGCGCAAATATTGCAGGAATTTCTGGAAGCACTATAGCAACCCAATTAAATAGCATTGCTACACAAATTAGTGACCCCAAAAATTGTCCTAAAATCACATTAGGGCTCAATGTGGCTGGTACTAAAACCCAAATTATTCAGCAATTAAATAGTATCACTTCTTCGCTTTATACTACTAACAAATATAATATGTTTAGTGGCATGTCAACTGGTGCCAAACAAACAGGCGTAAATTTAGATGCTTTACAAACTAAGCTGACAGCACTTTATAATACTATGCGTAGTAAAAACTTTGGTGGAGCTGCGGATTTATTATCATTCAAAAACGCAGATGTGGCTGCTATAGATGCTTATTCAATAAAAGCAAAAACATTGTTTAACGAAATAAAAACAGCCGCATCTTCCCCAATAACAAGTCAAAATTCAACATATATTCAAGACTTAATTGTACGATATGAAGAACTGATTACTGTTGAAAGGCAAGCTTTAATTCAAGCAAGTAAAGTTACAGGTTCAAACAATTCACAAGGTTTATCATACATAAAACTTGCTAATAATATCTCTACATACATTGCAAAATATGAACAAAGTTTGCAAAAGAAAGCCCCACAACAATATCGACAATTAGTCACTTTACAACAACAATTACAAAACGGAACCTTTGTTGGTGGTAGTGGTGCTGCAAAAGGTCAATTTGAACAATTACAACTCGATGCTCGTGAGGCTGGCGGAGAAGTTGATACTTTAGGAATGAAGATTAAAAATCTGTTTAATAGCAGATTTGGATATATGTTTTCGCATTATCCGTTAATATATGCATTCCAATTATTAAGAAATATTTATACAAATGTAACCGAAATTGATGACGCCTTAACACAATTAAGCATTGTTTCTGGTAAATCTACTGCAACATTACGAGATGGATTAGACGGAGTGACCGACAGCGCAAGAGAAGCAAACACTTCGATAAAAGAAATGTTGAAGTCGATGGAGACTTATGCTCGTCTTGGTTATAGTTTAGACGATTCTGAATATATGTCTAAAATAACCAATATGTATGCCAATGTTGCTAATACAGATGTAGATACGGCAACTTCTTCTTTAACTGCAATACTTAAAGGTTATAAATATGATGCAAAAGACTTAGAATCAATTGCGGATATTCTTGTAAAAGTTGGTCAAGAATATGCAATTAGTGCAGAAGAATTAGGTACAGGATTGCAAACAGCAGGTGCCACTCTATCGGTAACCGGAACTGATTTACAAAAGTCTGTGGCATTACTAACAGCAGGTAACGCGGCCATGCAGGATGCGGATAAAGTAGCAACTGCATTAAAAACTTCAGCTCTTCGTTTGCAAGGTACAGAGGCTTCTATCTCCGAACTTGAGGAAATGGGAGAAGATGTAACAGACCTTGCAGAAGGCACTTCAAAACTTCGTGCTGAAATTAAAGCATTGTCTGGCGTAGACATTATGGTATCTGATACCCAGTATAAAGATATGTATGATGTATATGTTGAATTGGCACAAGTTTGGGATAAACTTTCTCAAACTCAACGAAACACGATACTTGAAGACCTTGCTGGAAAACGAAATTCGAGCGTAATAGCTTCAGTTATTTTAAACTTAAAAGACCTAGAGGGAGCATACGAATCCGCCTCTAATGCTGGAGGAACGCTCGCAACAGCAAATGATATATATTCACAAAGTATTCAAGGTCATATTAATGATTTAAAAACTACTTTTGCTGAATTTAGTACAAATTTATTAGATTCAGGGGTAGTTAAAGGCGTAGTAGATATCGCTAATGTATTTACACATTTTTTAAACATTATTGCGAAAATTCTATCCGTAGGTGACGGTTTAGTTGGACAATTAGCACTTATCACGGCAGGCTTGTGGGCATTAAATGCAGCGATAACTGCCTTTAATAAACAAACAGGCATTTTTGCAAGCACGGGTGAGCCAATTGAGGCTTTAACTTATCACGCCCGTGAATACTCTGGTGGCGACACGGAACGAGTGAATAAAATAATCGTTTTATTCACAAGAGAGTATTTAGAAAAACCAACGAGCTTGGGGCTAATAGCCTAAGAGTTTGAAATCTCTTCGGGAAAGCGAAAGCCAATCCGCAGCAAAGCTCCGCAAGGAGAATGTTCAGAGACTACAATGTTGGGTTGGATAATCTAAACGATATTAGAATTATTCAATATGGGATAGTCCAGAAAATTCAAAAAAATAAAACCGCCCTAATGGACGGTTAGATAAAATATGTCGGTGAATGTCGGCATATAGATATGTTATATAATTGATATATATTGACAAAAACTCATAAAATAATGCATTAGCCTTAGACACTTTTTTTTGCTATTGTAGTGATATAATTTTTCTGAAAGGTGGATAAAAATGAATGAAAGCCAGAAAAATTTGTTAAAAAATGAAGAAAAAGAGTTGCAAAAAAACAATAAACGTGATACAATACACACGGAAGGGTGTAACAATCAATCCCAAAAAAATAAAAAGGGGAAGTGCAAAATGGCAACTTTAACAGCTAATTGCGATTTGGCTTTTATTGTTGATAAAGAAAAAACAGATGAATTTCTAAGCGTAAAACCTAATAAAAAAATTAGAAATATGCAAAAAATAATGGCCGAACAAATATGGAAAAACATTATTATTGAAGGTTCAGATGATATAAATGCAAAAGACAAATAAATTTGGTTATCAAATTCAAATTATTCGTAAATCTGTTTCAAACCTTGAACCTGATTTTTTGAATAGTTTTAGTTGTGATAATGAATACATAAGTTCATTTTTGAAAGAAAAAAGTCAATCCACAAAGAGAGATGTAACATATGCGTTTATAGATAAGGACGAAAATAAAATCATTGGGTTTTATTCCTTGTGCGCTAATGGAATAATGGTAACAAAAGAACATGTTGACAAGGAAAACGGTAGAAGTGTTTATAGGACAAATATTCCCGTTATTATGATAGACTTCTTTGCAATTGATGAATATTATAGAAGTACACCTTTTGCTGAAGATTCAGGTCGATATGATACGTTGAGTAAATTTCTTTTTACATTTGTATTAGAAGATATAAGGGGCATTGCAAGCACAAAAGTGGGTGCGACACATGTGTGTTTGTATTCTGTTCCAGAATCTATAAGTTTTTATAAAAGAAATGATTTCAAACCATTTGATGTCTATATGCAAAAGGATGGAGACCCGCACATTAATGAGTGTACTGCTATGTTTTATGTTTTATAGTTATAGCATTTAACGACAAACTTGTTGATAATAATATAAAAACCATAAACCGCCCACAATTAAGTGGACGGTTTTCTTATACCCTATTTTACCACCTATACCTACAATTCGGATTCAAACATTCAAACTGGCACTTTCTCTTGTTTCCAAAGAATCCAAACATAACCGCATTAACGCCACGTTCTGTTGAAGAGATATGGCGAATGTTGGTTGAACCGCAAGTTGGGCATTTAGGGAGATTGGAGGGCTGTGCAGTGCGGCTTACTTCTTTATAAAGCGCTTTGTAAGATTGAATTTCTTTATTTTTCATCATAGTTAAATATGTTTCGTAATCAACAATTTTACATAAATACATATAATCAGATGTTAAACTATTTTTACATTTGATACAATGTTGGTTAGCAATTTTTGTAGCGTCATACATTGCATTACAGATAGGGCAAATTCTTAGATTTTCTTCGGAAATTCGATTATTCATTATTATATCTCCTTGTTAATTTATTGGTGATAGGTAAGTTAGTAACGGGATTTAAAAATCTATTACCGTTCTTATCCGCAGGATTATCTGGAACCCTTAAAATGACTGCTGCTATTAAATTGCAAACTATTGCACTTTGGGAGCAAGCAAAAGCATTTATAGCAACCCCTATTGGTTGGATATCAGTTGCAGCCATTAGTCTCTTTGCGGTAAATAAAATAATAGAGGCATGTACTACTTCAACCGAAGAATGGAAAGAAAAACTTTCTAAAACCAAAGAAGAATTGGCTAACTTAAAATCCGAAGCCGAAACTTTAAGTGGCGAGCTTGAAACTACACAGCAGCGAATTGCCGAATTAGAAGGTAAACATAATTTAACTTTTACGGAAGCAGAAGAATTAGAGCTTTTAAAACAACAAAATGCTGAATTGCAGCGAAAAATTGATTTGAACGACGTTTTACAAAAACAAGCTCGTAAAGAAAATAATGAAACATTTGTCAGCACTATGAACTCTGATGTCAATAGTGACCGTGAATATGTTAAAGACTTAGAAACTGGAAAAATTCGTAAAGGCGACGCTGCATATACAAGTGGTCAAAATTCAAGTGAAAGATTATATATTAATCAAGAATTTGAAGACTTTAAAAAAGCACAAGATGAATTAGTTAAATTAGAGCAAGATTATCTTGACGGTAAAATATCTAAAGAGAAATTCGATTCTTCTAAGAAGCGAATAGACAAAGAAATTAAAGAAACTTCAAAATATCTTACTGGCAAGCAAGGTGAGTTCGCCCAAAACGCAAAAGATATTGAATATATCAAAAACCCTACTACCGAAGATGAAAAGGCAGTTAATGCGTGGTTAGATTATATTAATGATTTTAATGACCGGTTGGTAATTACATTAGGCGGAGACAATGCTAAAGAAAACACTATTAGTCGTTTACTCGATACTTCTTTTGCCAACATTGGTGAAAAGTTAAAAGAACTTGGAGAAAAGGGCGACATTACTGCCGAAATGCTCAATTCGCCTGAATATGATGCGTTTATAAATAAACTTATCGAATTAGGTGTTATAACAGATAAAACGCCTAAAAGTTTAGAGTTTGTAGCATTAGCATTCAACAAAGTCGAAGATGCCGCTGAGGGTGCGGCTACGGCAACTACCGCTTGGACTAATTTATCTAAGACTATTTCTGGAATGGTTGACAAATACGATGTTTTAAAAGAAGCACAAAAGGAACTTGCCGAGTCAGGTAATTTATCTGCCGACATGTTGGATAAGCTTGCGGAAAAATACCCCGAACTTAATGATGATATTGGCGAATATCTTTTTGGTTTAATCTCTCAAGAAGAGTTTATGAGGAGACTTCAGGGACAATACGATACCGATTATCAAAATTATCAGAAGTCGTTGCAGGCGAAGTTAAACACGTCTACAGAATATTGGAACAAATTGTCTTCCAATCATGCGAAAGCAATTAATGCAATTGCAAATACTTATGAAGTCGATTTTAAAAATTGTAAAACTGTAGAGGAAGCAAAGGCTAAAATTAGACAAACTTATATGACTCAATGGATGCAAGATTATAATAAATATGTCGAACTCAGCCTTAGCGAAGCTCAGCAGTTGAGAAGAGATTTGCTCAAGCGTAATAAAAACGGGACTTATACCCAAAAGATTGCTGATTTGGACGCGTACATTCAATCATTTAAGAAAATTGATGCTGATTTTAACAGTATAATAAACACGGTAAATCTTGATAAATTTAGTCCACAAAATCTTACTTCTACCGATTTTAACACGGATTCTGGTAAAACCGAAGCCGAAAAATATTTTGATAAACTAAAATATCAGCTCGAAACCAATCAAATAACTCAAGAGCAATATCTTAAAGACTTGGATTGGGGCTACAAGCATTTCTACAACAAAACCGCAGACTACCTTGAAGACTACGCAAAATACTCCCAAGAAGTCTACGACGGCTTCAAGGATATGTACAAAGAAGATCTTGAGGCTCAAAAAGAAGCTTGGGAAGAAAAGAAAGACGCTGTTTCGGAATATTACGATAATCTTCGTGAACAAATTGAAGATGCTCACGACGAAGAAGATTATGAAAAAGAACAGTCGGAAAAGCGCAAAGAAATCTTCGACCTCGATATGCAAATCGCAGAACTTATGCGAGACGGTAGCGAAAAAGCTAAGGCTCGTATTGCTGAACTTGAAGAGGAACGCTTAAAAGCTGAAGAAGAACTTCTTGACTTTGAAACCGATAAGGCTCGTGAAGATGAGTTGTCTCGTCTTGAAAAAGAGCAAGAGGCTGAAGAAAAGAAAATTCAAGACAAGATTGATGGCATTCAGAAAAAACTTGATAAACTTGATGAAGATACAATTTCTGTTCGTAATGCTATTATTGCTTACGCTAAAGAAAAAGGTATCACTCTCGACTTCGCCTATGCTTCAGGCACTCGTTCTTCTGTTGGCGGCTTTGGTCGCATAAACGAAAAGGGCGTTGAAATGATTTCTGCACCAGATGGTAACGGAAACTATATTCCTATGCTGCCCAGTTCGTATGTATTCTCTGCTAAAGCAACCGAGTTCCTGTGGAAACTTGCAACCGAACATTCATTACCTCAAGCAATGTATAACAGTATTGCTAAGAGTATCAAAACTCAAAGCAGTACACCTTCAGTTAATATTGCTCAACCGATTACTATTACTATGGGTGATGTAATCATAAAGGGCAATGCTGACAAACAAACTGTTGCTGATATTAAGAGGCAACAAGAAAATACCGTGAGAATGGTGTTACAAAAAATTAAGGAATTGCAAAAATAGTTTTAACTATTATACTACAATTCAATAAATATATCAAGACCGCTTTCCAAATTTTAGGAGGGCGGTCTTTTACTATACTCAAAATAAAGGAAGTGATGTTATGCTTTTTGTGAATAATTTTGAGTACGACGGTATCAACTCAAAAAAATATGGTTTATTTTTTGGACACGTAGATACCGAGCGTTTAAAACAGATATGTGGAAATCTTGAGTACAATCAAGTTTTTTACCCGTCTTTAAACCGTCAAGAAATACACGGTGTAAACAAAGACGAATTTCCCTTATCTTTTGATTTAGAAATTATTAGCGCAGAACCTATTTCATATTGGTCTGCTAAGGAAATTAAAAAATGGCTCTTTAATTCGCCCACATACAAGAAATTATATGCAAGCAGAATTAAAGACAAAACCATTGAAAAGATTAACGGAGAAGAAAAACGAAGATATGTAGAATGTGTATTTACCAATCCCGAAGCAATGTTTTATGCTGACGGTTTGCACGGTTGGAAATGTACTTGTATCCTTTCTTCTGGTTGGGCTTTTCAAGATGAGATAGAAATTACTTACACTGATTTTACAAATGATATTGTCGTTCCTGTAGATTCTGACAATGGTGATTATATCTATCCTACATTTACATTCTCGGCAGCCGCAACAACTAATCCTATCTCCCCTATTATTATTAACACATCTGATAACAACAGAACTATGGAGATTAAGGACATTCCTGCGCAAACAGAAGTTTATGTTGATTCTGCGGTTGGAACTATAACTGATAACACTGGTACAAGTCTTTATCCTAATCTCGTAGACCAGAAGTTTTTAAGATTAGTTAATGGAGACAATGTATTGCAGATTTCAGGAATTAGTGAATTGACAATTAAATATCAGAACGTGAGGTATATACTATGATTTTGAGTTTTGACAAATTCGAGAGATATGAAGTACCTCAAGTAACGCTCTGTAACCCAAATAGCAGAGCTACAGAAGTAGACGGAAAAATTACGATAAGTGATACCGTTGGCGTGTTATCAAATCCAAAAGGAATGAATTTGAAGCTCAACTTCAATACACCACACGAATTATCTTTGGATTACTATCGACACAAAAGTAGTGACCCAATAAAACAGTCATTTTATGATAGTATTTACGAGGCAATTCAGACTGATAGATATATCTATTTGACTGATATTGGTTACTTTGTAATTTCAAGCGTAACCGATAGTGACGAAGATAATATTGATTAAAGTAATTGTTGTATACTTGTGATTTTAATCATGAGCAAAACAATTAAAATAGTCAGCATATACAGAAACGTGTATGTAGCGGTGTGAGAAACACCCAATACTACCTGAATTGCTGGAAAATCCTAAAGATAATAGAACGACAACGTAACGATGAAACAAGCGTAAGCGTGAACGTCGCGAAAGCAGAAAAAATCTATTATATTGCATATGGTTAAATCCTAAGTGTTTACAAAATGGACAATCAGCAGGTAAACTCCAAATAGGAGAAACTTCAACGACTATTCCTCTTGAGGGAAGTAGATACAAGCGTATCGAAGTGGGTAGCCCCTAACGTGTAACGACGAGGGTGAAGATATAGTCTGTGCTTAATGGAAACATTAAGAAGTTCATAAGAGAACTGCATAGGAAGTAGCGAACCTACGTGAACGACAACCTAAACACAACTAAAGTAAGACTACGATTCTTATATATGTTATATTATTTATGATGTTCAATTACATCTTCTATTTTACAATCCAATAAAGTACAAATCTTATCTAAAATCTCCATAGAAACATATTCGTTCTTTGAAATTTTAGCAATAGTTGCTTTGCTACTGTTAAGCATTTGACCTAACTGTGTTTTATTAACTTCCTTTTCTACCATCGTTTTTAGCAGCGGTTTGTAACTAAACATAATATCGCCTCCTAATGCTATTATAAAACATTAAGTTTATATTGTCAATAAAAAAGTTTTAAAAAATAAACATTTTGTGTTGACAAATCGTTTAAAGAGGTGTATAATATGTTTAGAAAGGCAAACCAAAGGTGGTGAAAAAATGATTACAAGGGCATATAAATTTAGAATTTATCCAAATAAAAAGCAAAAAGAACTTATTGCTAAAACATTTGGGTGTTCCAGATTTGTTTACAATTATTATCTGTCAAAGAAAATCGAATTATACAAGAGTTCAAAGGCAACATTAACATTTAATCAATGCTGTGCTGACCTAACTCAATTAAAAAAAGAATTAGAGTGGCTAAAAGAGGTTGATAAATGCGCTCTGCAAAATTCACTTAGAGACTTAGATAATGCTTATCATAAATTTTTCAAGGAACACAGTGGTTTTCCTAAATTCAAATCAAAGAAAGCTCATAGTTTTGCTTATAGAACAAGTTTTTCTAATAAAAATATTGAGTTTTGTGGAAACCATATTAAACTACCTAAACTTAAAATGGTTAAAATTAGAGATAAACAAATGCCACAGGGCAGAATAATTAATGCTACCATCTCGCAAGAACCAAGCGGAAAATATTATGTATCGCTTTGTTGTACCGATGTGGAAATTCAGCCATTAAGTAAAACCGGTAGTGTAATAGGTTTAGATTTGGGAATAAAAGAGTTTTGCATTACTAGCAATGGAGAAAAGGTAGAAAATCCAAAATATCTGCACAAGTCATTGGATAGGCTTGTCAAATTGCAAAGAGAATTATCAAGAAAATCAATTGGTGGTTCAAATTGGAATAAGGCAAGAATAAAAGTGGGAAGATTGCAAGAATATATTGCTAATCAGAGAAAAGATTTTCTACACAAATTATCTACTGAAATAATCAAAAATAATGATATTGTCTGTTTAGAAGATTTACAAGTTTCAAATATGATTAAAAATCATAATCTTGCAAGGTCTATTTCAGATGTATCATGGTCTGAATTTGTTAGACAATTAGAGTACAAAGCTAATTGGTACGACAGACAGGTTATAAAAGTAGGTAAGTTTTTCGCAAGCTCTCAGACTTGTAGTGTATGTGGTTATATAAATAAGGAAACAAAACATCTCGGAGTACGAGAATGGGATTGTCCTTGTTGTCATAATCATCACGACAGAGATGTAAACGCTGCAATCAACATTCTAAATGAAGGAATGAGAATTTCAGTAATATAACATATATAAGAACCGTAGGAACTACGGAGATAGCTTGGTAAATATCTTTCCGTTAGGAAAGAGTTCCCAAGAATCTTGCAACTTTAGTTGTGGGAGGTTCAGAAAAAATCAATCTCTTGTAAATCGTGTGAAGAAAATGAACTTGCAACTGCTGAAGGTTTACATTTAAAAGAAGGAACTTATTATCTACATACTGAAAATAATGACGGTTTGTTAGATTTGTTTCTTCCAAAAACAGCAGGTTGGACTATTGGTTTTATTGACCCCTCTCTGCTTACTAAACCTTATTTTGTTGAAGATACTGAAGTAGATAACGGATATAACTTTCTCTATACTACAGTTCAAGATATGTTTGAATGTATAGTAGAACCCGATATTATCAAGAGAACTATCAGTGTTTATTCGAGAGTATATTATGCTGAACATCATTTAACAGATATTCATATAGCAAAGTATAATTTACTCAAACATAAAACCGTTGAAGAAAACGACGAAGATAAATACACTGCTTTAAATGTCCAAGGTAAAGATGAAAATCTTGAAATTAGAGCAGTTAATCCTACTGGCAAAAATGTTATTTACAACTTTGAGCCAAAATATTCTTGGATGTCTCCTGCCCTTCAGCAAGCTATTGAAAAATGGCAAGAAAAATGTGAATCTGTTGAGGATGAATATTTAACACTTCAACAGGGTTATTATGCTGAATTAGAGTTATTGTTCAATGAAGAGCAAAATATCGAAGTCTTAAAGGGCGAGTTAAAAACCTTAGAAGAAACAAGAGATGCTGTAATAGTCACTGTTGGAGAACAACAATCAACCGCATTGGATAATGTTAACGCTCAAATTTCTACTAAACAGACAGAAATAAATACAAAAACTTCAGAACATGATACCCACAAAGAAACAGTTCGTACAACTTATGAAGTTCCTATATCTCAAATCAATTCAGACTGCGCTTTAGATGTAACTGCCAAAGATATTGACGGCAATACCATATTCACCACTGATTTACTCAACGAGCTTATGACCCACATTAAGCCAACGGACTATGTTGATGAATATATGCTTGTCACAGAATCTATGACTTACTCTCAGAGATTTGAAAAAGCCAAAGAGTTGATGGATAGAGCACAGTCACAGTTGGTTAAGATTTCATCTGGCCAAAAGACCTATTCTATTGATACAAGAAGCTTCTTGTTTAACAAGCAATTCAAACATTTTTCAGAACAACTCTGTGCCGGTGCAATAATTTATGTTGAAACCAAAAAAGACACAATGGAACAGTTGCACTTAACTGGCATTGACATAAACTTTGATGAAAAATCTACGAATTTTACTTTAGGCAATAAGTACGATAGATCAGATTTAAAGGCATTGTATGAAGATGCGCTTGGACAAAATTCAAAGAGTTTTAGTGAACTGAAGTATATCGCAAGTATCATTGAAGACCAGCAAAAGCAACTGGATTATCAAAGAAATTGGGTTGCCGACTTGCGCACTCTTACCCTTGACAATGTTTTAACTTCTGAAGACCAAGCTATAGAAATTAACAATCGTGGTTTAATTGGACGCAAAAGGCAGTTAAATGAAGATGGTAGTTGGGCTACCGACGAAAATGATAATCCGTTATTTGAGTTAGAACAAGTAAAATTAATTAATAATACACTTGTTTTTACTAAAGACAACTGGAACACTGCTTCAACTGCTGTTGGCAAAATTGCTGTTGGATATAATCCTGACGGTAGTGTTAAGTATGCTTATGGCATAAACGGTCAAGTGCTTATTGGTGAATTAATACTTGGCAATAATCTCGTTTTAACTGGAACGGGAGCTGGCATTAAAATTAAAGACAATAATGGAAATGATGTTTTTTATGCTGATGAAGATGGTAATCTTGTCTTAATTGGTAAAATAACGGCTTGCGCAGGTCATATAGGCGGTTGGAATCTTGTGCCTGATTATTGGAGTGCTTCATTATTATTTACAAAAGAAGATACCGTAAACGGCGGTGCGACTACTGTCGGCACAGGTATGGCGGGTGCAGCAAATAACTACTTTGGTGCAACATCTTTCCCTGCCTTTTGGGCTGGCTATACTGGCAAACACGCCCACCCATATGCAGCTAGTGATGCGGGCGAGGATTGGGGAAGTAATATAAATTTTTATGTAGCACATAACGGCTATTTGCATGCTAAGAATGCAAATATCACGGGCACGATTAATGCAAGCAAAGGTCAAATTGCCGATTATACAATCAACGGGGCACAATTGATAGGTAACAACGTAGGTATGTCAGGTACATCAGGCCAAGGCTGGGCTTTTTGGGCTGGTTCAAACGACGCCGGTTCTGCTCCATTTAGGGTTGGACATGAAGGAGTGTTGTATGCTACCAATGCATATATTACAGGTACGATTAATGCAACTAGTGGCAACATTGGTGGTTGGACTATTGAAAAAACTTGGGCGGGCGCCCCAGATGGCGAAGTTAAATTATATAGTTCTATTTGGAATGTGGCTCATAGCGGAATAGGTATGGCAGTTGATAGCGGCATAGGAAACCCTGCATTTTGGGCAGGGTGCAACCCTGCATTTGCCAATGACGGGACATATTGTGGCGACCCTTGGCAATTGAGTGGTTATGGATTTAATTGGGAGGAACGCACAAAGTTTTATGTCACAAGACAAGGACATTTGCACGCATCGGATGCTACTATTACAGGTACGATTAATGCTACAAGTGGCTCTTTTAGAGGTACAATTAATGCTGGAACCGTTATAGCGACAGTCAATCCGGGAGCAAACGCTGTTAGTAAATTAGGTGGTTTATATTTATTAAACAACCCTGCGGGAAATGGAGCGACTATTAATACTTATAATTGTACTTTAGGCACCTCAAATAAGAACAACCAAGCAGGTTTAACCTTTGCTGGTTCTGTTGGACGGATAGGGGCAACCGATGGTAATGGCAACTCAGCAAATGTTTGGGTTTATGGAAGCGGAATAGGTACATTAGGAGGAACTTGGGCATATGATAGTGGCAGTTCTGGCAATTTATCGGATATTAATCATAAGAATTCTATAGAAGAGATAAATGGCAGATTTGATATTCTTTTTGATATAATAGAACCTGTTCGTTATAAGTATAATGAAGGAACTTCAAATCGATATCATTTGGGATATATTGCTCAACAAATAGAACAATCTATTTTAGATGCAGAACTAACCGAAAAAGATGTTGCTTTTGTAATTGATATTCAAGACCATGATGAATTTGGTCAAGAATTAGAAACTTATACTAAGTATCTTCGTTACGAAGAATTTATTGCCCTCAACACTTGGCAAATACAAAGAGCTAAAAAGCGCATAACAGACCTTGAAAATACAGTTGTAGAACTCAAAACTCAAATACAAACTTTAACCGCAGGTTAATCCCTGCGGTTTTTATTATACAAAAAATTTTAATGAAAGAAGTCTTTTATACAAATATGAAACTTATTAACTTAATTCAAATAAAAAATGTTTTTAAACCTGATATGAAATTTGGTGATATTCAAGTTACTTACAAGGTTATGAAATTTTTAAAATCAATAGAAAGCGACATTACTTTCTATAATACAAAACTGACGGAAATAGCCCAAGAGTGTGCCGAAAAAGATGGAGATGAAATTAAAACAACTGAGAACGGCAATATTGTTTTAGCTAAAGATAAGATTGCTGACTGGAATGATAAAATTACTGATTTAGCAAATATAGAAGTTGAAGTTAACCTTCCCTCTTTTAAACTTGAAGATTTTACTGAATGTGATTTCACTATCGAAGAACTAAGCATACTTGAATCTTTAATTTCTGAGTAAATAGTACTACATATAGGAGAGATTTAAAAGTGAAATTTTATGTTTCAGAAGAGCAATGGGGATAACAACCCATAAATAAAAAGAAAGGAGTTTTTATAATGCGAAAAATATTTATAGACTTGTCCTCTGATAATTATTTACAGCAACCCAAAATATTTGGAGGATATGAGGGCGAACATAATGAAACTTATTTGCAAGTTAAACTTCCTAAAAGAATGATAGGTATAGAATGTTCGGGTTATCGGTTTGATTTTCAAACATCTGAATATAATAAAATATCTTCTCCTTTAATTCCTGTTTCCGAATTAAAAGATGATACTTTATCATTTCGTCTATCCGAACAGCTCACTATTGCTGGCAAATTATTATTTAATATTTCTGCAATTCTATCAAATAAAAACGATGTATCTTTAATTGCCAAAACTAATACGGTAGTTTTGCTCATAGAAAATAGTCCAAATGGCAGAGTTCAACTTTTTAATCCCAATAGCTATAAGGATGAATTGCAAAAAATGGTTGATGGGCGAATTGAAGAGTACTTAGAAGGTGTAAGCTTTGTTGGTGAAGAAACCGAAGAAGGCGGGGAAATCTTTAATGATTATGAGACCAACAAGGCGCGCACACCATTTTCGAGTTCGAAGGGTTCTAATAACATTGCAGGCGGCAAAGGTTTTAAAATTCTTTCAATGCTTAAAGATGATACCCTTACTGCTGTGGGTCGTTCAAAATGTAAGATGCAGTTAAGCACTGTAGAAGGCTTAGAACTTGGAGATGTAATTTCTGCTAATATCGGTAACAACTATACAAACTATGCAAAGATAGTGAATATTAACGAATCGGACAACCTTATTTATGTGAATGTTTATCCTGTTGACTGCACTTTTACCGAGGGTAAAGCTTTCTTATGGGTATCCAAAAAACAAAATATTGGTGATACACCTATAGGTGAAAACCAAAGTTCCGAAGGTGTTGATAATACTTCTATACAGGAGGCAACACACTCGGAAGGTAGAGGTAATATTTCAAGCGGCAAATACTCACATACTGAAAACCGAGGCAATGAGGCAGGTTATGCCGCGCATGCTCAAAACCTTAATACTAAAGCTTTGGCAAATGGTTCTTCTTCGGGCGGTAGTAGAACCGAAGCTCACGGAATGTATTCTGATGTAGGCGGTGAAGACGGCAAAACAATGGCTTATACAACCTTTGTAAGAGGACTTGCTAATACAGCCGGTACAAATGCTTTTGAAATTAAAGGTATTGATTTTAAAAAGCTTCCTGATAAAGAAGAGGAAGAACCTACAGGTCAGGTTGTGAGTTATTATGTAAAAGCTAATGAATCGGAAGAGCAAGACGGGTCACAGGAATATCCGTTTAACACCATTGCTCAAGCGATTGCTTCAGGTATCACCGCAGGTCTTACTGAGGGTGATACTTTGATTGTAAATCTTTTAGGTGATATTACTTGGGTGGATGGCGCCACTCATCCGTTTAAGGTCATTGTTCAATCCGTAGATGATATACAGAAAAAGATTACCTTTACTTCGAACTCAGCTTTTAAAGGCGATATGGATTTCAAAAATATTGTATTAGTTGGCTCGATTGGTTTGAGGTTTGGCATCAATAATATTACCTTAGATAAAAATTCGGTATTAGGTGTATGGTATGTAGACTATGGAACACCTAATATGGATAATGAGTCCGCAGGACAGTCTATTATTTTTAATGATATTTCATCCTCTTATGAAATAATGTTAATCAATTCATACGGCTCTACCGTATATAATGGTGATGTTACTACTATTGTAGAAAACATTGCCGGTGATTCAGTAAAATTCTATATCGGCGATACAAACAACGCAAAAGTAACCTATAAAAAGAATATCAACTTTGATATTAGAAACGCTAACAAAATCAATTTGCTTATAGACAATTATAATAAAGGTCTTAAGCTCGAAGGCGCACTTCAAATTATAAACTCTTCCATTGTACCGCTTACTTGTGAAACAGGAACATTAAGTAAAATTCCATCTGAACAAAAATGGATACTTACTAATAAATCTTCTTGTAAAGATGCTTTGTCTTTCACGGCGGAAGCTGGCAAGTTTGCAGTTAAGGAAGGTTATACCGCAACCACACACAATAGGTTTGGTGACGAAATAACTTCGGCTAACGGCATACTTGATTTGACAGGTGACGACGAAGGAGCAGGTGAATACACGGTTGATGTTCGTGAAGAGATAACCTACGAAGGTACAATATCGCTTTCTTCGGTTGAAGGATTAGAGAACGGTATGCTGATATCGATTAAAAGCACCACCAATCAAGACTTCATATTAAACGCGGGTAATATTACTGCTGTGGATACTCAGAACGATACAATAAAAGTTATGGGTTATCCCTCACAGATTAACAGGTTTTTATCTACTGGTAAAAAGTATTTATTTGTTTTAGCTGATTGTATGCTTGGTGATTACACCCTTGGTGATTGTAGCAGTGCTAACGGCATCAGAACAAAGACAATCGGCAAGGGTGCTCACACTGGCGGTGAAGGTACTATTGCAACAGCCGATAATCAATATGTATGCGGTACATATAATGCAAATAAGCCAAATACTATCTTTGAATTAGGTTGTGGAACCTCAGATGCTGAAAGAAGAAATGCTTTTGAAGTATATAAAGACGGAACTATCGGCATATATGGCACTAAAATCACAAGAGAACGCTTGAGAAAATTGCTTGAGCTTATAAATTAAGGAGAATTTTTATGTTTAAATTAGCATTGAATGCGGGGCACGGAATACATACCGCAGGTAAAAGGTGTCTTAAAGCTTTAGACCAAAATGAAACAAAGGAATGGGTACTTAATTCCCGTATTTGCAAAAGAATTGAAGAAAAATTAAAGGTTTATTCAGGAATTGAGATTATCCGTCTTGACGATATTTCAGGTGCAATAGATGTTCCTTTAAGAGAACGCACCAACGAAGCTAACCGTTGGGGTGCAGATTTCTACTTATCTATTCATCACAACGCAGGTGTGAATGGTGGTTCAGGCGGTGGCATAATGGCATTTGTTTATACCAAAGCCAGCGCTAAATCTAAGGAATGGCAGTCCGAATTATATAATGCACTCATTAATCACACGGGTCTTAGAGGAAACCGAGCTAATCCTATAACTACTGCTAATCTTCACGAATGCCGAGAAAGTAATATGCCTTGTGTATTACTTGAATGCGGGTTTATGGATAGCTCTACCGATGTGCCCGTTATTTTGCCCGATAATTTTGCCGAACAGGTAGCGACTGCTTGTGTAGAGGTTATTGTAGCAAAGGCGGGACTTACAAAGAACAGTGTTACTACTAAACCTGTTGTTGCTTCGCCGACTGTGGCAGATAATAAAGTTTTTGATTGGCAAAAGGCTGCCATTGCTGACGGATTTAAGTTTTCAAAATACGGTGCTGACGGCAAGTGGGGTAATGAATGTGAAGCTGTTGCAAAACAAGCAATTTGCAAAAAGCGTGATACATATAAATACCCAAACCTTACAAAGATTGTTCAAAATACTGTGGGTGTGACTGCTGACGGTAAGTTCGGTAACAACACCAAAACGGCGGTTATTAACTTCCAAAAACTTGTAGGTCTTAACGCTGACGGCATTGTAGGTCTTAACACCTGGAAGAAGATTTTAGGTATTTAAATTTTTGATTGAAATAGGAGAATTAATTATGGATATAAATGTAATCGCAAGATTCGTTGCTTTAGCCGTAGTATTGATAAATTCAATACTAACTATGTTTAATGTTAATCCTATACCATTTTCTCAAGAAGAAACCTACGGTATAGTATCAAATGTTTTGACATGTGGTGTTGCTATTTATACTGCTTGGAAAAATAATTCTGTTACAAAAGAGGCAAAAATGGCAGACAAGGTAATGGTAGCGCTAAAGAACGGCGAATACACTCTTGAATCTTTACAGGAAGCTTTAGATGCTTTAAAAACAATAAAGTAGTATAAATTTGGGGAGTAGATTAATTTCTACTCCCCTATTTTTTGCTTTTTATAATATATCAATCATATTTATTGCTTTAATTTTTTGAGACTGTATTGTGTGTATATAAATATTATAAGTAACCGACACATTGGAATGTCCCAACAGTTCAGACACTATTTTTACATCTATTCCCTTGTTTAACATTAATGTTGCAAAGGTATGTCTTAAAGAGTGTACTCCTAATATTGTTTCATATTTTAAGGCCTTTTGAATACCCCTAAACATTCTACTAAAATTGGACGGAGAAATGTATTTCCCTGTTTGAGATGCAAAAATAAATTTTTTATCACCATTAATTTTCTTTAAATTTCCAATACACTCTTTTGCGCCATTTGACATTGGTATAATTCTTGTACTACTGTCGGTTTTTGTGGAATCTTGTTTTTCAAGAACATATTTTTCCGTCTCTTTAGATTTAACCTCTACGACGTTTTTATTAATTGTTATTGTATTATTTTTATCATCAATATCATTCCACTCAAGAGCAATTGCTTCACCTATTCTTAATCCTGTATAAATTAAAAATGGCACCAATTCTCCCAATCTATATACATTTTGATTATTACAACCTTGAGTTCGCCTAGACTCTTTAATTAACTCTTTACATTGTTCTTCAGAAAAATATCGAATTTCTGAGTTCTTCTTATTTATTTGTTTTGGCAGAATAACGCCCAAAGTTGGATTTTTATTTACTTGTTCTTGACTAATTGCAAGTTTAAATCTTTGATTTAGAGTGTCGTAAGCTTTTTTTATGGTGGAATACGACAAGTCTTCTTTAATCATGTTGTTAACCATTTGCTGAATGTCGGTAGCAACAATTGAATTAATTTGTAAGCATCCTATTCTTGGTACAATTTGTTGTTTAATAATATATTCTTTAATAGCATAACTTTTTGGTTTTAATGTGTTGACCAATATATTTTCTAACCAATCAACCAAAAACTCTTCCAATGTCATTTTAGCAATATTATTTGCATTATATTTTTCGCCACTGAGAAAATAGTCTTTTAATTTTTTCTTTACTTCTTTTTCGGTATCACCATAAAAATATTTTTGTTTTCTTTTTCCATTAATATCTTTTCCAAGATTGACTCTTCCTTGCCATTTGCCGTTTTTTCTTTGTGAAATACTACCTGTGCCGTATTCTCGTTTAATTTTATTTACCATAATTGTCACTCCTGAAATTTTTATAATATGTATTAGCACAAGTTTTCATACACACATTATACACACATTTATAAAATATGTCAAGTGACAATAAAGTACCATAAATAAATTGATTTCATTATGGGAATTTTTTATTATAAAGAAAAATCTCCCAAATCCGCATAAATAAAGGGATTTGAGAGATTTGTTCAATGGCACGCTGAAAGGGATTCGAACCCCCGACCCTCTGCTTAGAAGGCAGATGCTCTATCCAACTGAGCTATCAGCGCATATACTGTGTTTACCACAGCAATAGACATTGTACCACAATGTTTTAAAATAATCAAGCAATTTTTAAAAAAATCCCCGAAAATTTTCGGGGATTATAAATTATGCCTTAATCTTCTTTGAAACAAATAACAAAGCAACTGCCGCTGTCAATACCATAACAACATAAACCATATTGTCAGATGTCTGGGGTGACAAAACATTATTTTCCTTTTCAACAGTTGTTGCTGTCTTACCATCAACTACAATGGCAATCTTTTCAACCGCTTTTTCAAGCTTGAAAGTAACCTTTCCGTCCTTTACAGTTGGAGTTACAGCTACAACCTCACTGCCGTTCTGAAGCAATACGTAAACATCGGAAGAAGCAGAAATACCGAGAACATCAAAAGTTACGTTTAACGGATATTTAGACTCACCCTCAACCTCTACAGTGTAATGTCCCACAATCTTTAATGTATCATTTTTGGTTTCATCTTTGAGTCCTGTTAAGGTGTTATAAAAATTACTATTAACCTTTCCGTCAATTTTTCTTACTCTAAAAACTGCCGCTTGTTCGTTTGCATCTACTGCGGAAACTGCCGATATAACACCCTGTGCTTCTGCTGAGGGTGCTGCAAATGCAACACAAACGCTCGCTGATATAACCAAAACCGCGGTTAATAAAAATGCAAGAACCTTTTTCATAATAATTTTCTCCTTTTAATTTGTTTTTATATAAAATAAATTTAAAACCGTTTCATAAAGAGCCACTTCATCAGCGATAAAAGTTTCATAAGAACCGTCGAAACCGGTTTCACCTTTAAGACTGTGAAAACTTACATTTGCCTTAGACATTTCAGTAATAAGATATGCCACTTGTGAAGCATCTATATCAGTAACCGAATTTTTTGCAACCTTTTTATACAAATTAATCGGTAAAGACAAATCCTTGGCTAACGCAGATTTTGCGGAAGATATAAATGATTTTATAAAATCGATATGCCTTTCGACTCTCGGCTCATTACTTTCTTTGCGATATCTTAAATATTGCAAAACATTCGAACTGCGCAAAACAACAGTATTACCCTTTGACCAACTTGCATTAGAATCAGTCATATCCTCAGTCAGAGTAACCTTAACCCCGCCGACACCGTCTACAATTTGTGTGATACCATTCATAAAGACCGTGTAATATGAATTTATGGGCAAATCATACAAAAGCCGTGAAACCGCCTTGCTTGTAAGCAGAGACGAATGCTCATCATCCTTACCGTAAACATAGGAAAGGCAAATCTGAGCGCGGTCAGTATCAAGAAACTCGTTATTCATATCATAAATATCAATATCTGCCAATGTATTACGTGAAATAGCAAGAATGTTCAATTTTTTAGTTTTAGTATCAAATGACAATAGGTAAATCGCATCAGCCTGACGGTAGTTTTTATCGGTTTTCTTTTCCTTATCCACCCCGAGACAAAGGATATTTATTAAGTTCTCATTATAAACATAACCCTGACCGTTGTGGTAAACATCTGCCGCATCGCCATAAGCTTCGTCACTTGAAAGCTCATTATCAACAAAACTCAACTCTTCGCGCAAACGTGCTTCACCGATTTTAAGGCAAGCAAAAACTGCGCCTGTCAACACTAAAACCACAGCTAATACAATGCTTGTGATTTTAACTACTTTACGGGTTCTGGCTGTCATAAACTAAAACTCCTGAAACGATAAATCGCTTAGACTTATCGTTCATACACGTGGAAAGTGTTATTATTTTATCATCAGCAGTGACTTCTATTTCTTTATTTATTTGCGAATTCATATCTCTTACTGCAAATATTTCTTGTAAATATGCAGTACGGTTTTCCATAATATCAAAGTTTCGGCTTGCAAGAATATGCTTATTATCCCAAGTGCATGCCGCAAAAATTTCATATTTTAAAACTCGGTTTTCCAAATAAATATTAATATATCGGTTTTCTTTGAAAAATGAAGCATCACGGAATTTCTTTAAAGAACCGAACATTGTGCCGTTTTTCATATTGTGACCGTATATCAAAGTATTAAAGTCCGAAAAATCTTTTTTATTATAATCCTCGGTAAAAATACTGCCGTAAGCCGACCATTTACCGTTAATTGTGCGGTTAAGATAATATTCGTTGCTCTTATCACTTTGCAAAATTGGATAATCAACACTAACCTCGGGAATATTTATCCAAGCATAAATATCAGGATTAGCTGTTTTAAGCTTATCAAAATCCACAGGTACTTCAACCTTTTGATCGGCTTCCTGCGAATCAGAAGAGGTTGTCACCTCATTTGCTAAGTTTTCCATTTGCTTTTTCTGGTAAAAATGAAAAGCAAAATATCCGATACAGACAACAAATATTAAAAGTGACACTATCAAAACAATTCTTGAAACTATTTTTCTTTTGTTGTTTATGATAACGCACCTCCGCGAATAAAGTATACCTAATTAATAAAATTATACTACACTATTTTTCTTTTGTCAACTTGTATTATCCGACAAAAAAGTGTATAATTATATATAAAAACAAAAGGGAACTGATTATGGAAAGAGAGCTTTGGTCTTATTTTAAAAACGCCCAAAAGCCGATCGTCCTATACGGAATGGGCAACGGTGCTGACAAAATAATAAATGTACTCGAATATTATGGCATTAAATTTCAAGGAGTTTTTGCGAGCGATAGCTTTGTGCGAAGCAACAAACTTTTCCACGGCTTTAAGATTTCGTCCTACGGCGAACTCAAAGAAAAATTCGGCGATATGATTGTGCTTTTGTGTTTTGGAAGCAGTCTTACCGGTGTTATAGATAATATTAAAAAAATTGCAAGCGAGCAAGAACTATACGCCCCAGAGGTTGCCGTAATCGGCGAAGGGCTTTTCACTCAAGAATATTACAACAATCACAAAAAGGATTTCGATTTTATTCGCCATTTACTTGCCGATGAAACCTCTGAAAAAACCTTTAACAACATACTTAAATACAAATTAAGCGGAAAAATTGATTATCTTCTCGACTGCGAGGTTTCACCCGAAGAGCCATATAATTCATTCTTAAAGCTTCATCAAGAAAACTTTATTGACTTAGGCGCATATACAGGAGACACTGTCGCCGATTTTATTAAACACTGCCCCGACTACCGAAAAATCACCGCTGTAGAACCTGATTTTAAAACCTTTAAAAAACTACAGGTAAACACTACGAACACAAGCAACATAACTCTTGTAAATGCCTGCGTTTCAAATAAATGCGGTTTTTTGCCATTTAATATGAAAGGCGGAAGAAATTCGAGCCTCGCGACAGACGGTACAATGCTTGAAAGCGTGACTGTCGATTCATTCAACACCGATGCTTCATTTATAAAAATGGATGTCGAGGGCGAAGAAGTCAATGCAATTTTGGGTGCAAGAGATACCATTTTGAAACATAAACCCAAAATGCTAATTTCCGCTTATCACCGCACTGACGATTTTATAAAAATACCCCAAGCAGTACTCAGCCTTCGCAGTGATTATAAAATCTATATGCGTCATTTTCAATACCTACCCGCTTGGGATACAAACTTCTACTTTATTTAATTCAAATCTTTTTCTATTTGCTTCTTTAGTTCTTCTAAAGAGGCAAATTTTATTTCTTCTCTTAAGAATTTTTTTGGTATAATTCTTACATTTTTACCGTATAAATCACCCGAAAAATTCTTAATATAGGTTTCGCTTATCACATAATCACTAAGATATGTAGGGCGGACACCTATATTAGTAATACCATCGTAAAGCTTACCGTCAATTAAAACCTTTGTTTTATAAACGCCAAACTTTATTTTAACCAAGTCCTCGGGGTATTTTTGATTAATAGTAGGAAATCCGATTGTTCTTCCCCTTTTATCCCCTTTTATAACCTTTGCCGAAAAAGAAAACTCACCTTGTAATAAAACATTGGCCTTTTCAATTTCACCCTGCTTTAAAAGATTTCTTATAAGAGTTGAAGATACTGTTTCTGCGTCCTGTGTTACAGCTTCGCAAATTCTACATTCAATACCCTTTTGGCTGCAAAATTCCTTCAATAAAGCAGTATCTCCTTCGCCGTTTTTCCCGAATCGGTAATTAAATCCACAAGAAATCAAGCTTGGGCTATATGTTTCGCACAAAAATTGCAAAAACTGTAGCGGCTCGGTATTTTTAACCTTTTCAAATTCGAGATTTACAATTTGGTCAAAACCTAAGTCTTTTAAAATCTGTGCTTTATCTTCAAAGCTCATTAACAACTCGCGCTTACCCTTAAAAAACATTTTAGGCGGCATTTCAAAAGTGACCGCCGTTTTTTTATACTCATTTGGTACGCTTAAAACAACGCGGTGCGCAATATGAACCCCGTCAAATGTGCCAAGTGCTATTGCCGTTTTCATTTTGCCACCGCCTTGTAATCGTTTATTATACATTTAATATTAAGCCTGCTGTTTGGAATATCTGCAATACCAATACCCAAAAGCATATCACCGAATTTAACCCTTATAAGCTCATTTTCGGTTATATCTTTAATATGAAGTCGCTCAAAATCAAGCTGTCCGCCATTACAAAACCGCACAGCCTGTTTTTCGGTAACATTCACCTTTCGTAAGTGCATAACTGCTTTTTCTTCATCGGTGATATAATCCATAATGTTTTTATCAGTAAGGTCATTAAGACTTATACAATCGCAAATGTCAAAACCGCAGGCGCTTGTGCGCTCAAGCGATTTAAGTGTCGCCCCACAACCTAAAAATTCACCGATATCTCGTGCCAAAGAGCGTATATATGTCCCCTTTGAAACCAAAACATCAATAGAAAAACAGTTATCTTCATCCAAAGACGAAAGTAAATCAATACTGAAAATTTCGATTTCCCGTTTGGGTATCTCCACACTTTTACCCTGCCTTGCCAATTCGTAAAGACGCACGCCGTCTTTTTTAAGCGCACTATACATTGGCGGAGTTTGAGGAATTTTACCCTTGAAATTTTCAAGCGCTATTCCGAGTTCCTGTTCGGTTACTGAAACCTCACTCTGTGATAATACGGTACCTGTTATATCCTCGGTATCAGTGGTAATGCCAAGCTTCACAGTTGCTCTGTAACGCTTATTTCCGTCAAGCATAAATGAAGACAGCGCAGTGGCTCGGCCTAAAAATATTGGCAGAACACCCGTAGCCATTGGATCAAGGGTGCCTGTATGTCCCACACGTCTTTCCTGAGCTAATCGTTTTACTTTAGAGACCGCAGAAAAGGAGGTTATACCAGACGGTTTATTTAGCAGTAGAAAGCCCTGCATTTTACTCCCCCAGACATTCGCCGACAGCCAAGAGTACCTTTTGCTTAACTTCTTCAAGGTTTCCCTTAACCGAAGCACCTGCGGCACCTCTGTGACCGCCGCCGCCAAGCTTTTTACAAATAACGCTTGCATCAAACGGTTCATAAGTACGCACTGAAACCTTGAACTCTAAGTCGTCGGTTTGCTTCATAGTAACACCGACTTTAACACCGTCAACACTGCGTGAAATAACCGCAATACCCTCAAGCTCAGTACCGCTGCAGCCTGTTTTTTCCTGCATTTCGGCAGTAACGCATAAAAGCATACATTTGTCTTCAAAATGGAATTCAGCAGTTTCAAGAACCTGTCTTTCAAGGTCGATAAGCTTTTTAGATTTAGTATCAAACATAAGACGGTTAATTTCGCTTGCGTTAATATTATAGTCGTAAAGCATTGCCGCAATAATATGTGTTTTAGCAGTAACAGTCGAATACTTAAAGCTTCCCGTATCAGTAGCGATACCTGTGTAAAGCGCTTTTGCCGTAATATCATTGATATTAACTTTCATAAGAGTTAACAGTTCAAAAATAATTTCAGCAGTAGCAGAAGCATCGGCATCTAAATAAAGATTTTTCGCAAACTGTGTATTTGAAATATGATGGTCAATATTAAGATCAATAATATCCCCAAATTCATCCTTCAAGTCTCCCAAAAGGCGCTTATCTGCCACATCAACTGCAATAACAGTCGCATTTTCCCTTGTTACATGGTCGGTACTACGGGCAAAATAATCGTATTTTTGAGGGATTACATCAGGACAAATAACACACGCTCTTTTTCCGATTTCATTAAGCCCGTAATAGAGCGCATAAGCCGATCCCAGCGTATCACCGTCAGGCGAAGCGTGGGTTAGAATAACATAATTGTTATGCTTTTTTAAATACCTTGCACATTGCTTTAAGGTAAGCTTTGTGCAACCGGTATTATCCTTCTTTTTCATTATCATTTTCCTCTTTGAAAGAATCAATAATTTTAGATATATTAGCGCTGTGCTCTATCGAATCATCAGCCACAAAGCGAAGCTCGGGCACCTTTCTTAGTGAGAGTTTAGCACCGAGCTCACGGCGCAAAAATCCTGCCGCATTTTTAAGTGCTTTAACAGAATTTACTGTTGCCTCATAGCCTTCAATAGCGCTGACATATACCGTAGCATACGAAAGGTCGCCTGAAACATCAACCTTTACTATGCTTAAAAGTTTACTTACTCTCGGGTCCTTTACTTCCCGTAAAAGCTCCGACAGGGTAATTCTCACATCAGAAGTTATACGGTTTATTCTAAATCCAGCCATTAATCTCTGTATTCCTCCATAATAAAGGCTTCGAATACGTCGCCTTCCTTAATATCCGCAAATTTTTCAAGACTGATACCGCATTCATAGCCCTGAGCCACTTCCTTAACGTCGTCTTTAAAACGGCGGAGTGAATCAATCTTATCTTCGCAGATAACGAAGCCGTCACGAACAACACGGATCTGGCAAGCGCGTGTTACCTTACCGTTTGTAACATAACAACCTGCAACTGTACCAACAGAAGAAATCTTGTAAACACTGCGTACTTCGACAGTACCAAGCTGATTTTCACGGTACTTGGGCGCCAACATACCCTTCATAGCAGCTTCGATTTCTTCAATGCAGTCATAAATAATGCGGTACATACGCATATCAATACCCTCACGTTCAGCCATAGCCTTAGCAACAGCATCAGGACGGATATTAAAACCAACGATTATAGCGCCAGAGGCCTGAGCAAGCATTACGTCAGACTCATTAACAGCACCAACGCCGCCGTGAATAACACTAACGCGAACTTCTTCATTAGAAAGCTTTTGCAGACTTTCCTTAACTGCTTCAACAGAACCCTGAACGTCCGCCTTAACGATAACATTAAGCTCTTTAAGGTCGCCCTCAGAAAGATTTTCGAAAAGGTTGTCAAGTGTAACCTTTTGTTTAGCATTATTAAGTTCATCTTTAGCTTTTTGCTTTCTCTGTTCAACAAGCTGGCGGGCAAGTCTTTCATCTGAAACCGCATCAAAAACATCGCCTGCATTGGGTGTTTCGGCAAGACCTGTAATTTCAACAGGAACAGAAGGACCAGCCTCTTTTAAGACCTTACCGTTTTCATTTGTCATAACACGGACACGACCTACCGAAGTGCCTGCAACGATTATATCACCTGTTTTAAGGGTTCCGTTCTGAACCAGAAGTGAAGCTACCGGTCCGCGTCCCTTATCAAGACGTGCTTCAATAACAATACCCTTTGCGCGTCTGTCGGGATTAGCCTTAAGCTCTTGCATTTCAGCTACAAGCAAGATGTTTTCAAGCAAATTATCAATACCCATATGTGTTTTAGCAGATACGGGAACACAGATAACATCGCCGCCCCATTCTTCAGGAACAAGCTCGTGTTCTGTGAGTTGTTGTAAAATACGGTCCGGGTTGGCTTCCGGCTTATCCATCTTATTGATAGCAACAATAACCTGAACCTGCGCAGCTTTGGCGTGGTTTATAGCCTCGATAGTCTGAGGCATAATACCATCATCAGCTGCTACAACCAATACTGCAATATCGGTAGCCATAGCGCCGCGCTGACGCATCGAAGTAAATGCCGCGTGGCCTGGGGTATCAAGGAATGTAATATCATTTCCGTTGCAGTTTACCCTGTAAGCACCGATATGCTGTGTAATACCGCCTGCTTCAGTATCGGTAACAGCGGTGTTACGTATAGCGTCAAGAAGTGAAGTTTTACCGTGGTCAACGTGACCCATTACAACAACAACAGGACTTCTCGGCTTTAGGTTTTCAGCATTATCCTCAGTATCGTCCATAATCTGTTCTTCGATAGTAACAACCACTGCACGCTGAATTTTAGCTCCCATTTCGGTTACAACGATTTCAGCCGTATCGTAGTCAATAACCTGATTAACAGCCGCCATCATACCAAGCTTCATAAGCTCCTTGATAACCTCTGCGGCAGTCTTTTTCATAGCAGCCGCTAATTCGCCAACTGTTATTTCGTCACCGACGGTAACAGTAATCGGTGTCTTTTTAATGCGTTCAAGCTGAAGACGACGCATTTTATCTGCCTCAGTTTCGCGCTTAGCACCTTGCGGACGGCGGTAATCCTGTGATTTTTGTTTAATCTTCTGCTTGCGCGAGAAGTTATCCTTCATCGAGTTTGCAGGAGCGATATTCTCATATTTTTCGTTGTACTTATCAATATTGATATTAGAAGTACGGGTGTCGATATGACGAATTTCGGCAGGACCTCTTTTAGGTGCTTCGCCCGGCGCCTTATCCTTCTTTTTAGATACGAAGGGTTGCGGGTCAGAAGGCTTGAATTCCTTTTTAGGTTCAGCCTTTTTAACCTCTTTCTTGGGTTCTTCCTTCTTTGGAGCCTTTTTAGGTGCTTCTTCAATTTTGCCGATTTTCTTAGGCTCTTCTTTTTGTACTTTTGGTTCTTGTGCTTTTTTAGGTTCTTCCTTCTTTTCGGGAACCTTTTCGCCGTTTTGTTCTGCGGCTGCAGCCTTTAACTGCTCAAGAATAGCCATTTGTTCAAGAAGCTTTTTGTTCTTTTCCTCTTCTCTGGCTTTTTTAGCCTTTTCGCGTGCTTCTGCACCTGTTGCGAAATATGCCTTAAAATCTTTAACCGCATTATCCTTGGTTATTTTATTAAAAAACTGACCGATTTCCGCCTCGTTAAGAGCGGTGCTTGATTTCTTTTCAGTTCCTGTAAGTTCAGTAATAATCGCAATTACCTCTTTTGAACTCATAGAAAAATCCTTAGCAAGTTCGCTGATTTTATATTTATTGGTCATTGGCATAGCCTCCTAATGTTTTAAATATTGCCCCTGCAAAACCGTTATCATCTACAGAAATTATTCCGCATTTTCTACCAACAGCTGATGATAATTCTTGGGCAGTCACATTTTCCAATACTGAAGAATTAATATTTTTATTATGAGCAAAAAACACGATTTCCTTTTGGCTTTTGGCTGACAGGTCACAAGCATATACAATAAGCCTTGACTTATTATTTTTTATGCTTTCTCTTGCCTTTGCCATTCCAAATTGAAGCTTTCCCGCTTTTGAAGCAAAGCCCAAAAGAGTTAAAGCTTTATTGTTCATATTCTTTTAGTTCCTTTTCGAGCTGACTGTAGATTTCTTGAGAAATCTCACAAGAAAACGCCCGTGTTAGCGCTCCTGTTTTCTGTGATTTTTTAAAACAATCAATTGATTTACAGATATAAGCGCCTCTGCCGTTAAGTTTGCCTGTCAAATCAAGCTTGATCTCACCCTCAGGGGTCTTAACTATTCTTACAAGCTCTCTTTTAGGCTTCATTTCACGGCAGGCGGTACACATTCGCATTGGTATTTTTTTAGTACTCATAATAAAATCTCACTTAAACTAATTATTCGCCGAAAAATCCGCTCTCAGGGTGAATATCAATCTTCCAGCCTGTAAGCTTAGCGGCCAGTCGCACATTCTGTCCCTTATTACCGATTGCAAGTGATAGCTGTTCTTCGGGAACACTTGCCTTGCAAACCTTAGGTTCTTCGGATTCAATTTCAACCTTAGCCACTCTTGCGGGAGACAAAGCTTCTGCTACAAAGAGTGTTGGGTCTTCACTGTATTTTACAATGTCTATTTTTTCACCTGCAAGCTCGTTAACGATATTATTAACACGCTCGCCCTTAGGACCTATACATGCACCAACTGCATCAACCTCAGGATCAGGAGAATATACAGCAATCTTAGTTCTTGAACCTGCTTGACGGGATACTGCTTTAATTTCGATAGTACCGTCAAAAATTTCAGGAACTTCCTTTTCAAAAAGGCGTTTTACAAGACCTGGGTGTGTACGGGATAACATAATACGAGCACCGCGTTCTGTTTCCTTAACATCCACAACATAAACTTTGATATGGTCGCCCTCTTTAAGCAATTCGTCAGGCACTTGTTCAAGCTTCGGTAAAGTAGCTTCGCTATGGCCGATTGTGAGTATAGCGTTGCCTGTCTTTGGGTCAATCTTTTGAACAACTGCAGTGACAAGCTCACGTGTTTTACTTTGGAATTCTGCCAAGGTCTGACCTCTTTCAGCCTCACGCACGCCTTGACGGAAATTATTCTTGGAATTTTGCGCTACAACACGGCCAAACTTTCTTGTATCGAGCTTGATATCTACAAAGCCCATCTCGATTGATTTTGGGTCGATAGCAGCCGCATCCTCGCGTGAAATTTCGGTGTAAGGATCCAAAACCTCTTCCACAACTGTCTTGCGTGCTGTAACTGAAAAGATTTGATTTTCACAATCAATAACACAGGATACTATTTCGTTTCCGCCGTAATCCTTACGGGCAGCAACAACAATAGCATCTGCAATCTTTTCTGCAATAAATTCCTTAGGTATTCCTCTTTCTTCTTCCATAAGGGCAAGGGCTGTAAAAAACTCCGCCGTATTATCAGTCTTTTTTTGTTTTTTCTGTTTAGCCATTTTTCTTTTTTCCTCCAAACAAATATATTTATATAATTTTATTCAAAATCGCACAAATTCGCTTTTGAGATATCCTTTAAAGCGAATTTGAATAATCCACCGTCGGTTTCCAACTCAATTTCGTCTTCACACGAAATTAGCTTGCCTGTAAATTCCTTTGCGCCGTCAACTGCTTTGTAAAGTTTTACCTTTATTTTTTGTCCCAAAACTTTTTTAAAATGCCATTGCTTTACAAGCTCACGTTCCAAACCGCACGAACAAACCTCTAAATAATAAGATTTGTCAATCGGGTCAGCTTCGTCAAGCACAGGATCTATAGCGTGAGAAACATTTGTGCAGTCATCAATCGTGATATCGCCGTCTTTATCAATAAAAACGCGTAAATACCACGAAGCCCCCTCTTTTAGAAAGCGCACATCCCAAAGCTCAACGCCTTGATTTTCCACCGTTTCTTTTATAAGAGAATACACTCTCTCGGCAGCACTTGCCATACTTTACCTCCTTGCAAAACAAAAGTGAGCGGCTCACTTGCCACTCACCTTTCTTACTAACTGTAACGATTATAACATATAAATTTTAAAAAATCAAGTACTTTTTTACTGTGTATTTGCGACGATACCTGCTAAAATCTCGTCATCATCGCCACCGCCCATAGGTTCTTCACCTTCATAGGTGTTTTTATAAATTTTAACAACCATATCAGCATTAACCATATTACTGTATTCAGGTGTTTGCTCTAAAATCACTCCAGGCTCGCTCTTTTCGTCATACTTTTCAAGCACTTCGATATTTTCATAAAGAAAGCCCGCTTTCAAAAGCTCAAGCTTTGCAGATTGCTCATCAAGTCCCACCACATTTGGCATTTTAAATTCTTTTGTGCCAAGGCTGATCGTAAGCTCAATCTTAGTTTCTTTTTCTACTTCTTTTCCCTTTTCAACCGACTGCTTGCACACCTTACCCTTTGCATATTCGTCAGAGAACATCTTAGCTGTAATCGAAATTTCAAAAATTTGGTTTTCTTCAATCTCAATTATTTCTGCATAGGTTTTGCCTGTAAAATCAGGGACGGTGTATAACTTAACGCTTTCTGCAGCATCGCTGTCCACCGAACCGATTTCATCAACAACAGGGGCAGATGCAAGAGGTGTGCTTTCACTTGACGCAGATTCTGTTCCAAAAACATCATCCTTAAAAACAGTGAACACTAAAATAACGCCAATCAAAGCAAATATCAAAACAGTAGCCAAAGCCGAAATGGTAATATATTTGGCGTTGGATTTAAGTGAAACCTTAGTCTTTTTTTCCTTGTCTTTTTCCTGTGGAACACTTTTGGGTTGAGGTTTTGGTTCTTTTTCCACAATCTCACCGTAAACGAGTTCGTTCTTAAGAACCTCAATATTACGGGTACGCTCCTGCGGTTTAACCTTTAAGCCGTTTGCTAAAGCCGCCAAAACATGACGGGGTAATTCTTCGGCAAATTTTGCAGGAATAGAAAGGCTTTCATCTTCAATTCTTAAAGTTGCCTTTGGAATTTCGGTGCCTATAAGTACATTGAAAAGGGTGGCGCAAAAGCCATAAACATCAGTATAAACACCCGTCTGCATTTCATAAATTCCGTATTGCTCAATTGCGGCATAACCGCCAAACAATTCACTTTCAATATCAGTTCCTGCGAGTCGCAGTTTATTAATACTGTATTGTGTAATTCGAAGTTTACCGTCACGACCGACAAGAATAGTTTCGGGTGAAATTCCCTTATGAACAATACCGATATCGTTCATTGCGCCTATAGTATCAATAAGCGGAAGCAAAAGTGCTCTTGCCTGTTCCCATTTTAATACGCCGCCGTTGCGGTCAAGAAAATCGCGCAAGGTTATTCCCTGAACATTTTCTAAAATCGCATAAGCAGTTCCTGACCACTCAAAAACATCATTAACACAAACAAGCGAAGAAAGTGACTGTGCCATTATATTACGGTTTATCTCTAAAAATTCAAGCAAGCCTTCGTTAAAAACATACTTCTTGCCTTCGGCAATAGCAACCGATGTGTCAGGATTGCGAACAGCAACTCCTATCGGGAAATATTCCTTAATTCTTATAATACTGTCAGTAGCATTATCCCAACCGATATAGGTAATACCCTCACCATTTACCGACAAAGCTTTTCCAACAGTATAACGGCTGTTAATAACAAATCTTGTGGGCAAGGCCTGAGCGTGATTTTGAAGTGAAGAATCATATCCGCAAATAGAGCAGATTTTTTCACCGTCATTATCATTCATACAACCCATACACAATTTTTCGGTATTTATCATAAAATAACCTCCGAATATAATTTTCATTCCGGTTTTAATATATTTACCTATGAAGTAAAAATGTGTGCTTGCACAGACATTTTTGCGAAGCCGACAATAACGCAGACACACGACAGTGTGTATAGCACGAAGTGCGAAGGATTGCTTTTGCAAGACTTCCTGCGTATATTATAACATATTTGTCAAGCAAATGCTTATTCTCCGTCTTTGACTGCGCTTTTGGGCTCTATTGCCACCATCTTCTTGAAAACACAGGTATGATGCGGGGTTATGCGACGGTCTTCGTGAAGTGAGCCAAAATACCAGTGTTTAAAATCAACAGATTTCCCGATTTCTTCAAAATATCCGTTAAGCTTATTAACGCGGTCAGCGCTTCCCTTTCTTAAAAGCATTGCACTTTTTACAAGTGAGGGGGGTTCGTGTGTTATCATATAATCCACATTACATCCAACTTCATCCAAAGCTTTAGCACCCTGTGCCATTTCTACCGCCGTGGGCTCCTCGTCACTCCACCAGTTACCTTGTTCCCGTCTCATATCCTTATCGGTGCTTTCTCCTCCGCCGAAGGTAAAAAAGGTGTTTCCGTCAATGCTGAAAATCTGCCCTCTCATCAAATGTATTAAATTGCCTTTAATTCTATGTACCATACCGCCGTGCCAATATGTGACGCGTGAGCGGTTTATTTTATCAAGATTATCGTGTGTGCCATCAACAAAAGCCGTCACAAATCTCCTTGTGGACAGATAATCAATAACCTCGCGTTCGGTCTTGCCGCCGCCGAAAATATATCCAAAATCACCGCAGACTATAAGCACATCTCCGCTTTTAAGCTTTCGGAAGTTTTTATCGTAAAGCCTTTCAAGCTCGCCGTGCATATCACCCGTTATATATACCAAGTATTTTCACCTCTTTTTTACAAAAAACACTTTAAAAAAATTCTGTTTGTGATATAATAAAGTTATTGTAACACACTTTTAAGGAGATTTCTATGGTAAAAAAGACTTTTTCCATTATTTTTATATGTTTTTTTACATTTTTATGCGTTTTTAGTCCCATTAAAGCCTCAGCTTATGAGGTTACGGGTCTTGATATAACCGCAAAAGCAGGTATGCTTATATCACTCGATACGGGCGAAACGCTTTATGAAAATAACATAAACCAAAAGGTTTACCCTGCCTCCATCACCAAGATTATGACTGCTGTACTAATGCTTGAAAGTGATAAATTCAATCCCAAAGCAAAAGTCAAGATCAATAAGGAATGTCTTGATGTAGTTTTAGGCACAGGTCTTTCGGTTTCACTTTTAGAAGAGGGCGAAGAGCTTACGCATCTTGACCTTTTATATACCGTTTTACTTTCTTCCTACGGCGACTGCACATATTTAGCAGCCGAAACTTTCGGCGGAAGCTATGATAATTTTGTTAAGATGATGAACCAAAAAGCCAAAGAGTTAGGTCTTACAGGCACACACTATTCAAACCCCGTCGGACTTCACGAGGAAGAAACCTATACAACCGTTAGGGATACCTATATTTTAACAAAGCACGCTTTACAATATGAACTTTTTAAAACCGTAACCTCTGCTTCCCGTTACAAAATCACAACAACAAAGGGCACTACACGCACCCTTTCAACCACCAACTTTTTATTAGATAAAACTACAAACTACTGGTATCAATATGCCAGCGGAGTTAAAACAGGCTTTACTGAAGCCGCAGGCAGATGCCTTGTAAGCACTGCATCGTATAACGGATATAATTATATGTGCATTCTTTTCGGCTGTACAGATAGCCCGTCAAAGCGTTACGATTTTTATGAAAGCAAAGAGTTATACCGTTGGGCATTTAATAACTTCTCCTACAAAGAGGTTGCCGATTCGGACGAGCCTGTTTGCGAAATTCCTGTTGAGCTTTCAATGGATACCGACTTTGTGCCTCTTTATTTCAAAAAGCCATTTGTAACAATTTTGCCCAACGGCGCCGACGAGTCAACTCTTGTTGTAAAAACAAGATTCAAATCTGAAACGGCGGATGCGCCTATAAAAAAAGGTGATGTTTTAGGGCAAGCAGAAGTATACTATGCCGAAAAGGTTATCGGTAAAGTGGATTTAGTTGCAGGTAATGATGTCGAAAAAAGCAACTTGCTTTCAATAATACGCCACTTTAAAAACTTCTTCACAAGCAGTTATATGAAAGTGGTTTATATCATAATCATTATCGCTTTAATAATCTTTATTTTCCTTTGTTTTTATATGAATCGTGGTAGAAAAAAGAGAAAAGTAAAATATATACCTTACGACAAAAAATAACAAATTAGAATCCCCACGTCTAACGTAGGGGATTTCATTTTCGGGCGTAGCCCTTATCGTTTAAGGGGGTTACGGTGACAGCGAAGATATTATAAAACACGTAAAACTTGCCGACAAATTGAAAACGCAGTTTTCACTCTTTGGCGGCGTTTTAATAAATTTTAATTTCGTCACCTAAGGGGGAAATCGAAATTCCCCCTTAGGCGAATCTTTCCGCCCTTTCTTTTCGCCTACACAAGAAAGGGCGTGCCTGTCGCGGCACGAGCGACAATATAAAAATTTTTCTTCAACAAAATTGTTCATCGGTTAACCTTTTTCGAACCGCGCGACAATCCGTGGTTTTCATTATACAAACCAAAAGCCTTCCGTACGGAAGGCTTTTAAAATTATTATTTTATTATTTTTGTTTCAATTTCTTCAACTGCACGGGCGATAAATTCTTCGGTCTTCATAGCACCAAGGTCGCCGTTTTCGCCACGCTGACGAACTGCAACTGTGCCTGCTTCAACCTCACTGTCACCAATAACAAGCATATAAGGTACTTTTTGAAGTCTGGCTTCACGAATTTTATAACCGATTTTTTCGTTGCGGTCGTCAAGCTCAACACGCATACCCTTAGCTTCGAGTTGTTTTTTAACATCATAAGCATAATCCAGATGTCTGTCAGCAATAGGCAAAATCTTGACCTGTGTAGGTGCCAACCACATTGGGAAAGCGCCTGCATATTTCTCGATAAGAAGAGCCAATGTACGCTCATAACAACCAATAGAAGTACGGTGAATAATGTAAGGATTTTTCTTTTGGCCGTCACGGTCTACATATTCCATACCGAATTTTTCAGCAAGCATCTGGTCAATTTGAATGGTGATAAGTGTATCTTCCTTACCGTAAACATTCTTAATCTGAATATCAAGCTTTGGTCCGTAGAAAGCAGCTTCGCCAATGCCAACCTTATAAGGAATTTCAAGATGGTCAAGAATTTTTGACATCATACCCTGTGCTTCTTCCCATTGTTCAGGTGTGCCGATATATTTTTCACTGTCGCTCGGATCCCATTGAGAGAAACGGTAAGAAACATCCTCATAAAGACCTAAGGTCTTGAGCATATAAATAGCAAGCTCCAAACTGCCCTTAAACTCTTCTTCAAGCTGTTCGGGAGTGCACATCAAATGGCCTTCCGAAATTGTGAACTGACGAACACGTATAAGACCGTGCATTTCGCCCGATTCTTCATTTCTGAAAAGGGTTGAGGTTTCACCGTAGCGAAGCGGTAAATCACGGTAACTGCGAGCGCGGTTTAAATATGCTTGATATTGGAAAGGACAGGTCATCGGACGCAGGGCAAAACATTCTTTGCTTTCGTCAGTCGGGTCGCCCAAAACAAACATACCGTCTAAATAATGGTCCCAGTGTCCCGAAATTTTATAAAGGTCACTCTTTGCCATAAGAGGTGTTTTGGTGCGCAGCCAACCTCTTCTCTCCTCTTCATCCTCAACAAAGCGTTGCAAAATCTGAAGAATTTTTGTGCCCTTTGGAAGCATAATCGGAAGACCTTGACCGATAACATCAACCGTTGTAAAGAGTTCTAATTCCCTACCCAATTTATTGTGATCACGTTTCTTGGCTTCTTCGAGCATTGTAAGGTGTTCTTCAAGCATTGAAGCCTTTGGAAAAGCAGTACCGTAAACACGGCAAAGCATCTTTCTTGAAGAATCTCCGCGCCAGTAAGCGCCTGTAGCCGAAGTTAATTTGAAAGCCTTAACAGCACCTGTGCTCATAAGGTGAGCGCCTGCACAAAGGTCTGTAAAATCGCCTTGTGAATAAAAGCTTATCTCTTCTCCGTCAGGGATACCCTCTGCAAGCTCAACCTTGTAAGGCTCGTCCTCTGCCTTGAATTTTGCAACCGCTTCCGCTTGGGGTAAAACAAAACGCTCAAGCTTAATATCCTCTTTAACGATTTTCTTCATTTCTGCCTCGATTTTTTCGAGGTCTTCGGGAGTGAATTTTTGGTCTATATCAAAGTCGTAGTAAAAACCGTCATCCACAGCAGGACCTATTGCCAATTTGGCGTTGGGGTAAAGTCTTTTTACAGCCTGCGCCAAAATATGCGAAGCGGTATGACGAAAAGCCCATCTGCCGTATTCATCATCAAATGTCAAGATTTCAAGAGCGCAGTCTTCTGCTAAAACAGTGCGCAAATCGGCATTTACACCGTTAATTCTAACAGCGCAGGCCGCCTTTGCAAGCCCTTGGCTTATATCCTTTGCAACTTCGTATGCAGTAATACCACTTTCAAATTCCTTTACAACATCGCCTTTTAATGTGATTTTAATCATAAAAATCCTCCTAAAAAAATAAAAACTCCGTCCCACAAGGGACGAAGCATAATTTCTCCGCGGTTCCACCCAAATTCCGTAAAAAGCACGGCACTTGATACCTTTAACGCAGGTTTTACGTCTGTGTTGCTACCCACAGCGCTATACGGCGGTCTCACTTAAATGCTGTTTAATGGGTTTACAGCCTATGACCCACACTCTCTTAAAACAGTTAATTTAAGTTACTGTCCGTAATAATCACTTTAACAAAATTATTTTACACCCCTTTTTAATATGTGTCAAGACTTTTTTACTTGAAACAGCCCATAAACTGTGATAAAATAAGTGCGGTGATAAAATGTTATTTACTAAAAAATCAACTTATGACTGGTTTGTCGTAGGGCTTGGAAACCCCGGTCTTCAATACGAAAACACCCGTCACAACGCGGGATTTATGGTCGTTGACTGTTTTATCAAAACCCAAAACGGAGATTTTAATAAAAACAAGATGCAAGCCATTTTCGGCGAATGTAAGGTTGGTAATAACCGCGTACTTGTCGCAAAACCGCAGACCTTTATGAATAATTCAGGTACTGCCGTATCAAGCATTGCCAAGTTTTACAAAATACCCACCGACCGTATTATCGTTGTATGTGACGATATAAACCTCGACATAGGTAAAATCCGTATCCGCCGAAAAGGTAGTGACGGCGGGCAGAAAGGTATGCGTGATATTATTGAGCTTCTCGGCACTGACGAAATCACGCGTATTAAGGTAGGAGTCGGTAAAAAGCCACATCCCGAATACGATTTGGTCGACTGGGTTTTATCCAAATTCCCGAATGAAGCTCAAGAGGATTTAAAATCGGCGCTCGAAAAAGCCTCCAAGGCTTTAAGCGAGATTATAAACCGCGGCATAGACTCTGCAATGAATAAATACAGTAGCTGATATGGAATTTATAAGAGAAGTGCTAAACGGCGACAGTGATTATAAAACTCTTTTAAATGATATAAAGAGCAGTCGCCTGCCTCTTGCCTGTACGGGACTATCGAGCGTTCACAAATCGGCAGTGATTTCAGCTTTAGCAAGGGATACAACTCAAAAAATCGCAGTAATTACCCCTGACGAAAGCTCCGCCTTAGAAATTGCGGCTGACCTTTGCACTATGGGGATTAATTGTGTAAATCTCCCGTCGAGAGATTACTGTATAGGTGATATAAGAGGCTACTCAAAAGAATATGAACAAAAGCGTACCGACACCCTGTCTAAACTTTTAGGCGGGGACTTTGGCGTGCTTACACTATCTTTAGATTCTGCCTTGCAATATACCCTGCCACCCGAAAAATTAAGAAAAGCAAACTTCACCCTAAAGGTTGGTGAGAGCATTTCAACAGATGCTTTAATTTCCCGCCTTATAGACAGCGGATATGTCAGAAGTGATATTTGCGACGGTGTGGGTGTTTTCTCGGTTAGAGGAGGTATTTTTGATATTTATCCCACCGCAAGCAATACCCCCTACCGCTTGGAATTCTGGGGTGATGAAATTGATACTATTTCCCCCTTTGACACTGAAACACAACGCCGAAGTGATACCGTTGAAAAAATTGAAATTACCCCCGCTTGCGAAGTTTTATATAATCCGAAAGACTTGTTAGAAAGTCTTGAAAATTTAAGCAAAAATAAAAAACTTACAGAAAACCAACAAAGCCGAATTTACGCTGATATAACCGCTTTGCAAAACGGCGTTTCAATTATGCCTGACCGTTATTTGCCTTTGATTTTTCCTGAAAACAACACTGTTTTCGAATATCTGCAAGATTGTCTCATCGTTTTAGCGGATTCAGGGAATATGAAAGAACGCTTTCAAAGCATTGAAACACAAACCGCATACGACTATGAAAGCTTTTTAGAAGAGGGTTTCTTATCCTCAGAAACAGCAAAACTGTGGCTTACAAAAACGGAATTTTTTAATTTCTGTAAAAATGCAGTTATATTTGAAAATTTTCCACTCTCTTCTTATGAACTAAACATTAAAGATATTATAAACTTTAATTACAAACGCTCTACCGCTTGGAGCGGTGATATAAACGTATTAATTGAGGATATAAACTACACCCTTAAGACAGGCGGAAGTGCGGTTATCTTAGCAGGGGAAAACCGTGCTGCAAATGTACTTACCCGTGCTTTAACAGAAAAAGGAATAAATGCTGTTTTCAGCGAAAATCCGTCCTATAAAAAAGGGCTTGCAACAATAAGCCTCGGCGGACTGTCATCAGGTTTTGAAATACCGAGCCAAAGCTTTTTACTGATAACTCACCGCTATATTGCAGGTGAAAAAAAGCGTAAAAAGCCACACTACAAAAAAGGACAGGAAATCGGCTCGCTTGATAGCCTTAAAAAAGGTGATTATGTTGTGCACGAGACCCACGGCATTGGTATTTTCGACGGCATAAACCGCATTACAAACGACAAGGTTACAAAGGACTATATAAAGATTAAATACGCTAAAAGCGATGTTTTGTATGTGCCTGTAACACAGCTTGATTTGGTTTCCCGTTATATCGGCTCTGCAAATGACAGCAATCTTAAAATCAATCGCTTAGGCGGTAACGAGTGGCAAAAAACCAGAAAGCGTGTTAAAGCCGCTGTTCGCGATATGGCAAAACAGCTTACCGCCTTATATGCAAAAAGAATGGCGATTAAAGGCTATGCTTTTTCACCTGATACCGATTTGCAAAATGATTTTGAACGGCGTTTTGAGTATGACGAAACCGAGGACCAACTGCGCTGTATAAACGAAATCAAGAACGATATGGAACGCGATGTGCCAATGGACCGTCTTCTGTGCGGTGATGTTGGCTTCGGCAAGACCGAGGTAGCACTCCGAGCCGCCTTTAAATGTATAAGCGAGGGCAAACAGTGTGCTTTATTAGTACCCACGACTATTCTTGCAATGCAACATTACAACACAATTATCCGTCGTTTCGGTGAAATGCCCGTAACCGTAAAGCTCTTAAACCGTTTTGTGACACCGAAACAGCAACAAAAGATTATTACCGACCTGAAATGTGGCAGGGTTGATATGGTAGTAGGTACCCACCGACTTATATCTAATGATGTGAAATTTAAAGACTTAGGTCTTGTAATAATCGATGAAGAACAACGCTTTGGCGTTGCACAAAAGGAAAAGCTAAAAGAAGAATACCCAAATGTAGACATTCTCACCCTTTCTGCCACCCCAATTCCGCGAACACTTAATATGGCAATGTCGGGACTTCGCGATATGTCTTCTATCGACGAAGCACCGGGCGACCGTCACCCTGTACAAACCTATGTTTTAGAATATAACTTAGGTATAATAACGGACGCCATAAATAAAGAAATCCGCCGTGGCGGTCAGGTATATTATCTGCACAACCGAGTTGATACTATTGAGCGGTGCGCATTAAAGCTTAAACAAAAGCTGCCCGATATAAACATCGGTGTTGCACACGGCAAAATGACCGAACAAGAGCTTTCAAATGTATGGAAGCAGCTATTAGAACACGAAATAGACCTACTTGTATGCACCACTATTATTGAAACGGGTGTCGATGTGCCGAATGCTAATACACTTATAATTGAAGATGCCGATAAAATGGGGCTTTCGCAGCTGCATCAGTTAAGGGGCAGAGTCGGACGCTCACCAAGACGCGCCTATGCATATTTTTGCTTCACTCAAAACAAACAGCTTTCTGATATAGCTTCAAAACGCCTTGAAGCTATCCGCGAATTTACCGAATTCGGCTCTGGCTTCCGCATTGCTATGCGCGACCTTGAAATAAGAGGTGCGGGCAGTATTTTAGGCGGCGAACAGCACGGTAATATGGAATCCGTCGGCTACGATATGTATTTAAAATTACTTTCCGAAGCTGTCAATGAAGAAAACGGTATAGAAATACCTGAAGATAACCCCTGCACTATTGACCTGAATGTTTCGGCGCATATCCCCGAAAATTATATTTCTTCGCTTCCTGCCCGTCTTGGAATCTATAAGCGTATTGCCGCTATTAGAAACAGTGACGATGTCAGCGATGTTATCGACGAGCTTTGCGACCGCTTCGGCGAACCGCCCACTGCGGTTATGGGACTTATTGATATTGCACTGCTTCGCAGTAAGGCTTTCGAGGCAGATATTACCGAAATCACCCAAAAGGGCAATACGGTCGTGCTTAATATAAATTCAATCAAGCCTGAAGCAATGGCAAAGCTTTCTTCGGCATTCGGTAACAGATTTATGCTGTCGGCATCACAAAAGCCGACATATATGGTACGCCTCGCCAAATCACAAAAAACTACCGACTTTGTGAAAGAACTTGCAGGTATATTATAATGTAATTTTTTTGTAGACTTTCACTTATTTTTGTTATATAATTATTTTATTGAATGTAACTACGGAGGACTTAAAATGAATACTTTTAAAAAAATCATTGCAGTCGCTTTGATTTGCCTTATGGCTTTAACCTTAATCGGCTGTCACCCAAAAAATGAAATTGCTGTTACGATAGACGGTCACGAATACACTTCTGCCTATTATATGTGCGCCCTGATCAACGCATATATGGAAGGTCAGCAGGAGGTTTATGATAATCTTTCCGAAAAAGAAGCTTCTTCTGAAATTGACTTTTTTTCAAAGAAAATTGAGGATAAATCCTTTTCGGAGTGGGTTGAAGACCGCGCAATTGAATCGTTGAAAGAAATTTCAAACTACAAATCACTCTGCCGTGATAATAAGCTTGAGCTTACTGATGAAGAACGCGCAAATTCTGAATACTTTGCTTCATTCTACTGGTCAAGCTACGGTTATTCCTCTTTGTTTGAGCCTAACGGCGTATCACAAGCCACCTACACCGACTATATGGTAGACAGCGGCTATGCTCAGCTTTATTTTGAACATCTTTATGGCAAAGGCGGAGAAAAAGAAATTGCCGCCGCAGATATTGAAGCAAAGCTTTATTCCGACTTTTTAATCGCTAACCTTTTAGATGTTTCATTTTCGGAAAAAACCGAAGAAGAAAAAACTAATTTAAAAAATCAATTTAATGAATATGCTAAAAACCTTAAAAATGGTAAAATGACCTTTGAAGATGTTTATGCCGATTATAATAAGGACGAAAACCACAAACACGAAGAATCCGAAGACGGACCGCGTGACCCCCACGCAACCGTTATCGGTGCAGACGGCACAGGCTACGAACACGATAACTATAAAGATATTAAAGAAATGAAAATCGGCGAAATCAAGCTTATTGAAAAAGAGGATAACGCAGGTTTATTACTTGTTATAAAGCAAGACATCAAATCAGACGGATATTATCTTGAAAATATGGATATGACAGTTCGTCAACTTTTGAAAAACGAAGAATATACTGCTGATATGGCAAAGCAGGCCAAAAAGCTTAAGGCTGAAATCAATAAATATGCTGTAAATCAATTCAAGGTTAAAAACATTGTAGAACCTCAGTATTAAAACTAAAACCCGTTGCATAAGCAACGGGTTTTTTCTATAATAAAATATTTCTAAGTTTCATTAAAATCTTTTTTTCTGCACGGGACACCTGCACCTGCGACATATTAAGCATTTGCGCTGTTTTGCTTTGTGTCAGTGAACCATAATAGCGATATTTAATAATCTTAATTTCCTCTGCCGAAAGATATTTGAATGCGTCATCAAGCAAAATACGGTCAAATATCTTATCCTCAAGCGAAACTGTCGGCAAATCGGTTTCGGTAATACCGTCGTCATTCTGGACCGTAAGTGATACAGGCGCCTGAGCGGCACATAGTGCCTCGGTCACCTCTTCTACACTGACTTCTAAGCTTTGTGCGAGTTCGCTGACTGTCGGCTCACGGTTAAGCTTTTGCTCTAAAATTTGTTTTTGGCGCATTATTTTAATATATAATTCTTTAACACTCCTTGAAACCTTAACCGCTCCCCCGTCACGAAAAAGACGGCGCACCTCACCCATAATAACAGGTACGGCATAGGTTGAAAAAGCAAATCCCTTTTCTTCATCAAAAGCATCAACCGCTTTAATAAGCCCTATACAACCTGCTTGATACAAATCGTCATATTCTATTCCGCGCGCAGAAAATCGCTTACAAATTGAATGCACAAGCGGTAGGTTCTGTTCTATAACTTCTTCACGCTTTTCCTTTTCCTCAACCATTTAAATTAAAGCGCTGACTGATTTTCTTGGTCATTATAATGCTTGTCCCCTTACCTAAGGCAGAACGCACCTTAACACTGTCCATAAAAGACATCATAACCGCAAAACCAAGTCCTGCACGCTCTCCGCCAACCGTGGTAAAAAGAGGCTCCATCGCCTTTTTAACATTTTCAATTCCTTTTCCTTTATCACGGATTTTAATTTTAATTATGTTTGGTTCTATAAGCTCTGCTGCTATGTAAATCTTGCCCAGTGAATTATCATAAGCGTGAACAATACAGTTTGTCACCGCCTCTGACACTGCGGTTTTAATATCGCTTATTTCTTCAAGCGTAGGGTCAAGCTGTGATGCAAAGGCCGAAACTGTAGCCCTTGCGAAGCTTTCATTTGAAGAGCGTGATAAAAGAGTCATACTAAAACTGTTATTTTTCATTCTTATTGCCTTCCTTCCAATTTTGCTAATTTTTCTATTCCTGCCAATTTCATAACCTTATATATATTCGGCGGCGCACCGTTTATGTGAAGTGCCGCCCCCAATTTCTGCAAATTACGGTATCTTCCCATAACAAGCCCTATACCCGAACTATCCATAAAAGAAATTTGCGAAAAATCAAGTACTAAAAGTGTTGGCATATTAAGCTCTACTGCCGTATCTATTGCTTCACGCATCTGCTTTGCGGTATGATGGTCCAATTCACCTGACAAATAGGCGGTGACAACCTCTCCCGTCACATTAATTTCTACTGACATTTTTCACCCTCCGAAATAAAAATAGGACAAACCCTTATTGTAGTATAAAGGTTTGTCCTTAAAAAATTTGTCACATTTTAAGTTTTAAAAAAATTTTTTAGTTTTTCTCTTATAGCAGAAGCAAGGTAAAGCGAACCGAAGATGAAAACAACATCTGCGTTCATTACTTTTTTTATAGCTTCGGTATAAGTTTCAGCAGTATCAGTCGGGCAATATTTACTTGCCATTATTTTTAATTCTTCTCTCTTTAATGCGCGTGGAAAGTTTTCAACCTCAACCGCTATTGCATTTTTACAATATGGCAAGGTTTTTGCTAAAACTTCTTCACAGTCCTTATCCTTACACATACCGATAATAGCAGTAATATTACCTTTGTATTTTTCCATCATCTGCGAAAGCACCGCTGCGCCGTCAGGATTATGTGCTCCGTCAAGCACCACCAGCGGTTTTTGTGAAACCACTTCCATTCTGGCAGGGAACTGCGCCTTTTCAATACCTTTTTTTATATTTTCAATAGGCACCCCGATTTTAAGCGCAGTTTCAATAGCGATAAGCGAATTTTCAACCTGAAAATTCCCCGCAAGAGAAGTTTTATACTTTATATCCTTATAAATATATTCATTCCCAAAAATATTGCTTTTTAAAAGCTTAAGGTTTTCTTTTTGGGGTATTATCGGTTTATATTGTGCTAAAATTTCCAAAGCCTTTTTTGGTTGGTCAAAGCTTGTAATCACGGGGCAATTTTTAATAATGCCGCATTTTTCACGCGTGATTTGCTCTATCGTATCGCCCAATATTGCAGTATGGTCAAAGCCGATTTTGGTTATTACATTTGCGACCACATTTTCAAGAGCATTAGTAGCGTCAAGTCTTCCGCCAAGTCCTGTTTCAATTATTGCGGTATCACATTCTTGCTCACTAAAATATAGAAATGCCACAGCAGTTATAAACTCAAATTCTGTGAGTTGTATTTTAGTTTCAATAACCTTTTGAGAGAATCTTACAAGCTCGTCCTGGGATATAAATTCACCGCCGATTTGTATTCTTTCGCGAAAGTCAATAATAAAGGGCGAAATAAAAAGTCCTGTCTTTTTCCCTGACTCTTTAAAAATGCTATGAAGCATAGCCGATACCGAGCCCTTGCCGTTTGTACCCGCTATGTGTATTGACTTAAATTTGTTTTGGGGATTCCCAAGCTTTTTCAACACCGACTTAATTCTTTGGAGAGTTGGCGGCAGAGAAAAATTACCCAAGGAATGAATATAATTTAAAGTTTCGTTATAATTCATTTTTCACCAAAAATTTACAAGAATTTTTCATTTTAAATTACACAATATATTTTCGGAAGCAAAACCGTGAAAAACGGTGCCTGTAACATACAGGGTACTGATGATGTGTTTTACTTCCAAAAAAGGTGCGATAAAAGTTATCGCACCTTTCAATTAGGAATTACATATTTTCAAGGTCTTTAATGCTATCGAGAATAAGTGCTATTCTATCGAGCGCCTTTTTAAGACCCTCTTTTTGTTTTTCAACAAGCTGTTGAGGAGCTTTTGCAAGGAAGCCCTCGTTTGAAAGTTTCTTTTCAAAGAACACCTTATCCTCTTCGGCTTTTTTAAGGTCCTTACGAAGTCGCTCAATTTCAGCCGAAACATCAACGAGTTCTTTCATAGGCATATAAACTGTAGCATTATCGGTAATAACACGAACCGAACCCTCAGCCTCGAAGCTGTCAGCAGTTTCAACCGCAGATGCAAAGCCCAAACGGCAAATATATGCACTGCCGCTCTCGAAAGTTTTGTTATCATTTGAAACGATAAATACCTTAGCCTTTTTAGAGGGCGGAACATTCATTTCAGCTCTTCTGTTACGAATAGCGCGGATAACCGCCATAATCTTTTCAAAATCATTTTCCTCTGCCTTAAATTCAAATTCACTTGAATATTTAGGCCATTCGGAAATCATAATACTTTCGCCCGAATGCGGTAAAGCCTGCCATACTTCCTCGGTAATAAAGGGCATAAACGGATGCAAAAGCTTTAAAGTGTTTGTAAATACATATACGAGAACACTTCTTGCCGTATCTTTAGCCTTGGCGTCATCACCATTAAGACGTGATTTGCAAATTTCAATATACCAATCACAAAATACATCCCAGATAAAGTCGTAAAGCTTTTGTACCGCAAGACCTAATTCGAATTTTTCGAGATTTTCAGTAACTTCAGCTATTAATGTGTTGTATTTTGACAATATCCACTTATCTTCAAGCGCTAAAGCCGAAATATCAAGCGGTAATTCGTTGTCATTTTCAAGATTCATTAAAATAAATCTTGCAGCATTCCAAATTTTGTTAGCAAAGTTACGGCTGGCTTCTACACGCTCAGGGATATAACGCATATCGTTACCTGGGCTGTTACCTGTAGCCAACGAGAAGCGCAAAGCATCTGCACCGTAGGTATCAATAACTTCAAGCGGGTCAACGCCGTTGCCCAAAGATTTTGACATTTTTCTACCCTGACTGTCTCGCACAAGACCGTGAATGAGAACAGTATTAAACGGAACCTCACCTGTTTGTTCAAGACCTGAGAACATCATTCTCATAACCCAAAACGGAATGATATCGTAACCTGTAACCAAGGTATTTGTCGGGTAATAGTGCTTGAAATCTTCGGTTTCTTCAGGCCAACCCAAAGTTGAGAAAGGCCACAAAGCAGACGAAAACCAGGTATCAAGAGTATCGGGGTCTTGGGTTATATTTTTACTGCCGCAGTGCTTACAAGCAACAGCTTCAGTTTTAGAAACAGTAATCTCACCGCAGTCAGCACAGTACCAAGCGGGGATACGGTGTCCCCACCAAAGCTGACGGGAAATACACCAGTCACGAATATTTTCAAGCCAGTGGAAATAAACCTTTTCAAAACGCTGAGGAACAAACTTTGTATCCCCTTGTTTTACTGCATCTATAGCAGGTGTTGCCAAAGGCTTCATTTTAACGAACCACTGTTTAGAAACACGTGGTTCAACCGTTGAAGAACAACGGTAACAAGTACCTACATTATGAGTATAGTCTTCTATACGGACTAATGCACCCTCTGCCTCTAAATCAGCAACGATAGCTTTTCTTGCCTCGTATCTGTCCATACCCGCATACTTAGGATAGTCTTCTGTAATCTTAGCATCATCAGTCATAACATTGATAACAGGAAGATTATGGCGAAGACCTACTTCAAAGTCATTCGGGTCGTGCGCGGGAGTGATTTTAACAACACCCGTACCGAACTCAATTTCAACATAATCATCGGCAATAACGGGGATTTCACGGTGAACAAGCGGCAAAATCAAGGTTTTGCCAATGATATCCTTATATCTTTCATCATTAGGGTTTACTGCAACGGCAGTATCACCAAGCAAGGTTTCAGGACGGGTTGTAGCAAGTTCCAAGTAACCGCTACCGTCCTTGAACGGATAACGCAAATGCCAGAAATGACCTGCCTGCTCTTCATATTCAACCTCAGCGTCGGAAATTGAAGTCATACAGTGGGGGCACCAGTTGATAATACGCTCTCCACGGTAGATAAGACCCTTTTCGTAAAGCTTTACAAAAACTTCGTTAACAGCCTTATTACAGCCCTCATCGAGAGTAAATCTTTCACGGTCCCAGTCACAAGAAGAACCCATCTTTTTAAGCTGTTCGATAATTCTGCCACCGTATTGCTTTTTCCATTCCCACGCGCGCTCTAAAAACGCTTCACGGCCGATATCTTCTTTAGTGATACCTTCTTCGCGCATTTTTTCAACAATTTTAGCTTCGGTAGCAATTGATGCGTGGTCGGTACCGGGAAGCCACAATGTATCAAACCCTTGCATACGCTTAAAACGGATAAGAATATCCTGTAATGTGTTATCAAGCGCATGTCCCATATGAAGCTGACCGGTAATATTTGGTGGCGGAATTACTATTGTATAAGTATCCTTTTCCTTTTCACATTTTGCATGGAAGTACTTGCCCTCAAGCCATTGTTTATAAACTCTGTCTTCAACGTCCTTAGGGCTATACTGCTTGGCTAATTCTTTTGCCATTTTTTACACTCCTAATTTGGAAAATAATTCTTTTAATAAAAGAAAATATTCTACATAATATATAACTGTCGGTAAAATGCGTTTGCAACAGGAATCATTTATTACCGACACCGCTCATCGCAAAAGTGATGGGCGGTTTTTTATTGTATCACACTATCTGCTATAATTCAAGTTTTTCTTGAGAAGCAGTACCAACGGGCTTTTTACTTCCTGCTGCCGGAAGATTTTTAGTGCGATAGCGATGCTCACTCTCAAGTGTGCCTTTTTCGTAAATCTCAACTTCGCTTATTCTTTGGCCTTTCTTTTGTGTCATAACCGCAATACCGCCATTATCTTTAGTCGGCTTTGCAGGGATAGATGCCGTATTCACAATAAGCATTCGTCCGTTAGACGATTTCAAAAGTAAGTCGCAGTCTTCCTTTACATAAAGCACTGTATGAAGTGTATACTTTTCACAATAAGCTTTTATAAGCTTTTTACGGTTAGTCTTTGTAACATAAGAAGAAAGCGGAACCCTTGCTATTCTTCCGTTATCGAAAATAAACACCATATTGCCCGAATAGTCTGCAGTTTCGACCATATAAATTGCGTTTTCATTTTCATCAAACTGTAGCTTTGAGGGTACATAATCACCCAAAATGCTCGCTTTAGAGTCTCCGAACTCAGCAGTTTTCGATTTGTAAACCTGACATCTGTTAGAGAAGAACAGCAAATCCACCGCATTATTTGATTCGATAACCTGTGTTATCTCATCGCCGTCCTTAAGCTTTTGCTCGCCGCTCATACGAAGCGACTGCGGTGTAATCTTCTTGAAATAGCCGTCCTTAGTAAAGAAAAGGGTTACAGGTGAAGTATCAAGCTCGATTTCTTCCTTATCGCTTGTTTCATTTTCGGCACTTATAATCTCTGTACGGCGGTCTTTGCCGTATTTCTGAGCTACTGCTTCAAGTTCTTTAATAATAATCTTGGAAACACGGGAGCGGGATTTTAAAATTGCTTCCATATCTTCAATCTCGTTTATAAGATTTTCAATATCAGCAGTACGCTTCAGAATATATTCACGGTTCAAATGGCGAAGCTTAATTTCAGCCACATATTCTGCCTGAGTTTCATCAATGCCGAAGCCAATCATAAGGTTTGGCACAACCTCTGATTCCTGTTCGGTTTCTCTTACAATTTTAATAGCCTTATCAATATCTAAAAGTATCTTTTCAAGACCTTTTAAAAGGTGCAAACGGTCCTTTGCTTTTGAAAGCTTAAAATAAACGCGTCGGCGGACACATTCCTCACGGAAAGCCACCCATTCGCTAATAATTTCCTTAACACCCATTACACGAGGCGAGCCTGCAATTAAAATATTAAAGTTGCAAGAAAAACTGTCTTCCAAAGGAGTCATTTTAACAACCTTTTTCATAAGCTTTTCGTAATCAGCGCCACGCTTTAGGTCGATAGTAATTTTAAGACCATTAAGGTCAGTTTCGTCACGGATATCGTTGATTTCGGTAATTTTCTTTTGTTTTACAAGGTCAATTACCTTTTCAATAATCGCTTCGGAAGTGGTAGTCGGCGGAATTTCGGTAATATCAACACAATTCTGCGATTTATCGTATTCCCACACACCGCGAACCTTAAAACTGCCTCTGCCCGTTTCATAGATTTTCTCTATCTCGTCGCGGTTATAAAGAAGCCTACCGCCTATGGGAAAATCGGGCGCTAAAAGGGTATCAGCAACATTTATGCTGTCATCTTTAATATACGCTATTGTAGTTTCACAAACTTCACGTAGATTAAACGGACAAATCGAGCTTGCCATACCAACCGCAATACCTGTATTAGCGTTCACAAGCACCGACGGAAATGTTACAGGAAATAGCACCGGCTCTTTCATTGTTGCATCATAGTTATCAACAAAATCAACCGTATCTTTATCAATATCAGCAAAAAGCTCAGCCGATATGGGCGAAAGCTTTGCTTCAGTATAACGGGATGCAGCATAAGCCATATCACGCGAATACGCTTTACCGAAAGAACCCTTTGACTGCACATAAGGGTGCAAAAGTGCGCTATAACCCTCAGACAAGCGTACCATTGTTTCATAAATAGCCGCATCACCGTGTGGATTAAGCTGCATTGTTCTACCAACGATATTTGCAGATTTTATTGTATTGCCATTCAAAAGCCCCATATTATACATTGTATAGAGCAGTTTTCTATGCGACGGCTTGAATCCGTCAATTTCAGGAATTGCACGGGAAACAATAACGCTCATAGCATAAGGCATATAGTTGGTTTCAAGCGTTTCGGTTATGGGCTGTTCAACTGTAAGGCCCGCTCCCGCAATATAAGCATTTATCTGCGGTTTTACTTGTTTAATTTCTTTCTTTTTTCTTGGAGGCATAATTTTCTCCTTGTAAATTAATCATATAATTCCGAACTACGAATTACACATTACGCATTAGGAAATATCAGCGTCGTCAAGATACATATAGCCGTTTTCAGCTATAAAATCTTTTCTGCCCTGCAAATCATCACCTAAAAGCAAATCAAACATTCTTGAGGTGCGTTCTGCATCCTGAGGCATTACCTTTATAAGACGGCGGCTTTCAGGGTTCATTGTAGTCATATTCATCATATCGGGTTGGTTTTCACCAAGTCCCTTTGAACGCTGGAGTGTATATTTCTTGTCGCCGATTTTCTCCAAAATCTCAATTTTTTCTTTTTCGTCATAGGCGAAATAGGTCATTTCCTTTGTGCCAATTTCATAAAGCGGGGTTTCAGCAATATAAACCTTACCCTCGCTTATAAGCGTTGGCATTAAGCGGTAAATCATCGTTAAAATAAGGGTTCTTATCTGGAAACCGTCAACATCGGCATCAGTACAGATTATAACCTTATTCCACCGAAGCGCCGATAAATCAAAGGTAGCAAGTCCCTTATTTGCTTTAGATTTTACCTCAACACCGCAACCTAAAACTTTAATAAGATTGGTAATAATTTCACTCTTAAATACCTTTTCATAGTCTGCCTTTAAACAGTTAAGGATTTTACCTCTCACGGGGATAATTGCCTGAAATTCAGCATTTCTTGCCAATTTACAAGAACCTAAAGCCGAGTCACCCTCAACTATAAAGAGTTCCCTTATTTCAACGTCTTTTGAACGGCAGTCGACAAACTTATCCACACGGTCGAGCATAGAATTTGAAGACTGCAAGGTTTTCTTTATGTTGATACGCTCTTTCTCGCTTCGCTCACGGCTTCGCTTATTGATAAGCACCTGATCAGCAATCTTATCCGCCTCAGCCTTATTTTCTATAAAGTAAACCTCCAACTGCTGACGCAAAAAATCAACCATTGCTTCATAAATAAACTTATTGGTAATTGATTTCTTGGTCTGGTTTTCGTAGGAAGTCATTGTAGAAAAAGAGGAAATGACAATTACCAAGCATTCTTCAATATCAGAAAATGTGATTTTGCTTTCGTTATTTTTATATTTACCCGTTTGTTTAATGTAGTTATCAAGCATAGCAAGGAAAGCGTTTCTTGTTGCTCTTTCGGGCACACCGCCGTGTTCAAGCCAGCTTGAGTTGTGGTAATATTCTTTTAAGGGGTTTTTGTTGCTAAAACTCATAGCAACATTAATTTTGACCTTATATTCGGGCTTGTCCTCACGGTCTTTGCCCTTTCGCTCGGTTTGCCAGAACTGCACCCCTGCCATTCTGTCTTCCCCGACAATTTCATTTACATAATCAGTAATACCGTTTTTGTAAGAAATCTCCTGTTGAATAAAACGGCTTCCCTGCTGTTCACGGAAAACAAACACAAGACCGTCATTTACAATAGCCTGTCTTTTCAAGGTATCAATAAAATATTCAACAGGTATATCAATATCAGTAAATACATCAAGGTCAGGCTTCCAACGGATTTTTGTGCCCGTTTCTCTGCCTGTATACTCCTCTTTTTTAAGCCCGCCTATATTATAACCCTTTTCAAAATGGAGATTATACTTTAATCCGTCACGCTTAATTTCAACATCCATATATTCGGAAGAAAATTGGGTTGAAGCCAGACCTAAACCGTTAAGACCTATGGAATATTCATAATCACCGCCACTATTGGTATCGTACTTGCCGCCCGCATATAAGCTTTCGAACAAAAGCACATAGTTGTACTGTTCTTCTTTAGCGTTATAATCAACAGGCGCACCGCGTCCAAAATCCTGAACTTCAATAGAACCGTCAGAATATTTGGTAATAATTATTTTATTACCGTAACCCTCACGCGCTTCATCAATTGAATTTGAGATTATCTCAAATACGGAATGCTGACAGCCGTCAAGTCCGTCCGAGCCAAAGATAACCGCAGGGCGAAGACGCACCTGATCAGGACCTTTAAGCTGTTTTATACTTTCGTTGCCGTATTCCACCTTAGGTTTAGCCATTAGTTATACTCCTTAGATATAATCATACTTATACATTATATACCATATTTAGTGTTTTCGTCAAGCAAAAACCACAAATATGTATTGATTTTTAAGGCTTTTTGGTATATCATATATCATTAGAGGTGACTTTAATGGAATTTCTCGAAAATCTGTCCCAAACCGCCGTGGGTAAAATACTCACAAGCGGTGCGGTTGTGAACTTTTTTCTTGTAATATTAGGCACAATTTTAGGGCTTTTATTCAAAAAAGGTATTCCCGAAAAAATAAGACAAGCATTAATGACAGGTATGGCTTTCTGTGTGCTATACATAGGAATAACAGGGCTCTTCGAAGAGGGCGCAAATATTCTTGTGATGATTGTCTGCTTTGCAGTGGGCGCTCTTTTAGGTGAACTTTGTGATTTGGATAAGCGTGTTAATAATATAGGTCTTTGGATTGAAAATAAATTTTCAAAAAAATGTGGTGACTCAAAAATTGCCGAAGGCTTTGTTGCCGCAACCCTACTCTTTTGTGTAGGCGCTATGACAATTGTCGGCTCTATTGACAGTGGAATTTCGGGCGATAACTCAACCCTTTATTCAAAGTCGGTTATCGACTGTGTTGCTGCCGCCGCGCTTGCTTCGAGTATGGGCATAGGCGTTATTTTCGCTTCAGTTTCAACCCTTATAATCGAGGGCGGTTTAACCCTCTTAGCAGGTGTTATTTCCCCAATTTTAACCGATTACATAATCGCGCAGATGTCGGTTTTAGGTTCACTTTTAATCATAGCGTTAGCGCTTAATATGTTAAAAATCACAAAAATCAAGGTTATGAACTTTGTCCCTGCTATTTTATTACCCCTGTTACTTTGCTTATTTTAGGAGAGTTTTATGAAAAAAAGAACAAGACGTCAAAAAGCAATTATCAGAAGAAATATATTTTTAAGTGTTTGCGCCATTATACTCGTTGCTTCTATAACACTTGTAAGCTTTATAATTTCTTCGGTTATTAAATCAAATACTGAAAAGCCTAATTCCTCTGATAATCAGAGTGTACAGTCCGAAACAAAGCCCGAACCTATACCCGACAGCTGCGCAACCGTTTTAAGCATTGGAGATATAATGGTTCACAAACCTCAATTAGAGGGTGCGAAAACTACCGACGGCTATGACTTTTCGGCATTTTTCAAAGAGGTTTCTCCTTACTTTCAAAAAGCCGACTTATGCGTAGGAAATTTAGAACTAACCTTTGGCGGTACACAATCGGGAAATTACCGCGGTTATCCTACATTCAATACCCCCGACCAGTTAGCTGATGTAATCAAATCAAGCGGTATTAATATGCTGATGACCGCCAATAATCACTCTTACGATACTTCCTTTTACGGTCTCAAACGCACCGCTCAAATTTTAAGGGAAAAAGGTATTGAATACACAGGCACTAAGCAGTCCCCCGACGAAAGCGAGTACACAGTAAAAACTGTTAACAATATAAAAATAGGCATTGCAAACTTCACTTATGAAACCCAAGGGGATGACGCCGACCGTAAGTACTTAAACGGTGGCGCAATCGCACAGGAAGCTAACGATTATATAAACACCTTTTCTTACCAAAGGCTTGATAAATTCTACACCCAAGCAGAAAAGATTATTCAAAATATGAAACAGGACGGCGCCGAGTTTATAACATTTTATATGCACTGGGGCGAGGAATACCAATTAACCGCAAATACCTGGCAAAAAAGTATAGCACAAAAGCTTTGTGATATGGGCGTCGGAATGATAATCGGCGGACATCCACACGTGGTACAGCCAATGGAGCTTATTCATTCTGAGGACAGCGAGAATACCGCAATTTGTATCTATTCCTTAGGAAATGCCGTTTCCAACCAACGCCGCGAGCTTATAAGCCGTTCACAAAACGGCCACACAGAAGACGGTGTTATGTTTAGTTATACTCTTAAAAAATCAAACAATGAAGTGTCACTTGAAAGTATAGATCTTATTCCCACTTGGGTTCACAAATATCAGGACAACGGCTATAAATACACAATTTATCCTATTGAGGATATCGAAAATATTTCTTCAAAATACCCCGATATTGCCTCTAAATTAAGAGAATCCTACGAGCGCACAAAAGCCACAGTCGAAAAGGGACTAACCGAATGTCAACAAAACATCGGTTGCGAAATAACCTTTGAATAATAACTCAAAAAGCATCCCTTATTTTTGGGATGCTTTTCTGTATTCTGTAGGGCTTATATTCATTGTCTTTTTAAAAAAACTGTGGAAACTGCGAACCGACTGAAAACCGCTCTCGTATGCGATTTCAGTGATACTGTCCGCCGTTTCATCCAAAAGCCTTATTGCCGTTTCGAGCCGATACATATTTATAAAATCGGTAAAGGTTATATTGAAAACATTTTTAAAATGTCGCGACATATAGTTGTAATCGTAGCCGAGTTCTTTTGCAATATCCGAAAGGGTGATTTTTTTAGTGTGATTTTCCGCCACAAAGTCAACTATTGCCGAAATCGTTTCGGAATGACTGCGGTTTTTGTCGGTAAGCTTTACCGTATTAAGATATTCTTCACAAACAGCATAAAGACAGGATTTAAGCGTAAAAACCGAGGGGTTTTCATTGTTCACAAGCTGTGAAATAATATAATCCTTAACCTCTTTTTTGGGGCAAAAGGGATATCCGACACCAATTTTGTTGGTAATCTTTTTCGAAAAATAGCGAACAAAATCCTCCGAGAAAACGAGTACCCAATATTTTGTATTATCCTGTGGCTTATAACTGTGAAAATCGTACGGCAAGCACAGTCCAAACTCCCCTGCTTTAAGGCAGTATTCCTTATCATTTATCGTACAATCAACCGCACCCTCTAACACATACATAAGCTCCAAGTTTTTATGAAAATGATATTCCCAGATATCGTCGGTATAAAAATCCGTATTAAAGTTAAAATTAGATGCCGAGTTTAAAAATTGATGAAATAACATACAGAAAACCTCAAAAAGATAAAATTCTGCTTATATTATACTAAATACGGCGTGAAAATGTCAAGATTTTGCTGTATATTAAAATTAGAAATAAAATAGGAGGGCAATTATATGAATAAGAATTTGTATGATTTTATTGTAAACAAGGAGCACCACCAATACCGTCATACTGTCGACTGGAATTTGGGCGAAGAATATTCTAAAAACGGCGTTAGCCCTATGGAGCGTATGACAGACCGTTTTGAAAGAATGATAAAAGAAGAAAGCCCTGTCATTCTTCCCGATGAAAAAATCGTCTTTCTTCGCACTGTTGCAAACCTTCCCGATTGTTTTACCGAAAAGGAATGGGAAGAATTAAGAAAAAAATATTATATTCACGAACTTGGCTATATTTCCAACCTTTCCCCAAACTATTACGACACCATTTCAGCTGGACTTCTTGCAAAACGTGAAGATGCTGATGAATACGGCAAACGCACTATCGATAGTATCATAAGCCTTTCCGATAAATATTTAGAGGAAGCAAAAAAACAAGGCAGAGAAGACTTGGTTGAGATTTTAACACAAGTACCACGCTACCCTGCCCGTAATTTCCGTGAAGCACTTCAGTTCTTCCGTATTTTACATTATGCTTTATGGCTTGAAGGCAACTACCATAATACAATAGGTAGATTTGATAAATATATGTACCCTTACTTGAAAGCAGATATTGAAAAGGGCGTTTATACACGTGAAACAGTTCTCGAATTACTTGAGGATTTCTTCCTTTCATTCAATAAGGATAGTGACATTTATGTTGGCGTTCAGCAGGGCGATAACGGTCAGAGTATGATGCTTGGTGGCATGGATGAAAACGGTGAATATATCTTTAATCTTTTAACTGAGCTTTGCATGGAAGCTTCCTGCAACAACAAGCTTATCGACCCTAAAATTAATCTTCGTGTAAACAAAAACACCCCTAAAGAAATTTACGTAATGGCTACCCACTTAACAAAAGCAGGGCTCGGATTCCCGCAGTATTCAAACGACGATATTGTTATCCCCGCTCTCGAAAAGTTGGGTTACGAGCATAATGACGCTGTAAACTACGCTGTTGCAGCTTGTTGGGAATTTATTATCCCAAATGTTGGTGCGGATGTTGATAATATCGGCGCAATGTCTTACCCGAAAGCTATCGACACAGTTTTACATAACAGCTTTATGGAATGTGAAACCTATGACGATTTCTTTAAAAAAGTTGTCGAAGAAATCAACAACGAATGTGACCGCATTTGTGACGGAATACACGACCTTTGGTTTGTACCTTCCCCCTTTATGAATGTGCTTATGGGATGCAACATTGCCGAAGGTTCAAAGTACAACAACTTTGGTATCCACGGCACAGGTATTGCCACAGGAGCAGACTCTTTGGCCGCTATCAAGAAATATGTTTACGAAGAAAAGAAAATCGATAAGCAAACCCTTTTGGAAGCGATTGATACCAATTTCGAAAAACACAGCGAACTTTTACCTTTGCTTCGCTATGAAGCGCCAAAGCTTGGCAATAATGACGATTATGTTGACAGCATTGCAACCGCTCTTCTCGACAGCTTTGCCGATTGCCTCAAAGGCAGAGTAAACTGTCGCGGCGGTATCTATAGAGCAGGTACAGGTAGCGCTATGTTCTATTTGTGGCACGCTAACGAAATCGGAGCTTCGGCTGACGGAAGACGCAACAAAGAACCTTTTGGTACTAACTATTCGGTAAGCCTTTTTGCAAAGGTTAAAGGTCCCGTTTCGGTTATAGCTTCTATGACAAAGCAACACTTTGAAAACGCTATTAACGGCGGTCCTTTGACACTTGAATTCCACCAGAGCGTATTTTCTGATGAAGATGGTATTGAAAAGGTTGCAGTTCTCGTTAAACGTTATATTGAACTCGGCGGACATCAGTTACAACTCAATACCGTTAACACCGAGCAACTTCTCGATGCTCAAGCACATCCCGAAAACTACAAGCAGTTGGTTGTTCGCATTTGGGGGTGGAGTGCGTACTTCGTAGAACTCGATAAAGAGTATCAAGACCACGTAATTGCCCGTCAGGCATATAAGGTATAATGAACGGAATAATTTTTGATATTAAAGAAATGGCGGTGCACGACGGCCCGGGAATACGCACTACTATATTTTTTAAAGGCTGTCCGCTTCGCTGTATGTGGTGTCACAACCCCGAAGGCTTAAGCTTCGAGCCACAGTTGATGTTCAAATCTAAAAACTGCCAGAACTGTGAAAAATGCAAAGAAAAATGCACCCACCCCGAATGTCAGCCATTCTCAAGATGTGTGCACGCTTGCCCTGAAAACTGCTTGAGTATTGCCGGCAGAAAAGTAACCGCCAAGGATTTAGCAAAGGAAATTATCCCCTCTGCTTTGATTTTAGGAGAAGATTTCGGCGGTTTTACTTTTTCGGGTGGTGAACCATTAGCTCAAAGTGAATTTCTGCTTGAGCTAATAGACGAGTTAAAGGACTTTCACCTTTGCATTGAAACCTCAGGTTATTGTAACAGCGAAGTTTTCAAAAAGGTTATACAAAAGCTTGATTTTGTAATAATTGATTTAAAGCTTGCCGATAATGACCTGCATAAAAAGTACACAGGTGTAGGCAACAGCCAAATCCTTAAAAATTTTGAAATACTAAAAAACAGCGGAAAACCCTATATTATCCGTACCCCTTTAATTGCAAATATTACCGATACTGAAGAAAACCTAACACAAATACAAAAAATCATAGGCAATAGCGTTTGGGAAAAGCTGCCTGAAAATACTGTAGCAGGCGCAAAATATAATATGCTAGGACTCGAATACCCATTAAAAACAGCAAAACGGAATTAACCGTTTTGCTGTTTTATTTTTTCTAAAACCTTTTTGCTATCCAAAAAAACCTTTTCGGCCACTTCGTTACCTTCAAAACCTGTGTTTTCAATAATTCTGAGTCCTAACATCAAATCTTCCGGTAACGGCATTTGGGAATCAACTGCCTGTGCATAAAATTCTTTGCCCAATTTTATCGGTTCTTCCACGAACAGTGAATAATCAAAAGCATCATCAAAATACTGCTTTGCCTTATCATCTATTATATAAAGTACTGTTGAATGCTCTGCCACTAAAACCGACTGCACCTTTGCAAACATTGTACTGCGTCCTGCGTCGCGGTTATCATCCGTCACACTGCAGTTTACAAGCTGAATATTTACCTCGCCGTCACCGTTAGTATCCTCTGCGTATTTTTCAAAATATTTTTCAACACTTTCGAGCTGTGCATCTATAGTGGGTGTAAAGGCAAAATACATAACAGAAAAATCATACTTTTCACGAGTAGCGCACTGTGTTGTAACAATGGCAAGCAAAACCGCAAAGCCAACTGCAAGTATTGTTTGAAACTTGAAATGATACCAAAAATTCTGTACCTTTTCACCGAAAGTGCAAGGTTTAATTGCAACCTCACTTGGTTTAGCTTCGGGTTTGATCTTTCCTTGTTGCATTTTTTTAAGCCTTAAAAATTCCTCACGGGCTTTTCGCTGTTCTTCTATAATATCATTTCGCTTTTGCGACATTATAACACTTCCCTTTTCAAGCGTAATTTTAACATATCTCAAGCCTTTTTTCAACCGCTTTTAAAAAATTAACCTTTTGTTTACTTTTGAAGTTTCGGGTTAAAATAACAAAACAGAAAGGTTGACGTTATGAAAGATAAAACAAAAAGAAATTTACTCATAGCTTCCGTAGGGGCGGGCATAGGCTTGGTTAATGGAATATTGGGAGCTGGCGGCGGTATGCTTGCAGTTCCTTTTCTTAAAAAATTGGGTTTTTCACAAAAAGAATCTCATACAAACGCTATTGCTATAATTTTACCAATAACTGTGATTTCAGCATTTATATACTTGTTCAAAGACTATACCGACTTAAATGAAGCATTTATTTATATGCCAACAGGCCTTTTAGGCGCTTTTATCGGCACATATCTGCTAAGAAAAATATCACCTGTGTGGCTTAAAAGAATTTTCGGCGCACTTATGATTTATGCAGGCATCCGCCTGCTGTTTAAGTGAATATCGCCGCCCTTTTAGCAGGGCTTTTTTCAGGTATTCTTGGTAGTATGGGTCTTGGCGGCGGCGGAATACTCATAATTTATCTTTCTCTTTTCACAAAGACCGAGCAACTAACAGCGCAAGGTATCAACCTATTATTCTTTATCCCTATCGGTGTTTTATCAATAATAATCTATTCCGTTAAAAAGCAAATTAAATGGAACCCAACTTTGAAAATTGCAGCGTTTGGTATAATCGGTGCTGTAGCAGGAATATTTCTAACCGATTTATTAGGTGGAGATATCACACGCAAAATCTTCGGCGGATTATTAGTGTTAATGGGAATTTCAGAATTGTTTAAAAAATCAACGGCGTTAAACAAAAACTCAAGAAACAAAAAATGAGCCTTTCGGCTCATTTTTTATACATTTATTATGTTTTTCTTTTTTGTAATAATTTGTATTGCAAGTACAATACCCACTAATGCCACACCGATAATGTCGGTTACAATACCGGGATAAATCAGTAATAATCCACCGATTGCAACTACAATACGCTCATACCAACGCATATTGTGCAAGAAATATCCCTCAAGCGCTGAAGACACTGCAAATATGCCAATAAATGAAGTTATGCAAATCAAAATAACTTCTGGCACTGTTGTATTTATAAACAGCATTGCGGGGTTAAGCGCAAATACATAAGGCACTATAAACGCACCTATAGCAAGCTTTGTTGAGGTAAATGCAGTTTTCATCGGGTTTGCTTGCGCAATAGCAGCTCCTGCATAAGCTGCCAAAGCTACTGGTGGAGTTAAGTCTGCCACGATACCAAAATAGAACACAAAGAAATGTGCTGCAATATCCGGTACACCCATTTTTATAAGGATAGGTGCGCAGGTTGCTGCCATAATGCAGTAGTTTGCTGTTGTAGGCACGCCCATACCTAATATAATACAGGTAAGCATAGTAAGGAAAAGCGCAATAATAACCATATCGCCTGCAAGTGATAAAATGCCGTTTATAAGCATAGTAGCAAGCCCTGTCATTGTAATGGTACCAGCAATAATACCTGCCACTCCACAAGCTACAGCTACAGTAATTATTCCCTGACCGCCTGCTGCAAGAGCCTCCCAAATACGCTTAGGTGTGATACGGTTTTCTTTATTGAAAATACCCACAACAATAGTTGTAATAATAGCAATCGCAGCGGCATAGGCTATCGAACGCGAGCCTGAGCTTACAAGAACTATAAGTATAATAAGGGGGAGAAGCAAATATGTTTGCTTTAAAAGAGGTAAAAATTTAGGCAATTCCTCTTTCGAAAGACCGCGCAGCCCTTCTTTTTTAGCCTCTAAATGAACTGCAATAAATACACCTAAGAAATAAAGACAAGCAGGCAAAATTGCACGGACAACAATATTACTATAAGGTACACCGATATTTTCTGCCATAAGGAAAGCAGCTGCACCCATAATAGGCGGCATAATCTGTCCGCCCGTAGATGCCGAAGCCTCTGCCGCAGCCGCAAATTCTGGCTTATAACCTGTTTTCTTCATAAGCGGGATAGTAACCGAGCCTGAACCTACAGTATTAGCAACCGAAGAGCCTGAAACCATACCCTCCATTGCAGATGCAACAACGGCAACCTTTGCAGGACCACCCGAAAAACCGCCAACAACTGAATTGGAAATTTTTATAAAGAAGTCTGCAATACCCGTTCTTTCGAGGAATGCACCAAAAATAATAAATATTGCAATGTATTTTGAGCAGGTATTAACAGGTGTTGATAAAATACCTGAAGTGGTAGTATAAAACAACTTACCAACCAAGCCCTCTAACCTACGGAAAATATCGGGATTAGTAAGTCCCCAACCCATTGCATAAACAATAAATACTGCCGCAACAATGATAATAGGAATGCCTACACATCGTCTGCAAAGCTCTAACAAACAAAGTATTCCAACTACACCAATTAATATCTGATACAACTCAAACTTATTGCCTTGCTGAATAATAGTCATTGCATCAAAGGTATAGTATAAGAATGAAGCCGAGCCAACCAGCATTAGTACAATGTCATACCACGGAATATAGTTAACCCTTTGCGCACCTTTTTTAGCGGGATAAACCAAAAATCCAATAAATACTATACAACCGACAAAGCTTGAAAGCCTTATTGCATCAAGCCAAGTGGCAAAAAAGGTGACATAAATGCAAAACAAAGAAAAAGCCGCAAGAATGCAGTTTACTGCAATTTTTGCCTTGCCTTCCCAGATACGCACATTCGATTCCCTGTCGAATTTTTTCATTACGGAATCTAAATCCATCGGCTCATTAGATTTGGGTTCCGATTTTTTTGAGAAAAGCAATAAACTCCCTACCTTTCAAAAATATTAAAATAGCTGCGACTGTTTATGCCGCAGCTATTACTTTTTTAAAATTAACTAAAGTTAATTATTTAACTGCCACTTCAATTCCCTTTTCTTTAAAGTACTTTGCAGCACCTGCATGGAAAGGAACAGTAAGACCGTCAGTAGCATTTTCAAGGCTTAATTCTGCGCCTTTAGCATGCTCTTTTGTGATAGCTTCGATATTTTCAAATATAGCCGCTGTCAAGCTGTAAACTTCATCTTCGCTCGCATTTGCACTTACAATCAATGTAGCCTTAACAGTAACAGTTTCAATATCCTCTGCTTGATTTTTATAGGTATCTGCTGGGATTTTATAAACTGAATAGAATGTATTGTCCTTCATAAGCTTTTCAGCAATATCGCCATCTATTGGCACAATACGTGTATTAGCATTAGTCATGCTAAGCTCTGTAATAGCAGGTGTCGGAGCGCCTGCAACTATAAATGCAGCATCGATTTTGCCGTCCTTCAAAGCATCAGCGCTTTCATCGAAGTTCTGATATTGAGGTTTAATATCCTTTTCGGTAAGTCCTGCAGCAGCAAGAACATCAACTGCATTGAAATATACGCCCGAACCTGGAGCGCCGATAGATACCTTCTTATCCTTTAAGTCAGCAACAGACTTAATGTCAGGATTAACTGTTACAAGCTGAACAGCCTCTGCATAAAGACCTGCTACTGTGCGGAAGCTTTCAATTTTACCATCTTCTTCAAAAGAACGGGTGCCATTCCAAGCATAGTGCATAACATCAGACTGTACAGTACCTAACTGATAGTCACCTGCATCGATACCCTGAATATTATCCTTTGAACCGCCTGTAGAAACAGCATTAACAGTAATACCTGCATTGTTAGTTATGTACTGACCAATAATACCGCCATAAGCATAATATGTGCCTGTTGGGCTACCTGTACCCATTGTCATTGTACTGCCGCCGCAAGCTGCTAAAGAAAAAAGCATTACTACAGCTAACATAATAGCTAAAAGTTTTTTCATAATATTTCTCCTTTTAATATATTAACAAAACCATTATATACTAAATTTACATTTTTTGCAAGAAAAAATGTTCAATATTACATAATTGTAATATTATACAATTTCAAACCAATGATTTTCAAATTGCACCAGAACTTTGTTTGTAAAAAAAAGAGACAACTACACAAGTAATTATCTCTTTAATGGCTGTTACGAACCATTATGATGCCACTTTATCTGTTCAATTTATTATTGCGTTTCTTAATAATGTAACCAATTAAAAAATAGATTATTGATATAATCACAACCAATAAAATTGTAATAACAACCGTAACAATAACACTTGTATACCAAGGAGTAGAATATGTAGCATATAATTCAGGATGTCTTATAAAATCGTTATATATCGTAAATGAACGGAAAGCGCAGGCACCTAAAAGAATAAAAATTAAAACCACAAGAAATCTACGCAACCCTTTCACACGACCACCGCCTTTACTTGTTAGTGATATTCCGCTGTTGGCGAAGGGATTCGAACCCTCGCAACATTTAAAAGCTAATTTTATGATATGATTTTATACGTAAAATTGCTTTCTATAGAACTCACTCTATCAAACACTCTTAACATAATTTTGCACTCTTCTCGCAACTTTTCATCTAATGAATCTAAATTGTGCACCTCAACAATATATTTCTCATCATCAAATAAATATCTGAGACAATCCCAAAGAGCGTCCCAATTTCCGCCATAATATTCAGGCAACCCAAACTTTTCTTTAAGCATTAGGTGAATTTCCCCTAAATATTTGCATTTAGAAAAATCTAATATTATAGGGTTTTCAATTATTTCTTTAAATGCATGATAATCATTATAATTCAATTCTTTTACCTCCTATACAATTTCAAAAAAAAGTTTTGTAGGATGATTCCGGTTTTAATATTAATACTTTCAAAAATCAATCAATTATCTCATAACAAAAGGGTGCAAGATTTGATTTTTTTCGGAAATTGGCATTTCTTTCTAAAATGCCGTGAATTTTAGGTAAAAATGTTGCTAAATCATTTGGCAATTTGTTTTCACCTTTTATTATTACTTTATCAGCATCACATTCACTCCAAAGCAAATCCCAGAAAGCACTCCAGTTCTCACCATACCAATCGGGAAAATCAAAAGCCTTCTTAATTCTTTTGTGGATTTCACCTAAATATTTGCATCCCGTTAAATCTAATTCAATTATTTTCATTTTTCCTCCTATACAATTTCAAAAAACGTTTTGTAATGGTCGTATGTTACAAAAAGCAAACCGTCGTTGGACCATATTATTCTTTGTGAATTTCGTTTAGCGCTTTTATAATTTATATCCGCTTCATTCCAAATCCTCCCTTTTAAAGTCGGCAAATGACCATCATCATTATAATATGTTCCTCTTGCCAACATTTTGTCTGGTGCGAAATTTGAAAGCCACTTTCCCGTTTTCTAGCCGCTTTGCAAAGCTTTTTCACGGTTTAAATAATAATCTGGCAATTTTGATTCGAATTTTAAAGTTTTTGCTCTCACTAAATTCTGGTTTCCAATCAAAACCGTTAATAATTTGTAGCAATAAATATAAAAAGATATCCATTTTATCACCTCCGTTTCAACATTATTATATCGAAACGAAAACCGACATTCACTGACATCTTTTTATAGCAGTATTTTTTCATATTATAGCATAAATTTACTCACAAATCAAAGCGAAAGCATTATGTACTATTAGTTTCAAAGAAATTGTATATCAATTGCGAAAGTTTTTTATACACGCCGTGCGTGATGATATACAGTCCTGACGAACTGATAATATACCATTGCTTTGGCAATGGATAAAAAATTTAACAAGTCGAAACTTGTCAAATTTTCTGGAAATATAGCACAAATTCGATGCCCTTTGAGTTTTTTGATTATGGATTTGAACCCCTACATATTAAATCACGCCGTAGGTGTGAATGTAATCAACACGAAGTGTTGTATGTAATTGCAACGCAAGTTGCGTATGTAATCAAGCCGAAGAAATGCATCTTACGATGAGGACATACACGCTAACGCGTGATTACATACCAAGCCTTCGGCTTGGATAAACAAAAAAGACTTGCCGTAGCAAGTCTCTTTTGTTTGGTGGGAGTGAGTCAAGCGTATCCGAACCTTTTTCTAAATCAGCCAAAGATAGTGTTCTGGCACCCTTTTTGAAATTAAAATAGAATTCAATTCGATCATCATGTAAAATTATTGAATTTACGAAGCTATCAACAAGCCTTCTGCGGTTCTCAGGTTTGGATGCATCCATCTTTCTGAAACGGTGAAACCAAAACTTTATTTGGTCACGATCGAGCATCGGACGGGCGATGCTTTCCTGTGCAATCTCAATTTCAAGATCCCTCTTTTGCATCTCTAATTCTTCAAGCCGTTGCTTTGTAGAGGGAGTGAAGATACCTTGCTCAATAGCCGAAAGGATATTGGCAATACTCTTTTGCACTTCACCGAGCCGTTTATTCAGCAGCGGTAAAGTGGAATTTTCTTGAACCTGCATATCCATAACCAAGTCGGTTACATCCTCAATCAGATTATCATCCCAAATGCATTTCATGATTTGCTCAATAACAATATCCTCAATCAAATGCTTTTTAACCGCTTTTTTATCGCAACCGCGCTTACGCTTTGCTGATAGGCATTTGTAATAACGGTAGGTGTCTTTGTTTCTTGCCGTTCCGCTTTCGCCAACCATAAAGGTCATACATCTGCCGCAATACAGTTTAGTGGATAAAATATATTCTTCGTCCGCTCGATGCCGCGCTGGCGACTTTTTATTTTTAGCGATACGCTCTTGCACACGGTTGAACAAATCCTTCGGCACAATAGCGGGGATGCCATCAGGAACAACAATGTCGCGGTAAACATACTCACCAATATATCTTCTGTTAGTAAGCAAATTAGAAACGGTGTTGATGGTCAGTTTGGTTCCTCTCGTGTTCCGCAAACCGTGAACATTTAAGTAGTCGGCAATCTCTTGCATGGTCTTGCCTTCTTCATACATTTCGTATGCGGCAAGCACCATAGGCGCAGTTTCGGTATTAACAACAAAGTGTTGATTAACGATATTATATCCGACCGGAATTGTACCACCGTTAAACCGGCAGCTTAAAGCGTTTTCTGTCTGTCCACGGATAACTTTTTCCGCCAACTCTGCGGAATAATATTCCGCCATGCCTTCCAAGACGGATTCAAGGATGATACCTTCCGCACCTTGTGAAATGGCTTCGGTAGCAGAAAGAACACGGACGTTATTTCTTTTCAGGATGCTTTTATAATGCGCCGAGTCATAGCGGTTACGGGCAAAGCGGTCGAGTTTCCATACAATGACGGTTTCAAATTGTTGCTTTGCACTGTCCTTGATCATCTTTTGAAAATCGGGACGGTTGTCTGTCTTGGCAGACATTGCACGGTCAATATATGTCCCGACAATCTGAATGCCGTTCTTTTCAGCAAAGGCTTTGCACTCGCGCAACTGCCCCTCGATAGACTCTTCTCTCTGATTGTCGGTTGAATATCGTGCGTAAATTACACCTGTCATTATATCCCCACCTATTTTATAACTTTATATTTAACTCTCGGCCCATACTTAACAGAAGAAAGAAGACCCAACTCCTCAAACTTTAAGACAAACCCTCTGACGGTTGCATAAGCAGCATCACCAAAATCTTTTTCGAGTTGCTTGGTCGAAAACTCCCCCGTACCATAGAAGGACAAAACAAACTTCCAAAGTTTTGTTTCCTTTTCTGTCACCTTGCCGTCCTTAACCGCATCATCATAAACAGTTAAGGTTTCAACGGCGGTAGAGCCCTCATTCATCTTGTTGTAAACATTGTTTATAAAATAAAGAATAAACGGAGTTACATCAATTTTACCGCTATACTTTTTGTTTTCTTCAATGGCAGTATAAGCATCATAGTACGCTTTTCTGCTTTTTTCAATTTGACTTGAAAATGGAATAAACAATGCGGATTGATAACCTTTCTGAATCAGGAACCACAAATGAACAAGCCGAGCCATTCTTCCGTTGCCGTCAAAATACGGATGCACAAAAGCAATATAAAAATGAATAATAGCCGCCTTGATTAAGTCGTTAATATCGTCTTCAGCATTAACGAAAGTGATAAGTGATTTCATAAATTCCGGAACTTTTTTATAGTTAAGTCCCGAATGCTCAACATGGTCGCTGACAACATAAACGGTATCGTGTCTGTAGAAATTGCCTTCGGCTAATTTATCATCACCAATCAGAAAATCGCCAACTGTCATCATATAGAGCTTATAAAGGTTTTCTTCGGTGAGTTTATTAGCAGTATCTGCAATAAACTCAAGACCATGCTTAATACCTAATATTCTGTTTTCTTGCTCGTCCTTCGGTGCCATACCTTTGAGGATTTTGCGTACACTATCTCTGCTGAAATCAATACTTTCAATGGCAGAGGTCGCAACGATTTCATCTTCGGCGGCTTTGATACCGTAATGTTGGTCTTGTGATTGTAATAACAATTTTACAGCATTCTGATTTACCGCCGCGTGATTTTCGATAAAAACAATATCGTTACCATCAAAATCAGAAAGTGGCAAAGTTTTATAATACAGTTCCTCTAAAGTCTGCAAAAAGGCATTAAACTCCTTGCTATATTTATATTTCATTTTTTGATAATCCGTAAAATGCTTGTCCTTAAGCATTTTAGTAAAAACTTTAATATCCATAGCAACCTCCGACATTTATTAGTATCAGTTTATATCAGTATAGTGCATATCTCAAGAAAAGTCAAGTATTGTATACCATTTATTATAGACGATAAAATATTCTATCATTGTATATCTGAATTATTAAATCGTTTATGTATTATTTAAATATCGTGAAACTGGAATGGTTGAAGATGCAATTTTTGATATAGGAGTATTAAAAATTTTATATTTTTAAGCAGTACAAAAAATACAAATTATACGAACTTTACCAAAAGTGCGTTAAACCCGCTATTTTACTGGGTTTATTAGTATTTTGTTTTTCAAATGGTCGTTTTTATCACAAAACAAGCAATTACTCTATCTTGTTTATCGATGATATAAAAAACACTATATATTGTGTTTTTTGTGCTTATATTACAAAAAACGTATAATACGTATAATTCGTATGTTGACAAACATCCTTTAATATGGTATAATTTGGGTAAATCTAAATTTATATGGAGGTGTTGAACAGTATGATTCAATACAATCGTAACATGTATGGAGCTATGTTGGGCAACATAAGCGAAAAAACTTTAAAAGCTGCAGCTTCCTGTATGTCACAATGTACAGGTTGCATGTGTAATTGCCGTTGCTCATGCTCTGGTGGTATTATCGCCGATTTTGAATGGGAGGTGTTATAAGAAGATGAGTGCTAATGTGAATGCTTATGCAAAACTTTTTGGAAATATTGTAAAAGAAGCAACCGCTATGGCTCGCTGTGCGTGTGTTGCATGCAATTCATGTACTTGTGCATGTTCATGCCGTGCTGTTCCTGAATCGGAGGAAATCGTATGGTAAGTTTCTCTCGTTTTACACATAGATATGATTTGGGCGAGGCTATTGCCTTATATCATTCCCTTCGTATGAAACCAGTGTATTTAACAAGAGAAGCGTTCGAGAACTTGCAGGCGTGGCTTGCAAGTTCTTTTTGCTCTGAAGCGAAAAATGCACCCGATTTCATAAAACAAGAAGTTGATGAATTAATTAAATGCAAAATATTAACTCAATCTGATGATGAAGATGATAAGGTTCTTTCGTTTATTAGATCGAAGATTCCTTCGCCTGCAGTTAATGTTTGTTATATGATATTAAGCGAACAATGTAATTTGGCATGTAAATATTGCTTTTTAGGCAATAACGACACGGAGAAACGTTGCAATTTCACTTTAGAAAATATGACAAAGGAGACTGCCGATAAAGCTATATCATTCTTTATTAGACAGATCAAGTTATCGGGGTTAGATACAGAAGAAAATAAGCCAGTTGTTATTTTTTATGGTGGAGAACCTATGGTTAATTTTGAGGTTCTTGTTTATATCGCAGAAAAATTTAACAAATTAAGATTAACGGAGTCTTGTGTTAAAAATGTAGAACTATCTATGGTTACCAACGGCTTATTATTGACCGAAGAAAGAATACTGAAATTAAAAGAATTGGGTGTATCAATTGCCATTTCTGTAGATGGTTTTACCGAAGAAGCAAACAGTATGAGAGTTGATGTAAGCGGCAAACCTGTTTTTTCGCGTATTCTTAATGTTCTTGATAAATGCAAAGATCTTGATGTCAATGTTGCTCTATCGGTTACTCTAAGTGAAGAAACCATAAAGAGCACCGATGATATTCTCAAATTGGTAGACAAATATGGAATTCAATCGTTTGGTTTCAACATAATGATGTCGAGTGATTCTTTTGTGTTGCCACAAAGCTACAACGAAAAAGCAGCACAGTTTATAATTGATGAATTTATAGAATTAAGAAAACGCGGAATATATGAAGATCGTATGATGCGAAAATTAAAGGCGTTTTCTAAAGCGCAAGTTTATTTTTCTGATTGCGCAGCAACATCAGGAGGTCAAGTAGTAATTGCTCCTAATGGTCAAGTAGGAATATGTCACGGTTGCTTACATGACAAAAAATATTTCGTATCTAATGTTGATGACAAAGAGTTTAACGCTATTAAAGATGAAAATTTCATTGAATGGTCACAATTATCGCCAGTAAACCATGAAGAATGTTTGGATTGTCCTGCTTTGGGTATATGCGGAGGTGGCTGTCCAATCAACGCCATGTACTTAAAGCCAGGGAATACAATTCACTCTATAGACGAGAGATTTTGTGTTCATTCAAAAAAAACATTGGAGTTTTTAATAAATGACTTATATAGGATTATTTTAGAAGGTGATGCCTAAGATGGCTGATAAAATTTTTATCAATGGTATAGAAACCAATAATCTTAAAGGGATTGATATAAGTTTAGAGAAAAATTCAATAAATCTTATAATAGGGCCTTCCGGAAGCGGAAAGTCCTCGTTGGCGTATGATACCATCGCACAGATTGGACAACATGAGTTCCTTTCTATGTTTGCTGACGATGTCCAAGAGCCCTCATATAAGGTAAAATCTTTTAGTAATATGGTTGCAGCAATACCTATAAAGCAGACCAATCACAATAACAACACCCGTTCTACAATAGGCACATACTTTGGAATGAATCGTAGTATTGGATTTATTTATGCTGCTTTATTAGGCTTAGGAGAAGACTTGTTTGTACTTAACAAGGAAAGTAATTTATGTGAGCATTGTCATGGTCTCGGCGTTGTAACTGCTTTGGATGAAAATAAAATTGTTGATTATAATATTCCAATTGAAAAAAATCCATTTCGTTGTTGGAATAGATACAAAGATTTTTATTCACAAATACTTATAGAATTTTGTAAAGATAATAATATCGATTCTAAAAAGACCTTTAGAGAGTTAACCACTCAGGAAAAGCAATTGTTGCTACACGGAGAGAGCAAAGTTAAGTATTCAATTAAATATAAAAAGACGAATGCATATTCCAGAAGAACAACGAAATTTTTTGGCGTATTGACAGGCAATCCCATGTTAATTAACCATTCAGTAGGTAAAATGTATTATTCTGATATTATATGTGAACATTGCAAAGGTGAAAAATATTCTCCCGAACATAGACAGTACAAAATTTATGGACTGTCTATCGGAGAATTTATGTCAACACCTTTCAAAAAACTATTAGGTATATTATCTAAGATGGTATCAGATGTAAAAGACGATAGATTGATTTTTTCTTTAAAAACTATGTATGGTTTTGTAAAAAAATCTGTTGAGCTGAATCTTGGTCATTTGTTTTTTCATCGTTCAATCCCAACCTTATCAGGCGGAGAATTGCAACGATTACGTATGGTACAAGTATTTAACACGCAACTTACTAATTTGTTAATTGTTCTAGATGAGCCATTAGCAGGTTTATCGGGAGATGAGAAAAAAGCAATATATGAAAATATAATTGATCTTTCCAAGTGTCATACTCTTGTTATTGTTGACCATAGTGATATTTTTGTAAATGAATCAAAGAAAATCATTGCTCTTGGTGAAAAAGGTGGAAGTGATGGCGGTTTTATCGTAGATGAAAACACATATTTAAAATCTCAAAAACAAAAAAGAGATTTCAATGTTTTCAAAAGCGATAGGATGATACACATCAAACTAACAAGCGCAATATATGGATATAAAGGAGTTAATGTTAGTTTTGCGAATGAATGTTTAAATTTGGTTACAGGACATTCTGGTGTTGGAAAATCCACTTTATTGAGAGAATATCTACCACAATTTTTTGAGCATTATAGTTATATCAATCAGAAACCACTTAACGGAAACAAGAATTCATCTGTTGCTACAGCTTTAGACATTTTTGGCAACATATCCGATGTCTTTGCAAAAAAACACAAAAAAGACAGAAGATTTTTCTCGAACTTAACAGGCAATGATGGTATGTGTCCCGTTTGCCAAGGTGCGGGATATATTGAATACGGATATGAACAAAACAAGATTCGCATGGAATGTCAAGAGTGCGAAGGGACAGGTTTTAATAAAATCCTAAAAAAATATAAGGTTCATGATAAAAGCATTTTTGATATATGGAAAATGACAATAGACGAGGCAAGTGAATTTTTTAAGCCACTAGATTCAAAAATTTATAAAACATTTAAAACGGCATCATCCATTATGCTTGGACATCTAAAAGTTGGACAAGCAACATCTACGTTATCTGGCGGCGAAAACATTAGAGTTAAGATTCTAAAATCATCTAAATCTACTGCGAAATATTTAGGAATAGACGAACCATTTAAAGGTTTGAGTAGTTCTGAAATTTATAATGTAGTACTTTATCTAGATGAATTGAGAAAAAATGGTAAGACTATAATTGTAATTGACCATACTCAAGGAATAGAAAAATATTTTGCACATCAAGTAATTTTACAAGAGAAAAACGGTATTTTATCAGAAAACTATAACTAAACAATATCATAAGTAAAGGAGTTGATATGCTATAAGTACCGATTCTATAAGTGCAATAAAAGATGCAATTGAAAATGGTGAATTTCACGGTAATGTTGATGTTGCCGTATCGTGTGATAAGCATATTTACATTTATAAAAATATATATGTAAACATTTATTACCATGTCGGTTATATGCAAATGAATGTAGATATTAGTTGGGATGATGATTCAACTCAACCTAAATACTCTGCATTAGGTTTGCATGTAGGATATAACACTAATTTCCAAGAGTTTTCGTATAGTGATGGTTATCTTACTTGGTACGATAATAAAAATAGAATTTCAATAAAATTTTAAAACATTTTTAATTATTCTGGACTTGTTGCCTTCTTTGTGGTATTTGTGTGTACTGCAAAGGAGGCAATTTTTATGACAACACTCGAAGATTTATACTACGGCAACATCAGTCCGCACGAAAGGTATATCAAGCGAGGGACGAGAGTAGATAAGCTCGTCAAGCTGATATGCAAAAACGAAGATGAGCTGAACTCAGGTCTGACAGAGAAACAAAAAGAAACCTTTGAAAAGTTCAAGGATTGCACAAGCGAACTATCCTGCATCACCGAGCATGAAGCGTTTAGTTCGGGATTTATTCTTGCAACGCGCATAATGGTGGAAGTGATGCAAGGCTTGGAGGAGGTCGAGGATATATGAAGAAAATCATAATCCTTCTTCTCTGCTGTGAGGTGCTCATAAGTATGGTGGGATGCGGTGGTGACACCTCACCACCACCTACCGAGAGTCCACCGACAACGGTATCGGAAACGGTAATAACAAAAACACCCACCAAAACAACACCGCTTGTAACGGCGGTAGAGCCGACGGAGAAAGAAAAAGAGCCTACCCCGACCGAGAGCAAGGATCAGGCAACCGAGCCGACTGTGACCGTCACGGAGCTAATAGCAAGGGTAACGGAAAAGCCAAAGAATGAAGCCAAACCTACAGTAACGGCAAAACCGACCAAGCCGTCGGCAGCGGAAACTCCAACGGAAAACGGATGCATCACCATAGTGGAAACGGACGATCCGCCTACGGAAGAAATCATAATTCCACCCAAACCAAGTGCAGATTTAGTGGCACAGAAGGTTGCAGAATACATAAATCAATTCCGCACCGAGCAGGGTGATGTAACTGCAACGGTCATCCCCGGACTGACTGAATACTGTAAATACCGATGCACACAGCTTAAAACGAATTTTGCTCATGACACCACCGATCAACGAGCAGCCGCCGAAGCCTTGCAATACGGCGAATATGTTGATTGGTCACTATACGGTATAGAAGGCGAGGAAAATTATTATACCGCCAATGTGCGCGAAGCCATCGGCAAAGGCAATTGGGGCGGTTCCGCAGATGAAATAGCCTACTCCATAGCCAACGGATTCAGGAACAGCAAAGGACACTGGTCTTATGTCGGCAGCTCCAAGTACACCTACATGGCGGTCGGAGTTATGTTTGACGGATATTACTGGTACGTCTGCGTATGTATGGACTCTGAAAATACAGGCTTAAAATAAGCATAAAAATACCCACAGGATGCAGCGATTCAACACGGAACTCTGCCACAACATCCGGTGGGTATTTTTTTATTTTGCCTTTGTAGCCGTTTGTTTTATTCGAAACGGCCTACGGCTCGATAAAAACTATTTCTGTTCGATTGTACGGGGCTTAATCATTAACCTCAATAATCTTCAATGCCTCTTCTGCCGTTAATTCGCCTTTGAGGTATTTAGTTCGTGCTTCTGCTGCGGGTTCTCGCCACTCTAAATATTTTTCAAAGGATATACCTTTCGGAAGTTGGTCAAGCGAATAATATGCGCGTTCGTATCGTTTATACATTTTGTGCTTGGTGCGGTCATAGGCTTTCAAAACTGGATCTGCACCCACAGCGTTCTTATGAATAATTGCAGGGGCGATTTCTTTGCAAGTCTTTCCATCCTTCATAACTCTATCGCAGTATAGCGTTGTTTTTCTTGTCTTTGGAATGAAATACTGTCCGCAACAATGGCATCGGGCAACATTGGGCTCGGAATTCAGATAGTTCATTAAAAGGAACTGGAAATAATTTTTGGTGGAACGGAAACGGTATTCCATCTCAAGAGCGTTGGTAAAAATATAGCTTTGTGCAAATGCACCTTGGGCAAGGTTAGCATATTTATCTTCAAAATCCAAGGGGAGACCAAGTGACAGATCTTCCAAAACTTCTCGCAACTGAATATAAAAGTGTACCGGCTCGGCAATCTGTTCGCAGATTGCCAATTTTGCATTATATACATACATTGCCGTTCCATCGTCCTTGGGTGTGTGATCCAAAAGGTCAAACCGTAGCAATGAACCAAGTGCCGGATATACCGCTTCGATATCATAGACCAATTCGTTGGCTTCGGTTAAAAGTTCATCAAAAGTATCTAAATAGACAGTGCCGTAATTTTCGGGATCGCCATCATCCTCTGTTTTTTCTGACAGGTCTTCAATCTTAATCAAAGAATCAACATAGGTGTTGTAGTCAAGCTTGGCATACCATATCAGTTCTGCGCCGATGGTCGTTTCATCAAGCACAGTCTCGCCCTTGTTTGTAACAAGGGTTCTTTTTATTATACCGCCTTTTTGCAGCGTTACATAAAGTCCCGGTGTTCTTTTCATCTGGCAATCCCTCCTTTGTCTTAAATTAAACTTTCGATTTTTTTGAAAGTTCACTCGTTCATTTAGAAATTGAGTTTTGTCATTTACAATTATATCACAGGCGGGAGAAAAAGAAAAGGCCGACCTGTTGCAATATGAATATTGCTCCCACCTTTTAGGTGAGTGCAATAAAAACAAACTTATGAAAGGTGGGATGTATATGATTGTTCCAACTGAAACCCCAATGCAAAAATCTACAGAAAGGAAAAGAAAAATGACAACCGAAAAAACACTATCCCTTGTTCGAATGTCGGATGTGCAGCTTCAAGAAGTTAAATGGCTTTGGAAACCGTATATCCCATTCGGGAAACTGACTATCATCCAAGGTGACCCCGGCGAAGGTAAAACAACTTTTGCTTTGCGACTTGCCGCCGCTTGTTCTTCAGGCGTGGCTCTGCCCGGTATGGAAATCGCAGAACCCTTTAACGTGATTTATCAAACCGCAGAGGACGGACTTGGTGATACCATCAAGCCAAGGCTTATTGAAGCAGGAGCAGATGAAAGCAGAGTGCTAAATATCTGTGAAGATACAGATCCTCTTTCTCTGTCGGATGAAAGAATTGAACAGGCGATCAGGCAGACAGATGCCAAGCTGATGATCCTCGATCCGATTCAAGGTTATATCGGTGAGCGCATCGACATCAATCGCGCCAACGAAATCCGCACGGTGCTGAAAAAGGTTGCCGCCGTTGCCGAGCGTACAGGCTGCGCCATTATTATGGTCGGTCACCTTAATAAAGCGCAAGGTTCAAGCAGTGCCTATCGTGGCCTCGGCTCAATAGACTTCCGAGCGGCTGCAAGAAGTGTTCTGCTGGTTGGACGGCTTCGCAAAGAACCGAATGTTCGTGTTATTGTTCACGATAAATCTTCACTGGCACCCGAAGGTAAATCCATCGCCTTCAACCTTGGCAATGAAGACGGCTTTTATTGGCTCGACGGTTACAGTGAAATATCCGCTGAAGAATTGCTCTGTGGTTTCTCTGCCGAAACAAAAACAGCGGTAGCGGAAGAACTGATCCGCAGTATGCTGGCTGACGGCAAAGAAGTTACGGCAGAGGAAATATTCAGAACCGCCGCCAATAAAAACATTTCACAGCGCACCGTAAATGAAGCCAAGAAAAACATTAACGGTATCAAAACCCGAAAAGTCGGTAAAGGTTGGGTGTGGTCAATTCCCGAATAAAGATTGCAACATTGCAGAGTGTCCTATCTGCATTGTTAAAAGTAGATGACAATGGGAGTCCTCTGCATTGTTGCATTCTTCTTTTTCTGCTGTATGGGTTACAGCGGTAACTATCGGTAGGGCGTTTATTGCGAGTTTCGCCTTTGTGTTACGACCACTTTATTGGCGGCCGCACCAAAGGCGGTCGGGCTAAGCCCATACCCCTATAAATTTTTAGAAAGAACGGTTACAATGATGACTAAAACCGAAATATTAAAGTTCAGGGTAACACCTGAAGAAAAAGAAATCATCAGCCACAAGGCACTATCCTCATACAGACTTGTCAGTCAGTATCTGCGTGACTGTGCCTTGGAAAAACAAATCACCGTGATAAACGGTGCAGATAATGTTGCCGAAGAGCTCAGGCGCATCGGTAATAATGTAAATCAAATAGCCCGTGCGGTAAACGCGGGTTTTGTTACCGAAGCAAACCTCACGGAAACAAGAGAGGAGTTGAGAGCGATATGGCAATCGTTAAATTCGTTACTTCGGACTGCCCGATGAATAATATCTTCCCGTATGTTATGAGGAAAGAGGCAACCGAGCAAAGACTCATCAGCGGTATTGAGTGTTCACCCAATACCGCCTTGGAAGAATTCCGCTATGTGAAACAGAAATACGGTAAAGAGGACGGCAGAACCTATTATCACATCGTGCAGTCCTTTGCTCCCGATGATGAACTGACACCCGAAACCGCACATGAAATCGGGTTGAAGTTTGCCGAACACTTTCCCGGCTATCAGATATTGGTGGCGACCCATTACAACACCGGTCATATTCACAATCACCTTATTATGAACTCGGTCAACTACCAAAACGGTAAAAAGTTTCATCAAACCCGTGATGAACTTTTAGAGGTGAAGGCTTACTCCAACAAGCTCTGTCAAGAGTATGGGTTGAGCATCACCGAAGAAAAGTGCAGCTACGGTAGATGGCCGGAATGGAAAAAACGGCTCCGCAGCTTTGCACTGTATGCAATAGGCAATTCCGATACAAAGGAAGAATTTATTGCCTGTATGCGCGAACACGGATACAACGTCAAGTGGGAAGATAAGTACAAATATATCACCTTCACCACACCCGACAATCATGTCTGCCGTGATAAGAGTTTGTTCGATGAGCGACTTCTCAAGGATAATCTCGAAGTTTATTTTGCACTCGGTGGTGCGAGCTGTGAACTTTATGATGATTATAACGATTATAAAACTCCTGCGCATACACCCGAAGCAAGTATGACAGCTACAACCGGACTCATAAGTTTACTCGGCGATCTGCTTTCAATGGCACCGCCCGAGGACGATTATGAACCGCATCCGGCAAAAGAACTAAGCACCGCCGAGAAGCTTAGACTTGAAAAAATCCTCGGCAAGAAAATTTCACCTATGGCCTACGCTTGCTATTCTACTCAGGAAGAATATGAGCAAGGCATGAGTATGGTATGGTGATGTAAAGGAGGAATGACCCGACAACAGATGAAATAAAAGCCGTGTTGCCTTATGGCAGCAAACAGATGCAATATCCCAAAACACGAATTGGAAATCCTCGCACGGCACTTCCTTCCACAAATTCGAGCCTTCTTTGAGAGTGAAGAAGGGCGAAAGGAATATGAGGAGTGGAAGGCCGAACAAGCCGCGTTAAAGGCAAAGACCGCCGATAAAACGGCTTAAAACGCGCACAAGGGCAGAGAGCGAAAACTCTCTGCCCTTGTATCAATATAAACATTAGGATTAAAATTTGTAACCGCAGTGAACAGCTTTTATATGTATTAAAACATAGAATTACACCACTCACTAAGTTTTTCTAATTTTCTTATTTCTTCTGTATCCCAAGATCTGTAGCGTTCCAAATATGCTTTACAGTCATTAAAGCAATCAAAAGCAATACGCCACTCTCCTCTGTCAACAGCCGTCTGCCCTGCAGTATACCTATTAAGGTATTCGTACTCACTAAAGATAGCCATAACACAACCTCCTTTTTTATATTATACTGCCTTTGACATAGAAAAGCAATAGTATATAAAGGTATGCATTAAAATAATATGATTTCAAGCAGATAAAAAGCTTATAAAAATCAAAAATCCGAACGTGTCACCATTGATGACAATGTTCGGATTATTTGACTTTGGTGGGAGCGGGTGGATTCGAACCACCGAAGTCGAAGACAACAGATTTACAGTCTGCCCCCTTTGGCCACTCGGGAACACTCCCATATTAAATTAATGCGCTGGAGCTGGTGGACGGACACAGACTTTTTTAAAAAGTCTGCCGTGCTCGCAAGGAGTTGCTCGCACTTCGCACCTAAAAACATCACACCGTGATGTTTTCTAAACGGTGCTCACCCTCTCAGGCTTCGAGTCCGATTAAAGACTCATATGCGCTGGAGCTGGTGGACGGACTCGAACCCCCGACCTGCTGATTACAAATCAGCTGCTCTACCAACTGAGCTACACCAGCATTTTTCAAGCGCCTAAATAATATACCACAATTATTAGGGCTTGTCAAGAAATATTTTGCAAAAATCTAATATTTTTTATCAAAGCATTTTTCTAAAAAATATGTTGACTTTGTGAAAGGTCAGTGTTATAATTTCCTTGCAATTAGGGAGCTTGATGAAACTCAGGCTGAGAGGAAGTCCGTTTTACTATGACTTCGACCGATAACCTGATGCGGATAATGCCGCCGTAGGGAAATACAGCGTTTGTATTGCCACAGGTAATTGCCTGTGGCTTTTTCATTTTGTATTTCCAAGTGCCAAAATCTAAACTTTAGGTGATTGCAAAATACTATGTGAGTAGTGCGGACTCGCGCAAAGAAGGAGAAAAGAAAATGAAAAACAAACATCTTTACAAAATCTCGGAATGTGCTGTTTTAATTGCACTGTCCTTGGCTCTGATGCCGATTGAAATCCCCGGCCCCGCTTTTGGCGGAGATATTGACCTTGTTATGATACCGTTATTTATATTAGCCTATCGCAACGGCGCTTTATACGGCGTGGCTTCAGGCGCGGTATTTGGCTTTTTAAAATGCCTTATAGGCGGGGGTATTGGTTGGGGACTCCCCAGCGTTTTGCTTGACTATGTTTTAGCTTATGCGGCAGTTGGCTTTGCAGGATTTTTCAAAAACAAGTTATGGGCTGTTGAACTTGCCACCTTCACAGGTTGCTTTGCAAGATTTATAATACATTTTATAAGCGGTATCACACTTTATATGATAACCGTTCCTACCGAGGTTGCAGGAATAACATTTGCGAACCCCATTCTTTATTCAATAGTTTATAACCTGCTTTACATGCTCCCCAACACAGTAATTGCAATAGTTATTATGAGCCTGCTTCGATATCCTCTAAAAAAGCTTAAAAAAATAGGCTAACCCACCCATCAATTTTCCGCACAAATTTAACTTAAAAATAAAACCGCGTTCAAAAAGAACGCGGTTTTATTCATTTTTTGCATAATCCAAACTCTAACCTAAATAATAATAAGGGTGATTTTATGTGCACAGCTATTACTTACAAGACAGACGATTTTTACTTTGGCAGAACACTTGATTATATACATTCTTTTGGTGAAAATGTAGTTATTACACCGCGTAATTTCATTTTTGATTTTCGGGATATGGGGATAATGCAAAAGCACTATGCAATCATTGGTATGGCGCTTGTAAAAGGTGATTATCCGCTTTACTATGATGCCTCAAACGAAAAGGGGCTGTGTATTGCAGGGCTTAATTTTGTAGGCAATGCAGTTTACCGCAAACCGACACCGCTCAGAGACAATATCGCCCAATTTGAGCTGATACCTTGGCTTTTAGGTCAATGTGCAAGCGTTGCGGATGCTAAAGAAAAGCTTAAAAATATAAATATAACCAATACCCCGTTTTCGAATGAATTGCCCGTAGCCCAGCTTCACTGGATTATAGCTGATAAAGATGAATGTATAACCGTGGAATCTGTAAAAAATGGGGTTGAGATTTACAAAAATAAGGTTGGTGTACTTGCCAACAATCCAACCTTTCCCGAACAGGCTTTCAACTTAAATAATTATATGCACCTATCATCAAAACCGCCTAAAAACAAATTTAGCAAAGCTTTAAATTTGAAGCCCTATAGCCTTGGTTTAGGTGCCTTAGGACTCCCTGGTGACCTTTCTTCTCAATCGCGTTTTGTAAGAGCAGCATTTACAAAGTTTAATTCTACATCTTACAATAGTGAAAATGAAAGTATCGGTCAATTTTTTCACATCTTAGAAACCGTAAGCCAGACAAATGGCTGTACTCAAACACCCGACGGCGACTTCGAAAAAACTATTTATACCTCTTGCATAAACGCCGATAAAGGAATTTATTATTATACAACTTATCAAAACCGACAGATTAATGCCGTTAATTTGCAAAACGAAAAATTAGATACCAATACACTTATATCCTATCCTCTCAAAACACAAGAAAATGTTTATTTGCAAAACAAAAAATGAGCCGAAAATTTCGGCTCATTTTTTATTCTTTCCATTCAACCAATATCGACTCGTCAATCTTTGACGCATCAAAGCGGTAGTGTGCTACTACAGGACTGCGTCCTAAGTAATCCTCTTCACGTTTGGGTTGACCTCCGTTATGTATAATATATGTCACACCTTCTCGGTTGCACCTGTCAGACACAATACCTATATGCTTGTCATTATTAAAAATTACAATATCCCCCGCTTGCCACTGCGAAATATCATTTATATCGGTGGTAAGCGAAACTGCATATTTTCCAAAGAAAATACGCAAATTTCTCACACGGCGAAAATCAATGTTAGTATCAGGTTTTTCTATAAGCGGATAGTCTTGCGGCGAGGCTTTTATATCGTTATCCACCATATCGCGAAGACTGTACCCCGCATTTTTAAATGCACGCCACACCACATCCGAACACACGCCGATATTATCAGGCGGATAACCGCCATCAATATATGCGCCATTATATTTTGGGTGATTTTTAGCATCCTTTCTGGCACCTAACAAAATATCAGTATAATCATCAACGCCGTTGCCGTTAAAATCAACCGAGCTTTTGACAGTTTGTATCCCAAAATCATTGGCAGAATAATATTTTTGAGGCAACAAATTAAAATAATCAAGCACGAAAAAGACAATACTAACTACCGCAATAATCAGCACAACGGCTATCAACCTTGTTGCTTTTCTATTATTTGATAATTTAGCCATATTGAACCCACCTGTGAAAATGTAAAATTACTCGCTTTTGAAAATTTTCCTATGCTTTTTAATTGTAACACAAATATATGCTTCTCTCAATAACATTAATCTAAAAAAGCACTTCACGAGGAAGTGCTTTTGTTTAAAGAAAGAACAATTTTGCCGCAACAGTCATAATTACAAGGAAAATCGTGTTTATGAAGGTAAACATCCAGAAATACTGCTTTGTGTGACCTGGATACAAAATACGGTGTTCACTAAAGGTTATAAGGCTTGCCAGTGAAGCAATAAGCGTACCTGTTCCGCCAATGTTCACACCCATAAGCAAGGCTTTGTAGTTAGAAGTGAACCTTGACAGTAAAATCGCGGAGGGTACATTGCTTATTCCCTGACAGCAAAGCACCGACACAAGCAATGTATCCTTTTGCAAAAGCCAAGAAACCGCCGTATTAACTGCATCAATCCGAGCAAGATTTCCCGCAAAGATAAAGAAAAAGAAAAAAGTCCCCAAAAGCGCATAATCAACCATATAAAGCGCTTCTTTATCAACTGCCCAAAGTACCAACGGCACAATTATAAGACCAATCCAAAAGGGTATTACCCTGAAAACAATTAAAATTGAAAAGATAAACAATGCGCTATAAAGAACAGTCCGCTTAATACTTAATTTTTCAGGAAATTTTTCACTTATTACAAGTTTTTCAGGCTTCACGAACAAGCAAGCAATACCAAGCAAAGCTATTGCAAGCAAAAACGGCGGTAACATTATACCGCAAAATTCACCTGTAGGTATTTTGAAATACGAATACAAATAAAGGTTTTGCGGATTTCCGAAAGGTGTCAGCATTCCGCCTAAATTTGCAGAAATATTCTGGAGTATAAAAAGATACGGTATATACTTTTCACATTTAGCAACACTTACCGCAAAATACCCAAGCGGCAAAAAGGTTATAAGCGCCATATCGTTTGCAATAATCATCGAACCAATAAAAGTTATAACTATTAACATAAAGAAAAGGCTTCTAAGGTTCCCTGTAAGCAATACCAACTTTCGCGCAATAATTGTAAAAAATTTAATATTGCGAAAAGCGCATATAACCGCCAATGTCAAAAAGAGACAAGCTAATGTCGACCAGTCGAAATACGTAAGATATTCGCGGTCAGGCGGCACAAAAAAGCAGGTCACAGCCGCCGCTAACGCCGCCACGCAAAAAACGGTGTATTTTTTTATAAATTTCAAAATCGCCATAATAAAATTCCCCTTTAACGCGACTTTCTACATAATACACCCTTTTTCGTCAGTTTTCAAGGAAAAATATATTCAGGTGGGAGTGCAAGATTAGCGAAATATTCGTCGTTGCCGAATGTGAAATAATGACCTAAAGGTCATTGTGAAATTTTCTGCTGACGCAGAAAGTGAAATGAAATAAATCCACTCACGCCCACAGACATTTCACATTGCGAAGCAATATTTCACACGCACAGCGTTTTTCACAAATCCCAACAGGGATTTATTTCGTTGAAAAAGAAAAGACAAGTCTTTCGACTTGTCTTTCTTTTTCTGGGTAGTTTGAACTTAATGACACGAAAAAATGTGCCTGAAAACTTGATTTTCTTTAATTTTCTTTAGCAGATTGTCTAACCGGAATTACAGCACAAGCAATTCGCAAAATAACATATGTGAAAAACAAAGCAAATAACAACATTACTTCTTCGCTAAATATTTCTGATACATACTTAAATAGAAAATGTGATATAGAATCAGTAAAATACATAATCACTAAAGTAAAATTGGCAAGAATATTAAGTATGGATTTTGCTATTGTTTTAGGTTTTATAAAAAAATAATATACCGTATAAAACAAATCTAACTCATAAAAAACAACAAATCCGCCGACCATCAGGGTAAGAGCAGCGCCAAAGCCTACCAATTTATCATCACTATGATATTGCATATCATAATTATACGACTGTATCGCCCCTACAATAAAAACAATCGCAGTAATTAAAATCAAAATAGAAAACACACATATGATTATTTTCTTTTTCATATCAATCACCACCTATATATGTATTATAGCATAAAAGCGGAAAGGGGGCAATACCTCTTCACTATTCACTATTACTTCTTACTTCCCAAAAATCCCGAATGCGAGTTTAGTGAAGAGTGAATAGTGAAAAAGTAAAATCCCGCCCACTTTCGTGAACGGGATTTTTGGGACCGACACTCAAAATGGAACCGGTCGAAACACCTGATTTTCTTTGATGTATTTCTATGTTCTTAACTTTAAGAAAGCAGTGAAAGAACAATTACAATTATCGTAGGACACAATGCCATAAATATTAACCACCCTTTATTGTGAACCTCAACTTTAACATCGGGACAATATCTTTTTATTTTACGCAAACCATAAAACGGGAAATGCATAATATCAAACTCATATTCTCCTGCGTTTTTTATAGAAAAGGTTGCGCAGGCAGGTCTATATCTAAATCGTGAGTGCATAGCCGTTTTAAATGAAACACCTTTAATGTCAGTCCACAACAGTAAATCATTTTCGGTGTGTATCCCTTTATCATCAAGAACGCATATCACCTTACCGAAACAAAAACGATTTAATATTGATAAGAAAATTAATGGTATCAAAACTACACCCCATATTACCGCTGTAACAGGCAAGGTTTTTAAAAATGCAGATATGAATTCACCAAAAAGCCATTCCCCACTCTCTTTCCACTCCATAATTAGAATCATAATGGGAACCATAGGAACGAAAGAAAGGAAAATGCCTAAAATATAGTTAAAATACTGTATGCGGATATTATCACCGGATAACCGTTTTAACTCCGGTTGCTTTGTTTTTGGTGCTATAATATATAGATGCTCTAGAAAACTCGGTAAATTTTCTTTTTGTGTGTCAATAGTCAAAACTTTTGGAGATGCTGTTATTCTGCAAGGTGCTCCCTCGTTAAAAGCAATATCAATAACAAACTGTTTAAAAATAGCGGTTTGTTTGACTCTTATAGATTTAATATCTAATGGTACGCGCGTTGTATATGTAATCTGTTTACCTGTTCCAGAAACAAGTGCAATCAGCAAATAATGCTCTGTAAACCCGAAATAACCATAATACTGTGTGTTTCCCTGATTAAGCAATCCATAAATGGGGTGCATTAGTGTTTCATCATCTTCTAATAAATCGGTTAGAGCCTCAATCATAAGTTCTTTATATGTCATCATATCACCGCCTTGGGTGTATTATATGCTTGTGTTAAATCAGGGACAAATTAGCCTTTGGTCAAGTTAGGGACAAAATTAGTCTGTGGCTCCCTCTGACGAGGGTGCTGTCAGCGAAGCTGACTGAGGGAGAGACAACTACCCCTCCGTCACGGCATTGCCGTGCCACCTCCCCTGACAAGTGGAGGATCCCGTTTCAACTTGTGGAAATGATTCCCACAAGTTGAAATTCCCGCATAACAACAAGCTTTTTCTTATATTTAATATAACATTTCTCAATGATATTTTCAAGTTATATATGCAAATAGAGTTATCCCGAAACAACGAGATAACTCTATTTTTGATGGTATGACAAAAATCATACCGACACATTGAAAATCATACCAAAGAAAACGCAGTTAAAAACTTTGTTTTTAAGCAGAAAAACTGCCGAAAGTATGACGGTTATTCCTGCCTTGACTTCACATCAACTCAGATTTCACTCAATAATTACAGTTAATCTAGTTTTTCTTCGGATGGATACTTATTAAACTGAAAAACAGTGCAATCGCTTAAATCATCAGTAAAACCTGTATCGCTTGTTTGAGTGTTATACATAGAATAGGCATACTTATCAGCACTTCTTGCCCAAGATATATTTATTCCCTCATCATCGCTTGTATCCCATATTTGATAGTCGGATAAAACCTTATTAAAATATTTATAAGTTTTGTTTACTGCCTTTTCATATTCCTCGTATGATTCAAAATCTTTTGAATCAATAATAAACTGTGCGCTAAACAAATCATCTCCGCCGTCAAAATACTCAAATTCAAGTTCTCCCTTTATCCCTAGAAACTCCGCTTTATATACATCATAAAATTCACCATCTGGGTATATGAACTCTCTGATTTCATCAGGCTCTCCGTACAACTCTTCTATATCGCTTCGCATAGTGGAGTAATCCAACCCTTTGAAATGTACGGGTTCATCAGGCGCTAATATAATACTGAAATAAAAGCTTATAAAACAAAATGCTATCAAAATTAACGTAATTATTTTGCGTATCTTTATCGATTTTCTGGGTGTAGGCAAAATAAAGTTTTCATTAACAGAAATAGCGGTATATTCAGGCTGATATTCTATACCCGATTCAATAGCATTAAGATATTTCTGTGAAATTACAGCAAAATAAAGTTGAGGTGCTTCTGTTATTATATAATTAAATATTTTTGTTGCAGTGTCAGTATCTTGAGATTTATAACAGGATATAGCATAGGTGAATTTAGTTTGAATATCATTTAATTTAAGCATTTTTGAATTATGTGGTTTTGTATTAGACAGTAATTCTTCATATAATGCTTTGCATTCTGCAAATTCACCTTTTAGGTACAAACCTATAAATTTAAAGTAAATATATTTGTTTCTAATTTGTTCACATTTTGCATCAGCTTCTGTTGTTGTTTGAAATCTGTCATATATTAAACTCAGATTTTCAAAATCCCCTAAATCAAAATACGAACGAGCAAGATACAACATATACCAATATTCATATTTTTTATATTTTGCATCATTTAGTTTTGCAGAACAAATATTTATAACTGTTTGATAGTCACCAGAATAATATGAGAAATATATTTTTTCAAATAAATGGTTGCTCACCATTTTTCCGGTTTCAAAAACCGCATTGTACATTAATGGATTTAATTCTTTAAACAAAATTGAGTTAATGTATTTATTAAAGAAATATACTCCAATTATTTTTCTAAATAATAAAAACAATAATGCTGCTGCAAAAAATAAAAAACTGTTATCAGTTAAAAACAAAACCAAAATTGCAACTATTGCCGCAGTATATACACATCCTAAAACACAAAAACGATATTTTCGTAATATCAATTTTACATTATTTTCATCCATAAAAACACCTCTAATCTTTTTGTATTATATCACAATATTACTTTAAAGTAAACAACCGATAACAATGCTACCAGCTAATGTTAAAATTTGTCCCTATTGTGCCTCAACCATAGCATAAAAGCGGTGGAGGTGCAAGGAATTAGTGATATTCTGTGCTATCGCACAGAGTGATATTATGCCTTACGGCATAGTGATATTTTTGCTATTGCAAAAGTGATATTATATTCGCCTCCAAAACTCGCGAAGCGAATATCACTTGCGAAGCAAATATAACTGAGCGAGGCTCAATATAACTCGCCGAAGGCGAATATAACTGAAAAAACTCTTGTTCTTTCGAACAAGAGTTTTTTCTGTCTCTCGTGTCCGAAAAAGAACTGGGAGAAAACCGGAAATTTTTCTTGTTTTGTTTCGAATTTTTATCTGTTGTACAGTTTGCGAAAATATAATGTTTTTTTACTTAAAATATTTTTCAATCAACACACGAAAATATCGCCTTCGTTTAATCGTTCTCGTCATGCTCTTCAAGTGGTGAAAAATATTGAAAAACGAGCCAAAAAACAATACACAAAGAATATATAATCCATGACGGCATATCAAACCAATACTTATTAATCAATTGATAAGTGACTCCCAGCAATATTACAATTGAAATTAAGATTGTCATTGATAAAGCGCGATTAACTTTAAAGCTCTTGCCACATGATCTGCAGGTTATTACAGGGTTATATTTATAACTTGTCTTATAAAATGGCAATCCATGTGTTTTACAATATGGGCATTTGCTGTATTTAATGTTTTTGAAATGCATTATGCTTCACCTCGTCTATATTTATATCATAACACAGAAGCGGTGGAGGTGCAAGATTTAATGAAATATGGCTAACGCCATATGAAATAATCCTCACGGATTATGAAATATTTTGCCGTTGGCAAAATGTGAAATAAAATTCGTTCCTTCATATGCAGTAGGCATATTTCATACGCGAAGCGTATTTCATATTGCGTAGCAATATTTCACTCGTTCCGCAAGGAACGAATTTCATTGAAAAAGAAAAGACAAGTCTTTCGACTTGTCTTTCTTTTTCTGGGACCGACACTCAAAAAGGAACCTCTAAAAACCTGATTTCTTAAACAAATCTATTTATGTATTATAAATTGATACAAAAGTTTATTTTTTTCTTCTATCACAATAATTATCAACTAATTTGTTTATAATGGTCATCTTATCTGAGTTTTCTAAAGTTTCTGCAACATTAAGAATTTCTTTTCTTTCTTCATCAAATGAAAGTTGTCTGTAATACTCATGTTTCTCTTTATTGCTTTGTGTTAAAAAAACAAAAATTGTACCAGAAATAAACTCTGTAATCAAACCACAAACTGTAGCGATTATAGATACTGTGATTAAAGAAAAAAAGCTTGAAACGACTCCTATTATAATTACGCCAAAACCCGCCCATATAATATTCCTAGACGTAGCATATATTTTTTTATTTTGTTCAATTTCATTTGTGTGGTATTGACTATACAAAGTTGTTGGCGTTGGATTTTCCGCGACATTTAAATCACTAGGCTTGTTGATAACAATTGCTTCCGATTCAGTATCTAACACCAAATTACCATCATCGTATAATGTATCGTTTAACATCTTATCCATTTGATGTTTCCTCTTCATCGTGGTCTAAAGCTCCAATAACTAGTGGATTTACAAATACTACATTTCCACAATTAGAACAGGTTATAGGAACAATTGGGAAAATACTTCCACCAATCGAAATTCCGCTATTTTCATTAACTTTTAACGGCGTGACAACACTCGTATCAATATTCCAATGATTTTTTCCACACATTGGACAATTTTTATTAATCCATTTTGCATTTATCTCTTCGAAAAACTTTTCACGATTTAATTTTATCATACCACAAACTCCTGTGTTTACATTTTGTTTTATTATATTACAAAACATATAAAAATACAACCTAAAATATAAAAACCTCTTAACAAATTGTTAAGAGGTTTTTGGAGGCACCACCCAGATTTGAACTGGGGATAAAGGCTTTGCAGGCCTCTGCCTTACCACTTGGCCATGGTGCCATCTCTAATTTTAAATTTTTTGAAAAGAAAGGGTGCTTTTTCAAGCACCCTTTGGAGCGGATTACGAGGCTCGAACTCGCTACCTCCACCTTGGCAAGGTGGCGCTCTACCAGATGAGCTAAATCCGCATATAAATGGTGCCTCCGGTCGGAATCGAACCAACGACACGGGGATTTTCAGTCCCCTGCTCTACCGACTGAGCTACAGAGGCAAATGTGGCGACCTGGATGGGGTTCGAACCCACGACCTCTAGCGTGACAGGCTAGCGTTCTAACCAACTGAACTACCAGGCCACATGGTGGGAACAACAGGGCTCGAACCTGTGACCCTCTGCTTGTAAGGCAGATGCTCTCCCAGCTGAGCTATGCTCCCACGATGACCGCGCTGGCTTGCCAATGGCAACTCACCGGCGACAAGCAATATATTATCACAATACATTAACTTTGTCAAGCAAAATTTTTAATTTTTTATAATTTTTTTAAAATATTTTTTATATCTGTTTTTGAAAAGCTGTAATCGGTATTACAGAAGTGACATTTAACATCAACCTGCGGTAAATCCTTATACATTTCCTCAAGTTCACTCTTACCGAGACCTGCCAAAGTCGTCTCGATTTTTTCCCTTGAACATTTACATTTATATTCAACAGTTTCTTCATATATGACTTCAACATCGAAACCTTGCAGAACATCACGCACGATATCCTCAATATCCATTCCCTCATCGAGAAGCTGTGTGACAGGCTTTACCCGCGCAAGATTATTTTCAATTTTAGTAATAATCTCGTCTTCTGTAAAGGGTAACAGCTGTAAAATATAACCGCCCGCTTTTTTAACGCTCAAATCAGGATTTACAAGCACACCTAAAGCGCAGACCGTCGGAATTTGTTCACTTGTAGCATAATATGAAGTAATATCCTCAGCAATCTCGCCCGAAACAATCGGCACGAAGCCATTGTAGGGCTCTTTCATACCAAGGTCCTTAACAACGAATAAATTGCCTGCCTGTCCAACCGCACCCGAAACATCAAGCTTACCGTTAGGCTTTAAGGGAATTTCCACAACACTGTTTTGGGCGTATCCGCGAACATTACCCGTAGAATCTGCAGACACTGTAATTGCACCCGCAGGTCCGCCACCGTCAATTTTCAAAGATATTGTATTATCCTTGCCCTTTAACATATTTCCCATCATAGAAACTGCAGTAAGCATTCTGCCAAGCGCCGCAGTAACCACCGCAGATGTTTTATGAATTTGCTCGGCTTTAGCTACGATGTCCGTACTGTCGACTGCAGACACCATAACCGCACCCTCACTTGTGATACACCTTATAAGTTTACCCATTATTTCACCTTTCTTGTAACAAAAACCGCTCTCTCGCTTGTATTTTTAAGTGGATTTTCGGTCATATCATCAAAAATTTCTAAAATTTCAAGTCCTGCCTCTTCGCAAGCAGCTTTAACTTCACTAAGCGAATATGCTCGCTCAGAAAATTGTTCACTCAAGCGTTCATAAAGTCCGTCATGCTCTACGAAAAAATCAAGATTTATATCTACAACATTATTTTCTTTATATTCGTTCGCCCACACGCAATAAACATCATCTGTTTCAATAACAAATATATTATCCCCTAAAACTTCTCTATGCTTATATTCGGTATTAAGGTCAAATATAAAAAGGCTATCCTTTTCTAAAAAGAGCGATACACGTGAAATTGCTTTGCAAAATTGCGCATAATCGATTATATGGTTAAGGCTGTCAAGACAGCAAACCGCACCGTCGACCGTGCCGTACAAATCAAGCTCTTCTGCTTTCTGGCAAAGGTAAAGCACATTAGCATCACTTTCATAAGACTTTTCGCGCGCAAGGGATAGCATCTCTTCTGACATATCGGCGCCTATAACCTCTATTCCCTGCTTAGCGAAGCAATTAGAAAAGTCACCCGTTCCGCAGGCAACATCTAAAAGAAGCGTTGGCTTTTTGCCGTATTTTTTGAATAACTTTAAAAGATATTCTGTACGTTTTTTATAATCGACATCATACATCAAGCTGTCATAATATTCTGCAAAATTACTGTACATATTATTTTAACCTTTTAAACGCCAATTCGAACCCCTCATTAATAGAGCGGTTTACACGGCTTATGGTAGCTGTGGAAGCGCCTGTTGCTTTTACAATATCATTATAAATCTGTTTCTCGTTAAGCATTTTAGCAACTGCAAAGCGTTGTGCTATAGCAGAAATCTCCTTTGGAGTACAAGCGTCACTAAAAAACTTATAAAGCTCTTCCCTTGTTTCAAGGGTTAAAATCGCATCAAAAAACAAGTCATTAAAATTGTTTTTTTCCATTACGGCACCTCTTCAAAATAGTTTATAAATATTTTAACACATAAAAGCGCTAAAGTCAATTTTAAAGGTTTAATTTTATTGAAAAATAAATATTAGTATGATATTATATTTATAAGAATAATAATACCAAGGATGTGTTTAAATGAACAGTGTTAAAATTCTGCACTCGGCAGATATTCATATAGGCGCTGCTCACGCATTTTTAGGGGGCAACGCAGCCAACCGCCGCTTTGAAACCCTTTTAACATTTGAAAAAATAATTGATTTGGGCGCGCAAAACGGTGTAGATATCATCGCTATCGCGGGCGACCTTTTCGATAATGATAATCCAGAGGAAACCTTTGTAAGCGCAGTTTTTAAAAAAATCAGCACAGTACCGCAAATCAAAGTGGTTTATTGCGCCGGCAATCACGATCCACTTAATTCGCACTCACCCTTCTTAAATAATACCTTGCCCGAAAACCTTTATGTTTTTCCGGAAAATGATACTTGCTTCACTTTTGAAGATATAAAGGTTCGTGTTTACGGCAGGTCGTTTACTTCAGCTCATTTGCAGGCGCAAGAAGAATTCACTTTACAAGTGCCGACAGATGATTATATAAATATTATGGTACAGCACGGCGAATTAAAAGGCGACCTTAATTCCGATTACAATGCAATAACTCAGCATTTTATTAAAAAAAGCGGGATGGACTATATTGCTTTAGGCCACGTCCACAAGCGCACAACCGTAGGAAAAATTGAAAACACTTCTTTTGCCTACTGCGGCTGTCCCGAAGGACAAGGCTTTGACGAGCTTGACGAAAAAGGTGTATATTTAGGCGAAATTACAAAAGGTAATGCCAATTTGCAGTTTATTCCCATTTCAAAAAGACTGCATATTCACGAAAAAATAGATATAACCGATATTTCTGATATTTCATCTCATATTATTTCTGTTTTGGAACAGAAATATGAAAACTTCCAAAATAATCTTTATAAAATCGAACTCACGGGAGCTATACCCGAAGAAGACGACTTAAATTTAGCGGAAATCACCGCTCGCCTTTCAGAACGTCTTTACTTTGCTAAGGTCAAGGATTCTACCGAATATAAAATCGATTTCGACACACTTGCAAAAGAACCCTCTCTTAAAGGTGTTTTTGTAAAAAATATGCTTTCTAAATTAAAAAATGAAGAATACTCAGAGAAAATCAAAAAAGCCCTGAAATTAGGACTTAAAGCATTTAACAGTGAGGTGAAATACATTGAAGATTAAAGCCTTACACATTGCCGCTTTTGGCGGACTTAAAAACCTTAATCTCGATTTTGACGACTCTTTAAATATAATCTACGGCGATAACGAGCACGGCAAAACCACTGTTATGAGCTTTATTAAGATGATGTTCTACGGCAGCGAGCGTTCAGGGGCGCAATTAAGCAAAAATATCCGCAAAAAATATACCCCTTGGGACGGGGCGCAAATGTCGGGAAGTATTGACTTTGAAAAGAGTGGCAGACTTTACCGTCTTGAACGCATTTTCGGCAGTTCAAATTCAACAGATAAGATAACCCTTATAGATTTAGGGCTTGGCACGCGAGAAAATGTTTCTGCGGATATTGGAGTATCTCTTTTGGGGCTTTCTGCCGCCGCTTTCGAGCGCAGTATTTTTATTGGACAGTTCGGCTTCCCCGAAAGCAATAATTTAGCCGTTGGCGAGCTTAACGGAAAGCTTTCCAACATTGCTTTAACCGGAGACGAAACCGTCTCTTACGATGTTGTTAATAAAAGACTTGAAACCGCAAAATTTGAGCTTATGTCCAAAAGCGGACGCAGCGGTATTTATGATAAAAACATAAAGAACTTAAAAGAGCTTGAGTCCCAGCTTGAGCAGTCGCTTAAAACCGAGCAAACATTAACTGCCGCCAATAAGCAAGCAAAACTTCTGGCAGAAGAAATTACGGCGGGGCAAGAAAAATTAGCTTCTATTAAGATAAAAATTGAAGCCGAAAACGATGTTCGCAATGCTGAAAAACTAAAACAGCTTTTACTTCTCAAAGAGCAGCTTGATACTCTTAACAAATCTTTAACCTTAAGCGACGGCAAGTTAGCTGATGAAGTGTTTGTCAGAAAAGTTGAATTCTGCCTTTCAAAAATTGATACCTATAAATCAAAAATCGAAACTAAACAAAGCGAAATTTCTCTTTTGGAAAGTACTTTAAAGCTCGCTTTAAATCCATCGCCAGATGCTTCTCCCGAAAAACTGGAAGAAGTTCGCCAAAGGGTACAAGCTATCGAAAAAGAAATCGAAGAAACAAAAGAAAATCTCGAAACTCTTTCTAAAACTCCAAAAGCAAAGCCAACTATCTTGTGGTATATTTTATCAGGAGTGTTTGCACTTCTTTGTATTCCGCTTTTGGTTTATAACCCTAAAAATATTATAGCCTTTGTAAGTATTGCTTTAGCCATTATATTTATATGTATAGCGGTTATTACCTCTTCCAAAGCAAAACAGAAAAATGCCAAAAACGAAGCTGTGAAAGTTGACCTTAAATTAAAAGAAAACCAGTTAATATCTCTGCTCGCTTCCGAAAAAGCAAATCTCACCGCTATTAACACAGCTCTCAACACTAATTCGGCAATGGTTGAAAATCAAAAGCAAAAGCTTGCACAGAATAATGAAGAAATAGAAATTTTAAACCGTGAAATTGAAGCAGAACAAAACACACTTTTCACACTTTTTTCTTCACTCAAGCCCGTGCAAGATATAGAAGAGATAAAATCAACCCTTATTGAGCTTAAGCAAAAAGCCGAAACCCAAAAATCCCTAAAGCAAAACATTCATTATATTTCAAAAGATATGGGTAATATTTCCTATAGCGAAGCCCGACAAAAGCTTGATAATTTAAAGCTTGACACCGAAGTTGACTTCGACCGGCTTAAAACCGATTATGACTCACTTTTAGAAAAATTAACCGACCGTAAAACCAAGCTTGCAACCATATTGGCCGAAATTAAAAACCTTACAGCCAATACAAAGAACCCCGATTCTATTAAGGCTGAGCTTAAGCTTTTAAAGCAAAAAACCGATACGCAAAAAGAGTATTGCGAATGTCTTGACATAGCCTTGCAAACATTAGCCGACTCCTACGCCGCGGTGCGCCAGGGCTACGGTTCGGTTTTGGAAAAAAAGGCAAGTGAAATTTTCGGGGGTCTTACCGACGGCAGATACTCCAATATGTCAATTTCAAAATCTTTTGATATTGCTGTGGAAAAGAGCGATATTTTCGGCAGCCGAGAGCTCGACTATCTTTCCTCAGGAACTGCTGACCAAGCATATTTAAGTCTGCGTTTAGCCTTATCTCATTTACTGACAGAAGAAAATCATTCTCTTCCTATAATTCTTGATGATTCTTTAGCTCAATATGATGATAAGCGAACCCAAACCGCTCTTAAATTCTTAAAAGAATATTCCAAAAACGGACAAATTATAATGTTCACCTGCCACAAGTCAGTAGCCGATGCCGCAAATGAATTTGAAGCAAATCAAATCACACTATAATTATTGTATTCAGCCAAAACAAGATCTAATAATTATAAAAAAACGCTCAAGGAACATTCCTTGAGCGTTTTAACTTTTATCCTTAGCAGTCAATCCCGTTTGCTACATTTTCTAAAATATCACTATACATTATATTATATCCGAAAGCCGATTCGCTATTTTCCAAGAAAACGGTTTCACAATTCAAATTCTCAAAACTGCCGTCTTCGTAAGAAATCTCTACATCACTTACCACTGTGTAGCTTCCGTCTTTATTATCGGTAACCGAGATGATTTCGTGAGTGTATACTGAATAACCGCGGGGGATTATATAAACATAACCCTCTTTTTCGGTTTCTCCCAAAAATGAGAAATCGCCATAAATCTTGCCGTACATATTGAAGATATAATCCTTAAGATATGCTTCTTTTACTAAAGAATCCTCTGCCAAATTTAAAACTGCTAACACCGAATTATTAACTAATTCGCCATCATCATAAAAATCTTCGTTATAAACAAAGCTATGGTTAAGCATATTTTCAAAACGGGTGTTAAGAGCATCGTTGTGAACATCAGTCTTAGAAACAGTTATAACTTCGGCTGTATGCTCACGGGCATCAGTAACACTCACGCCGTCGGTTTTAACACAAGCAAAAGACAGTACTATAACGCAGACTGTCAGTAACAATGAAAATATAACATTTTTACGCATAATACCGCCTCCTTAATTTCTATATACTAATTATATACGACAAAAGGTACAAATTCCAAAAACAATTCAGTTACAAATTATTTCACTCTTGTAATTTTTAAGTCAAATTTCCACCTGAAAAATTAACATTTTGTAATCTTTTACTGTTAAGAAAAACATTTTAAATAAATATGGGGCTTATATTTACTGCAAATTGCATAAATTTATAGATAATCAATAATTTTTTAAAAAGTTTTTTACAACTTTTGGTTGTATTCACCAAAAAGATGTGATATACTTAATCTTGTAAACTATTCACTTAAAGGAGTGCATCAATTTGAAAGACTACACGCAAGACGCCATCCGCAACATTGCCCTTTTAGGACACGGCGGATCGGGCAAGACAACACTGGCTGACGCCATCCTATATTACGGAAAGGCAACCGACCGTATAGGTAAAATCGGCGACAGTACAACAGTAATGGATTTTGATGCCGAGGAAAAAAAGAGAAAAACCTCCGTTTCGACTTCGGTTTACTCCTTAGAAATAGGCGAAAGCAAGCTTAATATTATAGACGCTCCCGGTCTTTTTGACTTTGCAGGCGGTGTGTACGAGGCTTTAACTGCCGCCGACAGCGCACTTATTACAATTTCTGGTAAATCAGGTCTTACCGTAGGCGCAAAACAAGCTTTTGAAAAAGCACGCGCACTTAAGAAAAGTGTTGCATTCTTTGTGGGTAAGCTCGATTCCTCACACGCCCACTTCTACCGCGTATTATCCGCTCTTGCAGGTCAATACGGCGCGGTTATCTGCCCTGTTATCGTACCCTTTATCGAAAACGAACAAGTTAAGTGCTACATAAATCTAATCGAAAACAAGGCTTACGCCTGCACAGGCCTTGAAATTAAAGAAATGCGTATGCCTGTAAGCGAAGAAATCGACAATATGAGAAGTATGCTTCTTGAAGCTATTGCCACAACTGATGAGTCCTTAATGGAAAAATATTTTGAAGGCGAAGAATTCACCTTAGACGAAATGCTCCACGGACTTTCAATAGGTGTGAAAAACGGTGATATCTGCCCTGTTTACAGCGGTGTTCAGCAAACAGGTGATGCCGTACCGATGATGGTTGACAACCTCTTGAAAATTTTACCCTCTGTAGCTGAATGTAAATTCACAAATGCCGACGGCGAGGAAAAAGCGTTTGACACTTCAGGTGACGCCGCTCTTTGCGTATTCAAAACCATTGCCGATCCATTTGTCGGCAAACTTTCCTACTTCAAGGTTTTATCAGGTGTTATAAAGAATGATATCCGCCTTATAAATAACCGTACTTCCTCCGAAGAACGCCTCTCAAAGATTATGTGGCTTAAGGCTTCAAAGCAAGAAGATGCCGCCACTATAACCGCAGGTGATATAGGCGCAGTAGCAAAGCTTGGCAATGTTTTAACTGGCGATACCCTGTCGGTAAAAGGTGATATAGCTATTAATAAAATCAACTTCCCTGCCCCAAATCTTTCGGTTGCAGTTTACCCAAAAGCTAAGGGTGATGAAGAAAAAATCGCTCAAGCTTTCAACCGTATGGCAGAAGAAGACCCGACAATTGCTGTCTACAACGACAAAGAAACAAAAGAACTCATTTTATCAGCTCTCGGTGAGCAGCATATCGATGTTATTGTCTCACGTCTTAAAGCTAAATTCGGCGCAGAAGCAGAACTTAGAAAACCAAAAATCGCATACCGCGAAACTATCCGCAAGCCCGTTAAGGTTCAAGGCAGACATAAAAAACAATCGGGCGGTCACGGTCAGTTTGGCGATGTATGGATTAAATTTGAACCTTGTGACAGCGAAGAATTAGTCTTCTGTGAAGAAGTATTCGGCGGTGCCGTACCCAAGAACTTCTTCCCCGCAGTTGAAAAAGGACTTCGTGATTCCTGTCAAAAGGGTGTTTTGGCAGGTTACCCCATGGTTGGTCTTAAAGCTACACTTTATGACGGTTCCTATCACCCTGTTGACTCTTCTGAAATGTCCTTTAAAATGGCGGCAAGTATCGCTTATAAGGACGGCATTCCGCAGGCTTCACCTGTACTGCTCGAGCCTATTGGCACATTAAAGGTTTTAGTTCCTGATGAAATGCTTGGCGATGTTATAGGTGACATTAACAAACGCCGTGGCAGAATTATCGGTATGAACCCCTGCGATAACAAAATGCAAGAAATAATCGGCGAAGTACCCATAGCAGAAATGTCAGACTTTTCAACCGCTATGCGCTCTATAACTCAGGGTACTGCAACCTTTACGTTGGAAATCGAAAGATATGAAGAGGTTCCCGCACAAATAGCGCAAAAGGTTATTGAATCAGCTAAAGAATAAAATAAAACGAAAAGAAGCCGTTTTCACGGCTTCTTTTCGTTTTAAGGGGAGAAAAAATTCTTAAAACTTTTGGTTTTAAAAATATACCTTAAGGGTGCGGCTCCCTTTTGGGTACGAGTATATATTAAAGCATAATTGTTACGCTTTTATTAACAAATTTAAAAAATTTTTTAAAGAATATAAATCATTTCTTGCGTCAATAATAAATTCGAAAGGAATGATTTTATGAAATACACGCAATACTCCCGCAATAAAAAAGGGAGTTCAGCTTTTTATATTGTTATAGCACTTTCCCTTGTTTTAGTTGGTGCTGCCGCTTGGTTCGCTTTCACAAGAATGGATACTGCAAAACCTAAACAAAACTTATCCTCAATGGAAAGTCAGTTCGAAAGCAGTATGGATGAATATACTGACGATGTTGAATCATATACTGATAGTGAACCCAATGCTCCGCTTGATTTTACCGAATCAAATCCCACAGGCGAAAAAGTAACAGATGAAGAATACACCTCTAAAACCGAAACCGTAAAAGAAAAGGCATACACAATGCCAGTTAACGGTGATATCCTAAAAGATTTCAGTTTAGAAGCGCTTCAATATTCTGCAACCTATGGCGATATGCGAATACACGCCGCAGTTGATATCGCTTGTAGTGAGGGTACGCTTATAAGCTCTGTCAGTGACGGCAAAATTCAGGATATTGAAACGACAGCAGATTACGGCAAAATTGTCACTATTGACCACGGTGACGGCCTTGTAATTAAATACTGCGGTCTTAAAAATATAACGGTGGAAAAGGATACTGCAATTAAAATGGGTGACAGTATCGGTGCACTTGGAACTATCCCCTGCGAATGCTCCGACCAAAGCCACCTCCACATTGAAGCTTTTGAGAACGGGAAAAGCATTTCGGTTTTAAAATTTTTTGAATAATACTGCCCTCGGAAATAATTCGTTTAGGGGCAAAAAAGCTGTCTTTTAAAGACGGCTTTTTCTTTTGTTGACAAATTTAGACAAAACATTTAAAATATAGATAGTTGTTTTGAAAGGTGGGTTTTATGAAATACGCTATCCTTTATAATCCGCACTCATGTGGCGAAAACGGTCTTAAAATCGCAAAGGAAATCGAGCAGTTGATGGGTGAAAACACCTATTTTTACCACGACTTAACAAAAATTGATTGCCTTGATGATTTTATATCTACTTTACCAAATGATACCGATATTATATTAACCGGCGGTGACGGTTCATTAAACAGCTTTGTTAATAATATTGATACTAATACCAATAAAAACATTTATTTCTATGCTTCGGGAAGCGGTAACGATTTTGCACGGGATATAAACTTCAAAAAAAGAACAAAACCCATTCTTATAAATGAATACATAAAAAATCTCCCTACCGCCCAAATAAACGGAAAAACATATAAATTTATAAACTGTATAGGCTCTGGAATGGACGGCTATTGCTGTGCAGAGGTTGAACGTCTTCGCGCACTTTCGAAAAAACGAGGCAATTATCTTTATGCCGCAATTAAAGCGCTGATTTACGCCTACAAACCTTGCACTGCTTTTGTCACAGTTGACGGTGTTGATTACACCTTTGAAAACACGTGGCTTGTCCCGACAATGAACGGTAAATTCTTCGGCGGCGGATTTATGGCGGCGCCGAAGCAAGACCGTTTAAACCCCGACAGCACCCTTTCCCTCGTAGCGATGCACAGCAAAAACTTTTTCAAGATAGTAACTGCGTTTTTGCTTATAATGAAAGGCAAGCATACTATAATGAAAAGTATGATACATATAATACAGGGGCATGAAATTTCGGTAAAGTTGTCACAAAGCGCCACCCTGCAAATCGACGGCGAAACCATACCAAATGTTACCGAATACACCGTTTCTTCTGCTAAGAAAAAAGTAAACAAATAAAAACTCGGAATTTTCCGAGTTTTTTTATTTTTGCTATTGACAATTATATTATATTAAGTATAATATAATTAAAAGTGTCTTATTTGAGACAGTTTTTTGGGGGTGTACCTTGGATTACTCAAATCTATTTATATTTAAAGGGTTAAATAAAACTGAAATTGAAGAAATTTCAGCCCAATTCCCACCGCTTCAAAATTACAAAAAAGGTGAAATCATTTACTCATCCAACACCTTTAAAAATGCTCTTGGCTTTGTTGTAAAAGGCAACGCGGTTGCGGTTTCAAACAACGACAACAAGGTATATCTTAAAAGCTTTAATGAAAATATGTGCTTCGGTGCGGCGGCTTTATTCGGTGATAATGAAGCTTATGTAAGCACCGTTACCGCCAAGACAGATATTTCAATTTTATTCATAAGCGAGGATCAACTAAAAGCAATATTTACAAAATATCCTAAAACTGCAATTAACTATATTGCATTCCTGTCTGACAAGGTACGCTTTTTAAACACAAAATTGCGCGTAATTTCCTGTATGAGTGCGGAGGACACGATTTTAACCTATTTATCCAATGTTACCGATAGTGACAATTACGCTCAGATTCCTAAAAATATGACTGTTTTTGCAAAAATGTTAGGCCTCAGCCGAGCAAGTCTCTATAGGGCGCTTGATAATTTGGTTGAAAACGGAAGTATTTTAAAGGAAAATAATAAATTTAAGGTGATAAAAAATGAAAAAACTAATTAGCATTCTACTCGTCCTGGTATTTGTTCTTTCCTTTGCGGGTTGCGGTCAAGTTGACACAACAACCATCAAAGCTAATGTTTACGGCATTTCAGGTCCTACAGGTATCGGTCTTGCTAACCTTATGAAAGATGCAAAAGAAGGCAAAGGCAGTCTTGACTACAACATTCAGTTAGCAGCTTCTAATGATGAAATAGTAGCAAAAATTTCCAACAAAGAAGCAGATATTGCGGCTGTTGCTACAAACCTTGCTTCAACACTTTATAATAAGACAAACGGCGGCATTAAAGTTCTCGCTGTAAACACCTTAGGTGTGCTTAATGTAGTTACAAAGGGTACTGAAATAACCTCAATCGCAGACCTTAAGGGTAAAACTGTTTATTCAACAGGTCAGGGTGCAAACCCCGAATATATCTTAAACGCTGTGCTTGAAAATAACGGTCTTGAAATAGGTGAAGATGTAACTGTTGAATTTGTTTCTCAGCCTGCAGAACTTGTAGCAAAGGTTGTTCCTGCAAAAGAGGCTATAGTTATCGCACCTCAGCCTGTAGCAACCACCATCACAATTCAGGACAAAGAAGCAAAAATCGCTATTGACCTTAACGATGAATGGGATAAATTTAACGACAAAAAACTTGTAATGGGCTGTATCATTGCAAGAAATGAATTTATCGAAGAAAACCCCGAAGCTGTTGAGGCTTTCTTAAAAGACTATGAGGCTTCTATCACTGCTGTAAGCGAAGATATCGACGGCACAGCCGCCGCTTGTGAAGAGTTTAAGATTATCCCTAAAGCCGCAGTTGCTAAAAAGGCTATCCCCTACTGCAACATTGTTTTTGAAAAAGGCGAAGAAATGAAGTCAGACCTTTCGGCTTATCTCGATTTCTTATTTAAAGCTAATCCAAAGAGCGTCGGCGGTAAACTCCCCGCAGATGACTTCTATTATGGTAAATAAGATATTTAAAAAAACAGCCATACTCTTTCTTTGGATTGCGGTATGGCAGTTTTTATCAATGATAATCGCACGGGAGCTTTTAATCCCGTCACCAATAACGACGCTTAGCGCTCTTTTAAGATTAGCCGAAACTAAAGAGTTTTATATTAGTGTCTTGATATCACTTCTTCGTATTGTATGCGGATTTGCACTGGGGGTTGTGTTGGGTTTTTTAGGCGGAGTTTTTGCTTTCAAAAATCGTCTTTTTAAAGAGGTAACCGCTCCCCTTTTACAGCTTATAAAAGCCGTACCTGTCGCTTCCTTTATCATTCTTGCTTTCTTTTGGTTCAGAAGTACATATCTTCCAATATTCATCACTTTTTTAATGGTTTTACCGATTATTTGGTCCACAACCGAAACAGCACTCGAAAACATAGATATTAAATATGATGAAATGGGCAGAGTTTTCGGGCTTAGCAATTTTAAAATCTTTTTTAAGATTAAACTACCTCTAATTTTCCCTGTATTTATAAGTTCTTGCCTTACTGCTTTGGGATTTGCTTGGAAATCGGGTATAGCAGCAGAGGTTATTGCCAAACCGCAAAACTCTTTGGGCGGTATGCTTGAACAGTCCAAAACCCACCTTGAAATTGCGGAAGTTTTTGCACTTACTGCCGTCGTAGCGGTGCTTTCTCTCTTGCTTGAAATCACGCTTAAAAGACTTTTTAGGAGGTACAGAAATGATAAGCATTAAAAATATCTCCTTTTCTTATGGCGATAAAAAGATTTTCGAAAACTTTTCGCTTGAAATCGGTGAAAATGACCGCATCTGGCTTTCAGGTCAGAGCGGTTGCGGAAAAACCACTCTCATACGACTGATTTTAGGGCTTGAAACAGCACAAAAAGGTGAAATGATAAAGTCAAATAACCTAAAGGCATCTGTAGTATTTCAGGAAGACCGTCTTTTACCTTTTAAAACCGCATTACAAAACATTATGTTAGTAACAACAAACGCTGCTCTTGCCAAAGAAAATTTAAAAGCACTTGGGCTTGAAAACGAAACTAATACAAAAATCAGTGAGCTTTCAGGCGGTATGCAGCGAAGAGTTGCTATTGCGCGTGCATTATCCTGCGAATTTGATTATCTTATTCTTGACGAAGCCTTTACAGGCCTTGACAAAGAAAATATCATCCTCGCTACAAAGCAAATTCTTAAAGTTGCAAAGAATAAACCGATTATCCTTATTACCCATTCTCCATTTGAGGCAGAGCTTTTAGGAGTAAAAGAAATAAAACTGTAAACCTTATTCTTAAGGTTTGCAGTTTTTATTTGACAATAATTACTTCTTGTAATATAATTTTAAGGTAAAAAGTTAGGAGTGACCTTTAATGAAAATAGCAATTTTAGGCTATGGCAACTTAGGACGCGGTGTTGAAGCTGCAATAAAGCAAAACAGCGATATGTCCCTCTTTGCCGTTTTTACCCGCCGAAATCCCGAAACAGTAAAAATCAGTACTCAAACTGCCAAGGTTTTTCATATTGACGATATTTTAAAATATAAATCTGAAATTGATGTGCTTGTAATCTGTGGCGGAAGCGCTACCGATTTACCTGTACAAACTCCCGAATATGTAAAATATTTTAATGTTATCGACAGCTTTGATACCCACGCTAAGATTCCTGAGCATTTTGAAAATGTTAATAAAAATGCTATGGAGAGCGGTAAAATCGGTATTATCTCAGTCGGTTGGGATCCCGGTATGTTTTCTATTTCCCGCCTATATGCTAATGCCATACTGCCAAATGGCTGCGACTATACCTTCTGGGGCAAGGGCGTTAGCCAAGGCCATTCAGACGCAATTAGAAGAATTGACGGTGTTATTGATGCCCGTCAGTATACAATTCCTGTACCGTCAGCAATTGAAGCGGTTAAAAATGGCGATACTCCCGAATTTACAACAAGACAAAAACACACAAGAGAGTGCTTTGTAGTAGTAGAAGACGGTGCCGACAAGGACGACATTGAAAAGCAAATTGTAACTATGCCTAACTACTTTGCCGATTATAACACAACCGTTCATTTTATCACTATGGAAGAAATGAAACGTGACCACCAAGGTCTCCCCCACGGCGGTACAGTAATCCGTAGCGGTAAAACAGGCTGGGACAACCAAAATAACGCTATAATCGAATATAACCTAAAGCTTGACTCTAATCCTGAGTTCACCGCAAGCGTACTTATAGCCTACGCCCGCGCGGCATATAGGTTAAACCAAAAGGGCGAAAAGGGTTGTAAAACTGTCTTCGATATTCCACCTGCGCTTTTATCAAGTGATTCCCCTGAAAACTTAAGAAAAAATTTATTATAAATAATAAACACCGTAGTTCTAAAAAAGAAACTACGGTGTTTTTATATTTTTGCTATAACTAAAACTTTAGAGTTTTTTCTTTATTTGTAGGCTCGTAAAGACGGTATTTAACACCTGCTGTGTCGAACATTCTTTTAGCCGCTTTTACACCGTCGGTATCGGCATACTTGTCTTCCTTGTAAACCACTTCTTTTATCCCTGACTGAATTATTGCCTTTGCACATTCGTTACAAGGGAAAAGGGTTACATAAACGGTGCAACCGCGTACATTACCGCGTTCGCAGTTCAAAATAGCATTAAATTCTGCGTGGCAAACATAAAGATATTTTGAATTAAGCGGGTCACCCTCACGCTCCCAAGGATATTCGTCATCACTACAACAACGCGGCATTCCATTATACCCCATAGACATAATGCGCTTATCCTCATTTACGATGCAAGCGCCAACTTGAGTTGACGGGTCTTTACTGCGAAGCGCCGAAAGCATTGCAATACCCATAAAGTATTCATCCCAGGTTAAATAATCATCTCTTTTCATTTATGTCACCTCATATAACTATAATATACTCTATTACATTATTTTGCAATCTTTATTTTTTAAAAGATATAATCCGCACAAAACTATCACTATCGGGAAAATTGCTGCAATCCCAAACCCTAAATTAAGGCTATATTTATCTGCTACTGCGCCCACAATCCACGGTCCTAAGCAACAGCCTGTGTCTCCGCACATTGCAAGCGCGCTGAACATCACAGCTCCACCGTTTTTAAAGGAAGCCGCGCCCATAGAATAAATACCCGGCCAAGAAACACTAACTGTAAAACCGCACAAGGCGCAAAACACAAGCGAAACTGCCGCTATATCGCAAACTGCAACTGCCATATAACAAATAAACCCTAAAATATTAAGCGCTATTAGCAGCTTCAGAAAAGAAACTTTTTTAGAATATTTCGCATAAAAAATTCTTCCAAGTCCCATAAAAATAGCAAAAGCGCAAGGTCCTGCAATATCACCTACAGCTTTTGAAACTCCCAAAGCGTTCTGTGCAAAGATAGAAGCCCATTCCGCCATCGCAATTTCACTCGCCCCGCCGCAGAACATCATAACCATAAAGATTAAAAATCTTCTGTCCTTTATAAGCTCGCTAAAAGTCGCGGTTTTCTTTTCAGGGTCAGGCTCAACAATCGGCACCTTTAAAAAGCTCCACATATTAATAAACGGAATTACCGACCAAATAAGCGGAATTATAAACCAATTTTTAAATCCGAATATATAAACAAGCGCTGTCGTCAAGGCTACCGTACAGGCCTGTCCCCAACAGTAAAAGGAATGAAGCACCGCCATATTGCCGGATTTATTGCGGGTTGGAAGCATTTCAATCATAGGGCTTAAAATAACCTCTGTAAAACCGCTACCAACAGCATAAATGGTGATGCAGATAATCATTGCAATATACGGGCTCATAATATTCGGCAGCACGCTTAAAAGTGCAAGCCCCGCAAATGCCGCAAACTGCGAAAGAAATGCGCCCTTGCGGTATCCTATTCTTTCAAGTATTAAAGGTGTAACTGCATCAATAAACATCTGCGCAAAAAAATTGAAAAACATAAGAGTTGCGAGCTGTTTATAATTAAGTGCATATACATCCTGAAGTGCTATAAAAAGTATCGGCAAAAAGCTATTTACAACCGCTTGCACAAAAAAGCCGATATACCCTGATATTTTTGTAGTTAAATAATTATTTTTCATTTCAAACCTAATATTAGCGGTGCGATTTCACACGGATTTTCAAGCAAAAACTGCGCACCGTTTTCTTTTAATTCCTCACAAGTTCTGAAACCCCAAAGCACGCCAACTGCCACACATCCCGCATTTTTAGCCGTCAGCATATCCATACCTGAATCACCCACAAAAGCACATTCGTATGGTTCTACACCTAATTTCTTTATAATATCGAGCGTAGATGTCGGATCAGGTTTTAGGGGATATTCCTCGGTCTTGCCAATAACGGCAGAAAATGTGTTTGCGAAAAATTTAGAAACTATTTTCTGCGTCATTTCATCAACTTTATTTGATACCACAGCCAACTTAATACCTGCTTCTTTTAACTGCTGGATAGCCTCAGGTATTTGTATGTACGGCTGTGTTTTATCCAAAAAATGCTTACGGTAATGAAGCATAAACTCACCGTAAACTTTTTGTTGTATTTCTAAGTTAAACTTTTCCTTAGGTATTGCGCGTTCAATAAGCTTGGGCACGCCATCGCCCACGAAATAATTAAATTTCTGTCTTTCGTGTTCGGGAAAACCAAACTTGCGCAAAGCATAATTCGTACTATCGCACAAATCCCCCAAAGAATCAACAAGTGTACCATCCAAATCAAAAATAACTGCCTTTATCATAAAAACTCCTGAATACAAAAAACCCCTGAGTATGACTCAGGGTTTGTTTGTAAGAAATATTATACCGCTCTGGTAACCTTTCCTGAACGCAAGCAACGGGTGCAAACATTGATACGACGAGGAGCGCCGTTAACGATTGCTTTTACCTTCTTAACGTTGGGCTTCCAAGTTCTGTTAGAACGTCTGTGTGAGTGAGAAACCTTAATACCGAAAGCAATTTCTTTACTGCAGATATCACATTTAGCCATGGTCTGCACCTCCTTCTTTTTTGTCAGCAACTTTTACTGACCGCATAGCAAGATATATAATATCACATATATTAGCAAAAATCAAGTATTTTTTTAGTTTTTTTTAATGCTCGCTTCTTGTAGGCCTGTTCATAAGGTTTTTAACCGATTCACTAACAGCAGTACCCTCGTACAAAACCGCATAGCATTCTCTAATAATCGGCAATTCAACATTATATTTTTGGCTCAATTTAAAAGCAATTTCTGCCGCATAATAACCCTCTACCGTGCCAACCTCTGCCAAAGCATCCTTAACAGAAACACCGCTTCCAACCTTGTAGCCAAAGCGGTTATTACGGCTGTGGCGTGAAGTACAGGTAACAACCAAATCACCAATGCCTGTAAGACCCGCGAAGGTATATTCCTTAGCTCCCATACTAACACCAAGGCGTGTCATTTCAGCAAGACCCCGTGTTATAAGCGCGGCCTTTGTGTTATCGCCCAGGCCCAAGCCATCGCAGAAACCTGCCGCAATAGCAATGACATTTTTCATAGCGCCTCCAAGCTCAACACCGATAAGGTCAGTAGAAGTGTAAATTCTCAAGGTATCGCTTGTCATTATATCCTGAACCACCTGCGAAGCCGCTAATGATTTAGAGGTTGCAACAATCGAGGTTGGAATATTACGCGCAACCTCCTCCGCGTGTGACGGACCTGATAAAGCAACAACTGTAGCATCTGGCAATTCTTCACTTATAACATCTGACAAAAACTTAAGGCTGCTGCTTTCAAAACCCTTTGAAACATTAACAATTATACCATCGTTTTTATATTTAGCAAGGCTATGAGCAACACTTCTCACCGCTGTAGACGGTGTTGCAATAATGGTAATGTTATCACCCTTAACAACCGACATATCAGTTGTGATTTTAATGCCCTCAGGCAAAACCACACCTCGAAGTAATTTCTCGTTGGTGCGTTTTTGGGTAAGCATAACAACTTCTTCCTCAAACGGCGACCAAAGGGTAACTTCGTTACGGTTATTAAAGGCCGAAATAGCTAAAGCCATTCCCCAACCGCCAGAACCTAATACAGTAATTTTAGCCATTACTTTCCTCCAAATTTAACTTTAGATTCGTTGCCTGCTAAAAGGCGCTTGATATTATCTTTATGCTTACCGATAACAATAACGCCCATAGCTAAACTTAAAAGTATCTGAGGTAACAAAAGCGCTGTTTTATCGCAAAATACGATAGAAAGCACCACAACAGTTACTGCCGCTAAAACCGAGCTTAAGGAAACGTATTTTGAAATAAATAATGTTATTGCAAAAACTGCCAGACCGATTATTATTGCAATCGGACAGCAAACCGCAAAAATACCGACGCTTGTAGCAACTCCCTTACCGCCCTTGAAATCAAAGAAAAACGGGAACACGTGGCCAAGCATACAAGCAAGGCCGCAAAGAAATGCCCCAATAATCCCCTCACAGAGTTCGTTACCTGTCTGGGTGTAAATATAGTCAAATATAATTTTACCGAGATAAGAAGCCACAAAGCCTTTAAGCGCATCAAACACAAAGGTTAAAGCCCCTGGCAAAAAGCCTGCATTACGCATAACATTTGTGGCACCTGCGTTACCGCTGCCAAGCTCTCTTACATCCTTTTTCATAAAAGCCTTAGCAAAAATAACTGCAAAATTTATACTTCCTATTAAATACGCGGCGATAGCCGTCACAATAACTGTCATAATCATTATTTATCTCCTCTTTCTCTTATAACAAATCTGACAGGTGTACCCTCAAGGCCAAATATCGATCTAATTTGATTTTCAAGATAACGCTGATATGAAAAATGGAAAAGCTCAGCGTTATTACAGAAACAAACAAATGTCGGCGGTTTGGTAGAAGCCTGAGTCATATAATAAATCTTAAGGCGCTTACCTTTATCCGACGGAGGTTGAACACGCGCTGTCGCATCAGCAAGAATATCATTAAGCTTGCCTGTAGAAATACGCATTGTATTTTGCTCGTTTACATATTTTATAAGGTCAAAAAGGCGGTCAACACGCTGGCCTGTCTTTGCTGAAATAAATATAATTGGAGCATAAGGCATAAAGGAAAAGTCATTCATAAGCTTTTTGCGGTAGGAATCCATTGTTTTGCCATCCTTTTCAACCGCATCCCATTTATTAACTGCAATAATACAAGCCTTACCCTCTTCAAGAGCAAGTCCCGCAACCTTTGAATCCTGTTCGGTAAAGCCGTCCTTACCGTCTATCATAATAACACAGACATCCGCGCGCTCGATAGCCATTTTAGCCCTGAGCACGCTATATTTTTCTATCTTTTCTTCAACCTTACTCTTACGGCGAAGACCTGCTGTGTCTATAAAATTATAAGTGACGCCGTGATGCTCCACCTTAGTATCAATAGCATCACGGGTGGTGCCTGCAATGTTAGAAACAATAACACGCTCTTCACCTGAAATCTGGTTGACAAGTGAAGATTTGCCCGCGTTGGGCTTTCCAATTATTGCCACATTTATAATATCCTCATCCTCAGCCTCAAATTCGCTTTCGGGGATATTTTCAATAACAGCATCAAGCAAATCGCCTGTTCCGTGACCGTGTACTGAAGAAACTGCAATCGGCTCACCAAGTCCTAAATTATAAAACTCATAAAATTCAAGAGGCGTCTGCCCGATATTATCACATTTATTAACGCACAAAACAATCGGCTTTCCGCTTTTTTGAAGCATTGCAGCAACATCCATATCAGCCGCCGTTACACCGCTTTTTAAATCGGTTACCAAAATTATAACCGAAGCGGTATCTATAGCAAGCTGTGCTTGGGAACGCATACTCTTAAGGATAATATCGTCGGTCTTAGGTTCAATACCGCCTGTATCGACAAACATCATCTTTTTACCGAGCCATTCACCATCGCCATAGATACGGTCGCGTGTGACACCGGGCGTATCATCGACAATGGAAAGTCTTTTGCCGATAATCTTATTGAAAAGTGTGGATTTTCCCACGTTAGGTCTGCCCACAACGGCAACAATCGGTTTTGCCATAGTCTACTCCTTTTAAAATTCTTCACCTAAAATTCTGCTAATCATTTCATAACCGTCAATCTCGACAGCGGTAATTTTTACACCAAGCTTCTCAGATAATTGGTCTACTGTCACACTATCAAGAAACATATCCCGCTCACTGCGAAGCATTACAGCAGGAATAAGCAGTTCTTCACCTAAATCTTTACCCATTAACTGCTTTTCAATATCAGTAGCAGTCACAAGTCCCGCAACCGTGATTGAATGACCGAAATAATCATTCCTGACAGCACAAACACTACACTCTAAATTATCCCATTTTTTTGCTGCTTTGTCAACTATTTCCACAATAAGCGGATAGGCGTCAGTTCCTGTTGCCAAGGTGATTTTTCGCTTTTCAATTAATTTATAGTCATTTATTGCAATAGCATCGGTTGCCTCTTTTAAAAGAAGCGACCAAAGCCCTACCCCATTTTCAAGCTGCAAAAACTCACCGTAATACTCGGCAGAGGGCATATCGCGGTTTGCGAGCAGATAAAACTCATCAGAAGCGTAGCATCTTCTGTTGCCATATTCTTCCACTGTTTTATCGCCATAACGGTTTATAATGTCTATAGTTTTTGCTGCGTTTTCCTTGTCAAACGGTTTAAGCTTTGCAAGTCCCTCTCGGTGAGCAGTAAGTCCCACAGGCACCGCCGCAACACATTCTACATTTTGAAGTGCCGTAAGATCCGAAAGTGTACGTTCAAGCTCCTTGCCGTCATTCATTTCAGGCACTAATACGAGCTGACAGTTAATCTTAATACCCGCGTCATTAAAACGATTTATAATTTCAAGCACTTTGCCCGCATTTTTATTGCGCATCATTTTAACACGAAGCGCTGGATTTGTGGTATGAACAGAAATATTTATAGGGCTTATGTGCATTTTTATAATACGCTCAATCTCATGCTCGGTAATATTTGTGAGGGTGATATAGTTACCAAAGAGAAAAGAAAGACGGGAATCGTCATCCTTAAAATAAAGGCTGTCACGCATACCCTTAGGTAATTGGTCGATAAAACAAAACACGCATTTGTTAAGACAGGAATGCTTTTCGTCCATAAGGTAGGTTTCAAACTCCAATCCTAATTCCTCGTCTTCTCTTTTTTTAACCCTTTTGTTCTTTATCTTCCCTTTTTCATTTATAAATTCAAGCGTAAGCTTTTCGCCCATCTGATAAAAGCGGTAATCAAGCACATCCATTATTTCGTTTTTATTTATAGAAAGCAAAGTGTAACCGCTTTTAATACCACATTTTTGTGCAACGCTTCCCTTTATAACCGATTCAATTATAACAGACATACCCTATCCCCCTTTTAAAACAATTACAAAAAATCAGAGAAGGAATTCTCCCTCTCTGATTTCGCAATAATCTTTCGAATTATTCAGCAACTGCAATAACTTCGCGGTTATTATATTTTCCGCAAGCAGTGCAAAGTCTGTGAGGGCGCTTATAAGCACCGCAAGCGCACTTTACTAAAGTAGGAGCGCTAATCTTCCAAACGTTATTTCTTCTTTTGTCTCTTCTTGCTTTTGAATGCTTTCTCTTTGGTACTGCCATTAAGGGCACCTCCTTAAATTCGTTATCAAAAAATTAATTATCAAGTAATTGAGCAAGCACTGCGAGTCTCGGATCAATTTCCTTTTCGGGACATTCACATTTGCCGCTATTCAAGTCTTTACCGCATTTAGAACAAACACCCTTGCAGTCTGCTTTGCACAAATGCTTCATTGGAAGATTAACCACTGTTTCGGTATAAATAAAATCGTCCAAATCGAGCTTCATATCGGGAACTAAAAGAATTGTATCGCTATCCTCACCCTCGATAGAGGTTGCCAAGACTTTATCTACCTCTACTTTTACAGCCGCCGCAGTTGGTTTGCCGCAACGGTCGCAAGGAGCATCAAATTCAAATACAATCTGTGCGCAAAGTCTTACAAGACTTGCTTTATTGGAAATATTGCCAACTAAATGCACAGGTTTTTTGAGCGGATATTGACCTGCATATTCAGTACTGCTTAAATCCAATAAATAGTCCACAGGAAGCGAAGCATTATCATTAACAAAAATAGTTTTCAAATCAATAATCATACTTACACTCCTAATGTCACAAAGTTTATTATATATATTCTTACTTGTTTTGTCAAGAATTTTCTTTGGTTATTTAAAAAAATTTGCGGGCAGCTTGCCGCCCGCAATTATTATTAGTTACAAACTTCAGCGATATCGAACAGTTTCTTGGGTAATTCGTCCTTATCAGCCGAAATAGTGAAGATAAATTCAACATCCTCTATTTTTGCAATTCTTTCAAAGAAAGCACAGAGTTCTTCATAATCACGGGTTCCTATTCTAAGGGTTGCATCACCGAAGATATGAGTTACATCGTGGTTGCCTGACTTAATGCCAGCTACCATACCGTAATATTCGCCATAACCAGAAATACCAAAACTGTCAGCATCAATAAGACGCGCTTTATGTGTAACAGAATAGGTTAAAGTATCGCCTTTTTCAATGCAAACTACATTACCGAGACTAACCTTTGCTGCTTCATTTACCATATCCACCAGCAATTTGGTCTTACCCGAACCTTTTCTTCCGATAATGATTTTAATCATTTGTACCACTCCTTCTTATTTTAACTGCAAAAGCAGTAATATCTGTTTTTATTTTTGTAAACGTTTTTCAAGTTCAGCCTTTTGGGCTTCAAAGCCAGGTTTGCCCAAAAGCGCGAACATATTTTTCTTATAGCTTTCAACACCGGGTTGGTCAAAGGGATTTACACCCAACATATAACCAGATACCGCACAGGCTTTTTCGAAGAAATAAATTAGTCGACCTAAGTTTTCTTCATCTGGCTTATCTACATTTATAACAAGATTCGGAACAGCGCCGTCTGTATGAGCTAAAACCGTTCCTTCAAAAGCCTTTTGATTCACAAAAGCCATTGGCTTTCCTGCAAGGAAGTTAAGACCGTCGCCATCGTCGGCTTCCTTTTCAATTATAACATCTTTATCTGTTTCGCCAAAGGTTACAACAGTTTCAAACAAGATACGCGCACCGTCCTGAACATACTGTCCCATAGAGTGCAAGTCTGTTGAAAATGTAACAGCTGCGGGGAAAAGCCCCTTATTATCCTTACCTTCACTTTCTCCGAAGAGCTGTTTAAACCACTCAGCCATCATTGTAAATCGGGGTTCGTAGCTTACAAGAAGCTCTATAGCCTTACCTTTGCGGTATAAAGCATTTCTAAGGGCTGCATAAGTGTAACACTCATTTTCACAAAGGTTTTCGTTAGCATATTCCTTTGAAGCTGCGCGTGCGCCAGACATTAAAGCGTCAATATCCGCACCTGCTGCAGCGATTGGCAAAAGGCCCACTGCCGTAAGCACAGAGAAACGACCACCTACATCATCAGGCACAACAAAACACTCGTAACCCTTTTGGTCAGCAAGCTGCTTTAAAGTACCCTTTGCCTTATCGGTTGTACAGTAAATACGCTTTGCGGCTTCTTCCTCACCGTACTTCTCTTCAAGATACTTACGAAGCACTCTGAAAGCTATTGCGGGCTCGGTTGTAGTACCTGATTTTGAGATGATATTAACAGATACACGCTTGCCCTCACAGAGCTTTAAAATATCATTAAGGTAAGAACCGCTTATATTATTACCAGCGAAATAAATCTTAGGGCCATCTGCCAAATCGTTATAGAACGGACCTTTTAAAAATTCAATCGCCGCTCTCGCACCTAAATAGGAACCGCCGATACCGATAACAATTAAAATATCAGTATCCTCTTTGATTTTCTGAGCAGCCTTTTTAATACGTTCAAATTCCTCTTTGTCATAATCCGTAGGGAGATTTACCCAGCCAAGAAAGTCATTCCCGAGACCGTTCTTAGCCTCTAACATATCGTGCGCAGCCTTAACCTGAGACTTAAGCCCTAAAAGGTCGTTTTCTCTTAAAAACTGTTCTGCAAACGAATAATTAAATTTAATAGCCATTTAATTCACCCATATATATTTTCTTTATAACTATTCTACAATATTTCTCTGTGTTTTTCAAGTAAAATTATATATATTTCTAAAAAAGTTTACAAAGTAAGTATTCCCTTTAAAATCCAACCCACAGTAACCCACAAGGTCAGTTTGTCTATATCCTCTGAAGCGGTGATAGGAAGCCTACCCAATTGTGTATCACCCGAATAAACATTCACAAATCCTACTGTATCACCTTTTTTTATTGGCGCAGTGAGATTTTCATTCCATTCCACATCGCGCCCTATTTGAGATTTTTCGGTTTTAGGCAAAAGTATATTCACCTTTTGCTCGCAAGCAATGTTAACCTTTTTCTTGACGCCTTTGTTTATATTCACCTGAGTTTCGGAAAGTTCGGCACCTATTTCAGAAAAGCTGTAATTAGCAAAGCCGTAATCAAGAAGTTTTTTAGCGCCTGAAAAACGCAAATCACTGCTTTCGCCAGCCATAACCACCGCTACAAGCTCCATACCGTCACGCTCTGCAGTAGCCGAAAGGCAATACTTAGCATTCCCTGTAGTACCCGTTTTGAGACCTGTTGTACCCTTATAAAAGCGCACTAATTTATTTGTATTTACAAGCTCACTTTCACCGTCACGCAGGGTATCCATCCAAACAGTAGAATACTTTTTTATAAGCGGAAACTTTATAAGCTCTGCCGACATCACAGCAACATCGTGCGCAGTGGTAAGATGACCGTCAGCATCAAGACCTGTGCAATTAACAAAATTAGTATTGTTCATACCAAGTTCATTTGCACGCTTATTCATAAGCGCTACAAAGCCCTCTTCGCTACCGGCTAAAAGCTCTCCTAATGCCACACAGGCATCATTTGCGGACGCGATAACCGTTGCCTTTAAAAGATGGTCAACTGTCATACCTTCCCCTGGTTCAAGCCAGATTTGACTTCCACCCATACTACAAGCATGCTCTGAAGCATAAACAACCGTTTCAAGTGAAATATCACCTCTGTCAAGGGCTTCCATTACAAGTAATAACGGCATTATTTTCGTTATTGAAGCAGGGGGTAATTTCTCATCAGCATTCTGTTCATATAAAATCTTGCCTGTATACGGCTCTAAGAGTATTGCCGATTTCGCTTTAATGTCCAAATTTCCGCCTATTTCGGTTTTAGCGTCGGTCATCTGGAAAGGAACATTTATATCGCTTATATCACATTCACTCGAAACGGTTTTAGCCGATACTCCCACACAAAAACATAAAGAAAAAATCAAAAACAAGCTCAAATATCTTTTCAAAAAAAGCACATCCTTTTATACTAATCTATAAAAGGATATGCCTTTGACTTTTATTCTATTCCACCGACAATAGTGCCGCCGCCGACTACAATGTCACCGTCATAAAACACTGCCGCTTGGCCACAGCTTGGCGCTCTTTGAGGCTCGCTGAACTCAACCAAAACCTCACCATTTTCCATAGGTGTGATTACAGCTTTTTGCTCCCTTTGACTGTAGCGAAGCTTTGCTGTGACATTCATTCGACTTTCCAATTTATCAAAGGGGATAAAATTCACATTTGTAACTAAAACCTTTTTGTAAAACAAATGCTCCTCATCACCTAAAACCACATTATTTGTTCGGGCATCTTTCTTTATAACAAAAGCGGGTTTGCCGAGTGCAATTCCTAAGCCCTTTCGCTGACCTATTGTATAATGTATAACACCCTTATGCTCGCCTAATTTTTCACCCTTAAGGTTTATATAGTCACCTGTTTTTGATACAAAATTTGCAGTTTTTTCAATAAATGAAGCATAGTCTCCATCAGGCACAAAACAAATATCCTGACTGTCCTTCTTCTTAGCATTGACAAGATTTTTGCTTTCTGCAATCTCGCGTACCTGTAACTTTGAAAGCGCACCAAGTGGAAATTCTGCGGCGGATAACTGCTCCTGAGTAAGACAATAAAGCACATAGGTCTGGTCTTTTGTCTTATCTTCGGCCTTGCAAAGCAGGTATCTGCCGTTTTCCTCTTTTATCTGTGCATAATGCCCTGTAGCAATTTTTTGGTACCCGTTTTGCTTTGCGATTTCGAGCATTTTTCCAAACTTGATATATTTATTACAAACAATACACGGATTAGGTGTGTTGCCTTTTATATATTCATCAATAAAATTATCGATAACAAAGGTTTTAAACTCATCCTTTAATTCTGCTGAAAAATGTTCAATTCCCAATTTGTCGCAAACAGCTTTTGCATCGGAAATATTACTCAAATCAAAGCTATCATTAAGATTTAAAGTAACACCGCCCACTATAAAGCCTTTTTGCTTCAAAAGCGCCGCACAAACAGAAGAATCTACGCCGCCGCTCATACCTACTAAAACTTTTTTCAAATTTTACTCCTTTTACAAAAAGAGCCGATTACCACCGACTCTTTGTATTCTGCTATATTGCTGTAATTTCTGCCAACTGACAAAGGCTTTCTTCTAAATCCTTTGTCATATTAAGCGCTTCGTAAATATCGTAATCAACAACCTTACCGAGTTTGTAAGCTACTACACGGTTACCGATACCCTGTTTTAAAAGCCCAACTGCTTCATAACCCATCTGGGTTGCAATAAGTCGGTCACGAAGTGTAGGACTACCGCCACGCTGAACGTGTCCTAAAATAGTGCCGCGTGTTTCGATACCTGTTGCAGCCTCAATCTTTTCTGCCATTTCGCTAACACCGCCGACACCTTCTGCCACAACAACAATAAAATGCTTTTTACCCATTCTTTGAGTTTCTTTAATCTTTTCAATAATACGATTTAAATTGTTTTCACGCTCAGGCACCATAACTGCCAATGCGCCAACACCGATAGCTGTTCTGAGCGCTATGTGACCTGCATGTCTACCCATAACCTCAACAACTGAGCAACGCTCATGAGAGTCGCAAGTGTCACGAAGTCTGTCAACCATCTGAATAACGGTATTCATAGCGGTATCAAAACCTATTGTATATTCAGTTGAAGAAATATCATTATCAATAGTAGCAGGAATACCAACACAGGGAATACCTGCTAAAGAAAGGTCACGAGCACCTCTGAAAGAACCGTCACCGCCGATAACAACAATACCCTCAATTCCATACTTTTTGCAGGTTTGGACAGCTTCCTTAACGCCTTCTTCGGTCTTAAACTTAGGACTTCTTGCACTGTAAAGCATTGTGCCGCCCAACTGTATAATACCCGAAACCGAACGCGAATCCAAATCAATAATATCGCCTTCCATAAGGCCGTTATATCCGCGGCGGATACCCTTAACCTTTATGCCATTATAAACAGCAGTTCTAACCACTGCACGAACAGCCGCGTTCATACCAGGGGCGTCGCCGCCGCTAGTTAATACACCAATAGTTTTCATAAAATAATCATCTCCAGAAAAATTACTAAATTACAGTATAAAACAAAAGTTTCCAATTTTCAACAAAAATTTTAATGTATATATTTAATATTATCTTTACCAACAATATCTGTAAGCTCTCGTTCCAAATTATGCGAATAATTTATATAAAGACTTTGCGGCGCTTCAAGCTTCTTATTAGTATCAGTACACACTATAAATACAGGTGAATTGCCCTTGTGTTTTGCTAAAATTTGCTTAATTCTTTCAAATGAAAGCTCATTAACATTTTTAATTTTAACATACAATCCGCTTTTATATTTTTTAGCAGTCTGATTTTTAAACTCACTTGAGATTTGCTGACATTTTTCAAAAACTATTTCAAGTTCGCGGTCCTCATGCTCGGAAATTCTGCCCGATAATATTATGGGCTTATTTGCGGTTAAAATCGGCTTATACATTTCATAAGCATTACCAAAAACCGTAACACTGACCGACGCGTCAAAATCTTCAATTCTTAAAGTGCAAAGTAAATTATTATTCTTTAATTGGCGCACTTTAAGACTGCTTATAATTCCCGCCACGCTTACTCGCTTGCCGTCAGGGTATTTTCCGCTCCTAATATCTGCAATAGACTGCAGATTGGCGCCCTTTAAAAAGGTTTTATAATCATCCATCGGGTGACCTGAAAGATAAAGACCTGTCGCTTCTTTTTCAAATTCAAGGCGCATTTCCTTAGACATTTCAGGCACGGCTTCCATTACATACTGAGCAGAAGCGCCCATTTCATCGAATAAATCAAGCTGACCTTGTCCCGAATATTTGCGCTCATTTTCAACCGCCAAAAGAAGCCCCTCCATATTATAAAGCATTTCTCTGCGATTGTTACAAACACAATCCAATGCGCCGCTTTTAATAAGACCTTCCAAGGCTCTGCGGTTAAATTCACGCGAGTAATTACGAAAACAAAAATCATAAACGCTCTTATATTCGCCGTTTTGCTCGCGCTCGGTGATTATTTTTTCAATAAGTCCTAATCCCAAATTCTTAATCGCCATAAGCCCGAAACGAATAGTATTACCGTCAGGTGTAAATCCCCAATCACTATGATTTATTGATGGAGGTAAAATTCTTATACCGTTATTCTTACATTCTGCGGTATAGAGAGACAGTTTGTTTTCACTATCCATCATACTTGTCATCAAAGCAGAGAAATACTCTGTTGGGTAATGCCGCTTTAGATAAGCAGTTCTGTAAGCCACAAAGGAATATGCGCAGGCGTGGGCTTTATTAAATGCGTACGAACTAAAGCTCGACATATCCGAAAACAGTTTTTCTGCCTTTTGGGCTTCAATCCCGTTTTTAACCGCGCCGCTTATAAAGGTTTCTTTTTCCTTTTGCATTACAGCGTGCTTTTTCTTTGCCATAGCACGACGGACAATATCCGCACGGCCGAGAGAATACCCTGCTAAAGCTCTGAACACCTGCATTACCTGTTCCTGATAAACAATACAACCGTAGGTGACATCAAGAATAGGCTTTAAAAGGGGTGTGTCATAATGAATTTTCTCGGGGTTATGTCGGTTACTTATATATTTAGGTATAGAGTCCATAGGACCTGGGCGGTATAAAGACAGCACCGCTGTTAAATCTTCAATACTTTCAGGACCTAACTGGCGAAGCACATTTTTCATTCCGTCTGATTCAAACTGGAAAACGCCCAAGGTCTCGCCCTTGCCCATCATATCATATGTTGCTTTATCATCAAGGGGTATTTTCTCGATATCGAAATCTATCCCTTTGCGCCTTATATACTTTTGGGTTTCATCAATTACAGTCAGGTTGCGAAGACCCAAAAAATCCATCTTAAGAAGCCCTAATTCTTCTAAAGAAGTCATTGTAAACTGCGTCACAACCGATTGGTCATTGACTGCCAACGGAACATATTCGCTGACAGGTTTGTCCGATATCACCACACCTGCCGCGTGGGTTGACGCGTGACGGGGTGTGCCCTCGAGATTACGCGCCATATCTATAAGTTCTTTTACCGAATCGTCATTAGCATATAAATCACGAAGTTCGCGACTACCCTCAATTGCTCTGTCAATAGTCATACCCATAGCCTGCGGAATAAGCTTTGCAACCTTGTCGCAGGTAGCGTAAGGGATATCAAGCGCACGGCCGACATCTCTTACCGCCGCGCGTGCCGCCATTGTACCAAAGGTTACAATCTGCGACACTCGGTCTTTTCCGTATTTTTCTATAACATAGTCGATTACTTTCTGACGGTTAACATAGCAAAAATCTATATCAAAATCAGGCATCGAAACGCGCTCAGGATTTAAAAAGCGTTCAAAATAAAGGTCGTATTTTATGGGGTCTATGCCAGTAATACCAATACAATATGCCGCCAAAGACGCCGCTCCCGAGCCACGCCCTGGACCTACGGGAATACCGTTAGCTTTTGCAAAATTGACAAAGTCTGCCACTATTAAAAAATAGTCAACATACCCCATTTTATTTATAATCGATAATTCATATTCCAGACGCTCGGTATACTCTTCCCCGACTTCTTTGCCGAAAATCTTATAAAGACCTTCAAAACATCCGTCACGAAAATATTCAAAATGGTCGCGCTCGCCAATATCAAAACGCGGCAATTTTATCTTGCCGAACTCAAATTCTAAATTGCATTTTTGGGCGATTACCTGTGTGTTAACTATCGCCTCAGGCTCTTCTGGAAAAAGCTCTGCCATCTGCTCGCCTGATTTTAAATAAAATTCATTAGTCTTAAATTCAAGCGCATTATCTTCGGTGATTTTACTTCCTGTTTGTACGCAAAGTAAAACCTTGTGAGTTTTATAATCATCGTGGTTTATATAGTGAACATCATTAGTAGCGACAAGCGGTATTCCCGTTTCACGCGATATGCGAATAATTTGAGGATTGGTTAGCTTTTGCTCACGAATACCGTGGTCTTGGATTTCTAAATAATAATTACCGTCGCCAAAAACATTTTTATACCATAAAGCTGTCTGCTTTGCTTTTTCATATTCGCCCTTTAAAAGCGCTTGCGGAATTTCACCCGCAAGACAGGCCGAAAGGGCTATCAGCCCCTCGGAGTACTGTTCTAAAAGTTCTCTGTCAACACGGGGTTTTGAGTAAAAGCCCTCTGTAAAACCCTTGGATACAAGCTTTATAAGATTTTGATAGCCAACGGAATTTTTACACAAAAGCACTAAATGGTTATACCCGTCCAAGCCCTTTTGCTTATCAAAACGGCTTCTTGTAGACACATATACTTCACAACCTATAATGGGTTTTACACCCTTTTCCTTAGCGTATTTGTAAAAATCAATAACGCCGTACATAACACCGTGGTCGGTAATAGCTATACTCTTTTGACCAAGCTCGCACGCACGGTCAATAACTTTTTTAATTCGGCAGCATCCGTCCAAGAGGCTATATTCGGTATGCAAATGCAAATGCGTAAAATCCATGGGCTACCTCCTCTCAATAATTGGGAATTCAGAATGCGTAATTCGGAATTATTTTTGTGTTTTTGTTATTGCTACTAAAAGTTTAATTACTTCTTGGCAATCCGCATAAATACTTTCGAATTGCGCTTTAGTTATATATTCACTTCCACATAGTAATTCCAACCAATATTCCGTTTCACTTGCTTCTTTTAAAGCTATATTTAATTTTGCATAAAAATCAGGTTTACTCTGTCCCCTGATTGCTTCTTTTACATTAGCACCTATACTCGTTCCGCTTTTTAAAAGTTGTTTCGACATTACATATTCGTTTTCTTCTTTAATCAAATACTTATACAATTTAATTATTCTCAAAGCAAAAGCTTTACTTTTATCCACAATTATATTATCTTTCATAATATCCTCTCTACAATTCCGAATTACGCATTCCGAATTCCAAATTAGTGCGACTCACGCTCATAAATCTCCATTATCCGCTTAAGTCTGTGGTTCATTCCCGAAAGAGAAATAGGCGTTGGGGAAATTTTGCATAGCTCTTTCAATGTAGCTTGGGGGTTTTCTTTTCTGAGCAATGCTACTTCAAGAAGTTCTTGCGGCAGACTGTAAAGACGGTCGTTTTTTTCAAAAAACTCGATAGCCATTCTTTGTTTTATTGATGCTTCTACGGTTTTTGAAATATTTGCATTGTCGCAATTTCTCGCACGGTTGATATTATTCTTGACGCTTTTCATAATTTTAGTATCCATCATATCAAGCGTACGTACCGTGTCGCCCATAATCGTCAGCAAATCTTCAATCATACCGCTGTCTTTAGTGTAAAGCACTGTTGCTTTTCCGCGCGTGGTTTTCTTCATTGCGATACCGACTTCTGCAAGTAATAAATTAAAGTCATCTGCCAAATTTTCATTTTTAACCGAAAACTCAGCACGGTATTCTTTCTGCGGGTCATTTATATTACCGCAAGCCAAAAATGCGCCCCTTATAAACGACGGCAAACAGCAGTCCCGCACAAAAAGACTTCGGTCAATAACGGTTTCGCTAATTCCAAAATCTATCATAGCCAAAATTTTAAGCCTGTCCGCTTCACTTGTAACTTCAGCCTTATATGTCGGGCGGACATTACCGCCTACTGTTATATCCACCTGCGCTTTATAATTATACCTGATAATATCGGCATACTCTTTTGCAACATTTTCATTATTAGTCTGAAGTGAAATTTTCTTCACCGAAAAAGACCGTCCAAAAAGCATAAAACCGTATATATATGACGGTTTACAACAAGCAGACGGTCTTATATTTATAAGCTCGTTTTTAACTTCCTTACAAAAAGACATTCCAATTATATCCTTTTCCATATCAAAAGTTTGTTTTCACTTTTACTGCATTCAATCACCGCAAGCTGTATTTTATCAGTTACAAGCAGAAATGTATTTTCGCTGTTTTCTTTAGAAAGCTCTGCAATGTAGTACATTTTACTGTCATCAAAAATTTTAGCCTTAAGTCCGTTGGGCATTAAACACTCTACATTACACTTATCGCCCTTATGACCGTAAAGCTTCGTGAGTGTGGGCATACCCTCGATACATAAATCATTAAATTTTTTAATAAGAGTAAGCATTATTCTTCCCTTCCAACAAAAATAACCTCAGGCTCGAGTTCTACACCGTCATTTTCCCTGACGGTTTTCTTAATTTTTTCCATCAGAACTTTTATATCCTTAGCGGTAGCGTTATCGTAATTTATAACAAAGCCCGCGTGCTTTTCGCTTACCTTAGCGCCACCAACACTCACGCCTTTAAGATTATTTTTCTCGATAAGCGCTCCTGCAAAATACCCCACGGGACGCTTAAAGGTACTTCCTGCCGACGGATATTCAAGCGGCTGCTTATCCTTTCTTCTTCCGAGAAAATCATCCATCTTTGCCTTGATTTCCTTTTTATCGCCCTTTTCAAGACCAAATTTCACCGAAAGAATGATATCACCATTAGTTTTAAAAACACTTGTGCGGTAACCAAGACACATATCTTTTAACTGCACTTCACGAATATTACCCTTTTTATCCATAACCGTAGCCGATAGCACTACTTGTGACATTTCACCGCCGTAGGCGCCTGCGTTCATATAAAGCGCACCACCCACACTGCCTGGTATTCCATAGGCAAATTCGAGACCCCATAAACTATTTTCAAGCGCAAAGGTGCAAAGTTGTGCCAAAGATACCCCCGCACCGACAGTTATCATCTGACCGCTCACAGAAATATCATCAAAACCGCAGAGGCTTATAACAACACCCTCAATACCGCTATCAGACACAAGCAGATTTGACCCCTTGCCGATTATAAAATAAGGCAAGCCTACTCGATTACATTCGCAAACAAGCTTTGAAAGACAGTCCGCACTGCAGCATTCAACAAAAAAATCTGCATTTCCACCAACTTTAAAGCTTGTATGGTTGCACATTGGCTCGTTCTTTTTTAAGGTTATTTTATTGTCTTGGCAAAATTTATTAAAAGGCATAAAATACTCCTCAACAAAAAATTAAAATGGTTCTACCGATTTAGTATCCTCGGTTTCTTCATCGGTCATACCGAGCTTTTTAAGTAAATCCTCAGCCGCATTATAGCCAAGCTTTTTCTGGCGGTTATTCATAGCCGCAACCTCAATAATAACCGCTAAGTTTCTACCTGGTTTTACAGGAATTGTAAGCGAAGGAATTTCCAAATCAAGAATAGAGGTAGTTTGCTTTTCAAGTCCCATACGGTCATAAGTTTTATTGACGTCCCACTGTTCGATATTTATAACAAGATCAATTTTCTCAGTAAGTTTTACAGCGCCCGCACCGAAAATTCGGCTTGCATTTATAATGCCTATGCCGCGAAGTTCAATAAAATGTCGGATATTATCGGGTGCGGTGCCTACAAGTGATTTATCAGACACTCTGCGGATTTCCACCGCATCATCAGCGATAAGACGGTGACCGCGCTTTACAAGCTCAATCGCAGTTTCACTCTTACCAACGCCGCTCTCGCCCAAAAGCAAAATGCCCTCACCGTAAACTTCGACAAGTACACCGTGGCGTGTAACGCGAGGCGCCAGATTAAGATTTAAAAACGCTATTAAAGCCGATGAAAAAGACGAGGTGGAAACTTGGGTTCTGAAAAGCGGAACCGAAAATTCACGCGCAAACTCAATAAATTTGTCCGAAACCTCTAAATTGCGGCAAACCACCACTGCCGATGGCTTATGGGCAAAAAGCTTCCTCATTCGCATTTCTGCCTTTTCGGGTGTGAGATTTTCAAGGTAGCTTTCTTCAGCTTTGCCGATAATCTGTATTCTTTTTTCATCAAAAAATTCAAAGTATCCCGCCATTTGAAGACCAGGACGGTTAACCTCGTTTGAGGAAATCAAAAGTTCATTAATGTTTTCAGGCACAAACAAACTTTCAAGTGAAAATTCCTTTATAACCTTTGTAAGCGGTACAGTAAAATTCGACTTCATTTCCACACTTCCTTAAAATAAATATACTAATTTATTTTATTATATTATAAAACAGTTAAAAACGCAAAACTTTTTATTATTTTTTGGGAATAAAGTTTTACTTGATTAAATGTTATATAAACATTATAATGGTTATATTATAATTTAAAAGGAAGTCAATTTTATGAAATTAGGTTTAGTAGGTTTGCCGAATGTTGGTAAATCAACCCTTTTTAACGCTATTACAAACGCAGGCGCGCAATCGGCAAACTATCCGTTTTGCACCATTGAACCCAATGTAGGAATGGTAAGCGTTCCTGACGAGCGCCTTGAAAAATTAAAAGAAATTTATAATCCCGATAAATTCACCCCTGCAGTTATTGAATTTGTGGATATTGCAGGTCTTGTTAAGGGCGCCTCCAAAGGCGAAGGTCTTGGTAACAAATTCTTATCAAACATTCGTGAGGTTGACGCAGTTGTACATGTAGTACGTTGCTTTGAAAGTGATGATATTATCCACGTAGAAGGCTCGGTTGACCCATCCCGTGATATTGAAACCATAAATTTAGAATTAATTTTTTCTGACATTGAAATGGCAGAGCGCCGTTTAGACCGCGCCACAAAAGCTTTAAAGGGTGACAAGAAAATGCAGCCCGAGGTTGATTTTCTAAAACGCCTTATAGCCCACCTTGAAAGCGGACTTCCCGCAAGAAGTATTGAAATTTTAGACGACAGCGAACAGGAAATCATTAATACTACTGCGCTTTTATCGGCAAAGCCTGTAATTTATGCTTGCAATATGTCTGAAGACGATTTTATAAACGGAATCGAGAGTAATAAAAACTTCAATACTGTAAAAACTATTGCTGAAACAGAAAAAGCAGAAATATTGCCTATCTGCGCCGCTTTAGAAGCCGAAATTTCCACCCTTTCGGATGAAGAAAAGGTGATGTTTTTAGAAGAACTCGGCCTTGAGCGTTCAGGTCTTGACCGTATGATTCAAAAATGCTATTCACTTTTAGGTCTTATTTCATACCTTACCGCAGGCAAGCCCGAGGTTCGCGCTTGGACTATAAAAAACGGCACAAAAGCACCTGGGGCAGCAGGTAAAATCCACACCGATTTTGAGCGTGGCTTCATCCGTGCAGAAGTTATAAACTTTAAACAGTTTATGGAATGCGGCGGCAATATGGTAACCGCCAAGGAAAAAGGCCTTGTCAGAAGTGAAGGCAAGGAATATGTAATGCAAGACGGTGATATAGTTCTTTTCCGTTTCAATGTTTAATCTTAATCTGGAGTGATTTTATGGGCTACTATTACTACGGAATTGACCCATTATATTTATATCTCGTACTACCCGCAATAATTTTATCTCTTTTTGCACAGATAAAGGTTAAGTCAACCTTTTCAAAGTATTCAAAACACCTTTGCAATTATTCCGGTGCAGATGCCGCAAGACGTGTGCTTGAAGCAAATGGCGTTTATGATGTAAAGATTGAGCGTGTTTCGGGAAGCCTTACCGACCATTACGACCCTAAAACCAATGTTATAAGACTTTCCGACTCGGTTTATGATGCCACGAGCATTTCGGCTGTAGGTGTAGCCGCTCACGAAGCAGGCCATGCCGTTCAATATGCAAAGAGCTATTCACCGATAAAGATACGCACCGCCATTTACCCGATTTGCAATTTTGGCTCACAATTATCAATGCCGCTTCTTTTAATCGGGCTTTTGTTTAACTATTCATTTTTAATGAATTTAGGTATTATTTTCTTTGCAGTTGCTCTTGTTTTTCAGCTTGTGACATTACCCGTTGAATTTAACGCTTCTTCCCGTGCCTTAACTGCTATTCGTGACAGCAGTATTTTACTTGACGACAGCGAAATTAAAGGCGCCAGAAAGGTGTTATCCGCAGCTGCTCTTACCTATATTGCAGCCTTTTTAGTATCATTAACCCAACTTTTAAGATTTTTAATAATTGCTAACAGAAGAAGACGGTAAACACGTCTTCTTTTTGCATATAAAAAGCCGCTTCACCCAATACTAAATTGGGGTGATAAATATGAAAAAACCAAACATCCTCTTGTTCCCTATCGGAGCTTTGGGATACGGTCTTATTGAGATTTTATGGCGCGGACATACCCACCCATCAATGCTGACGGCCGGTGGTATATGCTTTGTATTTTTTGGGAAAATAGGCGAAAAGCTTAAAAACGCGAGTATTTTTACAAAGGCAGTAATAGGCAGCGGTTTTATAACCTTTATTGAGCTTGTTTTCGGTACGCTTTTTAATGTGATTTTAAAGAAAAACGTATGGGATTACAGCCGTATGCCTTTTAATTTCAAGGGGCAAATCTGTCTTTTATACTCATTTTTTTGGGGAATTTTAAGCGCTGTTTTTATTCCGTTTGCCGTAAAGATAAAAGATAGATTGCAAAACGGAAAATAAAATAGTATAATACATTTAAGGTGATTATATGGAATTTTTACACAGAACCTGGGCAGAGATTGATTTATCTGCCTTAAAGCATAATTTTAAGGTTTTAAAAGAGCATGCTAAGGATAGCAAAATAATGGCAGTCGTAAAGGCTGATGCTTACGGTCATTCAGCAAGAACCGTTACCCCTATTTTAGAGCAATGCGGTGCTGACAGTTTTGCAGTTTCAAACATTGAAGAAGCGTTATCCTTACGCGCTTTCGGGATAAAGAAGCCTATTTTAATTTTAGGCTATACCCCTGTAAACACTGCTAAAATACTTGATGATTACAATATTTCACAATGTGTTTATTCTACCGAATATGCAAAAGAGCTATCAGAAGTCGCAGTAAAAGAAAATATAAAAATCAAAGTACATATAAAACTTGATACCGGTATGTCGCGTTTAGGTTTTGACTGCCGAAGCGAAGAGTTAAACGGTATAAACGAAGCTATCTCCTGCGCAAAGCTTGACGGTTTTGTGTTAGAGGGAATTTTCACTCACTTCGCCGTTTCTGACCGCACACCTGGGGCAGACGACGGCTTTACCGAGGAGCAATACAATCGTTTTATGAAGTCTGTAAAAGTCTTCAAAGAAAACGGCATTGAACCAGAACTTATTCATTGTTGTAATTCAGCGGGCTTCCTTCTTGACCAGGATAAGCACCTTTCCCTTTCCCGTGTAGGTATCTCACTTTACGGATTATCACCATCAAGCGAACTAAAGCTAAAGCAAGATTTAATTCCCGTTATGACTGTAAAATCAGTCGTTTCAATGGTTAAAGAAATAAACGTGGGCGACACCGTAAACTATGGCAGAACCTTTAAAGCAAATAAAAAAATGCGAGTTGCAACCGTTACCGCAGGTTATGCAGACGGATATCCTCGCCTTTTATCAAACAAAGGCTATGTGCTTATAAACGGCAAAAAAGCCAATATTATCGGCAGAATTTGTATGGACCAATTATCCGTAGATGTAAGTGATATAGAAAATGTAAAAATGGGTGACGAGGTTATACTGTTTGGCAAAGATTTATCAGTTGATGACTTGGCAAGCCTTGCAGACACTATAAATTATGAAATTATTTGCGGTATTTCTCCCAGAGTTCCCAGAATCATAAAAAACGGGTGATTTTATGAAGAAATACATATTAAGTCTGGACGAAGGCACTACGAGTGCCCGCGCAATTTTATTTGATAAGGAAGCAAATGTAATATCGCTTTCACAAAAAGAATTTACCCAGATTTACCCCAAACCCTCTTGGGTGGAGCATAATCCGCAAGAGATTTATTCTGCCCAATACACCGCTTTGACCGAATGTATTACTAAAGCTAATATTAAACCCGAAGAAATAGCCGCAGTAGGCATTACTAACCAAAGAGAAACCGTTATCGTTTGGGATAAAAATACGGGTGAGCCTATCTACAACGCTATCGTATGGCAATGCCGACGTACAGCCGATATCTGCGAAGAGTTAAAGTCACAAGGACTTGAAGACTATATCCAAAAAACAACCGGTCTTAAAATCGACGCCTATTTTAGCGGAACTAAAATCAAGTGGATTTTAGATAATGTAAAGGGTGCGCGGGAAAAGGCTCAAAGGGGCGAGCTTCTTTTTGGCACAGTTGATACCTGGCTTGTATGGAAGCTGTCGGACGGTAAGATTCATATTACTGACTATACAAACGCTTCACGAACAATGCTTTTCGATATACATAATCTTTGTTGGGATAAAAAACTGCTCGAAATTCTTGGAATACCTGAAAGTATGCTTCCGCAAGTTAAGTCTTGCAGTGAAATCTACGGCAAAGTTAACATTTTAGGCAGTCAAACCGTAATTTCCGGAATTGCGGGTGACCAGCAAGCTGCCCTGTTCGGCCAGCGTTGCTTTAACTGCGGTGATATAAAAAACACCTACGGCACAGGCTGTTTTCTGCTTATGAACACAGGTGATACCGCATATAAAAGCAAAAACGGGCTGCTTACCACCATTGCCGCTTCCTTTGGTGAAAAGATAACCTACGCACTTGAAGGCAGTGTGTTTGTCGGCGGTGCTGTTATACAATGGCTTAGGGATGAGTTAAAGCTTATATCAAGCTCTGCCCAAAGTGAAGATTGCGCAAAAAAGGTTGACGATAACGGCGGAGTTTACATTGTCCCCGCCTTTGCAGGACTCGGCGCGCCGTACTGGGATATGTACGCAAAAGGCACTATCTGCGGACTCACCCGCGGCAGTAATAAAAATCACATCATACGCGCAAGCTTAGAATCTATTGCTTACCAGACAAACGACCTTTTGACCGCTTTAAAAGCCGATACCGATATTGAACCGAGCTTCCTTTTAGCTGACGGCGGTGCTGCAAAAAACAATTTTCTAATGCAGTTCCAGTCTGATATATCTCAGACTTGTGTAATTTGCCCGTCTTCAAGCGAAGCTACCGCCTTAGGCGCAGCTTTTTTGGCAGGATTAGCAGTAGGGTTCTGGAAAAATATAGATGAAATTTTAAAAATAAACATTGAAAAAACTGTTTTTTCGCCTACAGTTGATACTGATGTCAGACAAAATTTATTAAACGGCTGGAAAAAAGCTGTAACAGCTTCACAATCTTTCGTTGGAGAGTAATTTTATGGAATATGAAATTAAGGCCATTTCTATACCGAGCACAGATAATATTCACACCTTGCAGGGTAAAATTTTTATCCCAAAAGGTGAAATAAAGGGGCTTTTTCACCTTGTTCACGGAATGACCGAATACATTGACCGCTATGACCACATATTTACTTTTTTAGCAGAAAACGGATATGTAGCATTTGGCTTTGACAATTTAGGTCACGGTAAAACCGCCCGTGACGATAGTGAATTAGGCTTTATTGCGCACAAGGACGGATGGAAATATTTGGTGAACGATTGCATAGCCTTTGGCGAAGCAGTTAAAAATATGTACCCTATGCTTCCCCTCTATCTTATGGGACATTCTATGGGCTCATTTATAACCCGTCTTGCTGTAGAGTTAAGCCCCAAAATGTATGAAAAATACATTATGTGCGGAACCTCGGGGCCAAATCCCCTTACAAAAATCGGCTTGTTGTTCGCAAAATTAAAAAAACTGATTAACGGTGAAAAATATATTTCAAAAACCGTTTATAATTTAGCCTTTGGAAGCTACAATAAAAGGTTTGAAGGCGTAAGCGAATTCGACTGGCTTTCAAAAGACCGCGAGCTTGTCAAAAAATACTCAAAAGACAAGTTCTGCACCTTTAAATTCACCCTTTCTGCTATGATAGATCTTATGTATCTTTTATCCAACTGTAACCGCAAAGAGTGGTTCGAGAATATAAATGGCGATCTGCCGATTTTTATAATTTCAGGCGAGGACGACCCTGTCGGAGATTACGGCAAAGGTGTTACTTCGGTTTATGAAAATTTAAAAGCAAACAATGTAGATGTATCACTTAAAATATACAAAAACTGCCGTCATGAAATACATAACGACAGTTGTAAGGATGAAATGTTTAGTGATATTCTAAACTTTATATCTTAAAATAATTCTGTTGACATATAACGGCTTGCTGTATCGGGGAAAATCACTGCGATATTCTTACTCTTGTTTTCGGGCAGTTTTGCAAGGCTTACCGCCGCGCAAAGCGCCGCTCCGGAGGAAATCCCAACCGACAACCCTTCAGTCTTACAGACCGCTCTTGCATACTCAACAGCATCGTTATCACTAACAGTAATAATTTGGTCGTAGATTCCTGTATCAAGGTTTTCGGGCACAAAATTCGCTCCAATTCCTTGAATTTTATGCGGTCCGCTTATATTTTTCGACAAAAGAGGACTGCTTTCGGGTTCTACGGCTATAACTTTAATATCGGGGTTCTGCTCTTTAAGGAATTTACCCGTACCGCTTATAGTACCGCCTGAACCGACTCCGCAAACGAGTATATCAACACTTCCCTCAAGATCACGCCAAATTTCAGGGCCTGTGGTTTCATAATGAATTTTTGGGTTAGAAGGGTTGTAAAACTGCCCTGCAATAATACTGTCTTTGATTTTCCGTTGCAGTTCTTCTGCTTTTTCTACAGCACCGCTCATACCCTTTTTACCATCTGTAAGCACTACCTCTGCGCCAAAAGAGGCAATAAGCTTTCTGCGTTCAACCGACATTGTATCGGGCATAACAATTATTGAGCGGTAGCCCTTTGCAGTACAAACCGCGGCAAGACCTATTCCCGTATTACCCGAAGTCGCTTCTATTACTGTTCCGCCCTGCTTTAAAAGACCTTTATCTTCGAAATCTGATATTATAGAAAGTGCTACACGGTCCTTAACACTTCCCGCAGGATTAAAAAATTCCAGTTTGGCAAAAATATTTGCACCTAAATTCATTTTAGTTTTCATATTACAAAGCTCCATTAGCGGAGTGTTACCAACCAAGTCAGTAAAAGATTTAAAAACTTTTGACATAAAAACACCTCAAGTATATTTTAACATTCATTCAGGTTTTGTCAATAATCAAAGGAGATAAAAATGTTTGATGAATTAACCAAGGTTGATATACAAAAGCTTAAAGACGAGCTTGAATATCGTATAGGAACCGTTCGCCCGAAAATTTTAGAGGAAGTAAAATTCACGCGAAGCTTTGGCGACCTTTCAGAAAATGCCGAATACCATGCCGCCAAGCGTGAACGCGGTAAAAACGAAAGCCGTATCCGTTATATTCGCAATATGCTAAAGACCGCAATAATCATCGAAGACGAAAGCCGAAATGATGAAGTAGGTCTTTTTGACACAGTAACCTATTATGTGGAGGAAGACGACTGTGAAGAACAGGTGCGTATTGTCACCACACTTCGCCAAAATTCAATGCAAGGTCTTATAAGCAAGGAATCGCCGTTAGGCAGGGTTATTATGGGTAAAAAGGTCGGTGATCGGCTGCTTGTAAAGGTAAATGACGATTACAGCTACTACATCGTTATCCGAAAAATTGAAAAAGGCACCGACGATGCAACACTTGAAATCAGAAAATTTTAGGAAAAGAGCTTTTTAAGCTTTTCATAGATTTCAACCGCTTTAAATTTCACTATATATTTATTACTTTGCTCAGCTATCTCGGCTGAATTATCACTCACACTATCCCGCAGATTGCTGTCTGCCGCAGCGGGAACACAAACAGCAGGAAATACCACGCACCACCAGTTCTTTCCTTCGCCTTTGCCTAATTCTATTATAAGCGAACGGTAAGTTCCTGCAGGTAATGAAAAGGTATCATAATGCCTTGTTTCAAAAAAGCAATCTCCCAAAGAGGCTTTGGCTTTATAGCTAAAGCCGTTTTCTTTTATAACACTATCGGCTATTTGCTCAATATGCTTAAGATTTTGTTCAGTCAGCGCCTCGGCAGTAGCAAGGTCCCTCGCACCCGAGAACATTTCACCCGTCTCCTTTAAAATTCGGTCACGGATCTTGAGTTTTAATTCTTGGTCAGCCTGAGAATCGGAATTGGCTATTATATGTAGCCTTAAAACATTTTGGCGTAAATCTTCACACAAAGCGCTGAATTGTGTCATAGACAAAAGCATTGCAAAAATAAGGCCAAACAGCAACGAAAGTTTTACTCTTTTTTTCATAAAAAAACTCCTGACAATAAATTCTAAAAAGAATATTGACAGGAGTTTTATTTTTTATTCAAATGTTATAGCTTTGGTTTCGGGGGTTGCTAACCAACAGTTAATGTTTTTATTTTCAAGGCAAGCTTTTGCTTTTTCGGCATTTTCTTTACTTTCGAAAACAGCAAACCAAGTGGGCCCGCTGCCTGAAAGAGATACCAAAAGCGGCGATTGTGAAATCAATGCCTTTTTCACTAAGCTGTTCTCCCAAACCGTTTCAAACGAATTAGTAATATGCTTATACAATTCATCTAAATCACCGTTTTCTATGGCATTTATAACCGAAAGGGTATCACAATAAACAGGCTCTTTACTATCAATAATGCGATACATTTCAGCCGTAGACGGTTTTTGTTCAGCTTTAGCAAGTAAAATATATCCTTTTGTAAGAGGCTTTAAGGAGGTCAGCTTTTCCCCTATGCCCTGAGCCCTTGCACAACCGCCTTTTATAAAAAAAGGTACGTCAGCGCCTAATTTTAAAGCAGTTTCGCACAATTTTTCATAAGGAATATTTGCATTATAAAGCTTATTAAGACCCATAAGCACGGCTGCCGCATCCGCACTGCCGCCTCCAAGTCCGGCGGCTGCGGGTATGTTTTTGTTTATTTCAATAAAAGCTCCGCCCTTGATTTTATAATCTTCGAAAAACAGCTTTGCCGCCTTAAAGGCTATGTTATCCTCCTGCTCTATACCGTATATATCGCAATTAACCGTAATACTATCTGATTTTTCAATTACAACCTCATCAAAAAGACCTATAGAATGCATCACAGTATCAATAAGATGGTAACCGTCTTCACGCTTACCGCAAACGCACAAGGAAAGATTTATTTTAGCATTTGCCCTGATTTTCATTATAAATCACCCCTGTATCAGTTATTTACAGTATAATGATATCCGTAGCTTTGCTCGGTCAGGGCTTCGAATTTATATCCCTGATTTTTTAGTCCGTGAAGAATTTCGGCAAGTGCAGCAACGGTTGTGCTCTTTGCAGCAGTATCGTGCATTAGAACACAAATAGAATTCTTGTTTGCCGCTTGATTTAGAACATTTTGAACAATACGGCTTGCAGGAACGTTTTTGCCAGAAGCATCTCCTGAATCAACATTCCAATCGAAATATGCATAACCGTTCATTTGCATCTGTGTTGTAAGTTCTGTCATAACACCTGCACAATACTTGCGGCTTACAGTGTTATTACTTCCCCCTGGGAAACGCATAAGTTTTGTTTTTATACCAATTATATTTTCTATCTTTTGGGAAAGCATATCAATATCCGCTATAAAAGCGGCAGTGCTACTATAAATCTCAGAATAACGGTGAGTATTAGAATGAAGACCTATTGCATGACCCTCATTTACTATTTGTGGTAAATATTCAAGCTTTGCAGCTCCTATAACAAAAAATGTTGCCTTGGCATCATACTGCCTTAATATTTCAAGTATTTTAAGTGTATTATCGGACGGGCCGTCGTCAAAAGTTAAGTAACAAGTTTTAGTGGCTTCGGGATATTGAGGCTGAGGTGAATTTTGAATCGCTATAAGCTTTTCCGCCTCAGCCTTTCTTTTAGCGCTTAGTTTTGCAATTTCATTTTTATAATTTTCGTTCTCTATTTTAAGGTTTTCGTTATCCTTTTGGGCTTGTTCCAATTCCTGTGAAAGCTTATCCTTAGCTTCGGTTTCCTGCTGTAATTTTTGTTCTGTTTCGTTTAATTGTTCAGTAGTAGTCTGGATTTGGGCATTTTTGGTTTCAATTTCTTTATTTTTCTTATTAACTGTAACAATTCCAAAAACTGAAATACCAATCGAAATCACAAGCAAGGCTGCTACAACCAGAAAAAGAGAGCTTCTTACATAGCGCTTAATTTTCATATCCTCACCGCCTTTCTAATATTACTTACTATACTATTAAATTATATCATAAAATAAAAATTTTTTTAATTACAAATTGTTACAAATTTTTTAAATACAAAAGTTGAATTTTTAGTTAGAAGATGTTATAATATAAAAAATATATTTTGGAGGAAAGATATGCAAAGCAATATCGTTATTTCTGCAGACAGCACTTGTGACTTAAGTTCAGAATTGCGTGAACGCTATAATGTTTCTATAATTCCGCTTGGTGTAACCTTGGGCGATAAAACCTTTTTTGACGGTGTTGATATCACACCTGATGAAATTTATGCCCACCACGAAAAAACAGGCGAGTTGCCAAAAACTACCGCTGCAAATGTGGGCGACTGTATTGACTATTTCAAACCCTTTGCTGAGCAGGGCAAGTCTGTTATTCACTTCTCCTTAAGCTCAGAATTTTCTTCTACCTATAATAACACTTGCTTAGCTGCCAGTGAATATGAAAACATCTATGTTATAGATACCCGCAACCTTTCAACAGGTTCTGGTCTTTTGGTGGTTGCCGCCGCTGAAATGGCAAAAAGCGGTCTTGCCGCAGAAGAAATAGTCAAAAAAATAAACGCTATGGTTCCTTGTGTTGATGCTTCATTTGTTATCGATAATCTGGAGTATCTACACAAAGGCGGCAGATGCTCTGCTCTTGCGATGCTCGGCGCAAACGTTTTAAAATTAAAGCCCTGTATTGAAGTTAAAAACGGAAAAATGGGTGTTGGCAAAAAATACCGCGGCAAATATAACGCTGTATTAAAAGAATATGTTGCAGAACGCTTAGCAAATATTGGGGATATTGATTTAGACCGAATTTTTGTAACCCACGCAGGTGTTGATATAGAAATTGTAAACGCTGTGGTAGAACAGGTTAAGGCTGCCGCACCGTTTAAAGAAGTATTTTTAACCCGTGCAGGCTGTACCATTTCTTCTCACTGCGGCGCGGACACCTTGGGAGTGTTATTTGTACGCAAGTCACCGATTGAGTAAATCTGCATAATATATTTTAGGGGACACGAAGGGATATATCCTAAGATACGGCGGTAAAATTATTTTATCTTCAAAATAACCGTTTTCCCCTTTATATATAAAAAGAAACCGTCCAAAAGGGCGGTTTCTTTCGTTTTATAATCAATTTCCTCTAAAAGCCTCCCTTGTCTAAAGGGAGGTGGATTCGCCGTAGGCGAAGACGGAGGGATATTGTTGCAAATCAAATGAATTTAAATTAATCTAAACTTACCGCCTTGTCGCTCGTGCCGCGACGGGCACACCCTTTCTTATGTAGGCGAAAAGAAAGGGTGGAAAGATTCGCCTTAAAGGGGGATTTCGATTCCCCCTTTTGTTGTCGGATTTTAAAACACATAAAACCGTCTTTCAACAGCCGCTACGCTTAAATGAAAGACAAGTTTGTACTTTCTTTATTTTCTATTCCGCCAACAAATCCCCCTAAACGACAAGGGCTACGCCCTTGACCCATTTTATCCTTTTCCATATATAAAAAACGAAGCTAAATAGCTTCGTTTTTTCTATTTTAATAATTCTTCTATTTTCCCTTGCAATACCGCTACTTTTTTAACATCTGCCGAGTCAAGCTTTGAGAATGGGAATTCTTTTCCCATATTATCATACTTTGTCTGACAAATTTTTTTAAAGGGTAAAAGCTCGACCTTATCGATTTTATAGCCATCTAACAATCGGGCTAAAGCCTTTATGTCACTTTCGGTATCGTTTATAGTCGGGACGATAACCTGTCTAATACGGGTAGGTATTCCCTGCTCGGATAAATAACGTAAGAACTTAAGAGGAGTTTCAATACTGCAACCGACATATTTTTGATATAACTCATCGGTTGCGTATTTAATATCAAGCATACAATAATCAGTATATCTTAACAGCTCTTTAACACCGTCATTTAAAATACAACCGCTTGTATCAAGGCAAGTATTTATACCCTTTTCCTTAGACTTTTTAAAGATTTCGGTAGCAAATTCACTTTGCATAAGCGGTTCTCCGCCTGACAAGGTAATACCGCCGTCTTCCCCGAAGTATTCGCGGTATTTTAGCACATTTTCTACAATTTTATCTGCAGAATATTCTTCTCCGCCCTGTATATCGTGCGTTTCGGGGTTGTGACAGCAACCGCACCGCAACGGACAGCCTTGCATAAACGCCACATAGCGTATCCCAGGTCCGTCAAGAGTTCCAAGCGACTGCAAAGAACTAATTCTTCCAACCATTACATTACCTCATGGAAGGTACGGCTTATAACTTCTTTTTGCTGTTCGCGAGAAAGCTTATGGAAATTAACTGCATAGCCCGAAACACGAATTGTGAGGTTTGGATATGCTTCGGGGTTGTTGTAAGCTTCAACCAAGGTTTCGCGGTTTAATACATTTACATTTATATGATGTGCTTTTTTAGCAAAATAACCATCAAGAATAGCGACAAGGTTGTTAACCTGTTCGTCCTTTTCTTTGCCGAGGGTTTGTGGTGTAATAGAAAATGTATTTGAAATACCGTCACGGCAGTCATCATAACTGATTTTAGCAACCGAGTTAAGAGATGCCAAAGCACCATTTTCTTCACGGTTGTGCATCGGGTTAGCACCTGGAGCGAAAGCGTCCCCTGCCTTTCTGCCGTCAGGTGTAGCTCCTGTGTTTTTACCGTACATAACATTCGAAGTAATAGTAAGCACCGAAAGGGTGTGAATTGCATTTCTGTAAGTAGGTGTTTTACGAAGCTCGGTAATAGTCTTATGAGTGATTTCCTGTGCAATAGAATCAACACGGTCATCATCGTTGCCGAATTTCGGGAAATCGCCCTCGGTTTCAAAGTCGATAATATAACCGTTACCGTCCTTTACAGGACGGACCTTTGCATATTTAATAGCGCTCAAAGAGTCTGTAATAACCGAAAGACCCGCTATACCGAAAGCCATAAGGCGCTCAACCTTAGTATCGTGTAAAGCCATTTGCGACTTTTCGTAAGCATACTTATCGTGAGTGCGGTGAATAATGTTCATTGTATTAACATAAAGCTTTGCAAGCCATGCGAGATATTCGTCAACACGCTCTACTACCTTATCATAATCGAGAACCTCGCCCTCGATTACCGACTTTTGCGGACCGATATGAATATCACTTGTAGTATCATAACCGCCGTTTAAAGCTATAAGCAAAAGCTTAGGCAGGTTACAACGAGCGCCGAAAAACTGCATCTGCTTACCTACACGCATAGCTGAAACACAGCAAGCGATTGCATAGTCGTCGCCATAAATCGGGCGCATAATATCATCGTTTTCGTATTGAATAGAATCAGTATCAACAGAAACCTTTGCGCAGAACTTTTTAAATCCGCGAGGCAAAGAATTTGACCACAAAACAGTAAGGTTAGGCTCTGGCGAAGAACCGAGAGTGTAAAGAGTATTGAGTATACGGAAGCTCGACTTAGTAACAAGTGTTCTGCCGTCTTCGCCCATACCACCGACAGCCTCAGTAATCCACATCGGGTCGCCGCCGAATAACTCATTATATTCGGGCGTGCGAAGGTGACGTGCCATACGAAGCTTCATAACAAAATCATCAATAATTTCCTGTGCGCCGGCTTCTGTGAGAACACCGTTTTTAATGTCGCGTTCAATATAGATATCGAAGAAAGTGCTGACTCTGCCCATACTCATTGCGGCACCGTTTTGCTCCTTAATAGCTGCAAGATAAGCAAAATAGGTCCACTGAACAGCTTCGCGAGTGTCCTTAGCAGGCTTGCTTATATCAAAGCCGTACATTTCAGCCATATCTTTCATATAACCAAGGAAAGAAATTTGCTGGTGCAATTCTTCTGAAAGGCGCATTTCTTCATCACCAAAATCACCCAAAGCCAGCTTTTCCTTATCCTTAATTTTTTCTTCTAACAAACGGTCTATACCGTAAAGCGCAACTCTTCTATAATCACCAATAATACGGCCTCTGCCGTAAGCATCGGGAAGACCTGTTATAACATGGCTTCTACGTGCAAGACGCATTTCATTTGTATAGCAGCGGAAAACACCTTCATTATGGGTTGTACGGTACTGAAACTCGTTTTCAATCTTTTCGCTTAATTTATAACCGTATGCAGTACAAGCCTGACGCGCCATACGAATACCGCCAAAAGGATTTATACCACGCTTTAGCGGACGGTTAGTCTGAAGTCCGACAATGATTTCATTTTCCTTATCAAGATATCCCGGTTCAAACGAAGTAAGCGAAGAAACAGTTGCAGTATCTATATCAAGCACACCGCCGAACTGACGCTCTACCATAAAGAGAGCGTTGAGCTTTTTCATTAACTCTTTAGTTCTCGGAGTAGCTTCTTCCAAAAAAGAATCATCACCCTTATATTCAGTGTAATTCTGCTGGATGAAATCGCGTACATTTATTTCGTCCTGCCATACACCCTCTTTAAAACCGTTCCAATTATCACTTTTCATATTTTTCTCCTTTATTTAGAACTTCTTGGTTTATGGGTTGAAAAAAGCAACCCAGTCTACTCAAACTGAATTGCCCAGACGGTCGGCTCAAAAACGACATACTCCCCTATGGTCGCCCATAAAATCCGTCAGTTATATGCCGTTACACAAGATATTGTATACCATATTTTGTGTTTTGTCAATATGTTGTTAACAAAATATCGAACTTTTTTAAAAATCCTGTATAAATATAGTACCTCAAAACAGCCAAAAAGTCAACAAAATTGCCATTGATATTTCAAAATTTGTATGATACAATTATTAAAGCATATTTTAAGGAGATTTTTTTATGAAAACTGTTGTATCTGTTATCGGAAAAGACGCAGTCGGCATTATCGCTGATGTAAGTGCTGTCTGCAACGAATGTAACGCAAATATTGTTGATATCACGCAGTCGGTTTTGCAAGATATGTTTGTAATGGTAATGCTTACCGAAATCAAAGATATTAACTGCTCATTTACCGATTACTCCAACAAAATGAAAAAACTCGGTGAAAATCGCGGTCTTGACATCCGCGTAATGCACGAGGACGTTTTCAATTCTATGCACAGAATTTAAGAGGTACATAATGATAAATCTTAATGACATAATGGAAACCATAAATATGATTTCCGAAGAAAATCTTGACATACGTACTATTACTATGGGTATATCACTTCTTGACTGCTGTGACTCGAGCCCAGAAAAAGCGTGTGAAAAAATATATAACAAAATCACCCGTCTTGCAGGAAATCTTGTAAAAACGGGTGAAGATATTGAGCGTGAGTTCGGTATTCCTATTATAAACAAACGAATTTCTGTCACCCCTATTTCGATGATTTTAGCCTCTTCCGGCGGTGATCCGCTTATGTATGCCAAAACCTTACAGCGTGCGGCCGATGCTACGGGAGTAAACTTTATCGGCGGTTATTCGGCGCTCGTACACAAGGGCTTCTCAGCCGGTGACGAGGCGCTTATACGCTCAATACCACGCGCACTCAGCGAAACCACAAACATCTGCTCCTCTGTAAACATTGGCTCTACAAAAGCTGGCATAAATATGGATGCCGTAAAGCTTATGGGTGAGATTGTAAGGGAAACTGCAGAGATCACCAAAGACCGCGAATGTATCGGCTGTGCAAAATTAGTGGTATTTTGTAATGCCGTTGAAGACAATCCCTTTATGGCGGGTGCTTTTCACGGTGTAGGCGAGCCTGACTGTGTAATCCACGTGGGTGTATCAGGCCCAGGTGTTGTTCAGGCGGCGCTTAAAAAATGCCCCAACGGCGATTTAGGCGAGCTTGCAGAAATTATCAAGCGCACTGCATTCAAAATCACCCGTATGGGACAGCTTGTAGGTACAGAAGCTTCAAAACGTTTAGGTGTGCCTTTCGGTATCGTAGACCTTTCCCTCGCACCAACCCCAGCTGTAGGTGATTCGGTAGCGCACATCTTAGAAGAAATGGGCCTTGAAACGTGCGGTATTCACGGCACAACTGCTGCACTTGCAATGCTTAATGACGCTGTTAAAAAAGGTGGCGTTATGGCTTCTTCCTATGTCGGAGGTCTTTCGGGCGCATTTATCCCCGTTACCGAAGACGCAGGTATGATAGCCGCCGCGCGCTCAGGTGACCTGCAGCTTGAAAAATTAGAAGCTATGACCGCTGTTTGCTCAGTAGGTCTTGATATGATAGCAATCCCCGGCGAAACCCCCGCAGAAGTTATTTCAGCAATTATTGCTGACGAAGCGGCTATAGGTATGGTAAACTCCAAAACCACTGCTGTGCGCGTTATTCCAGCAATCGGCAAAAAACAGGGTGAGGAGTTAGATTTCGGCGGTCTTTTAGGTTCAGGGCCTATTATGAAAGTAAACCTTAATAAAAGTCCTAAAAAATTCATTGACCGTGCAGGAAGAATACCTGCACCCTTACAAAGTCTTAAGAATTAACAAAAACGGCAAGACTCTAAAGTCTTGCCGTTTTAATTTTACAATAAATATCCTACCGCTATTCCTATTACCGCCGAAAGACAGATTATAATTATTGGGTGAACCTTTTTAAATGTAAGCACAAGTGCGCCGATAAAAATTACAGCCGAAGCATAGAAATCAACGCTCTTAAATATTTCAAAACTGAAACCGCTTGGAATAAACACAGTTGCCGCTATTGAAAGCGCCGCCGCACCGATAAAACCGATAACCGCAGGCTTAAGTCCCGTCATACAGCCTGCTACAACAGTACTGTTCTTAAATCTATCATAACATTTGGCAACAATTAAAATAATAATAAATGATGGCAAAACCACACCTAAAGTAGCGCAAAAGGCTCCAAAAATTCCACCCAAAACACCGTATGCACTACCCTGATGGTTGCCGATAAAGGTCGCCATATTTATAGCAAAAGGACCTGGTGTTGATTCGCTGACCGCAATAAAATCAACAATTTCCTCCAAAGGCATCCAGCCGTTAGATAGCACCTCTTGCTTTATAAACGGAAGCATTGCATAACCGCCGCCAAAGGTAAAGGCGCCGATTTTAAAAAAGGTTAAAAACAGCTTTAAGAATATCATTTCTCCACCTTACCTTTCAGTGTAAAGGAATAAATAAGTCCTAAAACAGCGCAACCGATGATGCAGTAAACAACGGGAATATTAAGAAAAGCCACCGCCAAGAAAGCAAGCCCCATTATAATATAATAAAACCAACCTTTAGGACACTGCTTATACATTTTATACAGCGCTTTTATAATAAGCGCTAAAACACCTGCGCGAATACCATTAAAGGCATACTGCACTGCCTTTAATTCCTTAAATTCATTGAGAATATAAGATATTATCAAAATAATTATAAAAGATGGGGTAACTACCCCCAAGGTAGCAAAAAACGAACCCCAAAAGCCAGCCACACGATAGCCTACAAAGGTTGCAGAATTTATAGCCACAGGCCCCGGTGTTGATTCAGCAATAGCAATAATATCTAAAATATCGCTTTCGCTAATCCACTTTTTCTTATTAACCGTTTCTTCACTAATCAGCGGTATCATAGCATATCCTCCGCCAAAAGTAAATGCACCGATACGGAAGAATACCCAAAATACTGATAAAAGAAGTTTTAATTTTTTTCTCATAAACTACCCCTGACAAAAAATTTCTCTAATAGTATACCCTTTTTAGATAAATATGTCAATGTAATACAGCGAAGCTCGTATGCTAAATTTAGCATACGAGCAATTTTTATGCTGTTCTTTTCCACATATATCTCGTTCCGCCTTTGCTGTAAACCTCAACAAACAATCCACATCCGATACCGCCGCCACCGACGTGAAAATCTCCGTTATATGCCATAAATTGCGGATTTACATAAAAACTACTTCCTGTATCATTATCATCTACAAAATAACGAAATGTACCATTTGTTCCACTGTATTCTCCTGCATTTAATGTTCCAAACATACCGCCGCCACTGTACGGGATTTTAACCGTATCGGGCAATGGATTTTTATTTGAAGTTCTAAACCATACCGCAGAGCAAGTATTTTCTGTAGACCCACCGATGAAAAGATTCGCCACCACAACACCTACAACACCTTGTGTATTAACTTTAAACGCTCCATCTTCGAATGTTAAAATTCCGTCTACAGATGATGTAATGCTTGGATACCACTTATATAGTATATCAGATACACTTACTATTTCTCCCGCGGCAATTGTTCTGATATTTCCTCCTCCGTCATATACAACACCTGAAGCCAACAATTCGCCGCCATAAAAAGTTCTTGTAAGTTCCCAACTACCACCAAACAATTCAGCAGGGTCAACACCGCTATCCTCTGTAGTATAAATACTGCCCACAGGATATATTTTTTCATTGCAAGTTTCAATTTCATCTTGCAATTCATCTACAAATTCATCTACCTGTGATTTGTCATAGTATTGTGTAAGATCCACTTCAACGATTTTAGAAGTAATATATTCCCATTTTCCATCTATCCAAATATACTCATCAAAAAGATTTTGCTGGCTTGGTTCCTTACTCGGTACAAGATAAATTTTATTTGCAAGTCCTGTTTGGGGCAGTCCTTCAACAACTTTTATGAAATCAAAGGTAGCGATTTCTTCATCAACATATCGCTTGGTTGCCACAGTGTTATCTGTAGGATTTATCCCCATCGACAAAACCTCTGCGTGACCGTCTTTATACACTTCAAATGCGTTAGAACGGTTATTAGGGGTTCCGTTTCCGACTTCAAAAACGGTATCTTCCTTATTATCGTTGCACGAACCTACTACAAACTGACCTTCTCTGCTTGCTGTTGTATTTGTACCTGAGGCGTGAGAAAATTTTCCTGTAGCTGTATTGTTATCATAATCATTAAAAATTTCACCGCCTTCGTCGGTTTTCACGCCTACGCTATCGCCCTTATCCCCTTTCTCGCCTTTATCGCCCTTTTCACCCTTAAAAAGACCGTTATCAGCATCGTCACGCACCGATTGTGCGATTTGTTCGGTGGCAGTCATCATTTCAATAATCTGACTGTATTGGTCAGGTGTAGGTTCCGCAGGGGCATCCCCTAAAGCATACCCGCTTGTAAATACCTTGATTTTTTCCTGCGTAGCGGTGGCTAATTTTTCACCGTTTACACCGAATACCGACAAGGTAAACTCATCGCCCTTTAACACCTCAAAGGGTATGTAGCATTCATCATCTGAAACACATAAGTCATTTTCCCCGTCTAATACAATGTTAATAGGCTCTACACCCTTTGCAGAAAAAACTGCAGTTTTTTGATAATCCTTCCAATTATCGCTGAATAAGAATTTGATTGTTTCATGTTTTGCGCTGTCTGAAACCGCATTTGCGAAAGTATCGTTTCTGACAGTCAATACATTATTTGAATGTACTTCAACACAAATCATAAAATTTTACCTCCTTAAATTTTATAATTCTATTATCCACAAAACAAAACCGACATTCACCGACATCTTTTAGTTTTTTTAAATGTTTGTAAAATATCATAACCACCGGTAAACCGGTGGTATGCTCCACCCCTATAATGTGTGATTACGGATTTAGCTACTAAAATGGGCGCCGAAAGTTTAGCAACGCATTACCATTTCAAGCATCTGTCTTTTTTCCTACTGTTTCTTGTTACCTGTGAACGGGTCTGTAAATTCTTTTATACTAAACTTAAATTTCTCATTATTTACTTTTTTATAAGAATATGATATAATACTCGAGAGGTGATTTCATATGAAAGTTCATTCCTTTTTTTATAAAGGCTTACAAATAGTTTCCGTCTTAACATTAGGTTTAATTTTTGTATTAAACTTCTTTTTTAATGCTACAGTTGGTTATGATACTTCAGAAATTGTAAGCATAAACCCCCACTTGTTTAAGAGTGCTTTTTTTCTATTAATTATTATCTCAGTTTTGTTTGTATTGACATTTCTTAAGCGATATTTAGAAAAAATAAAAGAACAATATTTATTTATTGCTTTTTCAATCATATATGTCGCAATGGGTATATACTTATTTTATAATGTTGATTCACCATTAAGGGCAGATCCACTTATGGTATCACAGGCAGCGAAGGATATGCTGGCAGGAGAATATCCAATGTTTGAGAAAGGCGGATATATGCATCAATATCCCCATCAAATCGGTTTAATGCTTTACGATGCTTTATTATACTGTTTTTGCGAAAATGTAATCATCAATTTTTTTGCAAATTTGGCTTTGGTTATAGGTATTAACTATCTCTCATACAAGATTTCTGACTTGATTTTTGAAAATCGATTGGTCAATCAGATCACTATAATTATGTCTTTTGCCTTTCTTCCGCAATTTTTCTTTACACTTTTCGCTTATGGTAATATTCCTGGTTTTTTCTTTATATTATTTGCTTTTTATCACACGATACGCTTTTCAAAAAATCACAGTATAGTCAGCCTTATATGCATCGTTTCTGGTGCGTGTTTTTCTGTTATGTTAAGAAAAAACTTTATTATTGGCGTGGCGGCAATTTTGATTTATTTAGCATTAAATATGCTTAAAAACTTTTCGATTAAGCATATAATATTATCGATTTGTATAATTATTAGTATGATTTTACCTCTTAAAATTTTGCCATTAGCCTTTATCGGTGAATCAAGTGGAATGCCTTCAGTATTGTGGCTGGCTATGGGAACTGATATTGACAATAATGTTCGTGCTGCAGGATGGTATGATGATAGTAATAATGAAATTTTTATAGAATCTAATTATGATGCCGAACTCGCCAAAGAAAAAGGTATGGAAAAACTTCATCAAAACGCAAAAAAAATGTTAAATGATCCATTGAGAACAGGAAAGTTTTTCATAAATAAAACGATTTCACAATGGTGCAATCCTCTCTATCAATCACTTTGGGTTGGACCGTTAAAAAATTGTAATCAAAACACCTATACTCCGTTACTAACCTCTCTTTACACTGGTGGTGACGAGGAAAAAGCTTTATCAAACCTTTCTAAAATATACATGATAGCGTTTTTTGGTTTGGCATTAATTTTTGTTATTAGATATCATAAGAAATATGAAGGATGGGAGCTATTCTTTCTCATGTTAATCGGTGGGTTTTTATTCCACACAATCTGGGAAGGCAAAAGTCAATATGTGTATTCGTATTTCTTTTCATTAGTACCATTTGCTGCATTTTCAGCAGCAAGAATTATTACAAAATTTAAAGAGCCAATGAAAAAAGAGGAGTGATTAATCACTCCTCTTTTTTCATTGTTGATGGTGTTCTTTAGAATTAAAATTTTCTATCTTTCCCTATAAATCAACAGTTTTCTTACTAAGAAATTATAAAAAAACACTATTGCCGTAGCCGCAATTTTGGATAACATCTCGTTAAAAGCAAGAAGGTCAACTGCCACCCACATTATAACCAAATTCATAAGTAATCCAACAATGC